>NVTC01000005.1 GCA_002732905.1 Robiginitomaculum sp.
CTGAATTCCCAAAAATCACGACACAGCCTTTAAAAGCCCGTGCAACGTGACCTAATCCATCGTAAACGCAACCTCCTCAATATCGAGAAAGATGCGTCCTATCGTTCCCAGGGCAGCGTAAAGTATGGAAGCTTTCGCGCCTTCGAGATCGGTCATAAAATGTTTGACCCAGGAGCCTATGTGCTTATTAAAAAACTCACGTTGCTGGTCAAGATCATAGACCGTGCCGTATTTGCCCTCAATCATCCCCGACATCATTTCGAATATTGTCGCAATATGATCTTCGGGAATTTTCACATCGGCGCGGCGCGCAATGCCCAGACGCGCCATATCCTGACGCAAAGCCGCAAGCGGTTTTTCGTGTAAAAATCCGGTGAGATAGTAAGATGCAAACGGCAACAACTCACCACGCCCGACACCAATAAACAGATCCTGATATTCCTGGGCAACCAGAACCACATCGGTTTTTCCGGCTATTGTTGACAGGCTGGCAATCGCTTCGCCAAGCGGGGACGAATCGCCACTCATGGCGGCGAGATTGTCGAGGTCTTTTTGTGAAGGGGGAYTGCCCAGGAAATGCGAGAGCATCCGATACAGCTGCGCCCGCAGCATATCCTCCTCCGCTACACTGGAAATCGATGATTTCGTCATTGCGTTCATTTTTTTCCCTGCCATCCCCTAAATTTCCCCAGGACGGCCTCAGTTCCACAACTCATATAGACGGTCTATTTTTTATAAACCATTAGGCTACCGATTCAACCTAGACTTTAGAGCATGCGGCATTAAGGCGCAACAGAAAACCCGACTAATCAGGTCGTGTTCTCCACAAACCCCTTTATAATAATGTTGGAAAGTGGTGTAATCTGTTGGTGTTCGCTGTTTTTTACCCACAGTCAGGCCATATTCAAAAGTTTGTTATGTTGCCCGCTTTGATATTTCCTGATTCTGTGGCAACCTATGTCAAAGTTGACCCAGGAGACGCTGGGCGAGCAAATTATGCGATGGACGCTCTGAAACGTTCTATGAAATGGGACGAAGAAGCATTTGGGCGTGAATATGACCTWGACCGGTTTATGGTGGTAGCCGTACGGGATTTCAATTTCGGAGCTATGGAAAATAAAGGTCTAAATATCTTCAACTCCGCACTTCTACTTGCCGACKAAGCTACTGCTACCGACATGAACTTCGAGCGCATTGAAAGCGTTGTAGCACACGAATATTTCCACAATTGGTCAGGCAACCGCATCACGTGCCGTGACTGGTTTCAACTATGCCTGAAAGAAGGTTTYACSGTSTTTCGCGATCAAGAATTTTCTGCCAGCCAACGCGGTGCKGCCCTGCAAAGGATCAAAGATGTAATCGCATTGCGCGGTCGTCAATTCCCTGAAGATGCAGGCCCGCTCGCCCATCCGGTTCGCCCCACAAGCTACATGAAGATTGATAATTTCTATACGGCTACAGTTTACGAAAAAGGTGCCGAACTTATCCGCATGCTGRAAACCATTGTCAGACCACATGRTTTTCGCAAAGGKAGTGATCTATACTTTGAMAGTCTAGACGGGACCGCTGCAACCATTGAGCAATTTCTGGCATGCTTTGAGCAAGTTAGCGGCAAAGACCTCTCGCAATTTATGCGCTGGTATGAACAGGCAGGCACACCAGATGTTCATATTGATACGGATTACGATGAAGCTGACAGCACATTTACTGTCACCTTGACACAACAAACAAAACCYACACCCGGCSRVSSTGWCRRACMGRKSSYMMYSMTMSSYSCAWVGCTCNGNGNKMTTTTGGAAAAYRRCGGCAATAATTTYGCCGAACGCCTTGTGATTCTTACTGAAGAAACTACACAAGTAAAATTCGTTAGTGTCCCCTCACGACCCRCGTTATCAGCATTTCGTAATTTTAGCGCTCCGGTCAACATCATTATAAACCGTACATTAAGTGACACTTTACTACTGATGAATTCAGACAAAGATTTATTCAACCGTTGGGAAGCAGGACAGGCCCTAGCACGRGATATTCTCGCAGATTTAGCCTGCGCAATTGAAGCAGGAAATGARCCCGATAACACGTCAGCACAGCGYGGRTATGTTGATGCCATTGGCCGTATTATTCGCGACGAAACCATTGATCCAGGGTTYAAAGTATTGGCGCTCGGCTTACCAAGCGACGGCGCAATTTTACAAATTATATCCAGCCAGTCYAATCAAGGCGCTGACCCTTTGGCCATACGCCAAGCCAACAAATTACTGCGCCGGGCTATCGCAGACCACCACACAGAAGCCCTAGAAAGTCTATACAGAGAAATGTCAGAACCTCGTCCTTTTACACCGGACGCTGAAGGTGCTGGCCGACGRGCTTTGCGCAATACKTGCCTATCTTTTCTCGCGGAAATACCGGGTGAACGAACATTGATATTGGCACTGAGCCAGTTTGAAAACGCTACGAATATGACYGAAGAGTTTGCYGCCTTACTGATATTGGTTCGACTGGGCGGTTTGCGGGCAGGCGAAAGTTTAAAACGGTTTTACAAAAAATGGCAAGGCAACTCACTCGTTATCGACAAGTGGTTTGCAGTGAGTGCCATGCAAAACCTAGACAAAGTGAAAGCGCTAACAAAACACCCAGCTTACCAAGACGCCAATCCAAACCGAGTGCGCTCGCTCATTGGCGGCTTGGCGGCTGGAAACCCTGAACAGTTTCATCGTTTCGACGGTGCTGGATACCAATTTTATGCAGATAACATCCTGAGTATGGACAAGCGTAATCCACAAGTTGCCGCTCGCCTGCTTGGTGCATTCGAAACATGGAGTAAATTGGACATAAGGCGCCAAAATTTAATTCAGGAACAACTATCGCGTATTTTAAGGGCAAAACCATCAGAAAATGTCATCGAAATTGCTGCTAAAACTTTAGGGAAATCTTTAGGGCTATAGAGTACATACACCTATGCCTGATTTACAGACAGAACACGGTTTTCGTGCACATATCTCTGAAAAACGCCACACTATCATGCGGCAAGCTGTTGTCTGCGCCAAAGATTTTTCAATCCTGCACTATGAATGGCTTGTTCGGTTTGACAGTGATGCCGGGCTGGAGCACATCTTACGACCCGCAGAAATAAGCGGCGCTATTACCGATCTAGATATATCTATGCTCAAACAGGCCGTCGCCGCTCTCAACTCGAATTCTGACAGACATGCGATCGCTGTAAATCTCTCCGGAGCGTCTTTCGCAAACCCGTCATTTGCACACAACCTGCTATCTTCTTTATCATCTCTGGAGGTTGAACCCTCAAAACTGATTTTCGAACTCACAGAAACTTGGGATTTAAAAGACTTAGGGCCAGCTCTAAGCTTGCTCAATATTCTCAGAGAGCGCGGTCATAGCCTATGCCTTGATGATGTAGGTGCTGGCGCTGCATCTATTCGTTATTTACGCGCATTTCCAGCAGATTGGTTAAAGATTGACGGCGAATTTATTGCTTGTGCAGCTAGAGACAATCGCGAAAAATCCATACTAAAAGCCTTACTAAGCTTGCGAAATGATCTAAACGTCCGCTTTATTGCCGAGGGTATAGAATCTGAGCCATTACGTGATTTCGCCATTGATATGGGTTTTGATGCCCTCCAAGGTTTCATTTTCGGCCCCCCAGAGCCGGAAACCATTGAATAATTGGGCTCTAACCACTGCATTTTGGTCGACTTTGTTAACATTCCCCCTCTATTCTCACGGTTAAATGGCAAAATGATTCGCAAATTTAACATTCGCGTAAAGGGATAGATGTGCACAAGGGTCCGACCCCATATCGTCAAGCTCAACCTGCTACGGTGTACCCACCGCATACAGGTTCTTCTACGCGCAACCCTGTACACAACTTGCCACCAGGAACCGATGCACGGGTAAAACAAAATCATATGCCATTAAAATCCCGTGTTAAGTTAGCAACTCAAGCAAAAGCTTTTTCGCAAGATAAACAAAGCACTTCTCGTATGCGCTTGTTAGCTTTAGCATTTTTGATTTTTTATATTTTGATAGTAACGTCTAAATTGACTGTTGATTATCGCACCAGTCGGCAAACGGCTCAGATTGATCACCTTAGCTATGCCGAGGCTGTAGCAAGTAATTATTCCACCGAAATCGACAATGTTGTCTTCTGGATTAACCACGGATTGGCTGAAGGAAAATCACCCACACAATCTGTTGATATTATCACTCGTTCACCAGCTGTGACTGTAGCAGCAATACTCAATGCAAAAGGCGAAATCATTGCTAGCAACCCGCGAAATGCGCCTGTTTTGGCAAATCTTTCCATACAGAATATTGGTACGGAGGCACTAAAGCTTAGCTCGATAATACGACCCGAAGGACAAACGGTTCCACTCGTTATTAAAAAAACGGGGCAATATTATGCTATAGCAGTGCTCGCAGACAGTACATTGGTCAACACCAGCAAACAAACGACTGCTAAAATAGCCATTGTGACAAATTCAGGGCGTACAATTGACGGGAACGGCTCTTTGGGGCAACTCAGCCTACGAGACGTTTTCAATCTTACTGAAATACAGTTTTCAAGACTGACACAATTTGGAATAAGGACGACAGCATTTGTCAATATAAATGGTAGTAAACACATTCTTGCTGCTGTGCAGATACCAAACTCCAATTTATTCTTACTGGAAGCAAGGCCTTATGCCAGTGCTAGCGCAGCCGTTTTGCAAAACAATCTATTGCTATTTTTAATTTTGTTTATTGGCACATGCGCTTTAGTCGTGACACTACTCAACTCGTTAAAGAACCAGTTACGCGTTGTGCAGGGGATTCAACAAAACACTGAAGTATCCCAACAGAGATACCAAGCGGCTATTGAAGGTGATAGAGGCGGTGTTTGGGAAGTTGATTTAACTGGTAGTGCAGCCTTTCTCAGTGCATCTCTTGCGGGCTTGCTGGGGTTATCCCGCCAAGAGCAAACCATGCCTCTTTCAAAATTTTTAGGGCTATTCCATCCTGACGACAGGGAAAGGTTCCTAGCATTTGCCAGACGCGCGCACATGCAAGGGGAATTTGATTTTGATATCCGTGTCGCACATTTACCGCTAATATTGCAATGCCGTGGTAGGTCGTCTACCCGTTCAGGAAGAGAGATGAAGCGCGTTATTGTCGGGGTTGCTCTTGACATTACGGCACAACGTGCGGCGCAAATCCGTCTAAAAACAGCAGAAGCCAGACTACATAGCGCTCTTAGCTCTATGACTGATTCCTTTGTTGTTTGGGATTCCATGAATAGGCTCCTTGTGTGGAACAACCGCTTCGAAAGTTTTTTTGACTTGGCACCCGGAAGCCTGCATGTGGGAATGGACCACGCGAGTGTTGACTACCTCGCAATTACAGCTGTCGAAGATAAATTCCATTACGAAACTACGCAGGGAAAATGGATCGAGTACCACCTTAAAAGTGGTCGATGGGTTCGTTACATAGAAACGCCTACAGCTGAAGGCGGTCATGTCAGTGTTGGCACGGACATTACCGAATTGCGCCTGCGTGCAGTGGATCTCAAGAAAAATGAACAAGCTTTGAACAATACAGTTGATGTCTTGAGAAAGTCGCAAGACAGTATTGTTGAATTGGCAGAACGTTATGAAAGTGAAAAAATTCGCGCGGAAGAAGCATCACAATCAAAAAGTAATTTCTTAGCCAGTATGAGCCATGAACTGCGTACTCCGTTAAATGCTATCAACGGATTTTCCGACATTATGAAAAAAGAAATGTTTGGCCCGCTTGGGGATCCTCGTTACAAAGAGTATGTCAACGACATCCTTTTTTCAGGTCAACACCTTCTATCTCTMATCAACGACATTTTGGATATGTCTAAAATTGAAGCTGGTAAGATGACGCTGAATTTAGAAATCATGTTTTTGCACGAAATGGTTGCCCAGGTCGTTAGAATGATAAGAGGTCGCGCTGATGATGCTGGCCTGACGCTCGATGTTGATGTTGGCGAAGTTCGAGAAATTGAAGTTGATCCAAGATCTGTGAAACAAGTTTTACTTAACTTACTAACCAATGCCGTTAAATTTACTCCGGAAGGCGGAAAAGTTGGTGTAGAACTCATTCAAAAAGCATCCGGTATTATTGTCAAAGTCTCGGATTCCGGCATTGGGATTTCGCAAGAAAATATTGAAAGATTAGCAAAACCATTCGAGCAGGTAAATGACCAAGCCAATAAACAATCAGAAGGTACCGGCCTTGGTTTAGCTCTGTCCAAATCCCTTGTAGAGTTACACGGCGGTAAATTTAAGATTGAAAGTGTTGTCGGCACAGGTACTACAGTAATCTTCTCTTTACCCAACAAACCAGCAAAACCCAAAGAAGAGACAAAAGACCGGGGTGATGTCAGCCAGGAAGTATCGAGAATAACAGCCGACATCGCAAATGTCCTTGGTCAAACTGTTGTAACCCCACAAGTTGGATCGACAACGCCTCACCCAACAAACACGTCCGCCCAAACGCAAGAGCAAGGACACGGACAAGCCGTACAAAGCACGAACCGACCAGCAGCCTAATTAATGGTTACAGTCGGGACCATGAACATGCCCAGCATGTCCGTGTTCTGGGTTGCTCGTATCCCCTAATATATCAGCAATATCTTCAGGCGCAAACACCCTGCCTTTTTCACCGGGGTTGAGAACGGCGTGACCACCGCGTAGGGACGGTAAAATATCACCGCCTGATGCACGGGCAAATCTCGTATTCCCGTCCATAAATTCACCGAGTTTGTCTTTGGAGGAAAATAACAAAACATGCAAAGCGCCGTCAATGTCGATGGCTTGCAAAGTGACGCCGCCGTCCGCCGCTTGCTGATTTTCACTTTGATGCACAGGCACATATAAATCAGATGCCAGCAATGCAACGCTGAACGCCTTACGAACAATTGGATCCGCAACCATCATTTCCGGACTAGCCTGCTCAAGCATATTTGCTAATTTATCTTTGACATCAGTCATGTTTTTCTTCTTGTGCCGATAATGGTGTTACAAGCAACGGCGTTGCATCGATAGTTTGGTGTGCAGCTTTCCACCTCATAGCGTTTAGGACGCGCGTATAGCCAGCAGGATGATCATAGAAAATGATTTCCTCCCATTTTCCCGGCTCCATTTTGCGGTACTCCGCAAGCATCATATAAGCCTCTGCAATACCGTCTGGCTCAGCAGCAGCATTAAACCCAAACATGTCAGCCTCGGTTTCGTTATTGCGGATAATCGTGCTAAGGAGCGGCGTAGCCAAAAACATATAAAAGCCAAAGCATGCAAAAAATAAAGGCATACCGGCATTATCGCCAATAGCGCCAATCCCCCATTTCTCGCCCCATTTACGCTGTACACGCCCGTAGATCGAGTGCGTGAACATAGATCCAAATAGTATTATGAGCCCTAAATAGACCAGCATTTCGTAAATATGGCCAAGCACATAATGGCCAAGTTCATGCCCCATGACGCCCTTTACACCTTCTGGTGAAATTCGCTCAAGCAATGTATCAGAGAGTGAAATCCGTGTCGTCCCCATAAAACCCGAAACATTGGCCGTAACCCTGTCGGTCTGCTTGGAGATATTAAACACATAAACATTATCTGCAGGCACATTATTGGCCTCGGCCATTGCCAGAATTTGCGTACGCAAAGGCCCTTCTTCCATGGGGGTATAATCATTAAATAGAGGCGCAATAAATACCGGGCTGATCAGCAACATAAATGCAGCAAAAATAATAGTCACACCCGTACCCCACCAACGCCATGCGGCACCCAGTTTACGGATCAGAGCAAACAATCCCCAAAGCGCAATTGTACCGATAACAAGCCCAATGCCTAAACCTATCATTTGCTCCGAGAACCAACCGCCAAATGTTTGGTTCATAAGGTCATATTTGCCTTCGCGAAAAAACCCCTGATAGGCAGTCATTGGGAAAGTTAGTATTGTCGGGATAAGAATATAGAGAAATGCATAGGTCGGACTAACAAGAAATTTTGGCAGCTTGGCCGCCAGCCAATCGCGCACACGTGCAGAGCGCTTTCGCCCCAATAATAACCAAGCAACACCCAAACCAATCAGGAAGTTCCACAGAATAAGCCAATAACCACCCTCAAAATACGCATTCGAGCGCGCCGTTTCCTCAGCGGTCATCGTCTGCATCCACGCTTCTGTTGCCGCAATAGGGTCTAGCGTGCTAGTCTGAACAGTCATTTCCAACAATAAACTCATATCAATCCCCTTATATATATTTTTTGCAGGCTAGCAGAATGAAGAACGCACGAATACTAAAAAAATGCACACATAGTAAGGTTGGAGACAAAGAGTTTATCTTATAATTTGTCTAAAAGCGTCAGATATCTCGGCGCAAACCCCTATATAGTTCTGCTCGAGTGTTTCGAAGCTCTGTTCTTGTGTTGCACTTACCAATAAATTTTTTACTGATATTGGCGCAGTATCAGGATCGAAATTACCACTGACAGTTATGGCAAGAACTTGTTGTAATGTGTGATAAAATCTTGCCGTTTTCAGCAATGTCCTAACAAGTGCACCGGTTAGCCATTTCTCATCACGTACTAATGCCAACATGTCTAACGTTGCAGGCGGAATTATTTTCGGCTGGTGTTTCAGTATCAAGAACTGTGCGATAAATTCTATATCGCGTAATCCCCCTGCAGTGTTTTTTATATCCCAAATACCAAAGCCTGGTTTTTCGTTCTGCAACCGCTGATGCATATTCAACACATCTTTAGCTAGGTCATCACCATAATTTTTTATTTGCAAGGTCTTTGCCGTTACATTTTCTAGCTTTGCTGTAAACTCAGGGCTAGAGGCTGCTACAACGCGGCTTCTGGACAACGCCATAAATTCCCATGTCCAAGCATCCTCGCAGTAATACTTTTCAAACGCTGATGTTGATACCGCCAACGGCCCAGCCCGTCCAGATGGACGCAAAGCCATGTCTACTTCGTAGAGCATTCCCTCGGCCGTAATGCTGGAAAGAGAAGTAATAATCCGTCGTGTCAGTTTATTAAAGGTGTCGCGGTCACTACTGTTTGCGCCGTCCTCATAAATCAGCATGATGTCTAAATCGGATTGGAGCGACAATTCACGTCCACCCAATTTTCCTAAACCCAATACAGCGAAATCACCCTTAATCGGGCCATAAATTCTTTCAGCTTCCTTAGCTGCAATTGGTAGCAACGCCGTAATCGCGGCTTCAGCAATATTGGATAATATCTCTCCTGCACCCGTAGGGTTAGTTCTGCGCAGCAATCTGGCCGTAAACATAAATTGGTCTTCGTGTACTGCACGCCGCACAATATTCATTGTAGTTTCAAAATCTGTATCTGCTGGGATTAGAGCTGAATAACAATTTGGTGTTATTTTCATCTTGGCATTGAAAAACTCTGGGCTTGTGAGCGCATCTATCAAATTTGGCCGAGCAGACAATTGTTGCGCTAACTTTGGCGCCATGGCCAACATATCAATCAGTGAAGATAAAGCGGTTGGTTGTTGTAAAAGTAGCGAAAATAAGGTCACACCTGCATTGAGCTTGGTAGCAAATTCGGCAAAACTAAAGAACGCAATATCTGGCGTCCCAGTTGCGCCGCAGGCTTCAATTATACGTGGAGCCAATCTGGTCAAAAGCTCTCGCGCCCGTTCTGTACGTGTTGCTGGCATACGTCCACCGAGCCAATCAGCCATAATTTGCCAAATCTCAGATCCGCGTTCAAATCCGTATTCTGCGAATGTTTGTAAGGTGATGGCTTCGGGTTCCACACCCGTAAATACCAGACTGCCCTTTTTCGTCGATAAATCCTCAGCGCCCGCAAACAAGTCGCGGTAGATATGATGAACTTGCAGGAATGTACGTTTTAAATTCGCTTCAAATTTCTCTACATCTTCATAGCCGCTGAGCGCCGTCAATTGCTTTCTTTGCTTGTCATCCTTCGGCCAAGTATGGGACTGTTCGTCAGCATACATTTGTATCCTGTGTTCGGCATTTCGTAACACGGCATAATTGTCTTGCAATATGCGAGCACTCTCAGGGTCGGTAAAACCACCCTCAGCCAGAACCTGCAACCCTTCAATCGTACGTCGTGTTCGCAATTGCGGGTTTCGTCCGCCGAGTATTAATTGTTGTACTTGCACAAAAAATTCGATCTCTCGGATGCCGCCGACACCAAGTTTTACATCATGCCCCGCCGCCTTAATATCTTCGGGATTTGCGCCACCTTGAATTTGCCGTTTGATAGAATGCACATCATCAATAGCATGAAAATCCATGCTGCGCCGCCAAATAAACGGCGTCAGAACATCTTTGATAAATGTGTCTGCGACCGCCCTATCTCCACCAACGGCACGCGCTTTTATCATCGCTGCTCGTTCCCAATTTTGACCAAGGCTTTCATAGTATCGCTCAGCTGTACGGGTTGATACGGCTACCGTGGTCGCACGTGGGTCAGGCCTTAACCGCAAATCCGTACGAAATACGTAACCGTGTTCGCTCACTTCATCAAACCCACGCATCAATTTGCGCACAAACCGTATTAAAGTCCGTTCAGCCCGCGCGGGATTAGGCAGCTTTACCCGCTCTGGATCATAAAAAACAATCAAGTCAATATCACTTGAATAATTCAATTCGCATGCCCCGTACTTGCCAAGCGCCAGTACAAATAACCCCGGTACAGGATTATCCTGCGTGCCATCAAATTCCATATCCTGTGCAATAGCAGTGATTAACATCTGCATGGCTCTGTCTGCAAAATCGCTTAAATATTGGCAGACTTGCGTCCAGTCCCAAACACCTGCCAGATCACAAAGAGCGGCCAGTAAATGTACTTTTTGTTTGACGTGGCGCAGAGTGATATTGAGTTCGAAAAGAGATAGAGGTTGGATATGCTTGAGAAGATCGCTAAAAACTGTTTCCGGTGACTTTGTGCCCAAAGCAACTGTCACATCAGGCCATTTATCTATTAACATAGACAGATAAGGTGCACTGTTACGAGCACTATTGATAATATTATCAAAGCTCTTATTCGGTAAAATTAAGCGCCCAGTTTCCGCATTATAAATTGGTAAAACTTTGCCAATACGTTGCTCAAACAATGCATCTTTTTTTTCCTTAACCTTTTTGAACTCGATCATTTTGTACGTTTATAGCGTGGGAATATCAGTGCAGCACGCAAACCGGGCATCTGGCTCTCCTCACCACCGGGGCCATCCGAAAGTTCAAACTTTGCTTGATGCAAATCAGCCACTGCATCGACCAGAGCAAGGCCCAGACCACTACCCGGTTCGGTTCGACTTTCTTCCAACCTGACAAAACGCTCCTTAACACGGTCACGTTCATTCGGCGGGATGCCAGGGCCAGTATCAGTTATTGAAATTTCTGACCTGCCAGAACGAATTTTACGCAAACGAACCGTAATAGCCCCACCGCTTGGTGTATATTTTATAGCGTTTTCGACCAAGTTAGAAATGGCCTGTGACACTAATCCACGATCTGCCCGAATGGTATGTTTACCTTCTATTTCCAATGCAAAATCCAGCCCTGCATCTTCGCAAGATGGTTCGTAAAGTTCCGCAATATCTTCTAAGACCACACTTGGATCCAACGGCACCAGCATTTCCCGACGTTCCCCGGCTTCCAACCTAGCAATCCGTAAAACACCTTCAAAAGTTCGCAATAACTCACCTGCATCATTTGATGCCTCATAAAGGGCTTTCCGCGCGACCTTATTTTTAACCTCTGATCCGGCCGTTGCCAGTCTTGTGTGTAGCCGAGTAAGCGGAGAACGCAAATCATGGGCAATACTGTCGCCAGCATAGCGCATAGCAACCATCAATGTATCAATATGGTCAAGCATGGCATTCAAATGCTCTGCCAACACATCCAACTCGTCACCGCTTTCATCGCGCGGCACACGTTGTTTAAGGTCGCCAGCCCGCACATCTGTGGCCAATTTGTTGAATGCAGCAATCCTGCGCGCAAACCTGCTCGACATATATATGCCGGATACCAAGCCAAGGATTATGGCCATGGCCACAGAAATCAACAATGCCCGCGTAACTTTTTCACTTGCAGCCATAATATTTTCGACATCTCTGGCGATAAACAATTTAGCGCCAGAAGGTAAAAATTCTTTTAGTCGTCCACGTGCTCTTCTGGTCTGCTTATTATCACCAGAAATCGTAGTCACTGCATATTCAAATTCGCGGGTTTTCTCACTTTTCAGTCCTGGGATTTTTCTCCAAAATGGAATTTTTTCCGGATCTGTAAAGAACCGCTTTGCTGGTAAATTACCACCTCCGTTAACATTGCCTTCTTCGTCGTAATACTCAAACACATAAAAGGTGTTATTGCCGACATTGCTGGCACCTTTTGGCAAAGCACGGTCAAAAATGATCTGATTTAACACCACAGGGCCAAGAGTTTCATAAATCTTGGTTAGCTCGTCAATTTCCAGCTCCATAGTTTTGTCCACGCGGTTCAAATCAGAGACCACAGTGGCAAAATAAATATAGCCAAGCACTATCAATGACGACACTGCGAACAGAGCAGCAGCAATCATTGACAAGCGAAAAATCGTATTTTTAAATAGACGTTTTAGTGACGCGAACATAGAAACCCTTGTCGCGCAGGTTTGCTAAACCTGCAAGCGGTAACCTGCGCCGCGAACTGTGTGCAACATAGGTGTATCAAATTCTTTGTCTATTTTCGCACGCAAGCGTGAAATGTGTACATCAATAACATTAGTCTGGGGGTCAAAGTGATAATCCCACACCTTTTCAAGCAACATAGTGCGAGTAACCACTTTTCCTGCGTGGCGCATCAGGCATTCTAGTAAGCGGAATTCGCGTGGCTGGAGTAAAATATTCTGCCCCTCGCGTTTGACGGTACGTGCCAGCAAGTCCATTTCTAGATCGCCAGCCTTAAGCTTTGTCACCGCAGCGGTTGGATCAGAACGCCGACCCATAGCTTCTACCCGCGCCAAAAGCTCTGTGAACGAATAGGGTTTGGAAAGATAGTCATCGCCGCCAGCCCGCAAGCCTTCAACTTTCTGGTCAACTTCACCCAATGCAGATAAAATCAATACAGGCGTTGTATCACCATCCGAACGCAATTCTTTGAGCAAAGACAATCCGTCTCGTTTCGGCAACATACGGTCAAGCACGAGTGCGTCATAATCCGCAGCTTTGGCCATTTCCAAGCCAAGCTCACCATCGCCTGCCAAATCAACAACATGGCCTGCTTCCATTAAGCCTTTACGGACATACTCCGCCGCAACATCATCGTCTTCTACTACCAGTATGCGCATAATATTTTCCTTCTGAGTTACCAAATTAATTGAGAGAAATTGAAGTATAGTGTTCACTGCCGTTTAAAGTACGAACTTTCACCACGAAAGACCGCTGTCCAGAGGTCTGTGCTTTGCGAACGATATCGCCAAAAAACCTTACACTTGCCACTGGCTTTCCGCCCGCTTCAAGAATAACCATACCGCTTTTAATACCTTTGCGCGCTGCATTACTACCGAGCGCTACCGCATCAACATAAACACCGACTTGGTCGACCCGCATGCCGATGCTTTCGCGAAACGTTGCCCCTAGGTCAACCAGTGATAATCCAGTATTATACATTGAATTAGCTTTTGGTGCCGCCGGAGCTGCAACGGTCGAGCTCGTCGCACCGCCCGTATTTCCTGTTGCAATTTTTAGCGTATCTTTATTTTCTGGGCGTTCACCTATTTTTACACGTACACCACCTGGAATAAGTTTATCGCCACGTTCAATTTGAAAGACCGCTGTTTCACCTGCCCGTAATTTGCCAATAGCCCGCGTGGCTTCAACAGCATTGCGCACAGCAGTATCATTAATGCTTAATATAACATCCTCGGCTTTCAATCCTGCCTTATCAGCAGGGCTGTCAGCACCTACAGAGTTAATCGTTGCGCCGCCCTTGTATACGATACCGTTCTGCGTGTATTCTGCCTCACGCAACGCAGCACCCAAAAAACCGCGTTTGACTTTGCCATATTTAATTAAATCAACAACAATCTCTTCTGCGAGTGTATGCGGTACGGCAAAGGCAATACCTACGCTGGCGCCTGTCGGCGAAAAAATGGCTGAATTTACGCCAATGACTTCGCCTTTAAAATTAAACAATGGGCCACCAGAATTACCACGGTTAACGGTTGCATCGGTTTGCATATAATCCACATAAGAACCGGATTCGACCCGCTTACGCAAGGTTGCGGAAATAATACCAACACTAGATGATTGCCCAATGCCAAACGGATTGCCAATGGCCAAAACCCAATCACCTATACGAACATCAGGCCCATGGTAAAACCCGACATAATCAAATGATCGTTCGCTCTGAATTTGTATAACTGCAATATCGGTTTCGTAGTCTGTGCCGATAATTTTAGCGGGAAATTCTTCCCCGTTAGCAAACCCCACGGTGATCTTGTCACCACCTTCAATAACGTGAAAATTAGTAACGATTTTACCGTCCGATGTTACGATAAACCCAGAGCCTTGTCCTTCTGTTGCATCCTCGCCAGGACGATCTACAGCATAACCACCTGTAACAACTCGAATATTAACAACGGCAGGTGATACATGCTCAATCAAATCTGCCAAGGATTTTGGCAATCCTTGTTCATCGGGCATGCCTAACGGTTTAGCGCTTACACTAACGGGCATGGAAACCGTAAGCACAATTACACCTAGCAGTGTGAAGACAGGTTTGAGAGTTTTATAAAATACAGACAACACGCCAGAATCCTTTCCAAAGCCAAAGTGCGCTACTGCACTTAACAACAACCTTGCTAAAACATGACAAAATAGACACATTTAGGCAGATGCGCAATTATTGCCGGGTAACTGCAAATATATGCTTAACAAGACGTGAGGATTCAGCGTGGTCCTCTAAGATATTAGCGTTTCCGAAAAACCAACAAGTAATTATCCCGCGGCATCGTAATTTTCTGGTCGAGATAAAAACCATTTTCCACAAACAATTCCTCAACATCTACAAGTTCGCGCACACCCCATACTGGGTTTCTTTGCTTTAAGTTTGCGGTAAAATCGAGATTAGACTGAGCGCTATCTACCCCAAACAAAAATGGACCATAAAGAAACAACTTGTCGCCAGCTTGTAGCAATTCTCCGGCTCCTTTTGCTAATCCCAAGGCCGCTTCCCAAGGAGCTATGTGGATCATATTGGCGCAATATATATTGGTGATAGGTTCAAGCCTTTGCCACCAATTCCCTTGGGTCACATCCAATTGTAGCGGTAATTTTAACTGACTAGAATTTTCGCAAGCATAAGCTTTTTGACTTTCTTGTGCATCCGTATCAACATCTGAATATTGCCAAATAATATCAGGCCGAAGTTCCGTAAAATATGCCCCGTGTTGCCCTGCCCCCGAAGCTATTTCCAAAACCCGCGCCCCTTGCGGCAGCATCATTTTTAACTGCGCACCAATTGGCGTTTTGTTGCGCTCTGCTGATGGAGCATTTCGTTTTTGGAATTGCGCGATTATATTACTCTCTGACCATAGGGATAATTAAAATAGTTCTTAAACCGCCTAATGGGGATTTATCTAATATTAGTACGCCTTTATAGGCAATGGCGAGGTCGTTGACTATGGACAGACCAAAACCCGTGCCGGGGGTAGTTTCATCTAGGCGGGTACCGCGCTTGAGAACATTTTCGTATTGGTCTGCCGCCATACCGAGGCCGTCATCGTCAATGGTGATACGAATTTTAGCATCGCTTTCTGGGTCCACTTCAACCATGACATGAATTTCCGCTTTGGTCCACTTACAGGCATTATCAAGTAAATTACCAACCATTTCCTCAAGATCACGTTTCTCACCGCGAAAGTGTAGCCCGCTTTCTATATCCACCTGAAAGTCCAAGTCTTTGTCCCGAAATATTCGACCTAGAGTACGAACCAACGAGTTAACCGTATCAGAAACAGGCGTTTTTTCGCCAATGCTTTGCCCTCGTGTAGCTGCACGGGCACGGAATAGATGATGATCAACCTGCTTATTCATTGTTCCCGTTTGTTTTTTGACAATACGGGCAAGTTTAGACCTTTTACCGTCCGCCTCATTCATCAAAACTGCCAAAGGTGTTTTGAGTGCATGAGCCAGGTTGCTAACATGCGCACGGGCATATTCCACCACATCACGATTGTGCCCGATGAGAGAATTCAGTTCATCCGCCAAAGGTTTAATTTCTTTTGGGTAACTACCTTCAACAGAGCCTGCACGACCTTCGCGCACATCAACCACACTGTCACGCAACTCAAACAACGGTCTTAAACCGGATCTGACCTGCATATAAATCGCTAACGTCAACCCTAAAGCCAAAACACTGAGCAGACCAAGAGCAATGACAGAAAACTGCCGTATCGCTTGAGCTGCAGGACGACGATCTGCCGCAGCAGCGATGACAAAATTTCGATCATTAAAAATTACGCATTGAGCAGCAAGACTGAGAGGTTCGTTGTCTGGACCAATCGAGAAAGCACGAATAATTTCACCTTTTTTCTCACGGACTTTATCGGCTTCTTTTTGGGATAATTTCAGTGTAGAATTTGATAGAGACAACGAACTAATTATCGGTACTAACATGCCGTCTTTACGTAATTCTCCGACCATCCAGTATCGTCCCGACAAAGCCAATTGATAACGGGCGTCTATTGGCTGGTTTGCCAAAATAATACCAACCTCTTCGTTGGCATTTAACGGGTCGTATTCAATATTGGCCACCAACGCTTGTATCGTATTAATAAGCGGGTCATTGAAATTTTTATAGGTCGACGCACGGTAAAACAAAATGAGCGAAAAGGCAGTGAACAATAAGGCTGGCACCACCCACATAGCGGCACTACGAACCAGCCGCCAAACAAGCGATCGACCTTGGTCTGTGTTATCGCCCTCGGGTTGTTTGGCTACGCCCTGCAAAATAATGCCTATTCCCCAGCTTCTTCTGCACTCGGATCAACCAAGCGGTAGCCAAGTCCGCGTACGGTTTCGATACGCTTTACACCGATCTTGCGCCGCAGACGACCAATAAACACTTCAATAGTGTTAGAATCTCGGTCAAAATCCTGATCATATATATGCTCAACCAGTTCAGTTCGTGATATTACCTTACCCACATGCATAGCCATATAGGACAGTAAGCGAAACTCGTGAGAAGTCAGTTTGACCGGAGACCCATCTACAAAGGCCCTTCCTGCACGGTTATCTACACTTAAACCACCAATATCGATTGTATCGGTGGTGTGTCCGGCAGCACGGCGTACCAAAGCCCGTAACCGCGCTAGTAATTCTTCAGTGTGAAACGGTTTGGTCAGATAATCATCTGCGCCTGCATCAAATCCGGCGACTTTCTCGCTCCACTGATCGCGCGCTGTTAAAATCAACACGGGGAAATCTTTGCCGTCAGCACGCCATTTTTGTAAAATACTAATGCCGTCAATAACTGGCAGGCCCAAATCGAGCACTACCGCATCATAGGGTTCTGTATCGCCGAGGAAATGCCCTTCCTCACCGTCCGTTGCCACATCAATAGCATAGCCTGCATCACCAAGAGCTTCTGAAAGCTGGCGGCACAAATCCGGATCATCTTCGACTATTAAAATTCGCATAGAAATCTCCCTTAATCTGGAGCTAGTTTTTCACTCTGCCAGTGTAAGCGTCAACATAAACATCGACAATTCTGCCATTTTTTTGCTGTAAACGCACTCGGTAAGTAGACTGATTGATCAATTTAACATTGATAAACTTGGCATCACGGTACCGGTTCATGGCAGCAGATTTTGCACGGCTAGCAGATATTTTGCGCTGCGACTGGTTTTGAACGTAAAGACTACGAACACTATTTGAACGTTGTGCCTGCCAATTTGGCTGACTTTGCAAAACGCGGCCTGGATCGGGCGCACTTTGGGCAGAGCTTGTAGCAACCATACCTGTAGGCAATGCAAAAGCGGCCAGTACTAAGCCAATAGTGATATGTCTAATCCGTTTCATCATTGTGTCTCTATAAGTGTTCATCTGTGAATGCAATCTGAATGCCACATTCAGGTAAACAGACTAAATATTCATATTTATATTCATATTTCGGCGTGGATCCGGCTGATCTTCCCATGCTCCAACGCATTTTTTCAAATCATCGCCCATATCTTCCGGCAAATTAATCATCAAACGCACCAATAAATCGCCGCCTTTAACGCCCTTGCCCTTAAGCCTAAGCGTTTTACCGGAGCTAGAACCCGGTTTCACGGAAAGATTGATATTACCTTTAGGGGTCGGGACAGTCACTTTTCCGCCCAGAACTGCTTCTTGCAGAGTAATCGGCAAATCGAGCCGCAAGTTATTACCGTCGCGGCGTAAATACTTGTGGGCCTTAACGGATATAGTGATTTTTGCATCTCCCGCAGGGCCACCGTTAACACCCGGACTACCTTTACCGCGCAACCGCAAGGTCGTATCATCATTGGTACCTTCGGGAATGCTTATCTTTAATTGCTTACCATCGCTCATGCGCACTTGTTTAGTTGCACCTGCAACGGCTTCTGGCAAAGTAATGGAGAGAGTATAACGCACATCAGCACCCTTTTGTGGGCGCGGCGGGGGACGCCTAAATTGCGACCCACCAGCTTGCCCCGGATGTCCGCCCATTTGCATCCCAAACAAGGATGCAAACAGATCGCTCATATCGCCGCCCATTTGCGCACCGGATGCGTTACGGAAGCCACCGCCCATGCCTCCTGCTTGGCCAGCAAACGGGTTTTGTTGCTGACCGGATGCATCAATGCCGCCGCTATCATATTGTGCGCGTAAATCTTTATCCGAGAGCAGTGTATAAGCCGCAGAAATTTCCTTGAACCGCTCAGCTGCCTTCTCGTTACCCTTGTTTTTATCAGGGTGCCATTTTTTGGCCAACGCACGGTAAGCTTTCTTGATATCTTTATCGCTAGTGCTTTTACTGACACCCAGCAGTTTATACGGGTCCTTCGCCACGGCATTCTCCTTCACAGCTAATGTAAGAAGAACGGGCTGAATCGCAAGCACCAAGCGTTAAATATCAAGCACAAAGTTACGCCCTTTCCCCCGCCCATATTTTTGGGATATTTGGGATATATCGATAGTGATTTCTTCGAGCGGGTTTCCGTAAATAGTTTCCAGCTCTGTGAGCGAAATTTGCAATGATGCCGTATTTACCGCCTTCGTTAGAAAGATCACTTCTCCATTCATAAAATCAACTTCATATCGCTCGCTCTCTTCTCCGAGCGGCACATCTAGTGAAGCCCAGTCATCACCACTCGTTCTAGTACGATGGATCCAGCCTATTTCTATGGCATCACCAATGCGCGTAGCTTTGATGTGGACGGGGGAGAGCGGGCGCAGATGATTGGCTTGGTAATTTTGGGTGAAGTTTTCTGTATTTTCACGACCACTTGCACTGAGCGTAAAATCAATATCCGTGCCGCGTAAATCTGCGCTCACCTGTATGTCTTGCCAGCCCTGCCCTAGATATACGACCCGCGCACCAGCCAACACTGCCTCTCCGAGCACATGGTCCGTGCCGTATTGACCGCGCAATAGACGGCTAATCCGGTAAGTGTCCACTCCCACTAACTCTATATCCGCAGCTTGCAAAATCTCCCAACCTTGTGGGGTTTCTATCGCCAGCAGATTTCCGCCGGACAACACATCCGTGTCTGACAATGACGACAAGGCAACACCGGGTAATAAAATATCAACAGAGTTRGCCAAATCAAATCGGCCAACAGGACCCGCGACTAAATTACCCAGCAAAGCACCTATGCGTACTGGAGCGATCAAATCTACACCAGTGCCGCTCGGCTCAGTGATCTGCGTATTCACAAATGGATTGACGATAACGCCGACCAAGGGTCCCGTTCTCAAACCTGTGCCAATATAGTCCGCAATATCGAGCGCGTAACCTTCTGGAGCAGATACCCAACCGGGCGTAGCAACCACACCCGGCACACCGCCGTTTAGTATACTGACTGCACCAGTGCCGCTGCGCCTTGCTTGCACCCTACGTTCGCCCAACCCGTCCAGACTTGTGACTTGCCATTCACCCTCTATACCGCCMACACCAACCACATCTCCAGTTTCTARCCCCAATAGAAATGGCGGCACGACAAACTCRATAGTYTCGTTTTCGYYGAGGRCTTGYTCYARTAAAGAAGTCGCCATGACTTTCGCTTGTCCCGCATCCAGAACTAACGGCGCGGATATATCAATGGTTCTTTCAGTTTCTGCAAATAAATCCCGAGCCAAAACTAAACCACTTTGGTAATCCTTGGCTTGGTCAATAAAGCTGATACGCACATCTTTCAGACGTGTTTCTGCATCTTGGCGGGTAATGCTGAAAGTACTGCGCCCGTGCTCATATACTAGCTTGTCAGCCTCCACAGCAAAGAGGGATTGCGTGCCGCGTGATGCGAATTTCAATCCGGCTGCACGCTCCACCAAATCAAATCCGTATAGGCGGGACAAAGGTGTCAGTGCGGCACGCGCGCTCATAGGGCGGTCGAGTACATAGCCGCTTACCATGCCGAGYACACCCGATACATCMGGCGCATYWGCACCGCWAGAAATGCTRATATCACTAACAATATCTGCAAGACTGACCAAACCAGTACGCCCRCTAATCCAATGTCCGGTGTGCCAATTATCGCCGTCTGACCATACATCCAGCCGYGCCGGRAAATCAGGAAATGGTCTGGCRTCCCAGCTCCAAATATGGGCGCGTGACAGATCAACCATGGGCGCACCGTAAACCGTTGAGACCGGGTTTTTATTATTATCCACCTGCCAATAACTAAGGAAGGTTTCTATATATCGGCGCTGGATGATATCGTCACGGGTCGCAGCAGAATAATAAGGCGCATAGCTTTCCGAGGATTTCGGATCCCAAAATACATTGGGTTGATTGGCTCCTTTGTCTATAGCCGGGCAACCAATTTCAGTAAACCAGATCGGTTTGGATTGTGGCGTCCACGCAGTCGGAATGGTCTGCTCTATCCCGCCAACACGATCATAATGTGGATTTGCCCACCAACCTTTAACATCTTTAGTGCGAAACACCCACGGCTTATTCTGCRCTCCGTCWGTGATAGGYYTRCGTATYTGAGCATCGCGGTCAACCAAGTTGGCATAATACCAATCATAGCCCTCKCCRCCCTCCATATTGGCAGTAAGATAATCCGCATCATAAATATTTTYRTGATCCAAGCCATCAATATGGCCAACCGTATCGCGCCAATCAGACARCGGAAAATAAGCGTCAATCCCCACCGCATCAATATTGGCATCGGCCCACAATGGATCGAGATGAAAGTTTACATCACCGGAGCCRTCTTGGGGATGATGACCAAAATACTCTGACCAATCGGCGGCRTAAGTTAGCTTGGTACTCGCGCCCAATACAGAGCGCACATCTGCGRYCAAWGTYYTTARCGCMKCCACAGCCGGATAACTATTYCCTTCTCCGTTATCTGGCCCGCGYACTGTGGTCATGCCTCGCATTTCAGAGCCRAKAATAAATGCAYCMACTCCGCCTGCCACTTGMAYCAAATGGGCATAGTGYAAAATCATMCGGCGGTARGKTTTYYCRTCCGGGCCAGAATAAGMCACGCCCGTTGCACTTYGCGTRAAATCATCGACGCTAGATGTTCCAAAAAATGTTTGTACCTGTGTTGCCGCCGCATCCGTTTTATCCACCGTCCCAGATACGTTCGGTGCAGGATCACAGGTAATGCGGCCACGCCAAGGAAACACGGGTTGGCCTGTGCCGCCGCCCGTACCGCCGTAAGGATTTGGCAATGCATTACCATCCGCAATATCCATCAAAATAAATGGGTACAAGGTCACTGAAAATCCACGGGACTTTAGCGCCTGCACGGCTTCTATGACAGATGCATCACTGGGCGTRCCGCCGTACACCGGACGYTCATCAAGCTTGGAAATYAARTRRGCATCRGTACGWGTTTCGTCGCCGACCTGCCAATTCCCCGGTTTGTCAATACGGTCACGGCTTTCTACACCGGGTCTAAGTTTGCAATGAGCAAGCCGCAAATCATCACCGAACCAACTCACYACCAAAGTCACATGTGTACAATTCGGCAGTTGCGCTTGTARCTGATCCAACGCCGCATCCATGTCGGATTTWCYGGTGAGGTTATTCATATTWACGGCGCGRCTGGTGCCAGGCCCAAGGCGYTCTTCTGTGATGGWAGTCGCGTAAGMRAACTCACCCGAACCAGGRATTAAATCTACCCCRCGCACYAAATYTTCAAGRCGCKGYTCATCATTGGTGCGTTTGGGTGTACGCAGTATTTCAAAATTGAGCTGCGGCAAGCGCRSRCCAAAATCATCCAAAGGCATGTCTTCGAATACCATATAAGCGGTGCCTCGAAATGCAGGCACATCCACRCCTTCRATTTCTGCAATCAAAGGATCRGGKGATTGATCRTCSCTGCCTCTATACAAGCGCGTATTCAARTTTTTGGTCTGGAGCGGTTGGCCATTAGCCCAWATYTGCCCAACATCCAAAATTTCACCCGCGCACAAACCCACAGCGAAACTAAGCGTATAAYTAAAASCCCGTGTACTCGGGCCACCTTTACCGCCGCGTTTTTCTTCGCTCGCTATTTCCTTGACACGTGCCGCCCAGATCACTTGCCCCGCAATCCGTGCACGACCATAAACCCGTGCCATGGGCGCACCGTCTTGAGAAGATTGGATGTGCARGGTTTGCARRCGAGGGCCCTCAAACACACGGTTGTCAAAAGCGTTGGTAATAGCTTGCCCCGCATAAGCAACACCAATGCGCCCTGCCGTCTGTAATAGTTGGCTGCCAAAAGTTTTGCCAGCAGTAAGAAGTATATTGGACATATCAGGTCTCTATATTTGGAAATGAATAGGCATAAGCGCGGCGGCGTACCCAATAGGGCGCCAAAAATGACCGCGTCACTGCTCGTCCCCAATAGGCATGTACGATTAAATCAGGTTCAATTAAAACTGCCATATGTTTGGCGGGTACTCCCGCCTGCATGCGAAATAGTAAAACATCGCCGGGACGAGCCATTGTTAATTCTATGGGGTCTAGATAATGATCCGAAGCATCACGAAGCGTTTCTTCGCCGCCTACTTCAGCCCAATCGGGGGTATAGGGCGGAAGGGTTACAGGCTCCGGCCCATACAGTTTTCGCCAAATTCCCCGCACCAACCCAAGGCAATCACAGCCTGCATTTTTAGTCGAGCACTGGTGTTGATAAGGTGTGCCAACCCAGCTGAGTGCTTCGTCAATTATTCTCTGACGAAAGATGGTTTTTTGCATGATCAGTAGCTGCCCATCAATAGCGGTCCATTAATAACGGCCTATTAATAACGGGAAGTGCCGTCCTTATTATCGTTCTCTCGCGGTGCGGCATAGGCAGCATCTTCGCCGATCATATAAGGGAAACCCCGAAAGTTTACGGCGTTATCAAATTGCGATTGGCAAGCTTCGTAAGTGCGTGGGCACGCCTTACCTTTTGGAAAATCATCCGCATTCAAACCGCACCGACTATCGCCAAAACTTGCATCACATCCCCGTGCAAAGACCCGACCTGTAGCCCGTTCCAAAACGGCAGCATGACCGACCAACTCGGCTTCAAAGTTCCCGTCATTAATTTTAATTTCCCCTAGTTTACCAGCCCAAATCAAACCACTTTCATTTGGTTGCATCCAGTTCACTCGGGTAATTTCAACCACAGCACTGTCATATTTTCCAGCGCGGATATCGCCGTCGGTTATCACATCAGAACTGAGTAAACCCTGCACCGAAGAATTATCAAGCGCGAAGCCAAGACGGCTATCTATATCAGACGGGCTGAAACCTGATGCAGCCTGATAAGTAACACCGCCAACAATTAAGTCTTGATCATGATCGGTAAAACCAAAAACGGCGCCATCTGTGCGTATCACCCTCCACCCCCAACAAAGTGTTGTGGTCTCGCCGCTAATGTGCGCTGCAAATTCAAGGGGGAAATCACGCATTGATTTTAATCTCGATCAGAGGAACATGAACGGTACCTCCGGCCCCGAAGCTCTCTAGTGATGTCATCAACTGGTCAGTATCAAAACGCACGGGTACGTCGAATTCAAATGCGGCACTAATCACCACACCGCTCACTGGCGGCGTATTAAACACGATTTTACCCGTCGTATTATCAACATTAAATGCGGCCGTTAGCGTAGTGCCCAGTTTTATAATAAGTGTTCCGGCTTTGGGTTTTGTGATGTTTCGCTGCCACGAACCTGCGACATCGGCATAAGCTTTGGATAACTGGAATTCAGCGGTTAAGCCGTCACCTGTGCCAATTTCGCCGTCGACTTTATGATCCATAGGATCACGAAATCTAAAACCGTGAAGCTGTCCGCGCCTGGCTTCGAAAAAGGCGATCAAAGTCTGCATATCTTCCAAACTTTTAACCCCAACCCCAGCATCATACCTGCGGCGAGAATTAGCTTGGGCAGTATTACGTTGCTCGTGCCCGTTAGCCAGCGTAATAATTTCCGTTTGGCGTATCGGACCGCCGTTAGCCCCAAAAGCAAGTGGCAGAGGGAAGCTGACATCGTGAAATGACGACATGATTATGTCCTTACAAATTTGCTAAATAAATTTTTGGCCGTGCGCAACAGCGCGCGCCAAGGAGGCTGAAATTTGACCTTGCGATTTCTGGAAACTACCAGCGTCGTTCACACCCGTAATGTTCATGACGATGTTCAGCGGGTTTGTGGATTGCGCAGAACCACTGGATTTCACACCACCCGAAAGCACTGCCTGTAAAGGTTCTAAAATCAACTCTTGAATTGCCAATGTAGCCAAATCTCGAGAGATAGCAGCCACCATATCACGAAAGGAAAACTCACCACTGCGAGCAGCTCTTTCAAGCGCCTGTGCAATACGCTCACTCGCTTGTTCAAAGCCTTGTGCAGCCAACTCGGCAGCATCTTTGGCTGGCCCTTCAGCAAAATCGCTGAGTGCCTGCTCGGCTTTTTCTGTATCAATCATGAATATCTCTTTTTTGGTTCTCATCAGGGTAGGTGTTCATCAATGTAGAAAGATCCGTGCGCGCTAACCCTTGCTCACCGTTACGAACCAGCAATGTCAACCAATCACGCACTGACATTGCCCAAAACTCGGCAGGCGATAGACCAAACCCGCGCACGGCAGTTTTGAGCCACAAATCAAATGGCCATTCAGACGGTCTTTCCGTCATGAAAAAGTTTCCTCAAACAAGGTCGCAATAGCCGGCATATAGTCCATAGGTTTGGCACGCTTTACCATGTGCGGAACGCTAACATCACCCTTATGGTCTGCCACGCACATCAAACATTCTAGCAAAGTTAGGGCTTCGGAATTGCTACGGTTTTTAGCACCAAAACTTCTGATTTTTTTGGCCAACGCCAACGGCCCTTTCACGTCAAGCCGTTCCTCGATTTCTGCCAGACTACCGAGCGTCAGGCGCAAACGATAATTGCGACCTTCAATTTTTATGGCCACATCGCCCTTTTGATAACCGTTCATTACAGCGCCGCGAACACGGGTTTACCCGCGCTGACCAATTGCAGTTCGTAACTGGCTTCACCTTTATAGCTACCCGCATACATCAAGGTCGAGATTAGAAAGTCGCCCGTAATAACTCCAAAATCCGGAATGATAATTTCGTAAGTTTTGGCACTTTGTTCAAAGAAACTTGTTCGTACTAATGCGTCTGATGCGCTGTCTCTAAAGATACCCTCGCCGCCGATTTCTACGGATTTCACCCCGGCACCAGGTAGAAGTTCCTGCCATGCCTCTTCACTTTCACTATGGGTAATATCAATAGACTTTGCGTTAAATTTAAGGGTCTTGGTGCGCAGCCCAGCGACCGTAACGAATGTGCCTTGGTCATCTTTGATTTTGACGAGCATATCCCGCCCGCGTTGTGCAGCCATATCGGCCTCCTATTATTTGGTGTGGTATTATGGTTGAGTGGTGGCGTTAAGCCGGATAATGCCGTGCAGTGTGTGCCCATCCGGCGCCCTAAATTGGTCGGTAAAAATTACATTGACGCTAACCAAATGACCTTCAGTCAGCTGCCAGCTCCCGCTCTCAAGCGCGCCTGATACGGCCTGCAACATGGTCATGGTTTCTGCCCGCCCGCCGTACCGAGACCACAAATGCAAAGTCAGATTATGAGCGGTCATCGGACTTTCATCTCCGCCAACATCCGCGCTTCGCATTGGACCGTAAGTCAAATATGGATAAATCGGATCTTCAGGGGCATGATCATATAACCGCGCCTCTTGTCCTAAAACGCTTTGCACTGCAACGTTACCGCTGAGCGCTAAATGTACGGCTTTGGCCAGAGCTTGGGCTTGATTTATGTCGCTCATTGTTCTTCCTCCTCGCAAATCAAATGCAAACGCTCGCGGCGTAAATCCGGGTCAGATGCGGTGAGGACACGCAAAATACGTTCCTCCCACAACAACCGCGCCCGCTCTGGGAAACCCCGTTGCCAGCGAATTGTGACCAAGTAAGTTTTGGTGATTACGACGCGGCCATTTTCGGTGCGCTCTGCCGCCGTATTGGGTTTGATATGTGCCCAAGCTTGGCCGGATAAAACCCAGCTCGTCTGCACGCCGCCAAATTCGTCCGGCGTAATTTGCGGCACATAAATACCGAGCCGGGTGCGTAAATTACCGATCATAACTGCACCAAACGATAAGGTGCGAGCAGCGCGTCTACCATTATTGGTACTGCCGGGCTTTCTGACATTTCGCGAAACTCGTAAGAATGAGCAAGCAGTAACAAAATAGCCTGACGGATTGGAAGGGGTATATCATCCGGTGTATCGCCATACCCGGCCGTGAATTCAACCTCCAACGTTACAAACTCGACTAAGTAATCCGTCCAGTTTTTATGGGGTTTCAAGTTAATTTGAGCCGGATCTCGACGCTTCGTGACAGAATAATCACTGACCGGAACATCAACTGCTTGGTCGTTTTCCGCGACTAATGTTAACCGTGTAACACTGAGCAATGGTGGACGCGGCAGAACAATACATTTACCAGACGGCACGGTGCACCGATAAACAAAACTGCGACTAATTAATGTCCGGCCAATCATATTTTCAACGCGGTGGCGAGCCGTTTTGATAAGAGTTTCTATGAGCGTATCTTCATCCGCACCGTCAATACGCAAAAAGATTTTGGCGTAGGCAAGATCAATCGGCTCCACCGCAGGGGCAGCCAAGTCTATTAAGGACATAATTTTCTCAATGTTAAAATTTATAGAGTGGCTGTCCCTGAACAAGGGGAAAGAACAGGGACAGCCTGCTTGCCGCGCAAGTGCCTGCGCGGCAGGTCGTGCGAGTGAGGGAACTAGCTCGCAGCGAATTTCAGAAGCTTGATGGCATTAAAATCTTGAATACCGCCACCAACGCGCTTGGTCGTGTAGAACAGGACATATGGTTTGGCAGAATAAGGGTCGCGCAATACCCGTACGCCTTGACGGTCAACAATCAGATAACCACGGCGAAAATCGCCAAAGGCAACTGAGTAACTATCAGTTGCGATATCCGGCATATCTTCAACTTCAACCAATGGATAGCCTAACAAAGATGACGGTTGTCCAGCCGCTTGAGCCGGTTGCCATATGTAATTACCGTCTGCGTCTTTAAACTTACGCAGAGCCCCAACCGTGCGGCGGTTCATCATAAAACTAGCACCCGACCGGTAACGGGGTTTGGGCGCATAGATCAAATCAATCAGCGCATCAATCGGCGCGGTACTATCGAATGCGGCGTCTGTACCCGTAGCCACATAACCGACATTGCCCCAAGTATGGGATGCGTCTTCAACATTGGTGTAGTTCAGTATACCGCTCGGTTTATTGGTGCCATTACCATTGGTAAAAGCCGCCGTTTCTTGCGCTGCAAACACATTACGGACTTCATCAGCCAACCATTGATCCACATCCGCGACACCGTCGTCGAGTAGAATTTGTGTTGCGGCTGGCATTGCATAAAGTTCGCCAGTAGGAAAATCCAACAATTCCATTTGCGGCACAGTGGTTTCCGGACGGGCATCGGTTTCGCCTGCCCAACCCGAGGAAGCACCGCCGATACTGACTGGTTTTTTAAAAGCGCCTGCACCAATACGCCGGATACTGGCGATGGAACGAAACGGTGAAGTTTCTGTCAAAGCACGATCAATGCGGCTTTCGGTTTCAGCCGGAGCAACATAACCGCCTTCTGCATCAACGCCTGCGCTTAAACCTTTGCTTTCCAGCAAAATCAAAGCACTGCCGTCGCCAGTACGGATATAAGACGACCAAGCCGATTTAGCCTCGCCGTCTTCAGTGACTGCACCGAGTTGCGGCTGGGCGTTTTTGATGGACAAACGTTCTATACGGCTTGTTTGTTGATCAAGTGCCGCATTCAAACGCTCTACTTTATCGGTCAACAAAATGTCAGCCGATTGCTTGGATTCTATCTCGGCAAGCCGTTGATCATTTGCATTTTTAAATGCTGCGAAAGTTGCAGAAAAATCAGCCTGGGCAGTTAGTAGCTCGGCGGATTTTACCATTTTTGTTTCCTTTTGAGGGGTGGTTTTGGAATTTCTCACATTATACTCCTGTGTGAGGTTAAGTGTTCCCGGTCGGATTGACCAAGGGGAAACAGATCGTCGATTTGGGTAATTCGCGCAGTGCGCAACATTGGGAAGGCGACGATAGAAACCTCCCAAAGATCAAGTTCAATGAGTTCACGACCAATGCCTAATGTGCGGCTTCTGGCAGTGCGGTAGCCGATAGACAAACCACTGAGAGCACCGCTACGCACCAAGCGCGCAATATGATCGGCGCGAGGTTCGCCAAAAAAAATATCACCTGAAACAAACAGTCCCGTAGCGTCCTCAAACATGCGGTGCCACACACCGATGGGTGGTTTGGTTTCGTGGGCAAACAGCATAGGTATCCGCCCATTTTTCAGGGATAATAAGCTGCCGGAGAATGCACCTCTGCGGACAATATCCCCGCCTAGGTCTTTTTTACCAAAGAGGCTGGCATAGCCGGATATACGCATACGCTCCGCATGCGGTTGGTATTTGATGTTCATGATATGGGTCTTTGTTTAGTTTTGGTCCTGATCGAGACGGTGCTCTATGCGTTCCAGAGACTGCCTTGCCATGGTCATTTGTTCTTCCATGCGGGCAATACGTTCGGCCATTGGTGGGCTGGTCATTGTTGTTTTTTCTAGGTTCTGCAACCGGGCTTCAGCCGCACCGCCCCACATCAGGGCACCTGCGCTTTGAATAGCCAAAGTCACTATAATTCCGATACCAACTGTCCGGTCAAATTTAATGCCGTTCATTGCACCGCCTCAATCGGTAAGCCTGCACGCTCTCGTTTTTCGACTTCGCTCATGAAAGTTATATCGTTCAAGGCTTTCCAACGTGCCGCCCGTTCTAGTGTTAGAGCCGGAATAGTATCTTCGTCCGCTATAATGCGTAAATCGTCGCCGTACCAATCCGCTAACCAAGTGCCGAGGCTATCAGCGGTTTTACGCACTAAAGGCAGAATAGTTTGCCGCCAGAACGCCAAATTGGCTTCTTTATAATTGGCGTAAGTATTGTCGCCGGGTATGCCGAGCAACATGGGCGGCACACCAAATGCCAGAGCAATTTCCCGCGCCGCCTCACGCCGCGCATTCAAGAAGTCCATATCGGTCGGACTCATGCTCATCGCTTTCCAATCGAGACCACCCTCTAGGAGAAGTGGTCGCCCAGCCGCCCCTGCTCCTGAATGTTTACTATCCAGTTCGGATTTTAGCCGCTCGAACTGTTCTGCACTTAAATGTTCAGAGCCAGAAGTGCCTTTATAAATCAATGCACCACTTGGACGCGCTGAATTATCGAGCAAGGCCTTGGTCCAGACCCCGCCGGCATTGTGAACATCGATTGCTTTGGCGGCAGCAGCAAGCGGTGAAAAGCCGTAAATATCATCCGTAGGGTGAAATAGGCGCGCATGATGAATGAGTGAGCGTCCACTATTTGGGTCAGTCGTAAAGCGCCGTTTTTTACTGCCGACCTCATAATCCCATCCAGTAGGCCAGCCCTTATGGTCGGTCACGGCCCGCATTCTGTCCGGCCGTAAATTAAATAATGCGACAAGCCGACCATCGACAACAACTGCTTCTAAGAAGCTATCGCCGCTCAAGTGCAGGTAGCTATAAAATGTTTCAAAAAATTCTGCACGGGAAATCTTGGGGCTTGGTTTGCGCAGTAAGCGCACTGCTGGGTTATCCCCAATGCACTCATTATCATTCCGTACACATAACGGTACCGATGCCGCCGCTTCTGCTATCAAGCGTATACAGCGATAAGCAATAGCATTTTGTTGGTAACCTTCACGCGCCAAAGCAGCGTAATTGCGCGGGGTCCACTTAGCGGAATGGGCAGAATAGGCAGAATTTGCCAATTGTAAGGCCACCAAAGGCATTCCGGAATTGGTATTCGATTTAGTTTGCGGTGAACGAACAAACGCTGCCTGCAGCCAATTTTTCATAAGATATCCACGGTTTTGATTTAAACTTGGTTTTGGAATTCTGAACTGTAGCTTTTTCTTTAAGCCCAGTTTCTGACCATGGATGAAATCTACCCCAGCTTGGAGAGCCGTGGATCTATCTATTGTGTTTTCTCATAAACAGTTGATTTTATTGAATTTTAAGCGGCACCCATCAAGGATACAGTTTGGGTACGTTCACCTTTGCCGACATAATTCATTGCCAAAGCATAGCTTTTACGGGCATCAAGGCGCAGGTCTTGCGCGCCGATCATGGATGCAATTGTAATGGCACCACGGTAAGCAATAATAGCTGCTTCAATTGCTGACATGTCATCTTCGTTTTTACCAATGTTCAAAAGTACATCACCAAGTTTTTTCTGCACGCGGGCAGTATCAACTTGAACTGTGTCTTGAAAATAATATTTTTCCGACGAACGCAGAGCATTCACCGCGTCAATGAGCGGTTTTACTTCGCCAGTTTCATGGGCTAAAGCAATCATGCGCAGTGCAATTTCGCGGTTAAGCTTTGTGAGTTCAACAGTAGCGTCTTTGTGCCTACGTAGAATGTTGAACTTGTGGCTCTTTTTCTGAGCAATGGCCATTTTTAACTCCAAAATCAAAATATTCCACACCCATACTTGCTACTTTATGGTTAAGGTCTCCTTAAACATCAAGGTAAATAAGACGTTAATTTAATAAAGTTGTCGCCATATATCACGCGAAACATGTTCAAAATCATCTCCGATTTTGATCCGTAATAATTTTAACCCGGCGTGTCCAAATATAGCATTCTTAAAATTATCAAGCATTTTCGCTTCAGTGTTTGCATGCGAACGTCCGTCCAATTCAATTGCACATAAAAACCGCCCGCTTGCGTCACAAAGAACAAAATCCACATGCCTTGATTTTATTCGTGCGCGGTATTGCCAGCGTAAACGTCCTTCTTGTTCAGAAGGCCTAACGCGTAAAATATCTTCCAATCTGACTTTTGCCATAACATGCAAGCCGTCCGGTTTATATCGATTGAGCGCAGCAAACAAAGCAAGTTCTGATCGGTTGACAAACAAGCTCTGTCTTAATTGATAGCTTTGTAAAGTTGCCACATCTGCTTGCGTACTTCGCGGGTCTAGCCATTTTGGACGGTGTAGGAGAAACCCCAACACCAGTAAAATACAGACGAATATGATTCCTAGCACCTCCATAAGAACACATAGTGAACAACATTGCCCCCTACCGCAAGCCCTATATCATACGAATTTGCGGTTTACGTCTCGGCTTGAGCAACAAATCTGTCACTGCCCACACCAAAGCATCTGCACGGTCTGGAGATTTACGCGGCCCCTCATGTGCCCCCCCATGCGCCCCCATAGAACATAACTCGTCTTCCAACTCTGGAAAGCTGCCAACATGTTTGACTTTACCTTGCTCATATAATGCCGCAACGGGTTCGGCGCGGGCCACTTTGGGCTTAGAAGCATATACGGTACTTACAGGTGCTTCACTACCAATAGCCTGCAATATAGATTTCACCATTTCGCCGCCTTGGTTAATTTCGGCCAGCAAATAATCCGCGTCCCATTCATGCCACAACTTCACAGCCAACGCTGCCCATTTATCGGGCCGTAAACCTTGCACCGTTGCATCGTGCAATATGAAGACACGTGCCTGTGCGCCGAACCCGGCACGACCTGCAACAATCAAACCACAAGCATCCGCTTTGGCTCCTGAACTAGCGGGTGGGTCGATAGCCACCACTATCTTTTGTAAATCGGGCGGGGCCGCGTTAACCACAACATCATCGATCAGCTTACGCGTCCACAATGCTCCCTCCGCGTCCTCAATAATTTCGCCGCCAAGCTCTTGCCGCCCCAAGTGTGTACCGCCGTAAATTTCATATACGGATTGCAGGAAGGCCTTAGACAAGTTTTTTGCATTATCCTTAGTCGTCGCACGGGATACTACAACGCCCGGGTCTGTCATTAATTTCTTTAACACAGCACTCGGTTTGGGCGTTGTAGTAATTACCAGTTTCGGCTCAACACCCAGACGAAGTCCCAAACGTAAATTCGACAACGCATCTTCGGGATAAGCCCACGCACAAAATTCGTCGGCCCAAGCGAGGTCAAATTGCGGCCCCCGAAGTCCGTCCGGATCTTCGGCGGAGAACACTTGTCCCACGGCACCGTTTGGCCATTGCAACAATCGCCTTGATGGCAAATATTGCGGCCTATCCATTTCGTTGCCAATATTAAGCAACCCGCTCTCGCCAGCAATCATTACCTCGCGGGCATCATTATAACTCGGTGCCACAAGGGCTACACGTCGTGCACCTGCTTTCACTTGTTCAGCAACCCACTCCGCCCCTGCACGGGTTTTGCCAGCCCCACGACCGCCTAGCAAAAGCCAAATGAGCCATTTTTCGTCCGGTGGCGTTTGATCAGGGCGGCGGRTTTCTSKCCATGCGGACAATTTCTTAATATGRTGCACAAGCTTGTCCYYRCCSAGKGGTAAMATGCCTGCGGCTAGTTTATGCTTAATCAAGGAAACCCACYATTTTTSATGATAATTTYCGCTAACTCTTCTRCCAAAGYTTGTTSTTCTTCGGGTGTATAGYTATGTTTTTTCTGTGTCATGCCCACACTATGGAGCCAACCTAAAAACCATGGATAAGTTTTCTGCACTTAGAAAAATRYGAGYYGKAAACCTAGCTATCCTTGAGCATCACYTTCAGAGCTTCRGGGTTTTTTATGTGTAGATCTCTTTGTGGGAAGGCGATCTCTATATCGGCTTCGTGTAAGGCGGCATCTATAGCCATATGGAGTTCATGGGAYACCATAAACCTTTGGGTGAAATCACGCAAGAACACGCGCAGTTCRAAATCMAGWGTGCTRTCGCCAAAGCCAAGGAACAGCACGGTTGGTTCKRGGTTATGYAGTACGTTCGGGTTTGCCTTRATAGTTTCCAGCATRGTTTTATGKGCTTTTTCAGTATCYGAACCATAGGCAATACCAACCTTAATAATCAGCCTTGTTACTGGATTGGCCAGTGTCCAGTTAGTGACCTGCTGGGTAACCAGTTCCTGATTTGGAATGAGAATYTCTTTATTATCAAGATCAAGYAAAGTYGTAGCGCGAATTTGAATACGGGTCACYGTTCCGCTTATATCGCCGATRGATACATAATCMCCGATACGCACAGGACGTTCAAATAATATGATAAGACCAGAGATAAAGTTAGCRAATATGGCTTGCAGGCCAAAACCGATACCAACACCAAAGGCAGCRACAATCCACTGCAATTGCGACCACCTTGTRCCRAGTTTATCAAAGGCTACCAACACACCAATGAKGMWKRYARMMWARMYMMRMASRGKKAMAWTMKSKAARYSAGWWSYMTGGGCCATATTCACCCGTTTTAGGACAAACATTTCGAGAAAACCAGGTAGATTACGGGCCGCCAACCAAGTAATCAGACCAATGCCCAGAGCCTGCATAACATTCCATAAAGTGATATCTACATCCACTAGGCCCCCACTAGTAAGCTCCTTATAACCGCCTATACGCACACTATCAAAAACGGAAAGTGCAGGCAAAATATTACTCCACAGCGCCCACAACGCACCAACCGTTACAACAAATACGGTGACGTTGATAAGCTGTTTGGACTGCCGATTAATAGTCTCTAGATCAATACTGTCCGTATCCAACTTGGGGACTGCAATTTCGCCGCGTTCTTCAGCAGCGGCCTTCTCCATACGCTCCTTGACGGCACGGTCACGGCGAGCACGCGCTTGTTCCAACGCTAAACGGCGTTGGGCAATCACCAATGTGCGCTTCATAAGGCCGTGGATTAGATAAGCGCCCATAAGAATACAAAACGATACGAAAAACCGAGATAATAACAACCTTGCAGTTTCGAAATAACCAAATGCCGCCAGCAATGCAGTCCCGAAAGGCACAATCACACCAAGAGCAAGAAACCAACGCTCATTGCGCAGATACATACCTTCGGCTTCACGGTTTGTGGCAAGAAATACTTGTGAACGAGACCATGCCATTTTCAAAGAAAACCAGGAAACGCCCAACGAACCTATCAAAAAACCTAACACCCCAAGGGCAGCTGCGCCTGAATCAAATTCTAAACTGCTGTTTGTCAATCCGGTCAAAAACACACTAACGCAAATGATAATGAGAAACCACGGAATATTTGCGAGTAATCGGTCACGCAATTGCCGGTCGACACGGAAATGCAAATCAAACAAACCACCCTTGCGGCTCCATGTCTGCAAACTTAAAAATACAAATAATGGCAAGGACACTATGAAACATATGCGTGATAAATCTATGATAAACTTGGTGTCTGTTTCTGACAATGCGAAGATCACACCAAGAATAACGACCATACCAACGATGACCACCGCCCTCGCGGCTCCATCAAACAGAACTAACGGCGTCAAGCTATATCCATCTTTTTGGACACGTCCAACCTTTGACCCCGTATTGGATACAAGCGGTTTTAACCTCTCGCGCAACATATGTAATGCAGCTAGAAACCCTAGGCCTAAGAAAATAAGGAAATACGAGTTACGCACACCACTAACAAAAGCCTTGCCAATCGTAGTGATATTATCAGGATTGAATGTTTGAAAAACGCCTTTGACAACTTTGCCTGGCCACGACAAACCAAGTGTTTCCGTACTTGGCAACCACAATAAACGGCTGTCCAATAAAACGCATAACGCCGTCACTTCGTCGAGCAATTGTTGGTGCAATACATTGACCTCTTCCAACTTACGTGCCTTCAGAGACGCAACGGATGCCAATTCGTTCAAATGTCCGCGCCGACTATCATAAGCACGTTGTAAATGCTCAATATCGTTTTCGCTTAAATCCTGACTGTCGCCGTTCTCAAGTTCATAAACAAATTTCAACGCAGCTATATCCAGTGGGCTTGCATTAAAAATTCCAATATTTTCTTGCGAGGTAATGCGCTGAAACAAAGCGTCTTGCAGATCCGTTTCGCGCGATTTTATGCGTTGCTGAATATCCGAAATTTTTGGCTGTTTTTTGCGCAAGCTACGCAAATGTGCGCCGTAAGCTTTGTTCACTCTATTACTACCGAGAATTTGCTCCGTCACATTTGCATCAAATCGCACCTGTTGTAAGTTGATACCAATGCGTGTGACCTCTTCTGGTAAATTACCTTCCGAGCTTGCTATATCCAAATTTCTTTGAGCGAGTTTGACGTTCTCCTGAGCATATGCGAGCACCAAGGGGTGATCACCCACAAATTCCGCAGCTTCTTCTTCTGCGTCGTCTAAACGCAACTGTGCACCGTCTGTGCGGGCAACGCCTGTCCGTTCACTGAGTACTGATACCAAATCATTTGAGTGGCTAATTTTTGCAGCTGTTAAGCTGAGCCGTTTATCAAGTACTTTCCGGCGTGCAGAAATACTGGCGATCTCTTGCCCCAAAGCACGTGTCTTTTGGCGCTCCGCAAATAAATGGGCTTGGTTCAATACGGTCGTTGCTTGTTCGAGGTCACTTATTTCTGGGCCAGTTCCACCACTAGAGATCGCCGTTCGCGTAGCAATACTCTGGTCAAGAACGGCTATTTCTTCCAACGCCTGAGCTGGACGAAGTTCTAGAGCTTGCAAATCTTCGTCGTATTGTTTCATGAGCCCGCGCAAAGTCCCGACATTGGTTTGCTCTTGCACAAGGCTTTGTTCTAACGCTTCAAGGCTGCGCTCACTATAAGCTGCCATCATATCTGCACGGGAACGGCGCAAAGTCTTACGCACTGCGATTGTTTCTTGCTCAAGTGCTTTAATCAGCGCAGGCGCATTTTCCAGCTTAGCGGCAAAGTCTCGCCCCGAGCTTTCACTGGCTTTACCTTCAACGAGCCGCACCGCGGCATTGTTGTACAAATCTATAATCGAAGTTTTGTCTTCGGCGGTAATAGCAGCGCTATTTTCAATGCTAGAGATAGAGGCTTTTAATATGGCATCGGTAAACGGCACAGGTACTGGTGCTTGTCCTGTTTCGCTTTGCCCATAGGCAAATGGACCTGTTCCAAACACCATCAACAAGACGGCAAAAATTACTATAAAGAGTTTGCGCGCAAACATATCAGCCCATTTCTTTTGTGCCCATTTCTCTGGTCTTGGCCAACATACGCGCACAAAGGTAAAATAATAGTGATAAAACCTATTTTCTCTTTTTACATTTTCTCTTATTATATTTTCTCTTGGCAAATGATTATAGAACCCGCATATACAATTTTTTGCATATCACCCCGAAGCCCACTATTGGAGAACATCATGAGAGAAGCCGTTATCGTATCCACCGCCCGCACCCCTATTGGCAAAGCTTATAGAGGTGCATTTAACGCCACCCCTTCTCCGACACTAACCGGCCACTGTATTGACGCCGCCGTAAAACGTGCCGGCATTGACGGTGCAGAGGTTGATGATGTGATCATCGGCTGTGCCATGCAACAAGGTGTGCAAGTGACCATTGGACGTAATTCTGTGTTGGCATCTTCCCTGCCCGTGACCGTATCGGGCCAAAGCGTTGACCGCCAATGTTCATCCGGCATGATGGCTATTGGTATTGCTGCCAAGCAAATCATTTGTGATGGACACCAGATCGCTATCGGCGGCGGTGTTGATAGTATCTCTATGGTTCAAACGGCAGAAATGCGCTACGCCGTTGACCCGACCGTTCTCGCCAATCATCCAAACGCCTATATCCAGATGATCGACACGGCAGAAATCGTCGCTAAAAAATACGGCATATCACGCGAAGCTATGGACGAATATGCCGCTGAGAGCCAAACCCGCACCCATGCAGCCCAAGAAGCTGGCAAATTCGACGACGAAATTGTGCCACTGGCTACAACGATGAAGATACAAAACAAGGAAACTGGCGAAATTTCTGAAATGGATGTGACTTTGGATAAAGACCAAGGCAACCGCCCCGGCACAACCGCTGAAGGCCTATCGGGCCTGAAACCAGTGCGCGGCCCAGACTTCACCATTACCGCCGGCAATGCGAGCCAACTGTCAGACGGTGCCTCCGTCAGCGTCCTCATGGAAGCTAAAGAAGCTTCAAGGCGCGGTCTATCACCGCTCGGCATTTACCGGGGCATGGCTGTCGCCGGCTTAGAGCCAGACGAAATGGGCATTGGCCCCGTGTTTGCTATCCCGAAACTCCTCAAAGCCAACGGGCTGACTATGGACGATATTGATTTGTGGGAACTGAACGAAGCTTTCGCCGTACAAGTGATATATTGCCGGGATAAACTCGGTATTCCGTCCGACCGCCTCAACGTCAACGGCGGCGCAATTTCCGTAGGTCACCCTTACGGCATGAGCGGCGCAAGAATGGTCGCGCATTCACTCATAGAAGGCAAAAGACGCGGCGCGAAATACGTCGTCAGCACAATGTGCGTAGGCGGCGGCATGGGCGCAGCTGGGTTGTTTGAAGTCGCTTAATATAGATTATTATTTATCGTGTAATACCCATGCTGGGCGTGTCCGCCAATCCTTTGGAAACCCCATTGCTATCTGCTGGCTTTCAGACGTAGTTTCTATTAACTCTATTAGTCTGTTCGGGTAGGAGGTTCGAGTATTTTGATGGTTTATCATAATGAGTATAATTGTGAGAACATTGTACATCCGATTATCTGGCTGGTTCTTTGAACTAGACAAATCCGTTTGTGCTTCTAAAATAATGTCATTTCTAAACCGCTTTATATTGGGAAGCCTTTTCACAAGTTTTCTATTCCACAATCTATTATGATGAGCACAAATATTGCGTACATAGCAAAGCACATGGAGTACTCCCTCAAAAACTTCCTTTGTGGGAAGTCCCAAGTTTCTAGCAACATGTCGGGAAATTTTCGAATCTTTTGTTTTTGAAACCCATTTAGAAAGTTCGCCAAAAGTCATTGTTTCGCAAACCGCCCATAAGGGGGGAAGGAACGGACTAGTATATTTCGCCTTGTAATGCACATGGAATGTTTCTTTACTTTCTTCAACACCTCTTGCTAGGCGTGCCACCCTTGAATGATATAGCCAAGTATCCGAAAACAAATCGATGTCCAAATGTGCATGAGAACCATATTCTAACGTCATGCGGTTTGTCCACCTAGACCTAACATTGACTTCTATTCGTTCAAGGGCCTCCATAACTAGCAATCGTAATTTTCGATCAAAAATATAAATATTGAGGATGTCATCCAGATGTGTTCCCGCAATAAACTTTTTGCTTCTTGTTACCCCTTCCTTCGGTAAATTTTCAAACGGAAGCCAGTACGCCCCAAGCCTATAATACCCGATTGTTCCAAGATATAATTTCAACCGCTCTGGATCTTCACAAACCAACCCTCGCGAAAGCAAAAGCGCGGCTTGTTCTTCAACGGTAGTAGCTAGTTTATCAAATTGCATAGGCCTCCCCAGTATCCTAGAGAGGCCTATTAATAAGGAACCCCTCAATTTGGGCAAGTACAAAATACTCTAGGCCTGAGGGGTGTTGTTGCAGTCAACTTACGGTAAGTTTACCGGAAAGTCAAGATTATTTGTACTATGTGGAAAAAAACCTACACCAAAACGCTATCAGCCTCGACATATTTCATGCCGAGTGCTTCGCCGACTGCGGCGTAGGTTAGCTTGCCTTCTGCTACGTTCAGGCCTTCTTTCAGATGTGCGTTATCGCGCAGAGCCTGTTTCCAGCCTTTGTTGGCTATGGCCATTGCGTGCTGAAGGGTAACTGCGTTTAGGGCGTATGTAGATGTGCGGGCTACGGCACCGGGCATATTGGCGACACAGTAATGGACAATATCGTCAACAATATAAGTCGGGTCAGCATGGGTAGTAGCTTTTGAAGTTTCAAAACAGCCGCCTTGGTCGATGGCTACATCAACAAGCACAGCACCCGGCTGCATGGTTTTCAACATAGCACGCGTGATCAATTGCGGCGCAGCGGCGCCCGGTACGAGAACGGCGCCGATAACCAAATCAGCCGTTTTGACAAGATCAGCCAAGACGCCCGGTGTAGAGCGCACGACTTTGGCAGAAGCCYTAAAATAATTCGATAAGCTCTCCATCACGTCYGGATYACGRTCRAGAATAGTCACRTCRGCTTGSAGGCCAACCGCCATTTGCGCTGCRTTAAACCCAACAACACCGCCGCCGATGATCACGACTTTCGCTGGTGCTACGCCCGGYACACCGCCGAGCAATACGCCCCGGCCTTTATKYTCTTTTTGCAARGCCACTGCACCTGCCTGCACGGACAAACGTCCGGCGACTTGGCTCATGGGTTTGAGGAGCGGTAACTCGCCTGCRTCACTKGTCACGGTTTCGTAGGCAATSCCGACACAACCAGATTTTAGAAGAGCTTTGGCTTGTTTTGGATCGGGTGCCAAATGTAGATATGTGTAGAGGATTTGGCCAGGGCGCAACATTTTGCACTCGGCGGGTTGTGGCTCTTTGACCTTYACGATCATCTGTGCGCGCTTAAAAATACTCTCYGCTTTTTTGGAGATACTRGCACCTGCGGCGCGRTAATCTGCATCCGTRGARCCAATACCAAGACCAGCACCRCTCTCCACAATAACTTTATGGCCAGCGTGAATAAGTTCCGCCGCACTTTCCGGCGTCAGGCCAACGCGATATTCRTGATTTTTAATCTCTTTTGGGACACCRATAAGCATAAAGTTCTCCATAGTATGTTTCGGCGAACGATTAGCAAATTTCTCATTGWAACAAATTCCATATGTCTTGCTATTTTCATTATATTTCGTAATATAAATCACATTTAMCGATTATTACTGGAAATTATTCTATTATGGACACAATAGACAAGAAACTACTCCTCGCAGTACAAAAAGATTGYCGCCGYCCTATCTCMGATTTGGCGAGCGAAGTCGGCYTGTCYACTTCCGCCGCGCACCGCCGTATAGGCCTACTGGAAAAGGCCGGAATTATAGARGGYTAYCATGCACGTYTGAACGGYCCGAARCTAGGCTACCAGATCGAGTTTTACGTAGAGGTTTCACTAGACAGCCAAAGCGAGCAAGTATTGGAAACWTTTGAGMAAGCCGCCYTGTCCCGCYCRCAAATTTTGGAATGTTATTTGATGACGGGATCRGCCGATTATTTGCTGAAAGTRGCGGTYGAGAACACCCGCGAATATGAACGGGTCTACCGCCGCACTATCGCCGCCCTGCCCCATGTCTCGCGCATTCAGTCGTCCTTGGTGATGAAAGCCGTCAAACGTTGGACTGGCTATCCCGCGCGGGACTAATTTCAACACGTAAAGGCCGCACAAAATGCTAGTAAATTTAACGAGATAAAGGCATAATACCTGCATGAAAAAACTCATCATTGGCATAAGCGGAGCGAGCGGGGCAGTTTACGGTGTTCGTATGYTGCGTATGCTGCAAACCATAGAAGACGTGGAAACACATCTGATTGTCTCRTCCGCCGGMTGGATGAATATTCGCCACGAATTGGATATGGATAAATCAGCTCTCCATGCCCTAGCCGACCATGTACATACGGACGGGGATATCGGGGCGTGTATTGCTAGTGGTTCCTACAAGGTAGACGGCATGGTGATCGCGCCTTGCTCGGTGAAAACCATGGCATCAATTGCAAACGGCATTTGCGGTACATTGATTGCGCGCGCAGCTGATGTTTGCCTGAAAGAGCGCAGACGCTTAGTGTTGATGGTACGCGAGACACCATTGCATCTGGGTCATCTTCGCAATATGGCTTTGGTTACAGAAATCGGAGCTATTATCGCCCCACCTGTACCTGCGTTTTATTCGAAGCCTACGTCAATTGAAGAAATGGTCGACCAGACCAATGCGCAAGTGCTAGACGGGTTCGGAATTGAAGTGCAAGAGCATTTGAAAGTTTGGCAGGGATTAGGAAAATAGAGCATGGCTGGATTATATTTTGATGAATTTGTTGTTGGCCATGTGTTCGAGCATGAACTGCGCCGCACGGTCACCGAAAGCGACAACATGTTGTTCTCCAACATGACCCTCAACCCGCAACCCCTACACATAGATCATGAATTCGCCAAGAATACAGAATTCGGAAAACCTCTGGTCAATTCCATTTTCACCCTAGGCCTGATGATCGGCATTTCTGTTAGCGATACGACGCTGGGAACTACTGTGGGTAATCTCGGTATGAGCGATACCAAATTCCCACATCCCGTCTTTCACGGCGACACTATTCATGTGACTACGGAAGTCGCCGCCGTGCGCGCCAGTAAATCTCGTCCGACGCAGGGTATAGTTACCTTTATCCACCGCGCCTATAATCAAGATGATAMGTTAGTCGCCATCTGTCACCGTGCAGCTTTGATGAAACGYGCCCAAAAARCTTAAAGGGCAAATCTGAATAGACCGCGTGCGCGTGTTTGCCCTTGCGATTGTTGAAACCTACCCTACATAGGTTCCATGAAAATATCAGATAACACAAATAACATAGACCGTAGCGCAGGTGCCACTTTCATTCAAGATATGCAACGCGACAAAGCCCACCGCAAAAAATCTCGTAGCTTAAAACCTCTGCGCAAAATATGGCCGTTCATTACCAAGTATCCGAGGCTGTTAGCTCTGTTTGTGTTTTTCCTGTTTGCGGCTTCAATGTCCGGACTTTTACTGTCCTATGCACTTAAATATGTCATGGACTGTGGTTTTGATGGTTCTGGTGAGAACATCAAAATGTGCGAGAAAGTAGCTATCGCAGAGCCAGGTAATATCGGCATGTATTTCCTAATCTTTATTGGTGTGTCCGTCATGGGGGCGATGTTTGGCTCTGCCCGTTTTTATACCATTAGTGTGCTTGGCCAGCGGGTGATTGCCGACATACGCAAGAAACTCTACGATCACATTACCGGACTGAGCCCCTCATTTTTCGAGCGGGTACGAACGGGTGAAGTTTTATCCCGATTGACTACTGATACCATGCTAATTGAAACCGTTGTTGGCTCAAGCATGAGTATTGCCCTACGTTCCATTGTATCTGTCATAGGTGCGTTAATCATCATGTTCCTCGTAAGTTGGAAATTGACTTTGATGGTGCTTGCCGTTGGTCCCTTGATTATTATTCCAGTTATTTTATTTGGTCGCAGAGTACAGCGCCTATCTCGCGAAGGACAAGATAATCTAGCAACCGCATCTGCCCGCGCGGCAGAAACGCTGTCCTCCATACAAACCGTGCAAGCCTTCACGCAAGAAGATACCGAACGTGGTCGCTTTGCAAATGCAGTAGAAAACACATTTGAGTCGCAAAAATCCCGTCTCGGTGTGCGTGCGCTCATGACCTTCGTCATGTTCGGTCTGGGTCAAGCAGGCATGATTAGCGTTCTATGGTATGGTGCTAATGCTGCATCTGCGGGCAACATGACTGGCGGTGATATCGCTCAATTTTCATTTCTCGCTTTTGTCACGGTCACTAATTTCGGCTTTGTCATTACCACATGGACAGACCTTCTTCGTGCCGCTGGAGCCAGTGAGCGCATCGTCGAACTACTCGGCGAAGTACCGCAAATTACGGCACCTGAAAACCCGGTTGCGTTAGAAAATGCTAAAGGCGCAATTGACGTAGAAGACATGACCTTTTCCTACCCGACCCGCCCGGACGAAACAGCTCTTAACCAAATCAATTTTTCTGTCAAACCTGGCGAGACCGTGGCCCTCGTAGGCCCGTCTGGTGCGGGTAAGACTACCATGTTCCAATTGCTGTTGCGCTTCTATGATCCGCAGTCGGGACAAATAAAAATCGACGGCATTGCTATCAAAGACCTCACCCCAGAAACCCTACGCCAGCAATTCGCATTCGTGCAACAGGCAACGCCGTTGTTCTCGGGCTCGGCCATGGACAATATTCGTTATGGCCGCGCGGGTGCTAGCGACGACGAGGTTATTGCTGCTGCCAAATCCGCTTTCGCTCATGATTTTATCATGAAACTGCCGGACGGTTATCAGACGGATCTCGGCGAAAAAGCSCTAACGCTATCRGGYGGACAACAACAACGTGTYGCYATCGCGCGYGCTATCCTSCGCGAYGCGCCCATMTTGCTRCTCGACGAAGCCACCAGTGCCTTGGACGCAGAGAGCGAACGCGCCGTGCAAAAYGCTTTCGCAGTRYTRTCCAAAGACCGYACAACTYTRGTCATCGCACATAGGCTTGCTACTGTGAAAAARGCRGACCGYATCATCGTYCTWGARGACGGTAAAATMGTTGACCAAGGCACKCACAAAGAACTGGTTAAGCGGGATGGTCTTTATGCACGATTGGCAGAGYTACAGTTTAACTTGGAAGATTAATTAGCTGGGAAGACTAAACCAGCGTAARTGCTTCGGCGTCGTATCGAGCATACAACAATTTGGYTTGGCGCAACAAGCCGGCGTATCCTCGATACATTGATCTGCATAAGCGATTAGTTTRTCTATGCCGCCCGGTGCGGATCTTAKAGAAATAGYTTGGTCGGGATCGGTGAGATCACTCATCTTKGTTTCRSYTGYATCTACATGKGYCCAMACACCMGTGGCACTGTCAAABCCGTAATAWGCCARCATTTCTTCGCCGTGGTCAGCTATCCATTCTACTGCACGCAGTAATAATTCTGCGTCGTTCTTTGAATAAAAATAATTAAATCCGACCCGCACCCAGCCCGGCTTTAAAATTTCGACGCCCGTGGAAATCACGGCTTCGTATTCCTCAGAAGTYTTTAGATCAATATCCAGCAATCTATGRCCGTASGGCCCRGCRCAGGAACARCCACCACGCGCTTGAATACCAAACAAATCATTCAGYAAYGCAACTACGAAATTATAGTGYAAATATTTATCCKYRCTTTTATCACTGCGGATCAAAAATGAAAACACAGGCARMCGCTCTGCCTTTTGCGARCCAAGCAGTTGGATGTTTTTATGGTTGCCCCAACGCTTAATCGCCSTATCTGCAAAGCTGTGCTCCATTRCGGAAATTTTCTYWGCCCCRATTTTGTCKCGCAAATCAAACACCAAACCTGCACGAATRGCGCCAACAATATCTGGTGTACCRCCTTCTTCGCGGTGTTCTACGTCRGAAAGATATGCCTGTGCGCATGGACTGACATAAGACACCGTSCCGCCGCCAGGAATGACCGGCGTTTTATTTTGYGCCCATTTCTTTTTGACCACCAACAGTCCGGGTGTACCGGGACCACCAAGAAATTTATGCACAGAAATATAGATCGCGTCCAGCGGTGTMCCGCCAACWGGGTTCATATCAATSGGYTCATARGGMGCTGAGGCGGCRAAATCAAAACAAGCCATAGCACCRTGTTCGTGTAGCAATTTTGCTATGGGCTSTACGTCCGTTAAAATACCRGTTACGTTACTTCCYGCTGAAAAACTGCCGATTTTTACTGGGCGTTTCTTGTATTTTTTAAGCTGAGYTTCCARATCRGCCAAGTCCACCAAACCGTCATCGGTTTCWGCRATAGTCACTACATCGGCAATGGTCTCGCGCCACTGTACATCGTTGGAATGGTGTTCGTATGGCCCRATAAAAACAACGGGRCGGTTAGCGGCTTTGATTTTTGTATCAACCCCRTAACGCGACATYCCTTGCGGTAATTTCAGCCGTAAAATTCCGATCAGYTTATCAATTGCCCCRGTACAACCTGCACCGCAAAACAAAATAGCATCATCWTCACCAGCGTTTAAAGAATGCCCGATAATGCTCCTTGCTTGCTCACGATAAGCCGTACTTTGCCGCCCGGTCGTCGAGCTTTCCGTATGAGTGTTGGCATAAAGCGGCAAGACGGAACTGCGGATAACATTTTCAATAGGCCCGTAAGAACGTCCACTGGCTACATAATCTGCATACATTAAACGCCGCGCACCGAACGGGCCGTTAATCACAGCGTCATGGCCAATTATATTTGCGCGCAAAACGGCAAATTCATCTGTTCCATGACCAATCGTTTTTGCTAATTTTTTACGCGCCTTAAACCCGAACACATTTGCCTCCAATGCAATCAAGACCTATAGTCAACTGAAATAGGAAAATGATATTATAACATAATGACACGTATACTAACACCATTAGCGCTTACAAGCACCAATTTTGCGCCTTTCGGCCATGTGGTCGAAGCACGTGGTCAGAGCAAGTCCATAAATTACGGGCAAACTGAACGCTATCATGATTTGGCAGCTATAGATGTGAGTGCAGCAAGCGGCCAGACACTGGTCAATATTTTTCGTAGTAAACCGCTTCCGCACCCCATAAAAATTGAGATCATGGAACGSCATCYACTKTCTACGCAAATGTTTATGCCGCTATCAGATAACCCATATTTGGTGGTGGTGGCACCAAAAGGCGAGTTTGATGAAAGCAAGGTCGCGGTATTTCTGGCGGGGGCCAACCAAGGCGTCAATTATTACGCCGGCACATGGCACCACTATAGCTTGGCTTTAAATGCCGTGAGCGATYTTCTGGTSGTAGAYAGAGGTGGCGAYGGTGATAATTGTGATGARGTTCGSTTATCTGAACCTATAACAATTACCCTGTAACTTTCCCAAACAGACGCAACCGCGACACCCCACCGTCTGGGTAAATATTTAGACGGATGTGGGTGATGGGGCTTGCGTCCGCTACCATAAATTCATGTTCACTATCAGCAGACATTTTTTSCGTGGGGAGCAGATCCGACCATCCTTGTGATTGCTCTATAATATCTGCATCCGACAAACTGCTCGCATTCACCGCCTGAATGGACACACGGTCAGGGAAATTACCCTTGAAAAAGGCTGTGTCGATAATGATGCGTTCAACTTCGCCCACATGTGCCAACTCTAAAACGGCGAAATCGTGWGCTWGYGKCCAATARTCKGGRTCGRTGGCCCGCTCWAGRCGGCGACGAGTTTCCCAACCGTCGCCCATATTGATGCCTTTGCCCGGTGCGATTAGGTTTTCCGGCACCCCGAAATGTGTGTCATTGGCGTAGATCGCCCGACCACCGTATTCCAGCGCTGCTAGGTCTATGGTTTGGCTTCGGTTAAAATTGTCCCAATCAATAAACACATGCCCGTAAACCCGCAGTCTTGCCACACCGCCGTCTGGATAAATATGCAAGCGCACATGCGTCCAGATTTGATCACTTTCAATAGCATAATAATGCTGACTATCGCCYTGCAACTCAGATTKAGCTACRACTTCTTGCCATTCGGATGCATCGGGYATTTCGGCRCTRGAATTGGCCAATTCGATTGARCARAACGGWGGRAAGTTCCCAGTAAARTGWGAYGTGKCYACYKCRAAGCCGYTAATGACACCRCTGCGCCCTAGCTTGATCACCGCCCAGTCATGACCCTCGATACGCTTGCGGCGGCTTTCCCAACCGTCCATCCATTTGCCGTTATCATCATATTTATCCGGCACAAAAATCGGAGCTTCTGGGTTTATCAACCGGGCTTTGTTAGCAAAAAAATCATCCGTGGCATAGATGACCTCCGTACCGAGGCGCGTTGCAGCCAGATTAGTCATTTTAGTAAAATCAGGTGTTGTCATCATCTTATGCCTTTTGGGTAAACCATGCCTCTATACGGATTGCCGCGATTTTATGTATTTGTTCCAGCGCAGTTTGGCGTTCTTCAGTTTCCGAATTTTTTAGCCGTTTCTTAAACGCTTTCAAAATATCCTTTCGGCTCAATCCTTTAACCGCAACAATAAACGGGAAACCGAACTTAGCTGCGTAGGCCCTATTGTATTTTTGGAATTTTTTCAGCTCACGCGGGGAACATTGATCTAACCCTGCCCCAGCTTGCTCCTGAGTAGAACTCGCCGTCAAGCTGCCAGACAAAGCCAGCTTGCCAGCTAAATCTGGATGGGCTTTGATCAGCGCATCTTGCTCAGATACACTAGCTGCATCTACCGCTTTGCGCATGGCCGGAATAACACAACAAGAAGAGCTGAAATCAGGATCAAACCCTCGTTCTGCTGCCCAAGGGGAATGTTCATAAGCCCCACCGAACGCCGCCATGAATTCATCAAGCATCATGCGGGAATTCCTTGCGCCAATGTTCAGCAATATCAATACGGCGTGCAACCCAGACTTTGTCGTGGGATTTTACATAGCGTAGAAACTTAGCCAGAGCCGCCGTGCGAGCAGGTCGTCCTGATATGCGGCAATGCAAGCCAATAGACAGCATTTTCGGCGCTACTTCGCCCTCAACATAAAGTGTATCAAACGCATCTTTCAAATAGGTATAAAATTGCTCACCCGCATTAAACCCTTGGGCTGCACAGAACCGCATATCATTTGTGTCGAGTGTATAAGGCACTATCAAATGCGGTTTTTGCACCTGTGTTGACCAAAACGGCAGATCATCGGAATAATCATCCGCATCATAGCTAAAACCATATTCACTAACGAGGTCACGCGTATTCGGGCTCGTGCGGCCCGTATACCAACCCTTCGGCGCAGAGCCGGTCAGGTTTTTAAATATCTCGATAGTTTCTTCCATATGGGCCCGCTCAGTTTCTATATCTACATATTGATAGTCTATCCATTTAAGGCCGTGAGAAGCTATCTCGTGCCCTCGTTTCAAAAATTCGTCTACCATATGCGGTGAGCGCTTAAGCGCATGGGCAACGGCGAATACTGTTAACGGCAAACCTTCATCTTCAAACAGCTTAAGCACCCGCCAAACCCCCGCGCGTGAACCGTATTCGTACAAGCTTTCCATGCTCATATGCCGCGCATTTGGCACGGGTGCTGCACCAACGATTTCTGACAAGAARGTYTCCGCTCCGTCGTCGCCGTGCAAAATACAGTTCTCGCCGCCCTCTTCATAGTTCAAGACGAACTGCACAGCAATTTTTGCCCCACCTGGCCATTTTGGATGTGGGGGGTTTGGTCCGTAGCCGGAAAGATCTCGTTGATAAGTCATAAAGTGATAATGTTTGACCGACCCGCCTCTGTCCACAATTTTATTGATAAAGTCTGTGTGGTTCGCCATATTCACCTGAACGAAAAGGATGAGACGTGACAAAATTAACAACACATGTGCTGGACACGATGACGGGTAGCCCTGCGGCAGAGCTCAGGATTGATTTATACAGGATCGAAGGCGGCGAAGCTAAATTTCTCTCCAGCCACAAAACCAATGATGATGGCCGCGTTGATAGTCCACTTTTAGAGGGCGAAGATTTCGCGGCAGGCACATACCGTCTGGACTTCCATGCGGGCGATTATCTGACAGAAAACGGCGGTTCCGACTTCCTAAACATCATCCCGATCCAGTTTACAATCGCAGACCCCGCACGCCATTACCATGTGCCGCTCCTGCTATCCGCCTACGGTTATTCCACATATCGGGGTAGCTAGTGCGGAACCATATCCAATTTTTACTGAACGGTGAAATTATCACGGAACGGCATCTCGACCCCACAATGACGGTGTTACAGTATTTACGAGAACGGCGCATGCAAACCGGCACCAAAGAAGGGTGCGCCGAAGGTGATTGCGGGGCTTGTACTGTGGTGCTCGGCGAGTTGGTAGACGGCAAAATCCGGTGCCGCTCCGTCAATACTTGCATCTTATTTATGGGCACATTAGACGGCAAAGAAATTCGTACGGTCGAGAGCCTTGGCACACCAAATGCACCGCACGAAATTCAAAAACTGGTAGCTGAAAAACATGGCTCCCAATGTGGGTTCTGCACACCGGGTATCGTCATGTCACTTGTCGCACTCCAAGCGGACGGTATGTCAAAGACACGTGAGAATATAGACGAAGCTTTAGCAGGCAATCTCTGTCGTTGTACAGGTTACGGCCCTATCATTGATGCTGCGATGGCGATGGGTCCAGGCGCACAGCCTGATAATAACTCGGAGCAACTTGCCACATTACAACACGACGAAATGATAAAACTTAGCGCCACTATCTACGGGATAGATAAACGGTTTTACATTCCAAAAACATTGGAACAACTCGCTGAACTGACCACCGAGCACCCAGACGCAACACTCCTCGCGGGCGGCACTGATATCGGGCTATGGGTAACCAAACATCATAAAACCCTCCATACAATTATTTATCTAGGCAATGTTGCAGAGCTTAGTACAACCTCACAAACCGAAGATGCTGTTCACATAGGCGCAGGCGTAAAATACACAGACGCCATAACCAAGCTTGGCGTGTTTTATCCACACATGGACACAGTGATACGCCGCATTGGCGCGGCACAAGTTCGTAACCTCGGTACAATCGGCGGCAACATTGCTAACGGTTCCCCCATCGGTGACATGCCGCCATTATTGATTGCAGCTGGTGCCAAACTGGTTTTGCAAAGCCTAGAAGGCGAACGCACCATCTCGCTTGAAGATTATTTCATAGACTACGGCAAGCAGGATTTACGCAAAGGCGAAATCGTTAAATCCATCATCGTACCCAAACCCGGCATTCATCAAAACTATTATGCCTACAAAATTTCTAAACGGTTCGAGAGCGATATCTCCGCCGTTTGTATGGCTATGAGTTTTGATCTTGTGGACGGTGTCTGCTCCACTGTACGCATAGCTTACGGCGGCATGGCAGCAACGCCAAAACGGGCGGCGGCTGCGGAAAAAATACTGGAAGGCAATGATTGGACTGAGAAGAATATACGCAGTGCAATGGGTGCACTTTCTGCCGACTTCACGCCAATAGACGATATGCGTGCCACCAAAAACTACCGTATGCAAGTGGCGCAAAACTTGATTTTAAAAGCTTTTCTGGAAGACCGGTCTGGTAATGCTCTCCATGTCTTGGGAGCGAACGCATGAGTGTGTATAAGTCTATCCAGCATGATAGTGCCCTAAAACAGGCATGCGGCACAGCAAGATATCTTGACGATATCCCGGAACCCAAAGCACTGCTGCATATGTATATTGCCATGAGCACCCATGCTCACGCCAAGATTAAATCCATGGACTTATCGGCTGTAAAAAATGCGCGCGGGGTTCAATGTGTCCTCTCCGCCAAAGATATTCCCGGACATAATGATGTCAGCCCCTTTGGCGGTGACGACCCCCTATTTGCTGAAAGCTTAGTAGAATATGTGGGACAGCCAATTTTCGCGGTTGCTGCGACCACTCGTGAATTGGCGACACAAGCAGCTATGATGGCGAAAATAGAATATGATGCCCTGCCCGCAATCACGACAATTGAGCAAGCTAGGGCCGCCGACCTCACTATTGAAAATTCAAAAACCATAACCAAGGGCGATGCGCCAGCGGCCATCAAAACCGCTCCCAACCGTATTAAAGGTTCATTTGTCATGGGTGGGCAGGATCATTTCTATCTTGAGGGCATGATTGCCATGGCGCTCCCACTCGAGGACGGCGATGTGCATGTCTATTCATCAACGCAAAACCCAACAGAAATCCAGCATTTAGTGGCTCATGTTCTTGGCAAAACACAAAAGGATGTAACCGTAGAAGTACGCCGCATGGGTGGGGGTTTTGGCGGTAAAGAAACCCAACCCGCGATCATGGCCGCTGCCTGTGCCATTGCCGCGACCAAAACAGGAAAAGCCGTTAAATGCCGTCTCGACCGTGACGACGATATGAAAATGACAGGCAAACGCCATGATTTTATCTATGGTTATGATTGTGGGTTTGACGATACCGGACGTATTGTCGGGCTGGATATTGTACTGGAATCCCGCTGTGGACGATCGAAAGATTTATCGGGGCCGATCAATGACCGCGCCATGTTCCACGCTGATAATTCATATGATTTACCAACTGCGAAAATCACCTCTCACCGCTACAAAACCCATACGGTTTCCAACACAGCATTTCGCGGCTTCGGTGGCCCGCAAGGTATGATCGGGATCGAGCGCATAATAGAAGACATCGCATTTAGGTTGGGTAAAGACCCGCTGGATGTGCGGCTGCTCAATGCTTATGGCCAAGAACCCGAAAAGAACAAAACCAACGAAACACCTTACGGCCAAACAGTTGAAGACGCGGTGGTCAAAGAAATACTCGAAGAGTTAGCGGAGAGTAGCAACTACCGCACACGCCGTGCAGATATCCGCGCTTATAACAAAACCAGTAAAATCCTGAAAAAAGGCATAGCGATTACGCCTGTGAAATTCGGAATTAGTTTCACCAAAACCTTTCTCAACCAAGCCGGAGCCCTCGTCCATGTTTACGCGGACGGGTCAGTGCATCTTAACCACGGCGGTACAGAAATGGGGCAAGGTCTGTTCATCAAGGTGGCGCAAGTGGTGGCGGAAGAATTTAAAATCCCGCTAGAGCAAATCAAGATCAGCGCGACGCGAACCGATAAAGTCCCCAATACTTCTGCTACTGCGGCCTCATCCGGCTCTGATCTCAACGGTATGGCGGCACTGAATGCGGCGCGCAAAATCAAGCTTAGGCTGATTACCCACGCTGCCAAAAAATTCAAATGTGCGGAAACTGACATTAGTTTTAAAAGCGGTATCATTATCGGCGGTGATCAATCCATATCCTTCGCAGACCTGACCCGTTCCGCCTATGAAGCCCGCATACAATTGTCCGCCACCGGGTTTTATAAAACGCCTAAAATCCGCTACAACCCTGTGACTTTGATGGGCAGTCCATTTTACTACTATGCTTACGGCGCTGCCGTTTCCGAGGTCATCATTGATACCCTCACCGGAGAAAACAAAGTTACGCGCGTCGACATCCTGCATGACTGCGGGCAAAGCCTTAACCCAGCCGTAGATATGGGGCAAATTGAGGGCGGGTTTATTCAAGGCATGGGTTGGTTGACCACCGAAGAACTCGTATTTGATGATGCAGGGCATTTAAAAACCCATGCACCATCCACTTACAAAATTCCAACGATAGGCGACCGCCCGAAAATTATGAACATTGCGATTTGGGAAAAAGGCCGCAACCGCGAGGAGACAATTTACCGCTCCAAAGCCGTAGGCGAACCACCCTTTATGTTAGCCAACTCCGTCTATTGCGCTTTGGCTGATGCGGTCTGTGCCAGCACTCATTATAAATCTCGCGCTAACCTAAATGCCCCATGCACCCCCGAAGAAATCCTGCGGGCAGTGACCTCGATCACTGATGTTTAATTGGCGAGAAACGGCGAGCGACCTCTTAAAACAAGGCGAAGTATTTTGTCTCGTTACCATCACCGCAACCGAAGGCTCAACACCGCGTGATACGGGTACAATAATGCTGGTCACAAATACGAATGAGAATGGCGGGGATGAATACGGCACAATTGGCGGCGGTAATTTGGAATATGCAGCAATAAAAACTGCACGGAACTGCCTGGAGAGCGGGCATAGACAGCAAACGCTCGACTACATCCTCGGTCCGGACGTTGAACAATGTTGTGGCGGGCGGGTAGAGTTATCTTTTTCAGTTGTTAAGGCACAAGAAGACATGCCTGACATGCCAGCATTAAAATCAGCTTCTGTGTGCTTATTCGGTGTCGGGCATGTGGGCAGTGCCGTGGCGATTGCTCTCGCACCCCTGCCCTTCACGCTAAGGCTTTATGACAATCGCAACGACAAAATTATTGGCGGCGTATTGCCGTACTCTGACCCAGTGGACGCTGTATCGGCGGCAGCAAAACATACATTGTTCCTAGTCATGACCCATGATCACAGTTTGGATTACGGCCTGGTGAGCGCTATTTTGAAACGGGGTGATTTTGCCTTTCTCGGTCTCATTGGTTCCAAAACAAAAAGAGCACGGTTTATGTCGCGCCTGAAGAAAGACGGTTTTACCAATAGACAATTATCCCGCCTGACTTGCCCTATTGGTATCCAAGGCATACAAGGCAAAGAACCGGAAATTATCGCGGCCAGTGTTGCCGCACAACTCTTACAAAAACTTGAAGCATCATATGGGGAAAACACATGAGCATTGATTTTTATTCCTGGATTTCATTGTCCATAAGATGGCTGCATGTAATTACGGGCATCGCCTGGATCGGCGCCAGTTTCTATTTCGTCTGGCTCGACAATAATCTAGAACGCCCCGAAAAGGTCAGAAAAGGCGAACCTGACGGAGAGCTTTGGTCTGTGCACGGCGGCGGGTTTTACCACAATAAGAAATACATGTCCGCGCCTGCGAATATGCCGGAGCATTTACATTGGTTCAAATACGAAGCCTATTTCACATGGATTAGCGGTTTCGCATTGATGGCGGTGATCTATTATTACGGCGCCAATCTATACCTGATCGACAAGAGCAAAATGGCACTGACGAATTGGCAGGCTATTGGTGCCAGTATGGGTATGCTTGCGGGTGGTTGGATTTTGTACGATTTGATGTGTAAATCACCATTGCGAAAACGTCCCGGCCTGTTTGCCATATTGTTGTTTATCTTACTGACATTGTCGGCAGTTGCAGCAGGCATGATGTTCTCTGACCGCGCTGCTTATATTCAGGTCGGCGCCATGATCGGTACGATGATGGCGGGCAATGTGTTTTTCAATATCATCCCGAACCAAAAAATCGTGGTGGCTGATCTTATTGCAGGGCGTCCGGTTAATCCAGAATTTGGCAAAGCCGCCAAGCTGCGTTCTATGCACAATAACTACATGACCTTGCCCGTGCTGTTCATTATGACCAGTGCCCATTACCCTATGACCTACGGATCGGGCGTGGGATGGCTCAGCCTTGCGCTTATCTCCTTGGCCGGCATAGCCGTACGCCATTATTTTAATCTGCGCCACACCACCAAACCCAAAATGCCGTTCGCAATCGCCGCAGTCATCTTCATGGTCGCCGCCATGACCTTCCCGCTCGCCCTTAAAAAGCCAGCTGCACCAACGGTGGGCCAAGTCAGTTTCGAAAATGTGCGACAAATCATGGATACCCACTGTACTGCTTGCCATGCCCCAAATCCAACCCACGAAAGCTTTGACGAACCACCGTCAGGATTTCGTTTGGACACGGATGCGCTCATAAAACAAAACAAARCCCTCATCATGGAACGCGCAGTAACCGGCAAAGACATGCCGCTCGGGAACGAGACAGAAATGACGGATAAAGAACGCGAAATGCTACGGGTTTGGATTGAGGGGGAGTAGTGCCCATATCAATGCTATGGCATAAACTTAAGCATCTCTTTAATGAGAATGACGGTTCACTTCCTGAGATTGAGTTAAACTTTAACAATTTCACCGACGTGGAGCATGCCTTTTCTATTTTGAAATGCCTATCAGGAGAAAATACCGAATATATTTTATCAGTTGAAAACCACATTGTGAGCATACAATATGAGGACAACTCCACAAAACTTTGCGCTAATTCGCCAATAGGGACATCTCATATTATGTTCAATGATATCAAAAGCATCAACGGCAAACCAATTCCCAGTTTAGGTGTGGGTTTCTGGGAAAATGGACTGGTATTTGACTATTGTATGGCAGAAATTTGGAACGCCCAATCATTGGAAATTTTCTTTGAAATTCTATTAAAGTTGTCGAAGTTACCAACATTCAAAAATGTCAGTACGCCTTTATATAATGAAGAAGATAGCATGTTATTTTGGTCAGCATGGGAAGCGTACAGAAGTAATTCTTAATATCACCATCACCGCTCACCCCGTTGTAAAACGGGGTCCACCTATCCACTTTCACCATGGATCCCGTTTTACAACGGGATGAGCGGCGAAGAGAGAATTGGTTTACCTAAAGCTCAATCGCAAACGGGGTTTTTTCGTARGCTATATAGAGCGGATGGGCGGGGTGGCCTGAGGCGTTTATTTTTAGGGCTTGTAGACGGCCATTTTCTGATTTGAAAATATCGCGAAYRSYYTGGCCTCTATCCATGTGTTTACCGTGCTCRCCCCAACCGCCAATGACGGTGACTTGCTGGCTCATGGCSGCTAGTTCTCTTATCCATTTATCRTTTTCMGGGCCGTTMGGATCAGGGGTGGCGCGCATGTCTTTGGGGTCTGTGGCACGGTADGCRAARATATTGAGCACAACRGAGCCGCCGTAACCCCACATGCGTGCCCGCCGTTCRCAGCGYTCTACGGTCGGGTCGTTTTGCACTTCGTCRGCCGTGCTCGGGTTGAGCATGAGCCAATAGAGCGGGTCTTTRCTCTCGTCCCAWATTTGCGCCARYCGATARCGCCAWGTCCGGCAATCRGARAACACAGCRGTACGGGTTTCRTTTTGCTTGAAGAGGTCGYTCATAAAWTCCTTTAAAGTTGTCATCCCGGCCAAGCTGCTCTTGCGGCGCAGAGCCGGGACCTCGTCGTTTAGTCTAACCTATGAGATCCCGGCCAATTTTAATACAAAAAGGGCCCGGGATGACAGGTAAGTATAAAATTATCTTCCCATTACTTTTTATAAACCGACCGCCCCATGACAAACGTTTCGGCGATCATGCGGTCATCGCCCATAATCATGATGGCAAACAACATGGCTTTCATGCGTTTGGCGGTTTTTAACCTGCGCGCGATGAGCGGTGTAGCTTTGAGGTCCATGACCACGAAATCGGCTTCTTTGCCCGGCTCGAAATTACCGACATATTTATCCATACCGAGCACCTTGGCCCCGCCCAATGTTGCCATATAAAATGCGTCCATACTCGACAGCGATAAATCACGTAGCTGACACACGGAGTAAGCTGCATTCATAGTGGTCAGCAAAGAAAAACTGGTGCCGCCGCCAATGTCTGTGCCCAGCGCATGGCGGATTTTGTGGCGGCGCAGTTGCGATAAGTTAAAAAGGCCGGAGCCGATAAACATATTGGACGTCGGGCACAGGGAAATGGCTGCCCCGGACGTAGAAATACGTTTGCACATAGACGTGCTGAGATGAACGCCATGCGCCAATACGGTCTTATCCCCGACCAAGCCGTGCTTTGCGTAAACGTCCAGATAATCCGTAGAATCCGGGAACAGCTCGCCCACATATTTTATCTCGTCCTTGTTCTCACACATATGGGTGTGGACATGGACTGTGGGGTTTTCGGCCTTAAGCACGCCTGCCATAGCCAATTGCTTCGAGGTCGAGGTCGGTGCAAAACGCGGGGTGATGGCATARCCAAGMYYAYCSSWAYYKTRSMRKYYKYYWMWSMRMYKYYWWGKNGCAGMYMRRMYMWWKYSKTYSMSKTYGRGCAAGCCCTTGGGTGCTCCCCTATCCATCAAAACTTTACCCGCAATCAGGCGCATGTTTTTCTTTTGCGCTTCAATAAACAACGCATCTGCGGAACCCTCATGAACCGTGCCAAACACCAACGCACTCGTCGTACCGTTGCGCAGGAGTTCACGCACAAAAAACTTTGCAGTCTCGGCGCAGACTTTCGGGTCTTTGAAAGCCATCTCCGCCGGGAAAGTATAATCCCGCAACCAGTCCAGCAATTGTCGACCATAGGAGCCAATAATATCAACCTGCGGGAAATGGATATGGGTGTCGATAAACCCCGGCATGATAAGGTGATTTTTATAATGCTGGATTTTCGTAGACGAACGTAAGGTCTTGGCTAATGTCCGGTACGGCCCAACGGCTTTGACATGACCATCTTCGATTATGAGCAAACCATCTTTGAAATATTCATAGGCTTTTACGTCCACATGTGGGTCATCCAGTAGATGAAAAATTTGTGATCTGTAAGCTTTTTGCACCATTATACAAACCCGCATACTGGAAGGGTATTACTTCTTTGTATCCAGTTTTCTGGCGCATAACGACAAGCACCATCCGTCACATGTAGAGTATAAGCATGGCGGGCATGATCGGAAGTATTGGGAGCACTATAATGGGGCAACATGCCGTTAAAACAGACCAAGGTCCCAGCTTTAACCTCTACGGGTACGGCGCTTTTGGTATTCGGCCACGGCGTGGTGTCTAAATCTATCAATTTAGTTTGACGGCCGTCACGCGTAAATTGCTGACGCAATGAAGATTTATGCCCCCCCGGCTCTACCCAAATACAGCCGTTTTCAAGGGTCGCATCATCCACCGCGAACCAAAACGTGGTGACGGATTGCGGTGTCGTGTAGAAGAACCCGGTGTCTTGATGCCAGCCAACTTCACCGCCAATACGGGGCTGTTTGAAAATATACATGGACTGCCAAATTTGTGTCTGGCTCAAGCCAACGTCCGCAGCCAATTCCGCCAGTTTGTCACCGTGGGAAAACTTGTGAAACACAGGGTCAAGATCATGCATAGCATGGCCGATCTTGTTGATAGATTGCTCGAGCGGCTGCACCAAGCTTCCATCTGTCCCAAATGCCTTTTCTTCAAAAAAACAACGAATTTCGTTGGCTGATCCCAAAAAATAATCCTGCACCCTGTCAGCTTGTGGCCCGCGCTGGCGGTCCGTGGAAAACACTTCTTTGCTGACATCAAAATCATGCGATGCGGCTATTTCGTTGGCACGAAATTTAAGTGCAGTTATCTCTGCACAGGATTTAAAATCTGGCAAAATGATAAAGCCATTATCTTTGAATTCGCATTTCTGTTCAGCAGTTAACATAAGTAGATACTACGCCTGTTTGCTCCGTGGTCAAAGAAAAAGCCCCGCAGAAAACTGCGGGGCTCATAATAAATTGTATGCCTAAAGTTAAGTTCCTAAAACTTAGTTTCTGGCACTAAACATAACACCAACAATACGCGGTTCTGTAACAAACGCAGTGTTGTTGTTAAAGTCGATACCGCCTGCAATGTTAACTTCGTCGGTTAAGTTACGGGCAAATACGGAAAGTTCGTATTTGTCATCTTCAAAAGTCAAACCAAGCTTGCCGCCAAGTTCAAAGTTACCAGATGTGAAATACTCAAGCGATTCATACAAGAACAGATTAGTGTGTCCCTGAATTGAACCATCCAAAGAAGCTACAAAGTTCATGCTATCATTGATAGGCGCTTTGTAGTCAGCAATAAAGTTAGCGGTAATTTTCGGAGCATTCGGGAACGGATTTCCGTTAACCAGAGCACGGCCATTTACATTCAGCGGGTCAGTCACAGTACATAGCCCAGAACCACAAACAGCAACGCTGAGAGTATTGTCCTTAATTTCCGTTTCGTTAAGCGCAAAGCCAGCAGTTAGATTTAGAAAATCATTAACGGCCCAAGTTGCATCAGCTTCAAACCCATAACCAACGCCTTTATCAGAATTGATCAGACCAACATTATTTCCTGTACCGCCAACAGCAGTAAACTGCTGATTTTTTACAGTATAGTAAAATGCCGCTGCATTGAAACGCAGTCTGTTGTCAGCCAACATGGATTTAAATCCAAGCTCATATGATTGAATGGTTTCAGGTTGTGCAGTTGTCACACCACCAAAGAAAGCAACGTCACGGCCTTGGATAGACGGGCCACGGAAACCGCGAGCAACACGACCATATACATTGACATTTTCGTTCACGGCGTGGTTCAAGCTAATGTCCCAGCTAACTTCGCTCGCATCGATCTTTGTTTCAGGAACCGGTGCTCCGGGTTGGTTAAACACGGATAAATCTGCTTTATCTTCTGTGTAACGGATACCACCTGTAAGCGTTGTTGTATCATTAAAATCGTAAGACCCTTGGCCGAAAATAGCCCAAGCTTTCTTGTGATCAACCAATATTGACGGCGGAACAAATCCTGGATCAGTTAAAGCCTTCATTTTTGATCTGAATAAAAATGCACCGAGCTGCCATTTAAGTGCTTCGTCACCGTTACTGGCTAAACGTATTTCCTGCGTGTATTGATTGGTGAAATATTCATTGCCTGTATCAGACGGGAACGGGATGAAACCAGGACCCATAAATGGCAAGAATACAGCACCAAAACCACCATCGATATCGCCGCGTGAAAGGCCAGTAGCCTCCTCAAATGCGGTGATAGATGTAAGCGTCGCTGCACCTAAGTCATAAGACACATTAAGAGTAATACCTTTAGAATTAATTTCTTGCGGGTTACCAGCGCCGCCGTCATAGGCAACTTCGTCTTTAACAAAATTGCTATTCACATCATTTGAGCCAGTGGTCAGGATATTAGCACGGAACAATGTTGCAGTGCCTTCTTCATCACGAGCATGAACATCAAGCAATACGTCCAAAGCTTCCGTAGGTGTCCAGAGTAATTGCGCACGACCAGCCAAATCTTCAAATCCGCCCAGAGCATCTTTTTCATTAGTGAATGTATTGTCTACATAATCAGAACGACGAATAAGTGCGCCGGAAAGACGACCAGACAAAGTATCTGAAAGTGCACCACCAACAGCAACCTGTGTATTCATGGAGCCGTATGTACCGTAGCTCGTGGAAAACCGCATATCTGTTTCTTGCGAAGGTTTTACTGAAGACAACTTAATAATACCCGCCGTAGTATTGCGGCCAAACAAAGTTCCTTGCGGTCCACGAAGCACCTCAATCTGCTCCACATCAAATAGCGGAAAGGATTTCAGCAATGTGTTTTCCATAACCACATCATTCATAATGATGGAAACAGGCTGCGTTGCCTGTAGGGCAAAGTCTGTATTACCAAGGCCACGAATGTAAAAACGTGGGGCCGTACGACCGTTTGAGCTTTCTGCATAAAGACCAGGGGTGCGGTTGGCTAGACTTAGGATGTCACCACCGCCTTGTAGGATGGTATTAATCTCAGAAGCAGGCATTGCCGTAATAGAGATCGGCACATCCTGGATGTTTTCTTCGCGCTTCTGCGCTGTAACGATCACTTCATCAATCTGTGCAAAGGCAGAGCCGCTAAACAGGAGTGCGCTTGCTGTAAGTGCGCTAGCGCCCAAAAGCATTGCGCGTTTCATTGTATTATTAGGTGCAGACATRTGCATCCCCCTYTNAAAAAATTCTTGTTATAACCACCCACCCAATCATAAATGCAGGATTAGTGGTATTCACCAATTTGTTTACGAATCGAAATACGGTACGCCGATTCCTAATAGTCTTAAATTATATGTACTGAAATTACCACCTATTTTGCGCCCCCATACCCCCATCTACTTGTAGAGTGTTGCCCGAAATCCACACTCCGGCCGGGCTTAGTAAGAACAATACCGCGTTCGCTACATCCTCACCTGTACCTAGACGTGTGAGCGGCGCACGTGCTCGCCACCTCTCAACGCCGTCCGGCCAATCCTCTTCGATACCTGGGCGCGATATAAGTCCAGGTGCAACTGCATTTACGCGAATATTATGGGGCCCCAGCTCCAATGCACTGGCGCGTGTGTACATTAGTACCGCCGCTTTGGACGCTGCATAATGGGCATGACCTTCCGCAGGATCGAGACCCTCGATTGAGGCTATATTGACAATAGCCCCGCTGCGCTTTTCTGCAACCAAGGCATGGGCAACATATTTAGTCAGCGCATAAACACCGCCGAGATTGACCTTATTGATGTCCTGCCAGACCTGTTCATCAGCATCCAGTAAAGAAGCAACCGTTTGTACGCCGGCATTATTAACCAGCAAATCCGGCGTCCGGTCTTCACTGACCAAAGTGTTGATCATAGCCTTGATTTTGGCGGATTTTGAAAGATCACAGCCGTACACCCGCTCGGCTCCTATCTCGTTAGCAAGGCTTTCAACACCGGTTTTACTGCTGTTGTAATGCAAAACCACCCGTGCTCCAGCATCTGCCAATTTGCGGGCTATAGACGAACCAATACCGCCTCCTGCCCCCGTTACCAAAGCCGTATGTCCAGTTAAATCCAGTAAATCAGAAACTGCCATAATCACCTCACTCCCAATTAGCGCATCATCGCYGCRACATTGCCGCCGTCCACCGTGGTGACATCACCCGTGGTTTTCAAAGCCAAAGCATGGTGCAAAAATGCTTGCGCTACATCTTCGGCCAAAACTTCGCGGCCTAGTAAATTACCGCCCAAATAATCAGATTCGGACAATCCGCGCGCCTTGGAGCGTCCGGCAATCATCTTATTGTCCAGCAAACCTGATCGAATGCGGTCCGCATTGACCGCATTAGCACGGATACCGTATGTACCGCAYTCCAACGCATATTGCCGCAYCAAAAACATAGTCGCTGCTTTGGGCAAACCATACGCACCAAAATTGGCTCCGGGATTAACGGCTTGCTTCGAGACATTGAACAACAACGCGCCGCCTGTACCTTGAGCCTTCATAATCCGGACGGCCTCTTGCGCCATTTTATTATGTGCAAAAAAGTTGAGCTCAAAACTTTTCCGTAAAAGGTCGTCGTCCATCGTGTCCATAGCCGCTTCCCATGCCGCCCCTGCATTAGACACCAAAATATCTACGCCGCCATAAACTTCGCATAGTTTTCGAAACGCAGCCTCAATGTTTTTTGAGTTGGTGACATCGCACTTGATTGCAAGCCCACCGATTTCATCCGCAACCAACTTCGCACTTGTGAGGTCTTGGTCGATCATTACGACTTGCGCGCCTTGCGCGGCAAATAACCGAGCCGTTGCTGCTCCTATTGTGCCGCCGCCGCCCGTAATGACCGCCACTTGCCCCGCCAAAGGCAAAGGTTTGCTCTTACCAAGTTTAGCTTGCTCCAATGACCAATATTCCATGTCGAATAATTCGTGCTCGGGCAAAGCTTCATAGCGCCCGACCCGGTCAGCGTCCAATATGGTCGCCACCAATATTTCGGCTAAATCGGCTGCAACACGAGCAGCTTTGGCATTTGCGCCCATGCCGAACAATCCTAATCCCGGCGCATAARCSACACGCGGGCTTGGATCGAGCATGGTTTTAATGCCGCCCGCTTTTTTGTTGTTTTTATCAAAATATTTTATGTAAGTTTTGCGGTATTTTTCTACTTCTTTGGTTACCGTGTCTTTGTATGTATCCATGCCCAAAGCTGTTGCAAATGGTAATATCAGCGGCTTATTTTTGGTGCGGATAATATGGTCAGGTGTCATCACACCGCGCCGCCCATCCTTGGCTATGTTTTCACTATCCACAAATGCCCGAATTTGTCGTGAGGTGCGAAAATCCATAACAAGGCGCGAAAAACTTCCACCACTATTATCAACTGARCAAGCCCCGCGAATAATCGGTGCAATATCACAAACCTTAGCGGGCCTTGCATTCATGTCGGTTTTTTCGGGACTATAAGCAGGCTTGGAAGCGATATATTTTTCCGCCAGCGATACCAATTTTATCATCCGGTCATAAGACTGCTTCGCCGTATCCCCAAAGGTAAATAAGCCGTGTTTATGCAAGACAATACCTTCGATATCCGGGTGTTTATCATAAAGATCAGCCGTCGCCTTAGCCAGTTCAAACCCCGGCATAACATAAGGTAGAATAGCGACTTTATCGCCGTAAATCTCTTTGCAAATTGCCATACCGTTTTTTTGGTCTGACACAGAAAGGACGGCTTTGGTATGGGAATGATCAACAAATTTATGGGGCAAGAAGGCATGCAAAAGCGTTTCTACGGACGGGTTAGGCGAGGCCGGGTCCAATAGGTTTAAACGCTGGAACTTGACCATGTCTTCATCGGACATTTTCGCCCAAGACCGCACTTCGCCCAACGGCTCACGGTAAAGCGCGGGCAAGCCTGCAGGCTCAATCGTCGCTAAATCCCAGCCGCTCCCTTTAACACAAAGTACATCCACTTCATTGCCGAGGAAATCTTGCATGCGGGTCTTAACCGAAGTATTGCCGCCGCCGTGGATAACCAATGCAGGCACGCCGCCTATGAGCCTTGATGTATAAACCCTGAGAGCCAAATCTTCATTGACCCCCTTGTCTGCATATTTAACAACTACGGCTTGCGCATCCGCATCCGACCAGAGATTTTTCATACATTATCCTTTAATTTTATGTGTCTTGCCACGAGCGGTAATTTATTGCAAATCAGTTTACATGCCCACTAGAAATAAAGATAAAATCCCGCATATTTTCAAATCTCCAAACCCGGACGAATTCTGGCTTGATGAGAGAATTTACATCCGTGAATTGATGAACGCACCTGAAGAACCTGCCCTGTCCCTCGCCCGGTTTCGTGTTCCGGCAGGTAGCACAACACAATTACATAGCCTGAGTATTACCGAATGGTATGTCATGGAAAGCGGCAGTGGCATTATTGAGGTCGAGGGACTAGAAATGCCAATCAAAGCGGGGGATTGCGTTAAAATAAATATAGGCCAAAGCCAGCGCGTGATAAATAAATCAGACGAAGAATTGGTGTTTCAATCTATCTGCACACCGCGTTGGACACCGGAATGTTATAAAAATTTGGAGCCAGAAAACGGAGAAGAGAATGAAGGTTAACGGCCAAGATATGCGCACCATTTGGGTGGAAAACGATACTGTCAAAATCATAGACCAACGGTTTCTCCCCCATGAGCTTAAAATCATCCCCATAGAAAACCTAGAAGATGCCCGCGCCGCAATTGCCGATATGAAAGTGCGCGGTGCCCCTTGTATTGGTGCCACCGCTATGTACGGCATGGCCGTTTCTGTGCGTAATGACCCGTCAGGTACCGCCGTAAAAACCGCTTATGATGTGCTCAATGCATCACGCCCTACAGCCGTTAATTTGAAATGGGCCATCGACGAATGCATGAAAGCGGTGGACGGTCTGGCCGAAGCAGAACGCGCCGACGCGCTGTTCAAACTCTCCGCCAAAAATTGTGATGATGACGCGCAGATGTGCTCCAATATCGGCGATTACGGCAAAACACTGCTGGACGAAATCGCAAAACACAAAGACGGCGCAACCATCAATATCCTGACCCATTGTAATGCAGGTTGGGTGGCCACGGTAGATTGGGGCACTGCTATTTCACCGATTTACAAGGCGTTTAACGCCGGTATGGATGTCCATGTTTGGGTCGACGAAACCCGCCCACGCTCCCAAGGTGCCCGCCTAACCGCTTGGGAGTTAGAACAACACGGCGTTCCCTACACAGTAATAACTGACAACAGCGGCGGCCATTTAATGCAACACGGATTGGTGGACATTTGTTTTGTCGGCACAGACCGCACAACTGCCACAGGTGATGTCTGCAACAAGATCGGCACATACCTAAAGGCCCTCGCTGCGTTTGATAACAACGTCCCGTTTTACGTCTGTGCCCCGTCCAATTCCATAGACTGGGACATGCAAGACGGCCTAAAAGAAATTCCTATTGAAGTCCGTAGCGGCGAGCAGGAAGTCGGCTGGATTACGGGCCGCGACGAAAAAGGCGTCATCCGCCGCGTAACGACAATGCCCGACCCCAAAAAAACTAGGAATGATGCGTTTGATGTAACACCAAGGAAATATATCACGGGCCTGATTACAGAACGCGGCATAACAAACGCTAGCCGGGCCGGATTGCTACAACTGTTTCCTGAGAAAACTTAAAAACTCATTGTCTACGGCCTTAATCCAGACAAATTCTCTCGCCTGCTCGGGCTAGTTTGTATCCGGCTTTTTCTATGTCCTCAAAAGCAATAGTATTGACATCATGTGCCGGATTTGAATGATTGAGGTGGATGAAGCGGATTTTCGCACGGTTTGCAGGGTCTAACTGTTTTAGCAGTTCCATAGTATGGGTAATTGTCGGATGGGGTATTTTACTCATATCGCGGCCCGGAAGTTCGTCGCCGCTATAAAACGTCCCGTCCAGGAACAGAWAATCATTRKCGGCGATAATAGTATCRAGYTTTGTGCCAGCTTCAGCCCATTGCTCCCAGCTATCAATATCAGGGATGTAAACGGCGGACTTACGCGCACCTTGTATGCGGTAACCGACAGTTTCAGTATATTCCCCCCGGTGCGGAACCATAAAAGGCGTGACCGAAATAGCGGCGCTAATCTTAACACTGGTCTGATCTACGAGCGGTTTGATGTCGATATTGTTCAGCTTTACCAGCAAATCCCACGGGCCGTTATTCTCAAGAAAATTTGCCATTTTCGGCATGGCGTAAAMRGSNNGNATAKACKYNTGCAYMMMYNAGSKWYRMKGMCWMWYTNNGNTMGACCYRSAYRGKRCSNNCCANTNATGGCCGYRSRWYRKSAWYRKCWNCGNCCNNGAGTYTSARYMMWTCNACWKNCACTKYYRATKTCCAWMAKATSYAKYWSNGYAWTYMACAYYKSRMGYKGNAKCRWWSMMYGMRYMYGYKMCRKNTWCNCTRYYRAMSARNGCAWSRRMACKGKYWGYRCSTRNNTSAATGRNGGNAATNCTSKYCAAGCAGGATCAGCACTGTTGCCGATTTGCGGTTTGCCAGCATCTTGGGCTGTTCCGAGAACAACAAGATTAGCATTGCATATATCAGCTTTAATCTCGACTTCAGAGGCTTGGCAAGACACAAGGCCTAATATTGCGCTCGCTGCAATACCGAGTAAAAATTTATTGTTCATAACACTTATCCCTATGTATCTTTGCTCTGTTACCATGAGCACTAAATTGATATAAGCCCATAAAGAAAGAGGGGAATCAATGCTATCTTTATTTGAAATTGCTGCCGTGATGCTCGTGCTATCCGCATTGTTTGGATGGATCAATCACGCATTTTTAAAATTGCCCCATACTATCGGCCTGTTGATCATGGCATTGATAACATCATTTGTCTTACTCGGGCTCGAGGTTGCTTTCCCTGCTCTTGGTCTTACGGATACGGTTCAAGCCGCCCTTGGACAAATCGATTTTAACGAGACGGTGATGAACGGCATGTTGGCATTCTTGCTGTTTGCGGGTGCGTTACATGTAGATATGATATTCCTAAAATCCCGCCGCTGGGCGATTGGTTTAATGGCGACGATAGGCGTGTGTATTTCAACCGCTATTGTCGGTACTGGATTTTACCTTGCCACCCAATTGGCTGGTCTCGACATTCCGTTTATCTGGGCATTGGTGTTTGGTGCATTGATTAGCCCGACCGACCCCGTAGCCGTATTATCAATCCTAAAAACCGTCACCATGCCGCGCGAACTAGAAGCCAAAATTGCCGGCGAGAGTTTGTTTAACGATGGTGTTGGCGTGGTCATATTTACCATTATTTTGGCGATAGCTGTCGGCGGTGGCCACGGCGGTCATGTCATGGGCGTCTTGGATGTGGTTGAGCTGTTTATGGTCGAAGCAGTCGGCGGCGCTGTGCTCGGGTTAATAGCGGGTTGGATAGCTTACAAAGCAATGGCGATGATAGACGAGCATGCCATAGAAATTCTCATAACCCTCGGGATCGTTGCTGGCACTTATGCGTTGGCGGGCCGCATTCAAATTCTTGACCACCATTTATCTGGGCCTATCGCGGTTGTGGTCGCGGGGCTATTGATTGGTAATAAAGGTGCAGAATTTGCTATGAGCGAAAAGACGCGAACTTATTTGTTCGGATTTTGGGAGATGATCGACGAAATTCTCAACTCGGTTCTATTCTTACTTATTGGGTTGGAAATACTGATACTCAGCGATCAACTCAATATTAAAACGGCTTTAATCGTCGTGCTGATTTCCATTCCGTTGGTGCTTGTGGCTAGGTTGGTTGCCGTGTCAGTCCCTCTTAAATTTCTCGGTATTTTCAAAAACTTCACCAAAGGTGCAATCCCAGTACTGACATGGGGYGGACTGCGCGGTGGTATTTCTGTRGCATTAGCTCTGTCTCTACCAGACACRGTTRCCGCCAARCCAATCATCCTGACCGCCACTTATGGTGTGGTGATATTCTCGATTATCGTCCAAGGTTTGACGGTGAAAAACGTAGTGCAAAGAACCGTTGACCCTGAACTWTTGTAARTATGTTTTTCAAGACCAAAAATTTCTCGGCTAAGGAAATCCATAGATTTCGCGAATTGCAAACCCTCGTATTCAATCTTCAAACAGAAATAGCYGRYACTCTCGAAGAGGGCATGAGYGAAAAAGACGTCACCACGATCATGATGAAAAAATACCGRGCTGCGGGCGCCGGAAACTATTTTCATCTGCCMGTGGCTTTGTTCGGCGAGCGCACAGCTTTACCCGGCGATTGGACGGTCGGTCATTTCTTCCCCAAAAAGAAGTTTCTCAAAAAAGGTGATAGTGTCATCCTTGATGCTTCACCATTATTTGACGGCTATCTGGTTGATACCAGTTACAGTTTTTGCTTTGGTAAAAACAAAAAACACGACGACATGATGCGCGATATTATCAAGGAAAGAGCTTTGATTTTAGACGCGGTGAACGAAGGTCAAAGCTTCCAAAAAATTGCAGTGGATGTCCACGCAAGAGCCTCTGCGAATGGCTATGAAAGTGCGCACGAGAAACATCCCGGTGAAGTGCTTGGGCACCGCGCAGGCCGTTGGCGTTTTAGTGGCAAAGGCCAAAAGAACAATGGATGGCGAATGAAAGGCTTTGACGGTGCGACACTCAGCTGGTTTATCGTCAAGAATAAAATCGCCAAACTAGGCCTCAAAACTCAAAACCCTCTATGGGGGCCGAGCGACACCAGTGACCATAAACCCACTGACGGTCTCTGGTTGGTTGAACCACATTACGGCAAAGACGGGGTCGGCGCAAAATGGGAAGAGATACTTGTCATTGAAGACGGCAAGGCGGAATGSTTACAAGAAAACCCGCCCCATGTAGCGCAATGGGCAAATAGCTAAACTGCTTTAGGGCGAACCAGCCACACCAATATCATTGCAATAAATGCAGGCAGAGCTTGGATATAGAATATTGAAGTTTTGGCCGTAAAACCACCATAAATTCCAGCAACAACGACACACCCCAAGAAGAATATTTTCACATTGGTCTGCTTAGACAGCAATCCCCAAACAAGTCCTGTTGCTAAAAACCCGTTATAAAGCCCTTGATTAGCAGCAAGAGGTGCGGAAGCTTYGGCAAATTCCGGCGTTAAACCAAATATCTTCTGCCCYAYCGGGTGGTTCCAAAAAAACATYTCCAAAACCATAAACCCGTAATGGCTGACGGCAACAAAGGCGGTCATAATAATAGCAAGAGTTTTCATAATGGCCTCTTAATCAATAGTAGCAATCTTGAGCGTGTCGGTCGTACCTGGTCTTCCGAACGGAATGCCTGCTGTAATGATGATTTTATCACCAGCGACAGCATCGGCCTCTAGTTTCGCGATTTCCTGAGTGACTTCCAGCATATCGTCAAAGCTTTTTGGGTCGTCCATAACGACTGCCCGCACACCCCAAGTTAACGCCATGCGCGAAGCAACGGCTTTATTTGGTGTTAAACCAAGAATGCGGCAAGGTGGACGCTCGCGTGCAATACGCCTGACKGTGGAACCCGTACGGGTATAGCCAAGKACCGCTTGGCAATTGAGCACCTCCGCCATACCGCGCACTGACTGGCTAATGGCGTCATTAATGGTAGCTTGCGGACGTAGGTTGCTGCGGGTGTTATTATCCGGGTAGCTTGGATCAGCTTCAGCAGCTTTGATGATACGGTCCATAATGGCCACAGCAGTAGCTGGATGGCGACCAACTGCGGTTTCGGCAGATAACATAACTGCATCAGCACCTTGATAGATGGCCGTAGCGACATCAGAAGCTTCGGCRCGKGTCGGGGTCGGRGCATCGATCATGCTTTCCAACATATGTGTTGCGACAATAACCGGTTTACCGAGGGTTCTTGCMACKGTGATAATTTTGCGTTGGACCACMGGGACTTGCTCAAGCGGCAGTTCAACGCCCAAATCACCACGCGCCACCATAACGSCRTCAGCGAGATTGATGATGGCTTCGATATCATCAACCGCCGACGGTTTTTCAATTTTAACAATTAAGCCTGCTTTATCGCCAATAATAGCTTTGGCATCGATTACGTCTTGGACTTTTTGCACGAAGGAAAGTGCAATAAAGTCTACCTTTTGCGAAAGGGCAAACGCCATATCGATTTTATCTTTTTCGGTCATTGCCGACATAGGCAGAACCGTGCCGATAACATTGACGCCCTTTTTATCGCCAAGAATGCCCGGAACATCAACACGAGCCTTTAGGCCTGATTTAGATTTTTCAGTGATGGTGACCATCAATTTGCCGTCATCAAATTTAAGTATGTCACCAGCGACTAGCGCTTCAATAAGTTCAGGGTGTGGCAAACAGACCAACCCATCCTTTTTAGATTTGGTACCGGCTTCAAGGCGGATTTTCTCCCCGTAACGCAGGGTGGTTTTACCGCCTTCGAATGTGCCTACCCGGATTTTCGGGCCTTGCATATCCGCAACAATAGCAATGGCGTTACCGCTATTAGTTTCTATATCTCGGATTGATTGGATAGCACGTGCGTGGTCTTTATGTGAACCGTGGGAAAAATTGAGCCGAAATGCRTCGACRCCAACYTCGTGTAACAGYTTCAAAGTRTCRSGTGCMGCACTRGCYGGWCCGACAGTTGCAAGAATTTTGGCAAAACGTTTTCGCATGATGTGTTCCTCGTAAGCCTCCGTTATAGCGGCTTAAACTCATACGGGTCTCTTACTCCGCACACCTCCCGCTCGGCAAGAGAATATCGTCACCAGCGCGAATATAAAATTTGGAGTTTATAGTGTTCAGACTTTGAATTTCCGCAACAGTGCTACACGTGGTACGAGCGAGAGAATAAAGCGTATCGCCGGGATTAACGGTATGGTGCATAGTCACGGCTGACGCTGGCACGGCTGATGCAGGCACAGCTGATACTGGCACAGCATAAATCTTCGGCTCAAGCAAAGGCTTGGTTGTCGGTAGAACTTGTTGTGGCTGTAATGTTTGCGCTTGCGCTAATTGCGGTTGGGCTATCTGCGGACTTGGTGCAGGTGGCTCGATACCGTTAACCGCGTAATAGCCGGGTGTGCCGCCTTCACCAACGCTAGCCGTGTTTTCTTGAATGCCGGACGTGGGCGCAGGTGCTTCATATGTCACAGCTTGCGGTACGGCTTGGTATATCGGTGCAGTTTCGCGAACAACGACAGGCGCTCGCTCACATGCAATTGTCTTATCTGCAATACCGTAACCAGCGGCACCGCCGAGAGCTGCGCCTGCGACAGTACCCAAAGTTTTGTTATCACCCGCGATGCTGCGGCCAGCTATAACGCCTACAATCCCACCAGCAGCCGCGCCCAGAATTTTACGGTTGCTCTCTTTGGAGATGCATTCCAGATATTTTTGATCATAATTAGCTTGTGGCACATACGTAACCGGAGCAGCTGTTTGCGTTTCGTAACCGGCCTGCTGAACCACAGCCGCATCACCATAAGGATTGCTGCCCTTGTATTTTGTGGTTTGCTGGTAGTTCGGGTTTAGGGCTGTGGTTGAACACCCCGCCAAAACCAACATTGTTGTCGCCGTCAAAGCACTGGTAAATATACGCATAATAATCTCCGCCGATCACAAAACGATCGAATAATTAAACTTGAAGCTTATTGTGCAAAAATATGGCTAATAATGTCTTAAGATGAAGGTAATCCAGGTGTGTTCGCTTGGTCGGGATGTTCTTCAACATAGGCTTGCTTGATTTGCGCTACATTTTCGCGCGTTCCGTCATGAGAATACCCGGGTGCCGCGAATAGATATTTAAACCGCTGACCTAATGTAAGCCCTTTGCCAAAAACGTCTTTTCCAATTGCGAAAAACTCGGCGAATGCGACTTTAAACGGATTATAAGTCGTCAAAGGCTTGACGATGCCATAGTCCACTTTTTCGTCCGGCATTTCCGGAACAAATGTGCCGAACATCCGGTCCCAAATAATAAATATTCCCGCATAATTGCAATCGAGATAACGGGCATTGCGGCCATGGTGAACACGGTGATGGGATGGTGTATTCATAACGGCTTCAAACCAACGCGGCATTTTATCTATGGTTTCTGTGTGAAACCAGAACTGATAAATCAAATTTATCGCCATAACGAATACGATAATGCCCGGATGTATCCCCAGTAAAACTAGCGGTACTTTGAAGAAAACCGTTCCCGAAATACCGTTCGTCCACTGTTGGCGCAGGGCCGTGGTTAAATTGTAATGCTCAGATGAGTGGTGCACAACATGGGTCGCCCAGAACCAGCGGGATTTATGATAGGTAACATGGATCCAATAATAGACAAAATCCGTCGCCACCAATGCCAGCAGAATTATCCAAATTGAACTGCCCAGATCAAAGAACCTAAACTGCCAAACCCAGAACAATGTCCCGACCATGAGAACTTTCAACAAAATATCGCTGATGCTGGACCCCATCCCCATAATTAATGAAGTGCGGGCATCTTTGAACGTATAAGCATYTTTAATGGGGTGAGATTTAAGCCATAAAAGCTCTAGCCCAATGCAAGCAATAAAAAACGGGATGGCCCATATGAGCAAGTCTGGAAAATGTGGTTCGGTCATAATGTTCTCATAATTATCTGCACCTTTTATGGCATAAGCTAAATTTAGTGCAAGTGGTCATAATCGCACAGATCACCAAGTCTATGTACTGGCACCCCTTGTCTTTTAACCGCCCTGCCCTTATGTGTCGACCATGATGGATATGCCGCAAAACATACAAGACATGATGGATGATTTTTCCTATCTAGAYGATTGGGAAGACCGCTATATGCATGTCATYGAGCTTGGGAAATCACTTGCCCCWCTYAGCGATGAGGAACGCAATGCAAATACCAAAGTTAATGGATGTGTTTCGCAAGTCTGGTTGGTTCTYAMCGTGGAAAAAGRCGGCGATAACAATCYARTYTTRAATTTTCGCGGCGATAGTGATGCCCAYATAGTCAAAGGATTAGTSGCYGTGGTGCTAACRGTTTTYTCWGGRCGTACGGCACAGRAAATTGTTGATATWGATGCTGCGGCTATTTTGTCTGRACTTGGGCTCGAGGAACATTTGACACCGCAACGTTCCAATGGYCTGCACGCTATGATCGGCCGSATWAAACGAGATGCRGCAGCATTATTGACCTGATYGTTTAGCCGGTACTCCAGCCCGGCAGCCATAATATGCACTAAGCCTAGACAGAGCTAATTTAAAGACGGTTTTACCGGACCCTTTAGCCCARTTTTCAGAYAKTTCCAAAGCACCGATAGTCATATCACTACCGCACAAAGCGGTGAGTGTCTTATCCAGACCCGGGCCAACAATTTCCAAAACTTCCATTACCCGCTTGCGGGCATCCAATGCGCTAATGGATATGTGCTCGGCGGTATTAGTAGACCCTCGATTACGAGTGGACATCCCGCTATAAGACTGGGTGGCAATTGTCGCCATCATGGAACGGTCGTAATCTGCTGCAAAGCGCTGCGCCGCCTCAATTTCGTCCGGTTGCAAAAAACTTTGACCCTTTTTATCCTTTGTATTGGCAAGCCGGATTAAAACAGACAAATGACTGTTTATCCGCGCCGGGCGTTTAATGCCGTCAGGATGGTAAATATCACGGGTTTCCATTTCTCGGTGTTGGTTCGCATAGACATCTCTGGTCCCGTGGGTTTTCGCGGTCAAATTTCTGTGCTGATAACCCGCATCCAAAACATAAGTTTCATCTTTTTTCACWACGGAMCCACAAGCCAGTAAACCTRYAAGGGTTTCTCTCTCGACCCAACCAATAGGACGACARCGCCTGTCACCACGCGGCACAATAACATAGGCGTCACACCGTRCAGTATTTTYCATAATCACRCCGCGCTTATCCAGCATCAATTTTAATATCCCCCTCCCSCGCGACATATTTATACCCCGCCTTTAATGGTYTTTAGRATGAGGGCTGARTTTAGGAACTCCTCTAGTTTTTGCAGYTTTTGATCAAATAAWGGATCGTCCCGCTCGTTCTCGATTAATTGGCAAGCATAACTTGCTGTGCTCGGRTCACGCGTAAAAGCCCGGCTGACTTTGGCAATGCGTATTTGAAATACAACATGCATCAAATACATGGCCACTTGCCKGGCAAAACTCATATGAGCGGGCCCTTTTGTGCGGCTGATTAAGCCCGCACTCGGCACCCCGAATTCTATAGCAACAATTGCGCACACCAATTGTGCCAAAGCTTTCTCATGTAGTTTAGATTGGTCACTCATACATCCTCCCAGGCTAGAGGTGTAATATAGGACTATTTAGCCTATTGAGGATTATATTGGGTATTATATACTTGTGTGACCCAGTTAAATTATGTAAATCATGCGCCCTTGAGGCGCTTTTTTATTGGGGTTAATTTGAAGATATTTATGATTTGTTCCAACTTTACGTCAAAAACCACGATTAACGCAATGCAATGTTTATCGCAATGAAAAGACTAGAGTTGGTAATTAGAGGAATATGAAGAGGCCGTGCAATTTAAACTGTTGACTCATGTTTTCGATTTAAGTATATAGTTAATTAGGCACAAAAAAGCTCACAAAACCGATTCGGAATGTGAGCCTCTTTATTAAGTGCTAAGGCTTACTTTGCGGGTAGCCTTAACGACATACAGGAGCCAAATATGGCAGAATTAGACAAAATAGTCAACAATATAATTGGCACTTATGACCGCTCACTGAGTACGATGGCACCAGGTATGGCCAATTATGATAGCTGGATTCGTGACAGGGGAGCTATTACAGAATTATTCAATGAAGTGAAGCACCTTCGTTCCATTACAAAACCTGTGCCAAAAACATTAGGAGATCTCTCTGATCTTCCAGATGAATTAAAGGCAGAACTATCTGCAATAAAAACAGATGATCTTGAAGATCAAATTTTTACTATAATAAACGCCGCAGGCGGTGAAGCTAATATAGACACGATATTGGTAGAATTATTCCGCCGCTTCAACTTGGTTCAAAAACGCACCTATATCACCAACAAACTATGGCGAATGACCCAAAAAGACGGTTTGTTATGGGCGGCAGACGGTAAGGGCATTTACACGACTAAAGAGCCTAACTCCCTGTCTGGAAGCGGCGCAGAATCAGATAATACCCCAAACGACATCTCAAAGTTAGATACTGACTTACCTTTTTAAAATGAAACGATGGAGAAAGCCGATGTGATAAAAATAGGGCATTGTACCAATGAGATCCGTAACAATGTCCCGTAACAAAAAGGGTCACACTAAACCTACTGAAATAGGCAATGGTGTGACCCGTGGTTCGGTGAGTAAGCCCCGCTTCACTAAGTGATACGCGAGAGTTTCTACAAGAACAGCACCTGTAGATTCCCACATTAAAGCGATCACTTCAAGGGGTAATTTTACCAATGAGGTGTACTATGAGGAAACGCTATTGCTTTCCTGTGCGCTCATACTTTCGAATCCGCTTCGGTAGAGTCGAACATGTATGTGCCCACACCCGATGTCAGGGTTAAGACGATTTACTTACTTTGGGAGGGGGTTTTGTGCCCCCTTTCTTTTTAAGCCTTATATTATCTGGCAATTCATCAATGTCAGTTTGTGCATAACGCCGTAAGGCTTTGTTGAAATCCATATCTAAAACCAATGGCGGCTTGTTTTTCTTGGTACTCATGCTGTTAGTTCCATATAGGTCAAGCGGCCTTGTACATTACCTAGGAGGCTGTTTACACGTTGTCCCTCTTCATGGTCACGGCGGTTAAAACGCCACGTCATTTCGTTTACATATGCCTGTAAGTGTTTTTTAGATACCCAATGGTGAGTGCCGCTGATCTGACGCTTAAGCAATGCCCATACGCTTTCAATGCTGTTTGTGTGTATATCGTCACGAACATACTCACCTTTATGGTGGTTAATAACCTCGTGATTATATTCCCCGTTCAGCCCCTTATACATATGAGAGGAGTCGGTAATTAGGCGAGCGTCAGTAGAAACATGCTCATGCACCATTCCGTGAAGATTGATTTTGTTAGTAATAGGAATGTGTTTGGCGCGTAATTCACCGTTACGCTTGATTACACCGACAACAGCAGCCTTTTCATATTGCTTGCGGGCTTTAATTTGATGTTTGTGCATGTTGATTGCTTTACCGCCGATGTAGGCTTCGTCAACTTCTACGTCACCATCAAACGGGGCATTGAATGACTTGGTTTGTGAGGCGTGGCGCAATCTATGTAACATAAACCATGCTGTCTTTTGTGTAACTTTAATGTCCTTGGCAAGTGTAGTGCTCGCAATGCCTTTTTTGTGTGAAGTGATAAGCCAAATAGCCATAAACCATTTGCGTAACTGAATTTTACTATCCTCAAAGATAGTGCCAACCTTGATTGAGAAGCGTTTACGACAATCACCACACTTATGGTTCTTGTTATCGGAAAAGTGATAAACCTTAGTAGAACCGCAATGTGGACAATGAGCGTTTACATCATCTTTGCCCCAACGGATTTCCCGTAAATGGTCGATAGCGTGCTGTTCCGTTGGGAACGCTTCCATCATATCGAATAAACTGTTAAATTCTTGCATGGCTAACTCCTGTTAGCCATTTTATAGCACATTAATCTGGGTCACACAAGTATATAATACCCATTATATTCCTAATTTATGGCAAACAGAGGGTTAATAATAATTATAAGGCCCTGCCTCCAGGGTAGCTAAGTGATTGATTTTATGCGAATATTTTCTCTGGTATTGCCGTGTGTTGTTCTAGCTCAGAGTATTTGACCAAGTGGTCAAAACCAAGGATAGAGGTAACATTCACCCCATCATCCGAAAGCGGCAACCGTATCCAAAACTGGGCCAGATGRCCRCGCATAGGGGTTCCCGGCTTAGTCACACCCGCCGACGGGCGGCCTAAATCCATCACACGGTTAAGCACCCTATGCCAATATTCACGTCTGTTTCCAATKGGMARYTCRTCGATATATCGGCCAGAWATTTCAGCGTCAAATAATTCCCAAAAACCCGTWCCAGCCAGTCTGTATTTAAAYCTTGTGTGCTCAGCGGCATGACAAGCTTCGATAACTGTAATCATGGGTAAATGTTCGCAGATGTCCGAAGGGTCAATATCGGCACGGCGYGGYAACCGGCCTGCCYTACAYTTTGARCGCCAATAATCATAAACATATTGCTGCTGCGGCAATATCATTTGATGTCGAAGYGCGGTTCCAGCCAGCATAATTCCCCCTMAATACCACCCATTTCCCTCRTGAGTGATATGGTTAATGAAACGTTACTATTGGTTAGGAAGGAACAGGAATACAGGYAGGTTTCRCGAAWAACCCCGAAATTTCGCGAAAAACCGCCTATTTTTATACCGGAACCGATTCAATTGRRYGRWTGGRRYAGTAGARYTTCAAAAAACCCGCTCATACCGTGCCACGACACGGTATCCAGCGCATCAAGAGCGAGCAAAGCTCGCACATWMYTGTTTAAACTGGATTCCGGCTTTCGCCGGAATGAACGGATGGATTTTAGTTTCCTGTATGAAACTACTGATAAACACCGCGAAATGCTGCGTCCAAATCGGCTATCAAATCATCTGGATGTTCTAGCCCGATGGAAATCCTTATCAGACCCTCCGTCAAACCGCCCTGTGCCCGCACATCCACAGGGATGCCGGAATGGGTGGTGGACGCGGGGTGACACACCAAGCTCTCGGAGCCACCTAGAGACACGGCAGACTTAAACAATGACATRCCGTTGATGATTTTAAACGCATCTTGGCGCGTACCGTCAAKGACGAACGARAAAGTWGAACCRGGGCCACTRCATTGGCGTTTGTAGACGGCTTGGTAAGCCTCGTCTTTGACATGGTCAGGATGGAGGACTTTAACYTTGGCRTATGGGTTGYTCGCTAACCACGCCGCAACTTTCTCGCCGCTATCAGATGCTCGCTSCATACGGATGCTGAGGGTCTCTAATGAGCGYGACAACATCCACGCCGTGTTYGGGTCAAGGTTCATGCCCATGGCATTGCGAATACCGCGCRCGGCTTTGATGGCCGCGCCGTTACCCATAACYGCRCCWGCGATYAARTCYGAATGSCCACCKACRTATTTRGTSAGCGAGTAYACRGCCAGATCAATRCCGTTCTTGACGGCTTGCTGAAATACAGGGCCAAGCAAGGTGTTATCGCAAACGGTTACAGGGCGCACACCAGTTTCTTTTTCAAGTCTTTCCTGTGCGGCCTTAAGAATTTCAAAATCGAAAATCGCATTGGTCGGATTGCCGGGCGTTTCCATATAGATCATTTTTACGGGGCCCATTTTTTGGGCTTTCTCGATTGCCGTATCAAGGCTGGCCGGGTCGAGACCGTCTTGAAATTCCACAGACTGAATGCCAAATTGCGACAACAAATTACGGATCAATGTTTCCGTTCCGCCGTAAATGGGTGAACCATGTACCAGCACATCGCCGGGACGTAACACAGACAAAAGCGCACTGGAAATAGCACCCATACCAGATGCACAAACCACACCTTCTTCTGCGCCTTCGTACACGGCAAGGCGGTCTTCGGTGATCTCTGCATTGGGATGATTGAACCGCGAATATATGAGCCCAGCGCTATCGCCGCTCGGCAATGGTTTGCGACCTGCCATCACATCAAAAAACTCTTCCCCGGCTTCGGCATTGGGAAACGCAAATGTCGAAGTTAGAAATACGGGCTGTTTTACAGAACCCTCTGATAGCATCGGGTCATAGCCGTACCCCATCATTAGTGTTTCAGGGTGCAGTTGATGGTTACCAATTTTAGTTTTGTTATTAATGACTTTTTTCATTTCGGGTTCCTATATGTTGTAAAATTCTTTGTACCAATTGACGAACACTGGAATGCCTTGGTCTATGGTTGTTTTAGGGTTGTAGTCAAAGGCTGCTTTGGCCTTGGAAATATCGGCGAACGTTTTAGAGACATCACCCATTTGTTTGGACATAAAGTTCTTCTTGGCTTCTTGCCCGCAAGCTTTCTCGACCGCGTGTACCAAATCCATCAAAGGCGTCGGTGTAGAATTGCCAAGGTTGTAAACTTCGTGGGGAACTTTTGCGCTTTCTGTTATTTGGGGCGGTGTATCAACAATGCGGGTCATTGCCGTAACAACATCATCAATATAAGTAAAGTCCCGGGACATTTCTCCGGCAGCAAAAATATCTATGGTCTCACCTTTAAAAATCTTCTCGGTGAAAATCCAATAAGCCATATCTGGCCGACCCCACGCACCGTAAACCGTAAAGAACCGTAGCCCAGTGAGCGGAATACCGTATAAATGGGCGTAGCTTTGGGATATTATCTCGCCGCTGATTTTGGTGGCTGAATAAAGCGATACAGGTTTGGTAACAGGATCACTTTCGCTAAACGGCCCGTCCTCCCGATCACCGTAAACCGATGAGCTGGACGCATAAACCATATGCTTGAGGTTTTTAGCGGCGCGGGCAAACTCCAACACGTTGAGATACCCCGTAAGGTTAGAACGCATATAAGCACGCGGATTTTCAATGGAGTAGCGMACCCCGGCCTGYGCTGCRAGATTAACAATATGYGTAATATCATCMGGCGAMACSACTTKTTCWARKGCRCCATCATCCGCCAAATCYAYCTGTGCAAAGCGGAAYTTTTCAAACTTGGCCAATCGTTCCAGACGTGCGTGTTTGATCATCGGGTCATAATAATCATTCAGATTATCGACGCCCACCACTTGTTCACCGTGCGCCAGCAGCGCAAGGCAAAGATTGTGGCCGATAAACCCGGCAGCACCTGTTACGAGAATAGTCATGTGCTCTCTTTAGCGAAAAATATGTAAAACGATAGCCTAATCTTCGCCCGAAATCACTTACCCAAGCACCATTTCAAAATTGCTTTTTGTGCATGCAGGCGATTTTCGGCCTCGTCGAACACGACGGAACTAGGCCTGTCTATTATTGCCGCTGATACTTCCTCGCCCCTGTGGGCAGGCAAGCAATGTAAGAACAGAGCATCTTTGGCAGCCACGTTCATCAAGGCCTCATTGACTTGCCAATCACCAAGATCAGCCATGCGCTTGTCTATATCCGTATCGCCCATAGACACCCATGTATCGGCAATAACAACGTCAGCACTTGCACATGCTTTGAACGGGTCTTGGATCAGTTCAATATGCGCGCCCTCACCTCGTGCTCGCTCAACCATTTGTCCTGATGGTCCGTATCCTTCTGGAGTGGAAATTACCAACTTAAAACCAAATTTAGCAGCCGCATTGATGAAGCTCATAGCCACATTATTACCGTCCCCAACCCAAGCAAGGCGCAAGTTTTTCAAGTCTCGCCCCTGTTCCTCAAGGGTCATCAAATCTGCCATAATTTGGCAAGGATGATTGTAATCCGTTAGCCCGTTAATCACAGGTATTGTCGCGTTTTGCGCGAGGGCCACAAGCGAGCTATGATCATTGGCGCGCAGCATTATCGCATCGACAAAACGCGAAAGAACCTTTGCCGTATCCTCGACACTTTCCCCGCGACCAAGCTGCATATCATCGGCGCTTGTGGTAATACTCGTACCGCCGAGCTGCATCATACCCACTTCAAAGGAAAACCTTGTGCGGGTTGAACTTTTCTCGAACAACATTGCCAATATATGCCCAGCCAAAGGCGCATCTGTATCTACCGCACCTTTGGGAAGACCCACGCGCGCTTTTTTACAACGGTGCGCCTCATCCAAAATTTCGCGTAATTCTTCTGCTGGAATATCCGCAAGGCTTAAAAAATGCCTATACATTATGTGTGCTCATGCTTTCGTCCATATCAAATAAGATTGAAAGCGAACTGACTTATCATGAAACCAAGCACAAGCAATGCATTTATTACAAGTGGGTAAAGCTAGAGCCCTGACTTTAGCCGTGAACTTATCAATATAACTCAGAGATAAATTGCTCCTCAGTCATTTCGTCCTGCTGCCATACCTGTTCGGTAAACTCTATATTTTCCTGTGCAAGCATATCCAAAAGAGGCCCATAGATATCTTTTGTCACAGGCAATAACAATCCAGCGTGATCTATGGTACCGTCCGCAATCAACTGCGCGGCCATGCCCGCTGGATAGCCAACTGTTGCCGCCATTGCGCTATACCCATTTGGCCTCCCGGTAGATGTAAGCAAAGCGGATTTATAATATTTGGCGCCGTCAGGTTTTTTGATGATGAATTTATGTTGCAAGACGATCATGTCTTTTTCACCGTCCAGATAGGAAAGCTTTTCTAAAAGCAATTCACAAAAAACATCCATGGGCGCTTGACCTTCAGGAATTTCGGCATCCGAAAAGATGCCGAGCCAGTTAAGAGCCGCCCATGCAGTTTGGGCCGCGTTTTTTTGCAGCGTCGTTATCGCTGCCCCGTTATTTAGTTTCTGAATATACTGCTTCCAAGAAGCACCAGACGGCACTTCAAAATCATCGAGGCGAAACAACCCGAGCGTTTTAGCCAGCTGCATGATCTGGCAAAATCCGGGATAGCGCAATGTGCCGCGTATCAGGGTGCCAACCTCTGGTATATTGTAAATATCTTTGTAAAGAAGCGAATTGCGGTTTGGGTAACACTCAAGATCAAGGCCGCCGATCGATACGGGTCTTGCCCAATCCATCAAATCTTCAGCGGCGACAGTAACCCCTTGCCCCGTACGCAAATAATCGGCTTGATTAAGCAATACCAATACGGCGCCTTTGGGGTTCCATGAAAACTTATAGCCAAGCGGATTGTCATTATTGTCCGGCGCAGGAATGCCGCCGCACCACGAAACGAACGTTTCAATTTTTTCGTCGCTTGCGTGTGCTTCATCAATAATCTGCATAGCGCTCAGATGATCTATCCCCGGATCAAGCCCAATTTCGTTCATGATACAAATATTAGCGGCTTTGGCCTCTTTATCCAGCGCCAGCATCTCCGGTGTTTGGTAGCTAGCACTTATCATATGGGTCTTGGCAGCAACACAAGCTTGTGCGACCGAATAATGAAAGGGCGGCGGCACCATGCTGAGCACCACATCAAAACCGGCGGCACGCACTTTGAGAGCATCTGTGTCCCGAACATCAAAAATCTCAGCGCTTGCATTGGCAAAACCGTCCGCCGTTTTTTGCGCGTCAACTAAAATATTATTAGCGATCACGACCGTGTTTTCAGGACGCCTGCATAAATATTCTACGATTGGTGCTGTCACCAAACCCGCTCCTAAAACTAAAAACCGTGCCATATTCTCTCTCAATTTTCCGCTATCATATCTGTAATCAATTCGGCGCATCCTGCTGCCAATGTCAAACCCAAAGACCCATGCCCTATATTATAATAAAGCCCGTCAATTTTGCCGGGCCGAACGATCGGTAAACTTGATGGGGTCATAGGGCGTCTTCCAGACCATAGATTTATCTCAGCGTCATAGTTGGCAGCACCGGGCCAATACTTTCTTGCCGTCTCCAATAAATGCTGTCCGCGCTTGGCAATTTCAGTATCTGGGAGATTAGCATCGAGCAATCCGGCAATGCGGATTTTGTCACCAATTTTTGCGAAAACGAATTTATTTTTGGGATCTGTGATGCTAGTTTGTGGTGGATGATCGCCGAGCGGTAAAGTGAGGCTATAACCCTGCATGGGGTAAATATTTTGCTTGTCCTGAATGGATTTCAAAAACGCATTGGCATCATTGCCAAGACATAAAACCACCGCTTCACAATCGAATACACCTTTGTCCGTGACGACGCCTGAAACGCTCCCACCGTTCATTTGCAGGCGTAAGATGTCGTGGTTGAACTTATAGGTGACGGCGTATTTCTGGACCCCGACAGACTGCAAGGCTTTGCAAAATGCTATTGGTTCCAGCACACTATCGCCCTTGGCATATAACCCGCCGCAAAAATCACCTTGCCAGTGGGCCAATGCTGGTTCCACATCTATGCAGGCCGATTTATCCAACATCTGTATCGGTAAGCCGTAGTTTTCTTTTATATCAGCGAGCGCCCCATACGCGTTTAACTCGTCTTGCGTTCTGGTCAGGATGAGTTTGCCGCTTGGACTTTGGCTCATTATTCCCTGTGGTAATTCCCGGGCCAATTGCTGCATAGCCGCAGAAGATTTAGCCGCCAAAGTCAACATAGCATGCAGGTTTTCTGTTTCTCTTGCGCGGGTACAATTGCGGATAAAGGTCAGCCCCCACCGATAAAAACCTAAGTCCCCGGTTAACTTCATGCTAATTCCGGGGTCTTTCCCCAATAAATAACCGGGCAGTTTTTTCAATGTTTCCGGGCAAGCAAATGGTTCGGCGTAACTATAGGCAAGTTGAGCACCGTTCGCATTACTGGTGATTTGTGCCACATCATCTGCTTTATCAAGCACGGTAACTTCGTGTCCTGCCCGCCCCAACGCATAGGCAGTTGTCACCCCAATAACGCCTGCGCCTAAAACCAATATTTTCACAAATCCCTCTTACAGCGACTAGGCTTATATGAATAATCAATGCGGCTAACATGCTCTAATAGCAAGCACCTTGTCATTACTAATCACCCGTGATAGCGCAGATAACTACAAAGGGGAGTTTCATGGACGCAAGTTTTCTTTCACTGATGCCAGTGATCATCACATTGATCGTCGCCGTGTGGGCGCGCAATGTTATTTTGGGTTTGTTCCTAGGTGTTTTATCTGGCGTTCTCCTCATGAACGGCCCGAACCCGTTCACAGGTCTGCGCATTATGGTCAACGACTATATGGTGGCCGAGGCGGCTGAAAGCTCCCACATGGGCATTCTCATTTTGATGATATTCATTGCGGGTCTTGTTGGTCTCATGGAAAAATCCGGTGGGGCTGCAGCCTTCGCAGGCATGATGGTCAAATATATTAAAGGCAAGGTCGGCGCACAAATAGCCGCGTGGGTGAGTGGATCTTTGTTGTTTTTCACAGATTCCGGTACACCCTTAATCGTTGGCCCCTTGTTCCGACCTATCACGGACGGCCTTAAAATATCCCGTGCTAAACTAGCCTGGATTATCGATAGTACGGCTTCGCCCGTAGCCGTCCTTATCCCGTTCATTGGCTGGGGTTTATATTCTCAAGGACTTATTGCCGCCGAGTACAAAGACCTCGGCATCAACGAAAGCGCATTTCTTACTTATGTAAAAGCCGTCCCGTTCCAGTTCTACTCCATCATGGCCGTTATCATGGTGCCCGTTATCATTATCGCCAAAGCTGACTTTGGCCCCATGAAAACATTTGAAGACAATGCGGCAAAAGGTATTGTCGCGGAAAACCAAGATGTTTTGCAGGCAGAAAGCGTCAGCAGTGAAGCCCTGAGCAAAGCCAAACCTATCATGGTCTGGTTACCGCTCACGATTATGTTGACCGTAATGTTTGGTCTGCTCATCCCTTTGGGTTTTCCCATGCATATGGAAAACGTTCCGTCCAATGCGTTTCGGGGTAGTTTATCCACCGGATATATTCTCGCATCCATAGTTTTGATGCTTTTGATGGCACGGTATGGTGTGCGGTCTTTGGCTTCCGGGTTCTCGCTTTATCTAGAGAGCATGAGCAAAATCGTCAGTATTCTCGCCATTTTGGTTTTGGCCTGGTCGCTCGGTGCTATTGGCAAGGATTTAGGGGCACCTCAATATATTTCACAATTGGTCGCTGGTAAATTACCGGCTTATCTTATCCCGGTCGTTGCCTTTGTAGTTGGCGGGATTATCTCGTTTTCTACTGGGTCATCATGGGGCACTTATGCTATTCTCATGCCGCTCATCATCCCCCTCGCCTACGAGTTCCAAGCACCCATGTATGTGTGTATCGGCGCAGTTTTATCTGGCGGCTTGTTCGGAGATCACTGTTCTCCTATCTCAGACACCACCATCCTCTCGGCTACAGGCGCGGGCTGTCACCAGCTTGACCATGTAAAAACCCAAATACCTTATGCATTGTTTAACGGCGCTTGTTGCCTTGTTGCTTTCATATTTGCGGGCATAACCGGCAGCATATGGGGCCTTGGACTTGGCATTGTGTTGATGTTGATTGGCCTGTTCGCCATAAAAAAGTTTATTGCTTAAACAGCATTTTTGCAGCGACTATTAACTGCGGTTTTTCTACTTTGAAACCAGAGCGTATCCACAGTGCCTTAAGAGCCGTAAGCGCTTTACCAAGCTTTTCGCCGTGCGGAATACCCACGGCAATCAAGTCTTTACCCGTCACCGGAAATTCTGGCCATTGCCAATTCTGGGCGGTATTGTGTAGCGTCCACCAAGCAGCCGCTTCAATAGGATCACTGGCACCTGCAGAGCGCAAAATTGCTCTGTCCATGGCGACTTGTTGACCCGCCGTGTAGATTAAGATTTTCGTTTCCTTGTCCGGCAAACCCGGCTGCAAATTCGTCTGATCACCCGCCCAATGTTTCAATCTAGCTTTTTCTTTGTTCGACATTTTAAGGCGTTTACACAGGCGCGCCATAGCTAACTCGTCCCTTGCCGACATAGCCATCAGACGTAAATACGGATCGGGCGATAAGGATTTGTTTTTTTCCAGTTCGCATACCAATTGCAAACCTTCGGAATTACTGGCCTCTGGCAATAGAGTTTCTAATATCCCGTTTACAGACATAACATTGACCGTGCGAAACGGCGTCGGTGCAGACAGTAATTTTTTAAGCTCCGACCAAACCCGCTCAGATGAAAGGGTTTTAAGGCCGACCTTAAGTTCCCGACATGCAGTCAACCCGACTGCGTCCAGTGCTCGGTCTTCAGCGTACCAAGCATTGAACCGAAAGAACCTCAAAATACGGAGATAATCCTCCTCAATACGGGTCTCGGCATTGCCTACAAAGCGGATCTTGCGTGTTTTAATATCCGCAAGGCCTTGTTTGGTTGGATCGTAAATTTCACCGCTCAAATCAGTGTAAAGAGCATTGATGGTAAAATCCCGGCGGTGAGCATCTGCGGCCCAATCCGTAGTAAACTCGACCGTAGCACGGCGACCATCCGTGCTGACATCACGGCGCAAAGTTGTGACTTCAAATACCGTACCGTCAACCACCGCCGTTAAAGTACCGTGTGCAATTCCAGTTTCGTGAACGCCTATATTTGCGGCTTTCAAATGCTTGGCAACCGCATGCGGTTCAACCGTTGTGGCGACATCATAATCTGCCACAGGTTCACCAAGCAAAGCATTGCGCACACAACCGCCGACGAACCTAGCCGTTCCTTTTGGCAAAGCTGCGAACAATCTTTGCGTAGGTTTGGCCGTTAGCCAAGCGTGCTTATCCACATTTAACTTCACGTATCCATCCTCTGATTATCCATCTTCTGGTAAAGTCTATACATCATCATCGCCGTCATACCCCAGACATGCCAAGTCGGGTTTCGGACGTCCGGCCACGGCATATCGTATAATTGGTGGGTGACACCTTCAAACTCTACTGTGCGCGGTATGTGATTTTCTGTATTCATAAAAAAATCAAAAGGAATTTCTATGGTTTCTTCCACTTCATTTGCGCAAGGAATTATTTCGGCGGACGGGTTGAGAACGCCAACAAATGGTGTCACCCTAAATTCGGACACAGCATTGAAAGACGGCAAACGGCCAAGCAAATGAATGTCTGGTGCGGCAACGCCGACCTCTTCGTGGGTCTCGCGCAGTGCACCTTGGCACGGGGTTTCGCCTGCTTCTGTACGTCCCCCCGGAAAGCTTATTTGCCCGGGATGGGTAGGCATGTGCATGGGGCGTCTGGTCAAAAGGACTTTCCATTCATCTCTTTTTATCAAAGGCATGAGCACAGTTGCGGGGCGTTGCCCATCTCGTTTGGGGATATGGCTGTCATCACACATATCAACGGACCAAAGCACTGCACTGATGCGCTTGATCAAAGGGTCTTCCAGACTAAACATTGTGAACACCTTTGGGGCCAAGCGCGAAAAATGCACCACCAGAATAAATCCCCAGCTGATTGTCCACCTCAACCGCATGCTCAACCAATTCGTAAAATACAGAACGGTTTATCAAAGCATCCAACCGCCCGCGCACACGTAGGAACGGCGTTGGTTCAAGGCTATCTGGATCGGTTTTGACGCTTATGGGATGATCTGCCCCCGCTTCAATCACCGCTTCCGTATTCGTTGTAAAAAACAAGTGTTGGTTTTTACCACTGCCTTCCACATCTACACGCACGGCCAGAAAATGTGCGCATTCAACTTTGATGCGGATTTTTTCGATCGGCGTGACCAGATAAGTTTCGCCGTCTTCGTCCTTACGCAGCACCCGCGAAAACAGTCTAACCAGAGGTGCCCGCGTAATGCGCGTACCCTCATGCCACCAAGAGCCGTCCTTGCTAATAACCATGTCCATATCGCCGCAATGCTCTGGATGCCAGTTCTCAACAGGCAAATCACCTTCTCCTTGAGAACGCGCAGCTTTGATCAGTTCTGACAAACCTGTCTTGCCGTTTTCTTCAGAATTGCCATTTTTTAATGTGGACACGTGCAAGATTCCTTTTGCGCTTTAGACTTATTGCCCTAAACCTAAGCTTCAATAACGACTATACAAGAGAAATGCCAAAAAAGAGAGAGCAATATGACCAGTTCCGCACTTGAAAAAAAACTTGAGCTTGCCAGCACTAAGTTAGACAAAATTAAGTCGGAAATTTCCAACATAGTCATTGGCCAAGAAACCGTTGTTAACTTGTCTTTGGCGGCTGTGCTCTCCGGTGGTCATGCCCTACTGGTTGGGGTACCGGGACTAGCCAAAACATTGTTGGTGGAAACATTATCAACTGTTCTCGGCCTCGACGGCAAACGTATCCAGTTCACACCAGACCTCATGCCCGCAGATATTATCGGCTCCGAAGTCTTAGAAGAAAGCGCTAAAGGTAAACGCTCGTTCCGCTTCATTCCGGGGCCGGTATTTTGCCAATTGCTCATGGCCGACGAGATTAACCGCGCTAGCCCGCGCACCCAATCTGCGCTCCTCCAAGCCATGCAGGAACGCTTTGTTACTGTAGCAGGCGAACACCATAATTTACCCGCACCGTTTCATGTGCTTGCAACGCAAAACCCTATTGAGCAAGAAGGCACTTATCCTTTGCCCGAAGCCCAGCTTGACCGGTTCTTGTTCCAAATTGATGTGGATTATCCCAAAGCGGATACTGAGCGGGAAATTCTACTCGCGACAACGGGCACCGAGCAAGGCAGCGCCAAAAAAATAATCACACCAAAACAATTGATGGATATGCAAGCATTGGTGCGCTCCATGCCTATCGGCAATACTGTGGTCGATTGCATTTTGTCACTGGTCAGAAATGCCCGCCCTGACCAAAGTGAATTTGGTTTTATCAAAGACACAGTTGTCTGGGGGCCTGGTCCTCGCGCCGGACAGGCTTTGATGTTGGCAAGCCGAGCGCGCGCGCTTTTGGACGGCCGTATTTCACCGTCCGTAGATGATGTGTTGGCCTTGGCTGCACCGGTTCTAAAACACCGTATGGCACTTAGTTTTGCCGCCCGTGCCGACGGGGCTAATATTGATGATCTGATCACAAAACTGGCAGAGCGCGTTAGCTAATATGCCGATTGCCACAAAGCCCAAAACAACCCATCTAAGGCGGGACGCAGAACATCTCGCAGCACCTTATCCGCACCTTTTGGCCGAAGCCGAGCGCGTGGCCGCGATAGTCGCCCAAGGTGTGCATGGTCGTAGACGCTCTGGTCAAGGCGAAACCTTCTGGCAATACCGAGATTATTCAAGTTCCGACAGCGCCCACGATATTGACTGGCGCCGTTCCGCCCGTGCCGACCACCATTATGTGCGCGAGAATGAATGGGAAGCAGCCAATACCGTATGGATGTGGCGCGACGGATCGGACGGAATGGATTGGAAGTCCCACAAATCTTTACCAACCAAAAAAGATAGAGCCAGCGTTTTAATGATGGCTTTATCGTCCCTTTTGATGCGGGCCGGAGAACGTTGCGCCGTGCTCGGCATGAGCGAGCGGCCACACACAGGGCGGTTCGGCATAGAACGCATATCTTATAAGTTGGCCACTGGCGAAGGCGGGCGAGATGCGCTGGATGCAAATTTCTCCGCCCATTCAAAACTAATTCTCGCATCAGACTTTCTAGCCCCCGAGGAAGAATGGCGCGAGACGTTGGTCGCTCTCACCGCTCGTCCGGCAACAGGAATATTGTTACACATCGTCGATCCGGCAGAGCGCGGATTTCCGTTCAAAGGCCGCGTACAAATGCTGCAACCCGGCGCGAAACTAGCCAAGCTCCCGTTCTTGCTAGGCCGTGCAGAAAAACTACGGGATCAATATTTGGAAAAATTCCAAGCCCATGAAGACGCGTTGGCACAAACGGCACGCAGGCTCGGCTGGACATTGATCACCCATACCACAGACCAACCCGCGACACAGGCGCTTAGCGCCCTGTATCAATCTTTAGCGGGGGATATTTAATGGCCCCCGCACTTATTCTTGGCCCGGTGACATTTTTAGCGCCGCTCGCTTTGTTTGGGCTGCTGGTTCTGCCTATTATTTGGTGGGTGCTGAAAATTACACCGCCTAAACCTTTGCTGCAAATATTCCCGCCCCTGCGTTTATTGGCCGACATTAGCAAAGAAGAAGACACGCCAAATGCCACGCCTATATGGCTACTTCTGTTTCGCCTGTTCATGGGGGCATTGCTCGCCGTAGCGTTAGCAAACCCCATATTATTTAAACCTGATGTGGAAACCAACCGCCCCTTGGCTCTGATCATAGACAATGGCTGGGCGGCGGCTGGTAATTGGCCCGCAGTGATCAGCGAAGCCGAAGCGCTAACCTCTCAAGCCGTCTCTAAAAACCAGATGGTTGCCTTGCTGCGCACCGTAGATTTACGCGGTGATAACACGCAAGGTTTTATACCTGCGGCAGAAGCCCTCAAGGCGGTCCGCACCTTACAAGTCACGGCCTATGAACCCGAGCGGATAAAACTTGCTGACCAAATAAGGGGGCTAGATTTATCCAAGGCGGATATATTCTGGCTGTCGGACGGGGTCGATTACGGGGTCGCAGATGATTTCAAAGATACGCTTAAATCAGGTGGTGACCAAAAAATATATTCACCAGCCTCCGCCTTTAGTCCGCTCTTGGCTGGCAAGATCGAAGAAACTGCAAACGGATTTCGCACAACGTGGCACCGTACGGATACGTCTAGCCTACGGAGCCAGAGCATTGTCGCCTTTAGCCCGCAAGGCCGTGTCCTAGCACGCACTGAATTGACATTCTTGCCGGGGGAAGCCAAAGCGGAAGCGGAATTTGAACTGCCCGCAGAACTGCGCAACCGCGTATCCTTGCTAAAGCCAGAAGGGTTTCCGTCCGCTGGTTCCGTCAAATTATTAGATGATAGTTGGGGACGCCCCTTGGTTGGTCTGCTTAAGGGCAGTGATGCTAACACCCAGCCTCTATTGTCCGAATGGCACTATATAGAAGAAGCCCTACAGCCAAGTGCTGACATTTACAAAGGTGATCTCGATGAGTTGCTAGCCGTATCTCCGGGCATTATTTTCATGACGGATAGGGCGCGTTCCGAAAGCCCTTTATTGGTAAAATATGTCGAAGACGGCGGTATGTTAGTACGCTTTGCTGGGCCAAAATTAGCCAAGCGTTCGGATAAATTACTGCCCGTACTATTAAGAGTTGGCGGGCGCGATATTGGCGGGGCACTGGCTTGGGAAGAACCACAAGGTTTTGATACATTTTCCGAAGACAGCCCATTTTTTGGTCTCAGTGTGCGTGAGGATATAGTTGTCCGTAAACAAATTTTGGCGACACCGGGTGCAGAAACCGATGCCAACACATGGGCGCGTTTGGCTGATGGATCTCCTGTGATTACCTCTGGGACCCGAGGGCTAGGACGCGTAGTTTTGTTTCATGTCACTGCGGGTCCTGATTGGTCGACACTGCCCTTGTCTGGCTTATATGTGCAAATGCTGGACAGATTACTGCCACTGGCTAGAAGCACCAGTTCACCCATCAACAACAACTCCAATGGCGCTTGGACGGCAGAGCGAACATTGGACGGTTACGGCAATCTACAAACACCGCCGTTGACGGCTGGTGCCATTGCGGATACCGAATTTAAAGATACTAAACCGGGCCGCGACCATCCACCCGGCCTCTATCGTCAAGGGTTAAGGCGGCAAGCTCTCAACGCTGTTAAGAACCCGGATGATTACAGCAATTTATCCGCATCTGGTATGGGCAAAGCCGTTTATGGTGGCCGTAAGCCTAAATCTTTAAGCGGTATATTGCTTGGGCTTTTGGCCGTGATGATGGCATTGGATGTGGCTATGTCATTACTAGCTTCGGGGCGGTTACGCGGATCGTTCATGCAATCAAGTGCCGCTATTTTACTCGCCGTTATTCTATTTTTCCCCATAGATTCCCACGCCCAAAGTAATGCAAATAATGATGCGCAGAATGACGCTCTGGGCTTGCATCTTGCCTATGTCATCACGGGTAATAGTGAAACTGACCGTTTGAGTAAAAGCGGCTTGGAGGGTTTAGTTTTTGAATTAACCCGCCGTACAACGATCGAACCCGTCGGTGTGCGCGGGGTCAATTTGGACACAGACGTAATAGATTTTTACCCGTTTCTCTATTGGCCGGTGGGGCGCGAAGCGGGCGACCTCAAACCTGAAACTGCCGCAAAACTCAACCGCTTTATGCAAGCTGGTGGTACGCTGGTTTTAGACACACAGGACCAAGACAGGAAACGTTTGTTTGCAAATGAAACCCATCCGGGCTTAGCGAAATTATCTGAAAATCTCGATATTCCGCGCTTATCTGCACCATCAAAAACCCATGTTCTCACTAAGTCGTTTTATCTCATTAAGGACTATCCTGGACGCTGGGCAGACGGTGCCGTTTGGGTAGAGGCCGATATTCGCGGATCCAGCCGCGATGGTGTTTCCAGTGTTATCGTAGGCTCAAACGATTGGGCAGCGGCTTGGGCCAAGGACGACAGAGGTCGATCCCTAAGTGTCATCGAAAATGAAATACCGCGCCAACAGGAAATGGCCATGCGCTTTGGTGTCAATTTGGCTATGTATGCTCTGTCTGGTAATTATAAGGGTGATCAGGTGCATGCAGCAAAAATCATCGAGCGGCTGGGTGAAGGTCTAAACGGTGCGATTGCGCCGGAAGAAGTTGAGCCACTGACAGAACCACTGGTTGAGCCCGAACAACAACAAGGAACAGAACAATGAATACATCATTCGTCTTTGATCCTTTACTGCCCATATGGGTAATTATCAGCCTGACCGTCTTGATTTTAGCCGCTGCGACGTTCGGCCAATGGCGCGGCCTAAAAAGCTTTATTCTGCGCACTATAGCAGCGTTTATATTATGCGGCGCACTTTTCAACCCGCAACAATTGATTGAGCAGCGCACGCCCCTGCCCGACATTGCGCTTGTTCTCAATGATAATAGCGAAAGCATGAAATTAGCAGATAGGGAAAGCGTTGCTAGAGCCGTACGCTCAAAATTGACCGATGAACTTACCGCCTTGGGTAATGTGGAAACCGTTGAAATTAATATACCGCCGGGCAAAGACGGCACACGGATGACCCAGGCTCTCATAGATGGTCTGGCACAACTGCCTGCTAACCGTATCGCGGGTGTATTTGCGATTACCGACGGGCAAATCTACGACCTACCAGACACACCCGGCGTTTTATTACCCTCCGGTGTGCCGTTTCATAGTCTGATTGTCGGCAACAAAGACGCCCGCGACCGCAGGCTTGATGCCATCATCACACCAAAATACGGCATGGTCGGAGAGACCGCCAATTTTGAACTGCGCCTTGAAGACCGAGGACATGAGGGTGAGCGCGTTCTGCTGGAAATTCGCCTCAATGGTGTTTTGCAAGCTCGCTTTGGAGCCATTGTTGGCGGTAAAATTTCCGTRCCTTTGGAAATTGAAAAACGCGGTATCAACACCGTAGAAATTCGCGCGGCTATAGCCGACGATGAACTCACTGCCGTGAACAATGTGTTGGTAGCAGAAATATCCGGCGTGCGAGACCGCTTGCGGGTTTTGCTCATAACGGGTGAGCCGCATATGGGCGGACGCGCTTGGCGAAACTTRCTMAAATCTGATCCGTCCGTAGACCTCATACARTTYACAATYCTSACSAAYCCGGGTGTRAARAAYACWTAYGCWCCGGCTCAGGAATTATCTCTTATCCAGTTCCCAGTGCGYGARTTRTTYGAAGAGAAACTCGAWGARTTTGATCTCATAATYTTTGACCAATTTAAACGCCGTACAATGGCAGCAAGGGGRCGTACACGSCCTATGCTTAGCCCTTATTATATTTCCAATGTATCCAAATATGTGGAAAACGGCGGCGCATTATTAGTGGCAGCAGGCACAGCATTTGCAACAGAAGACAGCCTAGCCCGTTCGCCGTTAATTGCTGTGCTACCGGCTAGACCTACGGGCGAAATAGACACTGTACCTTTTCGGCCAAAATTAAACGAAAAAGGAAAACGCCACCCTATCACCTCTATTTTCAAAGGCGAGACCGCTGCACGTTGGGGGCGTTGGTATAGATCGCTAGACGCAGAGATTATCAAAGGTGATGCACTCATGGTCAATGATGACGGCAARCCTTTATTGGTCGTGGACAAAGTTAAAAARGGCCGTGTCGCCTTRCTGTTATCAGACCAAGCATGGTTGTGGTCAAAAGGCCACGACGGCGGCGGGCCTTATAATGAAATGTTCCGACGGCTTGCTCACTGGTTGATGGGCGAACCTGATCTGGAAGCTGACCGCTTACAAGCCCGCGTCGAAAACGGTGTCTTAAACATTGAGCATTGGACATTGGACGACCAAACACAGCCTGTGCAAGTATTGCGCCCTGACGGTACTTCACAAGCCGTGCAATTGCGCCGCACCGAACCGGGACATTTCACGGGCAGTATCAATGCGGATAGCCAAGGTGCTTACCGTATTAGCGCRGGYGAYCTTTCCACCATCGCGGCAGTGGGCGCACTTAACCCGAYTGAATTTAAACACGTTATCGCGACTGCGGATATTCTAACGCCYCTTGTCACGGCAAGCGGCGGCAGCACATATTGGGTTGGWGCGGACGCTACTATTCCCGCYTTACGTAAGGTTAGCGCCGGTAGCAAAGCATCAGGAARYAATTWCGCAGGCCTTATCGAGAACAAGCAATATACCGTTACCGCATCTCGCCGCACGCCGTTCGCACCAACATGGATTTATTTTCTRCTGATATTAGCGGCTCTCTTGATCGCTTGGCGGCTTGAGGGACAATAAGGCACACCTATTTATAGGTGACATCACACCGTCATATATATTATGTATATGCAAACACCGAATACCTAGAACCTGAACCCTAAAGGATATATCATGAAATCATTTTCCAAGCTGTTTTTGCTAACCGCCGTTAGTGCGTTGGCTCTTTCTTCCTGTCAGGCACAAAATRCGGCAGATACCCAACCTGCACCAGCCCAAGAAGTCAAAGCCAAAAATGTTATTCTGTTTATTGGCGACGGCATGGGAATTTCCACGATCACAGCAGCCCGGATTTTTGACGGGCAAAGCAAAGGYATGARCGGCGAAGRCAATAAATTATCCTTCGAGGMGTTTCAAAAYCTGGCKYTGGTCAAGACCTATAACCTCGACGCACAAGTCGCGGATAGCGCTGGCACCGCCAGTGCCATGAATACTGGCATGAAAACCCAGATCGGTAAAATCARTGTRCRACCGGACGGACTATATGCAGGYTGCGCCGATAGCGCGGCTGTTCCGCCAGCCTTATTTGCAGACTTGGCCGAAAAAGCTGGCATGTCGACGGGTATTGTATCCACAGCCCGTTTAACCCACGCTACCCCTGCCGCAGTTTACGGCCATGCGGAAAGTCGTGGTTGGGAATCCGATGGTGATATTAGCAAAGATGGTCAGGCGAGCGGATGCGTTGATTTGGCCGCGCAATTAGTTGCTTACGGCGGAGCCAATGGTCTCGAGGTCGCGCTTGGCGGTGGACAACGGCAATTCCTCGGCAAAGACGAAGGCGGCAAACGCAAAGACGGCAAAAACCTAACCGTAGGATGGGCCAAGAAAAGCGGTGCCCATATTTATGTAGATAATGCCGCTGATTTACGAGCAATTGATGCGAGTAGCGACCAGAAAGTACTGGGATTGTTTGACGCCAGCCATATGGATTATGAAGCSGACCGKGWTRATAGCGAGCAACCGTCCTTGACCGAAATGACCCGCTTTGCCATCGAAAATTTGGCGGCGCGTGATACCGGATATTTCCTCATGGTCGAAGCGGGCCGCATTGACCATGCACACCACGGTACGAATGCCTACCGCGCCTTGACCGAAACACAGGAATTAGCCCGTGCCGTCGCTATGGCTGATGAACTTACCAGCGATGAGGACACACTGATTTTGGTGACAGCTGACCACAGCCATGTCTTTACCATTGCCGGATATCCGAAAGCCGGCAACCCAATTTTAGGACTTGTTGTCCCGCCGCAAAGCAAAGACGGGAAACCAAGTTTGGCAGGTGACAAATTGCCCTACACCACGCTTGGTTATCATAATGGGTCCCATGTAAGGGATGATGTCGAGCAAACCGCTAATATGGTGCAAGACAAAGACTACAAACAACAATCCGCCATCAAACGCGCATCCGAAACCCACGGCGGTGAAGATGTGGCTTTGTTTGCTAAAGGCCCCGGCGCTGAACGCGTGCACGGCGTTATTGATCAAGCCGAGATTTTTGGCATTATGGGTAAGGCTGTCGGGATAGTTGACTAGGCTCATAATCAAGGCAATTAAGTKWYGYKSAKNCGAAKMRCYYGYKWRCGSRSSAKWKKYRSRWTTRYWTTWSRKRKKCWGRYMMGTGMTGRNNTNCTGATAMSYSYTGRTSKGMTWYRTKCTGGTCAGGTGTTAATTCGGCCGTAAATGTGCGCGCCAGAGCCCGCTTTTTACGCGTCCCATTGCACCAATATGTGCATACCACCAGCCATGATCATAGCAGATAAGCAAGGCCTGTCTTTGCAGAACTGAACCCCAATAACGAAACCTGTATAAGAGCACGCGTCCTAGCGGTGAAAGTACACATATGCGTTCAAGAAATTGGGTGCGGCTTATGCTTTTACCGCACAGACGAAATAGTGCGTTAAAGCTGCGGTAAGTTTTTATCTTTGCAAATCGCAAGCAATAAAAAAGGCGAGGAAAACCCCGCCTTTTTCTTATTCAATTTTCTAAGTTGGCCTAGAAATCGTAGTTAAAGCCAACACGCACTTCCCAATTTGATGCGTTTGAACGAAGGCTACCTTCATCAGCTGTGCTGTTTTCATTGGAATAGACAAATTGTCCGCCAACAATATCAACATCAACAACTTGTGCTGTGTTCGGGAATGAATGCTGACGCAGTTGACCCCAATCAGAATCGATGAAGTTCAAGGCGTTATCCAAAACGATAAAGGCTGATGCCTTGTCGCCTTTTCTAAAGCCAGGAAATTCCTGCTTAATCTTTAGATCAACTTTGGTGTACCATTTATCGTGGAATGCATTACGCGGTGCAATCTCACCAGCAAATTCATTCAGACCACTACGTTCAAGGAAAGCAAAGAATGCAGCTTGATCGGTAAGACCGCTCAAATCAACCAATGGATCGCTTGGTCCTGTTGGTACATAGAATAGTTGACGACGACTGGTATATGCAGGGCCCTCAAATTCTCTATTGCCGTTAAAGACATAACTAAACGGACGTCCTGGCGCATAGGAAGCAAACATGGAGAACGTTGTCGTTAGATCTTCAATGAAGTCATATTTGTAATTCGCACTAAAGGTAAAGCGGTGCGGAATTTCATAGTTTGACGTTGCCAATCCTGGGTTAAGTGGATCGGACAAAGCAATGTTTTTATCATTGGAAAATGCAACGGATGAAGTCATTGGATTGACGTCATTAGCATCCGTATAGGCATAGCCCAAATTCCAATTCAAACCGAAATCATGTTCTTTTGAGACGATAGCCGAAAGAACCAATGCATCACCTTTTTCGTCCGCATTCGTCAACAAGAAGTCATTGAACGGGAAGCCGAAATAAATAGGACGACCATCTGGAGCAGTACCTGTTTGGGATAGCTCTAGATTGCGGATCAAAGCGGCTTCATTAGTTTTGGAGTACAAGACATCCAAGCCAACTTTGTAACCGTCACCAAAGAATGCGCCGCCGTCAAGTTCAAATGACGTACCAAATGAGAATTTCCACTCAGAAGGAAGCTCAAAATCTGGGTCAATAGCATTAACCGGACCACGACCTGAAGCATTTGCAACAGCATCTAGACCTTCTTGCGGAATAGACGAGAACGGCCCGCCATTATTGTAAGTAAAGTTGGCAATATTATCGTTGCGAACACGGAATTCAAACTGGGTTACACCGTTGTTGGAATAGTTGTTTGAAATCCATACATTCGGATTACCGCCAGAGAATAGACCGGCACCACCGTGAATTTCAATATTACCGTTGACATTATAATCAAAACCAAACCGTGGCTGCCACAAATCTTTTCCGTCTAGATTGGAATCATTGCGGATACCGTGTTGGTTGAAGAAGTTTTGGTTAAAGGTCGGTGTATCATCACTATAGTTGACATCGTAACGCAAGCCATATGTCAACGTCAGATCGTTACTAATTTCCCAAACGTCCTGCGCATAAAATGCACGTTGGCTAAACCCGAACTGGGCAGCGGCGTCATCAACATTATTAGTGCCGGCTGCATTCTCATAACGGTAGTCACTGAAATCASCATTGCGGAAATCAGCGATACTATTAAAGGCAGTCTCGCCGCGCGCTTCTTGTACAAACAGGTTGAATACGTCAAAAGCTTCGTTTTCAACACCAATTGTGAACAAGTGATTGTCCATACGGTAATCAGCTTTGGCTTTGAAAGTTGTTAGCGTGTAATATAGCTTATTGGCATGACGACTATCATCAGCACCAAGATAAACGGTTGTATTTGTCCGCGAGCTAGCACCACCACCAACATTACGGATTTGGACTTCACCAAAATCAAGTCCAGCAACAGATTCTTGACGGTTGTCCAGATCAAGATATGAAATACTAAGCTCTGTTGAAAGGTTTTCAGTCCAATCTGAATACAAAACACCTGCATAAGATTTTAGCTCGGCACCACGTTCATAGAAGTGATTACCGTCCGCAAGACGMGTWGAGCCAGCATCTGACTGAGAAATGTTAAAGCCGTCATTATAGTTATAAGTAAACGCAGCACGATGTTGGTCGTTAATGTTCCAGTCAAGTTTGACCAAAAGTTTTTCGTCCGAATTATCGGCTGTATCCGGCAATCCACCAGAAACATAACCGTACTGGTTGGTCGCAATATTGATAATTTCATCATAATTCGCTTGCGAAACATTTGAATTTTCAAGTGCCCCGGTAAATAGATTTGAGCCATTTAGTTTTTCATAAGCAAYAAAAGCAAACAATTTATCTTTAACAATCGGGAARCCAAYATTACCACCGTAACGCTTTTCGCCAAAACCTTCTGGCTTATCGCCGCGTAGGCCTTTGGTTGTGTAGTCAAAGAAAACSCCACCGTAMAKTTCGTTCTTACCGGATTTGGTAACCGCRTTAATGTTACAAGCCGTAAAGCCGCCGTATTCWACRTCCATTGGCGCGAGTTCAACAGCAACCTGTTCAATCGCATCGAAAGAGAAAGGAATGCGCTCTGTTGGATAACCATTGGAATTAAGGCCAAAGTTATCGTTCATCCGAACGCCGTCAACAGTCAAAGAGTTAAAGCGCGGGTTTGCACCAGCACACTGAATGGCATCATTGAAGCTATCGTCAATATAAACCCGTGGATCCATTTTGATGATATCTTTGATGTCCCGGTTAACCGCAGGCATGTTTTGCAAATCACTAAGCGTGAACACAGCACTTGGTCCAGTCGCAACATTTGCAAGAACTGTGCGTTGTCCAACAACGATGATTTCGTCTGACGGAGCAGCAACTGCGCTTAGGTCAAAATTGAAGCGGGCAGTCTTACCCAGAGTAAGAGCGACACCTTCAACGCGTTCGCCTTGATAGCCATCACCTGTCACTGATAGGTCATATAGACCACTAATATTCAAGTTGCGCGCAGTGAATTGTCCCTGTGTATTGGTTGTCACTGTTCGGGCAAAGCCTGTAGCAGTGTTTACAACGGCTACTGTAGCATTTGCTATCGGCGCGCCTGCTTCCGTTGTTACTGTGCCTCGGATATCAGATGTAGTGGTCTGCGCAAACGCAGATGTAGACATTGCCATTGCGAGTGCAATGGTAGATGCACCGAGCATACCTGCAAGGACAGTTGATTTTGTAAATTTGTTCATTTGGGAACCCCTTTGTAATAAATAAGAATGCGCGCCTCGTAAAACGCGCGTATGACGTTACTCTGTCTTGATTACGAAACATTTACAACAGTTTTTCGACTTTTTCACTTACTTGCTGTCAACTAATTCTCGACTGTGATATATATGCAATTAATTGGGGAATTAATATTCAAAGCAGGGTTAAAAATGGCTAATATTACTAGGCGCGGGGCACTATTCGCGGGAATTTCTTTGGTTGGCGTATCTGCCGCCGCATGCTCTGAAGGCGTTACGGTTGATTTTCCCGTTAGTTTCGACCACGGTGTGGCCAGTGGCGACCCAGGCGCAGACAGGATGGTGATCTGGACACGTATCAGTGCAGAAACTACCAGCGCTATTTCTGTGCCCCCCATACCTGTGCATTGGGAAATGGCCACTGACAAGGATTTTCGCAAAAATAAGCGCAAAGGGAAAACAACGACCGATGCGAGCCGCGACTATACGGTAAAAGTTGATGTCAGCGGCCTAAAGCCCGGGCAAACATATTATTACCGTTTTAAAACCGGTAAGCATATTTCCCCMGTTGGGCGAACAAAAACTTTRCCCGCAGGTCGTGTCRATAGCATTMGGTTTGCCGTTGTTTCTTGCTCWAAYTWCCCGTTCGGTTWTTTCAATGTCTATGATCATATCGCAAAGCAAGACGGATTTGATGTTGTCCTGCATCTTGGGGATTATTATTAYGAAYACGGSMCAGATGGATATGGCGGCCAAGTCGGTGCCAAAATTGGGCGCCCGCACAACCCACCCCACGAAATTTTGAACCTCGCCGATTACCGCACTCGCCATGCACAATATAAAGGTGACAATGCATCAAAGGCCATGCACGGCACGCATCCCGTCATCTGTATTTGGGATGATCATGAAGTCGCTAACGATTCTTGGAAAACCGGCGCGGAAAACCACAACATAGAAGACGGAAACTGGGACGCACGCCGCGCCGCAGCTATGCAAGCATAYTATGAATGGATGCCAGTTCGCGAYCCTGAACCWGGCCGTGCCAAAGAAGCTCTGTTTCGCAGCTATAGTTTCGGCGATTTACTGACATTGTGCGCCATAGAAACCCGGCTGACCGCACGGACGAGACCGTTGGATTATTCCCAACACATAGTTGATTTACAAACCCGCGAAGGCATAGGCAATTTTGTCAAAAATATTTTGGGGGACCCGTCTCGTGAACTACTCGGCGCGGAACAATCTGCCTATATAGGCACAGCCCTAAAAACATCAAAATCCGCGAACCAACCATGGCGACTTATTGCCAATCAAGTTATTATGGCACGCATAGCTTCACCAAATTTAACCTCCTATAAGGACGCTGACTTCATCAAGGATATCGAAAAACTATTCCCGCAAATCCATGATTACATAGCCTTGTCACCACTGGGACTGCCGCTTAACCTTGATGCCTGGGACGGCTACCCGGCTGCGCGAGAAAAGTTTTACACTATGGTRCAAGAACAAGGGGTGACAGATTTGCTTGTCCTGACCGGTGACACCCACGAATGYTGGGCCAATCAGTTGGAGACAGCRRCRGGTACAGCTATGGGTGTRGARCTYGGYACGACAGGCGTCACYTCWCCSGGTRCAGGTGCTTATTTCGGTGAAKCCGCTTCGGATTTTTCCGCAAAACTGAACGCCAAAAATGRTGATRTTRTTTATCACAACCTTGATCATCACGGCTATATCGATCTAACTTTGGACCGMAATAAAGGCCARGCGAATTTCGTCAGTRTRGATACGATCTACAAGRCGGAMTACAAGGCGTTTACGAGCAAAAGCTTCACAATTGARAARCAGGRTGGTTCGCTAAAACTGCGRGATGAARGCTAAAACYTACCGCATYTTYGGYTTAACGACCCCGAACTCRACCATTGTCTCTGCCATRCTTARRCTCATTTCTTTGATGGAGCGTGGTTCTATGCCCAGTTCTTCGCGCAGGCGCTTGTTGCTGATGTTTTCGTGTTTACCGAGTCCGCGTTTAATCATGCGGACAGTTTTATCGAACATACCCATGATATGCACRGCRAAATTYGGYARTTTYTTGGTCGGGGTTTTRTAWCCSGCCKCRTACAARATTTTRGATATGTCCARCATCACGGCATATGAGTGTATCAGCAAATAGCGCCGCCCTGCTGCCACAGGCATRGTCATRGCATTAAAATGAGCATCAGCCACATCACGAACATCTATGCAAGAAAATCCAATGTCTGGGCAAGCCGGYACCGCACCCGACAACAATTTTCGCGCTAACTCACCGGACGTGGAATATGTGCCGTCGAGCAATGGCCCAAGCACGGCACCCGGATTGATGACGGACAATTGCATTTTCCCGGCTTCTGGTGTTTCCATGAAATCCCACGCGGCACGTTCTGCAATCGTTTTGCTCTTTAGGTATGCGCTGACATCACCATTTATATCAGTCCAATCGTCTTCGGTGTATTCATAGTCCGGCCCGTTATCTCGACCATAAGCAACAGCAGCCATAGAGGATGTCATAACAACGCGTTTGACCCCGGCCTTGGCAGCTGCACGCAAGGCCCGTAGCGCACCCTCGCGCGCCGGAATTATCAAGTCGTTTTCATCATCAGGATCGGCGTCCGGGAACGGAGAAGCCACATGCTGCACAAATGTACATCCCTTGGCCGCATCTTCCCATCCATCATCAGAGCTTAAATTTAGGGTTACAAACGTCAAATCATCTGTCGGCGCCTTTTTGGCAATGGCCGCGCGGACTTCATCAGCGCGCCCTGGCGTGCGCAAAGACCCTCGCACAGCATAGCCCTCATTGAGCAAGCGCACGATACAATGCTTGGCAATAAAACCGGATGCGCCAGTAACCAGAACTATTTTCTTTTTGGCGGACTTTTTAGCAGGTTTTTTTTGGACGGGTTTCTTTTGGGCGGTTTTCTTTTTCGCAGCCATGATTATGTTCCCTTTTAAGCTCTGTAAAAATACTCTTTGACATTTTATGTATATTTTGTCAATATGTCAGATATATTATGGTGAATTTTGATTTGAACAATAAAACCGAGCGGGTATTCGCCGCGAGCCTGRGCTGTTTTAAACAGTACGGGTTTAAACGCACCAGCATGGAAGACCTAGCCAAAGCTGCCGACATGTCGCGTCCGGCGCTGTATCTCTTGTTTAAAAATAAAACCGATATATGCAGGTCACTCTCGGAAGCATTTCACGCCAAAACGTTGCTGTCTGCAAAGCAGGCTCTGGCCGGTAACACTTCTATTCAAACAAGAATATCAGCTGCGGTTACAGCGCGCATGACCCCTCTCTATGCCCTCGTCTACGATTCCGTTCACGGGTCAGAATTGTTTGACGTCAACCAAAGCACATCAGGTGACCTCAACGCGAAAGCCGATGACACTTTTTTACGCATGTTGACTGATGATCTACAGGCTAGCCTCGATACGGGTGAGATCACGGGCGGCCCAGACGGCATGGCCGCGCGCGAGTTAGCCCAACTGATTATAGCCAGCGCCATCGGCCTCAAGACCTTTGCTTTCAGTACTCATGACTTTGAAACTCTGTTGGGTAAATCCGTTGCTACGTTTTTCCAAGGTATGACGCCAAAATAAATACTCTCTTTAAAAAAACACTCTCTTTAAAAAACACTGGCCTAACGGTGTATTCTCCCACTAAGGTAAAGTATGAGAAATGAACCAACCCGCCTTAACGGCAAATATACAAAAATCGAAGCATGGGACAGCCCAACCGGAGCGTCCCTCTGTGTCTATTACAAAAAAGCTATAGGGAAAACCAAAGGTGTTATCCAGATCAATCACGGTTTGGCAGAACACGCTGGCCGTTATGCACGCTTTGCCGAAGCCCTGAGCCAAGCCGGATACCATGTCTATGCCCACGACCACAGAGGCCACGGCGCAACCACTGCACCAGATTCCGCCCAAGGTGTTTTTGCCACTAAAAATGGTGCCAATACAGTCTTGCGAGACGTCAAATTTATTGTTGGGAAAATTCGTACCGCCCACCCTGACTTACCCCTAATTATGTTTGGGCATTCTATGGGCGCCATGATCACTTATAATTATCTCTTACGCTGGCCGGAAGATGTGGACGCTTACGCCGTATGGAATGCCGCTATGAGCAAAGGCGGGGCGAACGGTCTGCTAAAGCTCATCTTAGGTCTTGAGGGCATATTCAAAAAACCGGGCGCAGATAGTGTTATCAACAAGCTCACWTTCGAGAGCTTCAATAAAAAGTTTAAACCAAACGCCACCGATTGCGATTGGCTCTCTAAGGATGTTGCGGAATGCCAAGAATATTCGAATGACCCAGATTGTGGCTGGCCTGCTTCGGTTTCTATGTGGAAAGTCCTACTCGCATGGATATTGCGCGGCGCTTCGGACAAAGGCTTGAAAAACGTGCCTAAATCCATGCCCATCTACCTATTGGGTGGAGACGCCGACCCGTCCACATTGGGCGCCAAAGCGACTTTAGATATGCAATCACGGCTGCAAGCGGCAGGGCTGACAAGCGTCAAAACCACCATCCGCAAAGATGGTCGCCACGAAGCCTTAAACGAACCAAAAACCGAGCGAGAAGCAGTGGTCGCAGAATTTTTAGATTGGGCAGACGGTATAAAGAGCGCCTAACTCCGTTCTTTAATTTTCAAGAACCGTAAACTCGGGTTTTTATCTGAGGCATAACTGACATCCCACTGGGACTTCGCGAGCAGAACAGGCGCGCCGTCCAGATCTTCGGCTATAGCACCTTGGTTTTTATCGATGAAGGCTTGCAGAGCGGCAGGGTCGTCGGAAACAACCCATCTAGCCACTTGGTACATGCTTTGCTCGAACACCACTTCAAGACCGTATTCGGTTTTAATCCGCTCGGCCATTACGTCGATTTGTAGAGAACCCACCGCACCGACAATCATATCAGAACCCATGGCGGGCTTGAAGAGTTGTGTAACGCCCTCTTCGGCCAAACTCTCCAGAGCTTTACGCAAATGTTTGGCCTTCAGAGGGTCGCTCAATCTGGCGCGGCGCAGAAGTTCCGGCGCAAAATTCGGGATGCCCGCAAATTTAATCTTCCCCGTTTCGGACAGACTATCCCCGACCCTCAGCACGCCGTGATTGGGGATGCCGATAATATCACCCGCATAGGCTAGCTCTGCCAACTCCCGGTCTTGGGCGAAAAACAGGATTGGGTTGTGGACGGATATGGTTTTATTTCCCCCGTCTTTTGTACTAGCGGTCTTGAGCTTCATACCGCGCTTGAACACGCCGGAAGAGAGCCGCAAAAATGCGACCCTATCGCGGTGGTTCGGGTCCATATTGGCTTGAACTTTGAAGACAAATCCCGACACGATTTTATCAGACGGGGCAACAGTGTCCTCCTGCCCGTTCTTTATACATTTCTGGGCTTGTGGTCCCGGTGCGTAGCGTGCCAAAGCATCGATCAATTGCAGCACACCGAATTTCTTCAAGGCTGACCCGAAATAGACGGGCGTCATATGACCCTCGAGGAATGATTGTTCGTTAAACTCCCCGTATTCGCGGGCTAATTCTACTTCTTCGCTAAACTCTTCGAGCAAATCCGCATCATCAATGGAGGCTGCCATTTCATCGCCGCCAAACTCGACGGCCCCAGCGTGCTCACCGTCTGATGTGAACGGTAAAAATATATTACTACCAAGCTCGGCCATTCCCTTAAAGCGACGCCCACTGGCGCACGGCCACTGCATAGGCACCACGTCGAGGGCTAATTTATCTTCAATCTCGGCTAAGGTTTCAAATACATCGCGGGCTTCGCGGTCAAATTTATTGACAAATGTGATGATCGGAATATCGCGCAAACGGCAAACCTCGAATAATTTCAGCGTCTGCGGCTCGATACCTTTGGCAGCGTCAAGTACCATGACGGCGCAATCAGCGGCGGTTAAAGTCCTATAAGTGTCTTCGGAAAAATCTTCATGCCCCGGTGTATCCAACAAGTTGAACACCAACCCTCTATGCTCGAACGTCATCACGGATGAGGAAACGGAAATACCCCGTTCTTGTTCGATTTTCATCCAATCGGACTGCGTGCGTCTGCGCTGTCCGCGCGCCGCCACCTGCCCAGCCTGATGGATCGCACCAGCGGCCAGCAGCATATTTTCAGTCAAGGTTGTCTTACCCGCATCAGGATGAGAGATAATGGCAAAAACTCGGCGCGTTTTTGATGGATGTTCAGATGTATTTGTCATTATTTTTGTCATGGATGTTCACATAAGTGGCAACGGTAAAACAAACAAGTATTATTCGCTCTCTATGTCTTCCGTTAGAAAATGTCGACCTTGCTTGTCTTCAATCTCGATCACCCATAAATCTGGATCCGTTTTAACGCGCTTTCCAATCATTTCGTCAATTTCTCTTTCAGGCAACGGCCCTTTAGGGAGCCACACCCTTTCACCGGCTATATTTCGAATAGGKCGATAAAGCACTGCATGTCCGTCGAGTGTGCAAACTTTCACCAACACAGCGCCCGCATCACCGTCGCCCCTGCGGGCTAATGTAGCATAAGCCGTCTCTAACTGGGCGCGGCGGATCAGGGCATAAACCCAAATCGATGGTTTCAAAACTGGCATCATTATCTTGATCACTCTTTTTGCAGATTAATTTCCCGTCATAGGGGAAACTGGCACTCTATTTGCTTGGTTGACAGCGTATTAACCAAAATAGGCGCTGACATGTCCCAAAATAGGCAAAAAAACCTTGAATTCAATACCAATCGACGCATTAGCTTCGAACAGGTTTTCTATACAATATTGCTATTTGGTTTCGCCAGCCTGTTAGTATTAGCCCCTAATTCTGCGCAAGCAGCCGCCATATCCAATACCAAAGCCCTCAAAACCCAAACCTATGTTTTAAAATCCAGTTTAGACAAGATGTCGACTAAGGATACTGCAATTCTTGATTGGCGCACTCAGGAATTTGAGCTGACCTTTGATTTACCAGCCAATGACTGGTATGAAAATCTGGATTTATTCTTAAGCGCTTACCCAGAAGGCCGGGTTGCACAAGGCACACCCCTTCTCATCAGTTATAACGGCACTAAGCCTGTGCCAATTTACGGGCGCGCATCACGGTTTGATGCTCATATTCGCATGGATACATCGCGTATCCGCCTGTCTGGCAATAGTATCAAGATCAGCTACCAAACCCCAAGAAATGCAGATTGCCTGACACCAGATGATGGCCAATGGATATTGGACTTATCCCGGTCGAAGCTGGTTGCCAAAGCCCGCACCAAAAACCGTGATATGCAAATCATTGAAATCGAGCAACGCATGGCCCATGCCATGACAGCCCCCAAACGGGTTAGCATTACCGCCAAAGGCAACAACAAATTAGCTTATGAAGCTTTGGCGGCACAGGGGATCGCGCAGCGCATGTCCTTCGTCCCTGAGTTTAAATTAAACTCGGGCCTAAGTGACATGGAATTCATTATTGGCACCCATGATGATATCCGGTCCATTTTGAGCAAAAAATCCATTCTGATGGTATCGGGCGCCCGCGTATTGATTGATGATCGCCGCAAGCCGACAGTGGTGTTAACCGCTGAAACCGAAGCACAGGTTTTGGAATTGACGCGCGCATTTGCCACTTACCATTTACCAACGGCAAGACGCAGCAGCATATCTTTGAATGAGTTTTATTCAGGCCAAAAATTTGCGCACGGGAAAATCTTGGATGCCAAGGTGTATAAACTCTCTGATATTGGAACACCCGTAATTACGCCATCTTGGCGGCCCGACCCTGCAAGCATTACATTCAATGTTGCAGACCCCCAAGCGGTCAGCGGTTTACTCACCCTAAAAATTCTAAGCTCTAAAGGCATCAATGCCAACTCTCGCCTATCGGTAAAGCTAAACGATCAGTCGATTGGTTTCACGCATCTTGATAAAACTTCAAAACTTGTATCGTTTGCGATCAAGCCCGGTCAGTTTTCTGCTACAGGGAATATACTCAGTTTCGAGCCTGAGATACTCCCAGACCCGTCCGCGCCAATATGCCAGTCACAACAAAACATACCGACAATTTTGGTGGACAATACATCCAAACTTAGCCTGACAACAGCCAGACTTTCTTTCGGAACAAATTTGAACCGACTAGCAGCATCTGGCGCACCATTTGATAACGACAGCACATTGGTGCTGACAGCACGTTCTGAGCAAGACAAACGGTCAACCCTACAGCTTCTTGGCTATGCGGCTCAACAATTCGGGCCAAAGTGGAGCAATGCCAACTATGTGTCTGCCTTGCCTGCTACAGAAAATTTGGATCAAAACATCCTGGTTATCGGCCCCAATCCAATCACGGATACGGCCCTTTATTTTGCCGCACCGAGTGCACTTAAACTTGCCTTAGGCAAGAAGGTTTTGAGCATCCCTAAAAATAATATCAACGCTCGCTCTGATCAATTTGCTTCCAATAATGCTGTCCAAACTTTCAGTATTGCAGCCCGTCAAGATCGTGGTGCCCGACTACAATCAGGTGGCATTGCCGCCTTATTCCCATCGCCTTTCGCCAACGGCCGTATGATTGGTATCATCAGTTCTGACCGACCAGAAACATTTACGAATTCGGTTAAATCCATCACCAGCAATAATTATTGGAATAGCCTGCAAGGCAGTGTTGCCCGTTGGGACACAAACACAATTCTTATGGCGCAAATGGCTACACCGTTACCGGCATCATTTGGGCTTGCGAAACCCACGGCTACCAAAGCCATGCCCAAATTCATCGCCGCTACTCAGAGCTGGTTTGCATCCTTGTCTATGGGTAAGTTGTCTATGGGTAAGCCCAAAATAGCTTCATCCGATCAAACCATCCAATCACCAGCTGGACTACAAACGGCAACATTTGAAAAGAAAGCATGGAACCTATCAACCACCCAGTTTTACGTACCGACAATGGCGCAGATTAAGCTTAAGGGGCAACAAACATCCCGTGATCTTAAATCTTGGTGGGGCGAAGCTTCAACACAAGCGTTCGAGACAAAGCTGGTTAAGCAATGGTGGTACGACATCACCCATAACCGGGTTGCGTCTTTCTTGCTGATCGTGTTCTTTGCATTCTTCGTGGCAGCTCTCTGCTCACCTATGAGAACGCGCAAAAAATAATGCAGTATGCGGTTTTAATCACCGTTTTAATCATCTGGCTTTTTGATGGGTAATGAAACCAACACTTTGGTGCCGACACCCGGATGGCTGGTAATAGAAAAATCACCGCCGTGTAGATGGACCAAATTCTTGACCAACGACAGGCCAAGGCCAGTACTGCGCTGCTTAACCAAATTAGCATTAGCAGCCTGACTAAACGGTGTTCCAATGGCTGCAATATCATTGGGCGTCATACCTGTACCCGTATCTTGAATACCAATTTCTATCCGCTCCCCGTTAATATGTGCGGATGAAGTAACGCGTCCACCTTTAGGCGTAAATTTGACGGCATTGCTGAGAAGATTGAGCAAAATTTGCCGTACGGCGCGACGGTCACCCTCGATAATCAAATCTATATCCGCCTCAATATCTGCATCCAAAGTCAACGCGGCGGCATCAGCCGATGGCCGCACCATTTTCATTGAGCTTCTAACCACATCGGCAATATCAAACTCAGAATAAGTCAATTCGTATTTATTAGCCTCAACTTTTGACATATCCAATACATCCCCGACCAAATCGAGCATGTGCTGGCCGCTATCATGTATCATATCCGCATACTCTGCGTATTTTCCCGGCAATGGCCCAAACAAGCGTGAACGCATCATATCGGAAAATCCGATAATGGCATTCAGTGGTGTGCGCAGTTCGTGGCTGACGCCTGCAAAGAACAATGTCTTCTCATCAAACTCTTTTTTAGCACTGGCTTGGGCATTGGTAAGGTTCTGAATTTTGTCACCAATACGCGAGCAATCAGATGTGAAAGCAAATGTAGAACCGTCTATTTGCGGCACCAAGGTAACGTCCGTAAACTGGTTTGAAATTCCGGTACTTTCCTGAATATGCTTGGCCTGAATATGCTGGGGAAGGTCTATGTTGACAGACGTCTGTTCACCTGTCTCTCGCAGTGTAACAAAAGCAGCTTCCAAAGACTTCTCCTGTTCGTCCTCCAAGCCCAAAATGGCTAGGCTGGTTTGATCAATTTGGTCATCAGTAATCCCGAACATAGCGCGCGCCACTGGTGTCGCCATTTGCAAATGACCATCCGCAGCAAATTTAATGACGGCTCCAGGATAAACTTCAGCAAAGCGGAATTCGTCCTGTTTATTGGACGAAACTTGCCCCTTACGCGCACTTTCTTGACCAACATTGGCTTGACTTGCGGAAGCAAAAAACATGGCACCCAGCATAAACGCAATGGTTGCCATTATACCGGCCAATTCACCCCAATTTGCTTGGTCTGCACTCGCGATAGTATCGGGCGCAAAGCCCAATTTCCCGAAATAAAACACTCCCGCTGCAATAATGGCCGCAAAAACCATGGCTTCTAGTACTTTTTCTCGCTCAAAAARCACGGCTACTGCCGGAGCACATAAAAACAAAACAGCCATGGGTGCAAAACCGATGGCAAAACAAGCGACAATAGCCAGAATAATCCACGAAAAAATCACCAACATCTGCACCCATTCRCGGTTCGAGAACGGCCAGAATAGTAAACCGATAACAGCCGGAATCATTGCTGTRCCTGNCNMKAMRGSAAYRRRMSCAWWRYWKYTRCVMMWYWSRWMKWKGSKKSCWWWRWMRCTGMSMASASMRAMRRWYRSCMCWKMARACTRATCAAGGGYAATCCACGATTTATGCTGAAATTCAAAATTTTACCTTTCGAATATTGTTTTGCTTACAACTTCTTTACCACATGATGCGATTCTACCCTAAAGTAATAGCTATTTCGTGTTACAGGTGAAATAGACTATGCTGTGTTCGTCAGTTGTTTTTGCAGCTAATTCGTGAACATAATGAGTTAAGTGCTAAACCAAAGATAATTGGGGAAATAAGATGTACGCAAAAAAATACCGGATAATTTTACCGACAGTGTTCGCTTGTTCCGTGTCACTAATGGGAGCTTGCGAAACTGCCGGACAAGTTGCCCCAACACCCGCCGTAGAGCAAGTGGCCTCAATTGAACACGTTCAGCCAACGCAGCCAGACCCAATGGTTATTCCAGCCAGACCAACCGCAGAACGTATGAATGAATCCTTGGTACGCGCAGCCAGCAACTATGCCGTTTTAATGAACCAAATCAATCTAATCCCTGAGGAAACCATCGGTTCACCAAAGCACATGAACCAAACTATGGACGGATTGATACAAGTCTTCTCCCCAAGCCTAGGCCCTGCTCTGATCGGCTATGGTGCCTTAATTGGTGCACAAAGTTCTGATTTTGTAGAAGGGGTTTTGAGAACTGCAAAACAACGAGGCGTCGATAGCGTCATTTACCAACTTTACGTAAATCCAAACTATGCAGTTAGCTTACCTGGTGCCCTTTCTGCAACATCAGATATTCAAATTTCATGGACTAATGATATTGCCAGTATTGACCGCTCCAGTGCGCATATTAAGAGCCAATCCTACTCCATGCAAAAAGAGGCCAAATGGAAAAAGAAACGTGCAGACTCCCGTACCGAACGATTGCAAGTTATTAATAAGTCCCAATCTTTGCATTTTGTAGCACCCGAGGGAACAGCGCAACAAATTGCTGAAGTTGGTACAATTAGGGCTGGCGATATCTCTGGTTCTGCAAAAAGGCAGCAATTTTGGCAAGCCTATGGTCGTGCCGAACAACCAAAATCCGAAAATTCTACACTCAACTATATTGGTGTAATGCAGCGTAAAGCCCTGACCTTATCAGCCTTAGAAATTCTTGGTGCAACYGGGGCRGAAAGCAGTGAGTGGATCGAGGATTACATGGCATCACCGCGTTTGACCCAATGTGTCAACACGGCTCGTCTAAACACTGAACAATGTATTGCCGCCGTACATTTCAAATATGAGGACGCATTTTGCATAGCTGCGCATCAACTAAAAGAAATCAGCAATTGCATGAGTGGTAGCGCGCTTTAAAGCCTAAATTTATCACACAAAATGCAGGCYCTTCCTGCGACAAAATGTGCATTTATTTATGCCCTCTCTACAGTTTTGCGGCATTGCTTTGTTTGGGGGGCAACTCTATATGGTGGTATAGATATGTTTTCGAATCTTTTTAATGGTTCTTGAACGACAAACAGAGGACACATTATGTTTGATTTTGCTGCCGCCCGCGAGACTATGCTCGATAGTCAGATCCGCACCAATGATGTGACGGATCATGACATTCAGGCAGCTTTTAGGGCTGTACCGCGCGARTGTTTTGTGCCCAAAGCCAARACCGCTTTAGCTTATAGTGATGTGCACATTGATTTAGGCGAAGGTCGATACATGTTGCGCCCTCGGGATTTTGCCAAAATGTTRGATGCTGCRGATATTGCAAGCACRGACGTTGTTCTRAACATTGGCTGCGGRCGCGGTTACTCTGTCGCYGTCTTGTCRMRGCTTGCTGAAACAGTCGTGGCACTGGAGCAATCTGAAGACGCCGTAAAWCGTGCCACTGAACTACTCGATCGCTGCGGKACGACCAATGCAGCCGTTGTGCGTGGTGATTTTCGCGCGGGCGCGCCAGAACACGGGCCCTTTGATGTGATTTTTGTGGGCGGTTCCGTTGCKWGTGTACCACAAACATGGTTCGACCAATTGGCCAATAACGGGCGTCTGATTGTGGCTGTCAATGACGGCCCCATTTCCAGAGTTAAAGTTTTTAAGAAATCTAACGACAAGGTGGGTGACAGCACGGCTTTCGATGCAAGCATCCCTGCCCTCAGTGGATTTGAATATAAGCAGACATTYGTCCTTTAARGGATTTGTCTGTGAGGATATTAATGTGAAACAKRTTTTTCTTTCTTCTGCCGTAAAATTYATTGGTGTTGCTTTGGTTGGCCTGAACATGGCCATGCCGGCAATGGCCGAAGATTTCCAGCAAGCTCTGGTCTCCGCGTACCAACACAATCCGCGCCTGATGGCTGAACGGGCACGCGTGCGCGAAATTGACGAAAACTATGTRCAAGCCCAAGCMGCTGGACGGTTTACTATTAACACCGACCTGTCAGTAGGGGAAACACGCACTGAGACCCAGACCCTGCCCAGCTTTTTTGGCAATGGCGTTTTTAAGGGAACCCCCCATTCGGCACAGCTTTCTATTGTCCAACCTCTGTATCAAGGCGGGCGGGTTAAAGGCCTAAAAGCCCAAGCCAAAGCCGGAATTTTATCCGCGCGCCAAGGCCTGCGCAACGCCGAACAAAACCTGCTTCTGTCGGCTGCTACCGCCTATTTAGATGTATTACGCGACGAGGAAGCCGCCARYATCCGCCGCAATAATGTGCGGGTACTCACGCGGCAAAAAATAGCCGCTCAGGAAAGATTTAATGTKGGCGARGGWACGCGCACAGATATMGCSCAAGCYGATACCCGCTTGGCKGCATCTGAAATYGGMCTGGCCARWKYWGWCKYCANGCWTGGNNKTAANGCCGNYGMCRMYWANNWRMSYWWKRWAGGCMAWRMRMMGRYCAWYCTNWYSARACYGCCGCAATATATCCTACCTGCGACCCTTCCGGCCGCTTTGAACCGTGGGCGTGCCAATAATCCACAACTGATTGCTGCCCGCTACAACGAAAATGCGGCACAATCAGCCATAGCGATAGCCAAGTCTGCGGGACGCCCAAATTTGTCTCTGAACGGCACTTTACAAGGCGCCCGCGAAAGCAGCGCCAATATACTAAGATCTGAAGCCGCCACTATTACGGCACAACTCCGTATTCCGATTTATTCAGGTGGTCTCAACCGCTCGCGTGTCCGCGCTGCAAAGCAGGCAAAAATACGCTCAAAATTCGAAACCAGAGACACCGAGCAAGCCGTAGACCAAACTGTCGCTAATTTATGGGCGCAAGTCGTGGCTTCGCAGCGTTCTCTTGTCGCCAGTAAAAAACAGGTTGCCGCCGCAGAAATCGCGTTTGAAGGCGTGGAATTGGAGCAACAAGTCGGTACGCGTAATACACTGGATGTTTTGGATGCAGAGCAAGAATTACTGGATGCCAAATTATCCGTAATTCAGACCGAACGGAACTTCAATGTCGCCACCTATCAATTGCTGGTCACCATTGGCGGCTTTGATGCCTATTCTTTACAATTGCCCGTTGACCGTTATGATCCAAGTATCAATTATGACAGGGTTACCGTCAGTCCATTGGGTAAATATCTGCCAGATTCCGTTGCAACGGCTTTGGACACCATCCCGCAAGAAACCTCGAATGCGCTCGGTTTTGTTAGCGGTAAAGTTAGCAAAGATTTGGTCGAGTTGTCAGAAGCCGTTCTACCTGATCCGAACGGTTTAAGTAAGGTAGGCAAGGATCTATCAGACTTGTTAAACGCCATCAATCCTGTTGCCTCAACCCATATTAATAAAGCTACAGATAACATTACAAATAACGTTACAGGCACTGATAATTCTCTCGACCCCGGCACCAAAGTTGCTGACCCTGATTTTATCGATCCTGAGCCTATTCTAATCATCACTGAGCAAAGACCAAAGCCCGAATAAGAACGCGCAAACTTTTGCAAATCCTATTGTAAACTTTCCGTTAATAATTATTAATGGAGGTAAGCACCTTATAGTGATTCGCGCATGAATTGCGAAATGTGCTCACTGGACAATCCACAGGGGTTATTCTAGGTTTATGCTCGTAACGAGCTTATTCACACGGAATAGCCTAGACACTAGGCAATACGGGGACTGATATGTCGGAAACATCAAATCTGGCAAGTAACAATATCGAACCAAGCATGGAAGATATTCTGTCTTCTATCCGTAAAGTCATTGCCGAAGATTTATCACAAAAAGAAACTGACGAAGTACAGGCTAAAGTTGAGACAAAGTCGCAGATAAAAACAACCGCGCCTGAAGAGGTTGAACAGCCGACAGATCAACAGGCTCCTGTTGACGCCCCCCGAGATGATGTACTGGATCTGGACATCCTTCTCGGTGATATAGACCCAGCCGAAGGCGATATTGATGAGGTTATGGAACTCATTCAGCTTGAAGACGATAGTGTGGAAACACCAGCGCCTGAACAAAAACAGGCAACGGAACAGGCTGCGGATGCTGGCTTCGACGAAACACTCGACTTGGTGATGGATGCAGACGCTTCGGATTTTGCAACGGAAAGCTTTGAGCCTATTGCTGATGCGCCGCGTGTGGAAACTGTAAAAACGCCTACCACAGCGCTCGCCGACGATGGGCCGATAGCCAATATAATTGAAGAGGTGTTATTTGATGAGCAAAATGATGCAAGTTCAGGGGCCATTACAGATTTAGCCACAAATACAGCAGGGGAAGAAACACCTATTGCAATTGAACTGGCACAAGAACCGAAACCAAGCCGCAAACCTGTTCAAGCCAGTGCAAATGATGATATGGACTTGGTCAAGTCGCTACTGGAAGACCTTATGGATGAGCCGGCGGCCGAAACCATTTCCGCGTCTGTCGAAACGGCAGTCGCCGAAGTTGCTTTTGATATTGAAGACAGTTTTTCCGACAATGATTTGCTCATCCCTGATCCAGAGGCTTTGAAAATAGAAGCTGAACCATCACCTGCGCCAGACGTTGAAATGGAAGCCCCTAACCAAGTTGAAGCGCACACACCATTTGACGACACTGAAAGCCCAGAGCCAGATAACGAGTTCGAGAATGAGTTAGCACAATTGGCTCGGGAAATTGCCGAAGTGCGCGAAATCACCACTGACGATATGCCTGCAGCAGATGATGTCGTTGAATTATCAACACCGGATTATGCATCGAAATTGGCTATCTCTGCTAGCTTAACAGCGGGTGCGGCCTCTGTTGAAGAAAACACTACAGACATAATCGCAGCCGCAGAAGACGATCTGGAAAGCCTGCAACAATTAATTGCAGAACCAGAACTAGCAGCATCTACGCAGGGTAAAATAGAAATACCGGAAGAAATAGCAGCTCTAATTCCCCCCTTACAAGAGGACGAAACCATGGCAACACCTTTAAAAAATGACGTTCTAAGCGGCGCGGACACCCAGTTAGAAGCAGGCAATGCCTTTGCCTCCCTAACGAGTACCGTCCAAAAGCAAGCGGTCACAGAAGAAAACGGCCCGCCGATTGGTGAACTGGTCAAAGAAGCCTTAAAGCCAATGTTACAAGAATGGCTGGACAAGAACCTAAAAACTATGGTGCAACGCGCCGTGACCAAAGAAATCAAGCGGATTTCGACCGGAAAGTGATCTGGTAAATAGGACAAGTATTTTCTGGAATTATGCGCAGACGCGCGTTAAACGAACAAACCGCTCTCTATATTAGGGGGCGGTTATTTTTATTGCCAAAAAACTAATGAGATGAGCGACATGTTGGACAAGAGTTTTAATCCGGGCGAAGCCGAGCAGCGCATTTACGAGGCTTGGGAAAGCAGTGGCGCGTTTAAGCCGCGTGCAGCAAAACCTACGGATACCAAAGACGATAATTATTCGATTGTCATCCCCCCGCCCAATGTGACCGGCAATCTGCATATGGGTCATGCGCTCAACAACACCCTGCAAGATATCTTGATCCGTTATAACCGCATGCTCGGCAAGGCGGTTTTGTGGCAACCGGGCATGGACCATGCCGGTATCGCCACACAAATGGTGGTCGAGCGGCAAATGGCCGAAGCGGGCAATATGAGCCGGAGCGAAATGGGCCGCGAAGCGTTCATCGCCAAGGTTTGGGAATGGAAAGAAAAATCTGGCGGCAATATCGAGAAACAAACCCGCCGCCTCGGTGCGTCTTGTGATTGGTCACGCACCCGCTTTACCATGGACGAAGGACTGTCGGACGCCGTGCGCAAAGTGTTTGTGCAGATGTATGAAGAAGGCTTGATTTACCGCGATAAACGCTTGGTCAACTGGGATCCGCACTTCCAGACCGCTATCTCTAATATCGAAGTTGAGAACGAAGAAAGGGCGGGATTTTTCTGGCATTTCAAATACCCGCTCGAAAAGGGCGAGACTTACGAATACGTCGAAAAAGACGAAGACGGCAATGTCACCTTGCGCGAGGCCCGCGACTATATTTCCATTGCCACCACACGCCCTGAAACCATGCTCGGCGACGGTGCGGTTGCCGTGCACCCGTCCGATGAACGCTATGCGCCTATCGTTGGCAAACGGGTTTTATTGCCATTAGCCGATAGATATATCCCGATCATCACCGACCGTTATCCCGACCCTGACAAAGGCTCCGGCGCGGTTAAAATCACCGGTGCTCACGACTTTAACGACTACGAAGTCGCCAAACGGCATAAGCTACCTTTGTACATCTTGATGGACGAAAAAGCGAACATGCGACAAAGCCAAGACGTCGACGGTAAAGACGTCATGCCCGAAAAATATGTCGGCATGGACAGGTTCGTTGCCCGTAAAGCCGTGGTCGCAGACATAGACGCGCTCGGGCTTCTCGAAAAAGTCGAAGACCATAAAGCCGCCGTTCCTATTGGTGACCGTTCAGGCGTGGTCATAGAACCCATGCTGACCGATCAATGGTATGTGGACGCGGAAACACTTTCGAAAGACGCAATTGCCGCCATGGATGCAGGGCATGCCCACTCACCACCCGCTCATTCCCGCGAAGGCGGGAATCCAGACCAGATATCTAACGGGACCCCCGCCTCCGCGGGGGTGAGCGGAGAGAGAGGGGAGAATATTGAGGATAACGCCGCAACTTCGGGTAAAGGAGAAACCCACTTCATTCCCGATAACTGGAAGAAAACATGGGACCAATGGATGAACGACATCCAGCCTTGGTGTATCTCCAGACAACTCTGGTGGGGCCACAGGGTTCCTGCTTGGTATGGGCCTGCACTAAAAGAATTAGAAGACCACGAGTATAATGGGCCTGCAGAAATTTTCGTTGGCTATAGTGAGGACGAAATAATCAAAAAAGCCAAACAGCGATATGGGCAAAATATTGCGGTAGATTTTTTTGAGGATGGAGCAGCGGGTCAAATGCGTGGTGTTAGTCGCGATTCTCACGGCGCAACAGGAGTAACTCTGTCCCGCGATCCAGACGTCCTCGACACATGGTTCTCGTCTGGTCTTTGGCCGTTTGCTACACTGGGATGGCCGGAGAAAACAGACGAGCTTGCGCGTTTCTATCCGACCTCTACCCTTGTTACTGCCTTTGATATTATCTTTTTTTGGGTAGCGCGGATGATGATGCAGGGCTTGCACCTCACCGGAGAAGTGCCGTTTAAGGACGTGTATATTCACGCGCTTGTGCTGGACGAGCACGGCCAGAAAATGTCCAAATCCAAAGGCAATGTGGTCGACCCGCTTGTTCTGATCGACAAATACGGCGCAGATGCTTTGCGGTTCTCTCTCGCGGCGCAAGCCGCCCAAGGCCGCAATATCCGGCTTAGCGAACCACGCATTGAAGGCTACCGCAATTTCGGCACCAAGCTCTGGAACGCCGCCAATTTCTGCCAGCTTAAAGGCTGCGCCCCTGTTGCTGGGTTCGATCCGCTATCATGCAGCCAAACCGTCAATAAATGGATTGTCGGCGAGGTTGCCAAAGCCTCGACGCTCGTCACATCAGCCATAGAAGCATACCGTTTCAACGAAGCCGCAGACGCCGCCTATAAATTCTCGCGCGGGCAATATTGCGATTGGTATGTGGAGCTGATCAAGCCTATATTCGACGGTGGCGACGAAGCCGCAATAGCTGAGACGAAAGCCTGCGCCGCATGGGCATTTGATCAAATCCTGATCATGCTGCACCCATTCATGCCGTTCATCACCGAAGAACTCTGGAGCCAAACCGCAGGTACAGAAGGCCGAAACGGCTTCCTCATGGCAGCCGAATGGCCAGAAATGGGCGACGCGTTTATCAACCCGCAAGCCGAAACCGACATTGCWTGGCTCATTGAACTCATCACCGAAGTCCGCTCTGTGCGTACCGAAATGAACATYCCGCCGTCCCGTAARGCCAAAATGGTTTTGGTCGGCGCATCRAAGCAAACCATATCKCGCATGGGCACCTATAAAGAAGCCCTAGWGCGTATGGCRCGCATGGAAAGCTGGGAAACCGCAGACAYCGCCCCYAAAGGCGCTATCCAAGCGGTGGTCGGCGAGGCCACWTTCGCGCTKCCMYTMGAAGGYCTSATCGAYTTNGACGMYSRANGCGCSCSCNCNTGTCCAAAGAYATGGAYAAGGTRGMGATCGAGATYAAGAAAATMGACGGYAAGCTCGCCAACAAAAACTTCACRGAMCGCGCCCCCGCAGCAGTCGTRGAAGAGCAGCACACAAGACGCAMAGCMTTTGCGACRGAGTTRGARAARCTACAAGCAGCKCTGGATAATTTACCGGGTTAGCCGTGAACRAAAGCCTTAAAAATTGACTGAAGTTCCTAACAATTGCACATGAAAGATGAGCGGTGTATTGCCCGGAATGGAGCCTTTGCCGTTTACACCATATGCTAAGCTAGACGGGATATAAAATGTCCAAGCATCACAAGGACGCATCAGGCCAACGCCTTCTGTCCAACCTCTGATAACTTTGTCCAGCGGGAAGCTTATATCTTCACCCCGATCAAAAGAACTATCAAAGATATCGCCGCTGAAAAACAGGCCGTGATAATTAACCCGCACAGACTCGCTCAACTGGGGAACATTTGTTTTTATCTTGCTCGCTTTGTTGACACTATATTGTAGGCCAGATGCGGTGGTAACCACGTCTTTGCGTTTTCCGTTTGCTTCAAACCATTCGGCTTGCCCTAAGCTCGTGTCCCCAAAATCACTAGAGAAGCTGGTGATATCCTTAAGGACACTTGCCGTCGGACATGAGCGGTACTTTGCGAGTGCTTCAATGTATTCAGCTTCGGTGGACGGGGCATTGTTATTACAGGCACCAAGAGTGATGAGCGCAACCGATAGTCCAGCCAATAAAAGTTTATTCATGTGTGTCTCCAATGGAATGATGTTTTGCAGTTATTTAGCTCATCTCTTAGCCAACCAAAAATACTAAGTCTAGGCCTGCCTGTGTAAGGTTACTATTTCTTCAGAATTTCTACACCGGGGAGCGCCTTGCCCTCCATCCATTCTAGGAATGCACCGCCTGCTGTCGAAATAAATGTGAAACCGTCCGCAGCACCCGCATGTTTAAGAGCGGCAACCGTATCGCCGCCGCCGGCCACAGCTATTAGGCCGTTATTCTTGACCCGCTTGGCCGCATATTTTGCAGCCTCTACCGTAGCCGTATCAAAAGGCACGAGCTCGAACGCACCCAACGGCCCGTTCCAAATAAGGGTTTTGGCGGCATCGATGGCGTCGGCCAACCTATCGACCGTTGCCGGCCCTGCATCCAAGATCATTTCGTCGTCCGCCACTTCGTCGAGGCCGCAGACGCGGCTTTCTGCACCAGCCTTAAATTCTTTGGCCGCCACCACATCGACGGGAAGAAGTATCTCGCAATGAGCCCGCTTGGCATTCGCCATGATTTCGAGTGCCGTATCCTTAAGGTCATGTTCGCACAGGGAGGCACCTACATTTACGCCTTGCGCGTTCAAGAAAGTATTGGCCATACCGCCGCCAATTACAATCTGGTCAACCTTCGGAATGAGGTTGCCTAACAGGTCCAGCTTGGTTGAGACCTTTGCGCCACCAACCACGGCCACCACAGGGTGCTCGGGCTTTGAAAGCGCAGCTTCAAGAAGGTCAGCAACTTGGTTGCCACTTCCAATATTTGCGCTTGTGATCAAGGCATTTGCATCAATACCAGATGTTGTACCAACAGACACATCATATGAAACAAGTGAAATAGCACTTGCACATGAGTTTGAAACAGTAACCCAGTTCAATGTGTTGTCATCACCGAAATGTACATTTGCTGATGCGCTAACGAGAACACCGCCATCTGCTGTACGGGCTCCATCTGGGTGGTATGTCGCTTGAAGTTGTTGCTGAATGGCACCAGCTTCGCCAGCGAGACGAGATAC
>NVTC01000025.1 GCA_002732905.1 Robiginitomaculum sp.
CATCCACTGCATGAAGCTAAATTCTTTACCGGTCAGCTCTTCGTACACGCCCATGAAAATCACATTGGGCGGGGTGCCGATGGGCGTACCGATACCGCCGACACTGGACGCGTAGGCAATGCCCAAAATCAGCGCCACACGCAGTTTCGGATTATCAATGCCAGACAGAATTGCCAGTGCAATGGGCAACATAATCAGGGTGGTCGCCGTATTGGAAATCCACATAGACAGGAACGCCGAAGACACCATAAACCCGAATACCAGTCGCCGCCCGCTGGACACGCCGACCAATTGGATCATATAGACAGCCAATCGYTCATGRGCYCCGCTTTTCTCCARCGCYTTGGCSAGCATAAATGCRCCCATGAGCAGCAAAATMACATGNSYWMCCAANMGCSMWAGAMACCGCCTTATGRTCAACAATCCCRAAYACGGGCAAAAGCGCRAACGGCACCAAAGACGCCGCMGCWATSGGKAYGGCTTCRCTGACCCACCARATCACWGTSAGSAAAGYAAYCCCYGCCGCCAGCGCAGGCTTATCCTCAAGCCCCATTTGCTTCAGYSCAAGCGTAAAYAAAACGGCCAAAATTGGCCCAAGCCAAACAAATGTGTTGCGTGTAAAYTTCATGCTTCCCCCKAGTGTYTTAAAAGCTTTAAAACACTCGACAACCCTGTGCCAGTACAAAATCTACTNTGGRCTAGCTCTAGGGRTAGAGTTGCAGCCAGGCCGGTAAATCATAGGTTTGCATGTCCACGTAATCGGGCATTTCTACTCCGTCTGGCGCGATAAACAATGTGGCCATACCCATTTCTTTTGGCACTTTAAGGTTATGCACCGTGTCCTCGGCCATCAAAGCCAGCTTTGGATCGATATCGAATTCCGCGATAAATATTTCGTAGGCTGAGCGCTTGGGTTTGGGCCTGTAATCCACATCTTCGATAGCAAATACACCATCGAACAATTTGTAAATACCCAGATGCTCACCAATGTTTTTAGCATGCCCACGCGAACCATTAGTAAACATATATTTCTTGCCGGGCAAAGCCTCTAGCCCTGCATATAAGCGCGGGTCAGGTTTCAGCATTTCCAAATCAACGTCGTGTACATAATCCAAAAAGTCCGCTGGATCCATGCCGTGCACCGCCATAAGGCCAGATAAAGACGTGCCGTATTCTGCCAAATATTGCTTCTGCAAAATTCGGGCTTCGGTCGGATGTAGGGCAAGGTAACGGCTAATATATTTGGTGATATTKCCAACGATTTGGGAAAAGAATATATCATCACCCCGGTACAGGGTGTTATCGAGGTCAAATATCCAAGTGTTGATGTGCGAGAGGTTCACAATTTATATCCCGAAACTTATCTAAGCCCGCTTACCACTGCGACATTAAAATCCGCATCTGTTAAGTCTATCTGCGCGCCGGGCTTACCACCGGGGACGGGTTTGAAATCGGCCGAAACATAGCCTTGATCTTGGCAAAAYTCATGCCGYAAGGCGGAAAATTTTGACGGGCCTATGCAAAATTTCTTTGCGCCCTTAGCGGCTGTTTTTAAAATTTTATCGTCAGCACCTTCAGTCTCTTGGCGCACATAATAATGGGCATTTCGGTCTTTTAGATTTTCTGTAAAAGGCTGAATGCAAGTATCTATTTCAACCGGCCACCAACCACGAGATTCCATGGTTCCGTTATCATTGTAAGCAAGCGCAGTCCATAATTTAGCTGTGGACTTATTACAAAACTGCACCCCAACAGTTTGGTTCGTCTTCAGCGCAGCTTCTTGTAGTGCAACATATTGTGCATCCACATTAATTGAAGGTTTTAGACCATGATCCTTCATAAATTTTTTCAAAGTGTTGGCAGTGCGTTTACCGGTACGACCATCAATGCGTTTAATATCATAATTGTTATCACCGAGAAGGCGTTGTAATCCGGCAGTTTCAGCAAAACGACCATAGTCACTTGGCTCAATAAATGCTGTACGGCTTTCGGTGGGAATAACTTGTAGAAACTGTTTCGTAGCCATGCTTTGCACGTCGCAGGACAAATCCGTTTTAGCAGTGAAGTTTTCGGTGGCCACGCAATAATCGTAGCGACCTTTCCATTCGCGCACACCGCCCTGATGTAGAGCAGCGCTACGGGCATAAACAAAGCGCGGCGTGCCTTTTTCCACGTCAACAATTTGGCATTTACCGGGGCGTAAAGACTGCCATCCCCAAACCGATACCGGTTGCCCTGCCTGTCCCACAGGAACGCCGGCTGTAGCAATATTGAGAATGAACGATGTTTCGTTACACACTTGCCACGGTGGCTGTTGTGGAGTTGCCTGTTCGGATATTTGCTTTGGCGTTTGTGTTCCGACATTTTGGGCAAAACCAGTCGCGCTCAAAGAAAAGGCGGCACACATTGCCAATATATTAGTCGCTAGTTTTCCCATTAGCTAATCAAAGTCCCTGCGCCTTGGTCGGTGAACAATTCAACCAACAACCCATGAGACCGCCGCCCATCAATAATAACGACGGCTTCAACACCGGCTGCGCGCGCTTCCAGCGCTGTGCCTAGCTTCGGGATCATACCGCCCTTGGCCGTACCAATTTTAATTAATTTTTTCACATCATCCGACGTAAGACTGGTGAGTAAATTTCCGTCAGCATCCAACACACCTTCGACGTCGGTTAGTAACATCAAACGCGCAGCACCAAGCGCGCCCGCTAACACACCCGCAGCCGTATCAGCATTTACATTGAGAATTTCCCCATTAACATCTGAGCTTATGGGGGAGACAACGGGAATAAATCCCGGATCAGCAGCCGCTAGGACATCAAGCACGGATACATCTGTGCTATCCGGCGTACCGGCAAAGCCTAAATCATCCCGCAGTTTTTTAGCCGTTATTAATCCCGCGTCGCGGCCTGACAAACCGACGGCACGGCCACCAGCCTGATTAATCGCAGACACTAGATTTTTATTGATAGCGCCCGATAATACCATTTCGGCTATTTCCACGGTTTCCAAATCAGACACCCGAAGCCCATCTTTAAATTCGCTTTTGATACCAAGGCGCGACAACATAGAACCGATTTGCGGACCGCCGCCGTGGACGATTACTGGACGAATACCGAACTGCTTGAGCAACACCACATCATTGGCGAAAGCACGGGTCAGCTCTGCATCGCCCATAGCATTACCGCCAAACTTTATCACTACGGTTTTACCCGTATAGCGTTGGATAAACGGTAAGGCCTCGGACAAAGTTTTAGCGTTAGCCCATCCGGTTTCATCTTTGCGGCGTTTTAACATAGGCGCGTTATACAGCAGTTTCACTTAATGCCAAACTAACAATTTCAGCTTTAAGCTCTTCCAGGCCAGCTTTCTTTTCTGCCGATGTCACAAGCACGTTCGGGTGGGCAGCAGGGCGTTTGGTAATTTTAGCTTGGCTCTCCGATAGAACTTTGGACAACTTGCCTTTTTTAAGTTTATCGGTTTTGGTTAGAACKATTTGGTATGTCACGGCCGCYTCGTCGAGCATGGCCATGATCTCTAGATCCGTCTCCATAATCCCGCGTCTGGAATCGATCAGCACAAATACTCTGCGCAAAGGCGCACGGCCACGTAAAAAGTCCCGTGTCAGCTCTGTCCAATGGGCAATGTCCGTTTTAGAAGCTCTAGCATAACCGTAACCCGGCAAGTCGACCAAAAACAAACGGTCGGACATGTTGAAGTAATTAAGCTCTCGTGTGCGGCCTGGTGTATTGGATGCGCGCGCTAGGCTTTTTTGATTACACAAAGCATTGATCAGCGATGATTTGCCCACATTAGAACGTCCGGCGAAACAAATTTCAGGTAGGCTCGTATCCGGCAAATGCTCAAGCGCGACTACACTTTTTACAAATGTAACCGGATGAGCAAACAGACGTCGTCCTGCTTCTACGGCTGCTTCTATATTCGGGTTGTCTTCAGGTTGCGTCATTATTTTTTATTGGGCTTTTTTCCGGCCGCTTTCAACTTCTCGTCTTTGTCGCCGAAGATTTTATTGAAGAACGCATCTAAAGGTGTGTGCACATTATGTTTACGCGTAATGTAATATTGCTGGAATATAGTCAAAATATTGTTCCACACCCAGTACAGCAACAGGCCTGCTGCAAATGGTGCCAGAATAAACATAAAGAATAACGGCATTAACTGCATAATCCGTGCTTGCATCTTATCAGCAGGCGGCGTGTTCAAAGTCTGCATCAAGGCCATAGTGATACCGTAAAGCAGGGCCAAAGGACCAAGCGCAAAGAACGACAATGCCTCGAACGGTATGCCGTCCCACGGGAACAACCCAAAGCCGTTCATTATGGACAGCGGATCACGGTCGGACAAATCCTTGAGATAACCAAAGAACGGCGCGTGACGCATTTCAAAAGTGATAAATAAGGATTTATACAAAGCGAAGAAAATGAACATTTGCGGGATCATCGGCAAACAACCGGCCACAGGGCTAACGCCTTCTTTTTTATAAAGCGCCATTGTTTCTTGTTGGAGCTTCATGCGGTCATCGCCGTAACGCTCTTTCATTTTGGCAACTTTCGGCGCGATACCGCGCATTTTAGCCATTGATGAATAAGCTTTGTTGTTGAGCGGGAACAGGATGAGTTTCAAAATCAGCGTCATCAGCAAAATACCTACACCGAAGTTTCCGGTTAAGTTACCAAGCTTGGTCAACCCCCACGACATAGGCACGGTCAAGATGCGCAAGACACCGTAATCAACGGCCAAGTCCATACGGGCGATGCCCTTTGTGTCCATGTATTCTTTCAGCAAAGTATGCGATTTCGCACCCGCATAAATATAGCCAGTTGATTGTACAGAAATTCCGGGACTTAAAACCGTTGGCGCTAAATTATAACCAGCTTCATACACATCTGAGCCGTTGAAGTTTTTAAACGTAACATTAGCGCTCATTTGCGTGCCTTGCGGCGCGATGGCTGCTGATAACCAATAACGGTCCGTCAAACCAATCCATCCAGACTCGCCTTGTTCAACAAAGCTTTTCTTTTTGGCGAGCTTTTTGTATTTCCACTTTTTCAAAGTGCCATCAACAACCCCAACAGCGCCTTCTTGCAAAATAAAGAAGTTTAGAAGATTGTCAGGCAGCCCGTATTGCCGTGCCGCACCTTTACGCACGAGAGAAATTTCTGCGCTCGACGTGTTGGTAATGGTATCGTCCAGAGTAAATAGAAAGTTTTCATCAACGCTGATAACGCGTTGTACGCTGTAACCGTCTCCGTCGAATCTTAGAGTAATGGGGCTGGTCGGGGTTAGTGTACCGCCGCTAACGACGCCCCACGGCGTATCAACACCACYGCCCCCGCCAACTTTTGTCCAATTGTCGAACACTTCTGCGGCAAATTCTGAACCCTGAGGTGAAAACAGAATAATTGTTTCAGAATCTTTTTTGATGGTTTGCTTAAAGTTTTTGAGGCGCAAATCATCGAAACGCGAGCCAGTGGTTGAAAACGAACCTGTGAGCGACGGTGTCTCAATATTGATCCGTGTACCCTTGYTAGTCTCAATGGCAATCAATTCGGATCTATCAACAGGTTCTGTYGGCGTAAGAACTTGTTCAATTTTTTGTTGGCTAGCCGCGATTTCCTCTTGTGCCATAAGCTTTGCTTGTTCAGCAGCTGGTTGGGCAAAAAAGAAGAAATATCCAGCCATAACTAAGCCAGAGAGCAACATTGCTAATAAAAATCGTTTTTGGTCGTCCATGAGAGGTCTTTCGTTCCAAATAAATGTATTTTTGTTTTGGGCTTTATACCGATTTAMGCYARYCTTAAAAGCGCTTTCTCAACATCTTTTTGTAAGTCGCCCCACTCCGCCTTGGCGGTGGTAGCACGAGCGATAAAGACATAATCGTGCCCTAGCTTGCCGTACACGGGTAGTAAAGCGCGTGCCAATTCCCGCAATCGGCGTTTGCAGCGATTACGCACCACAGCATTACCAACTTTTTTGGTGGCTGTGAAACCGACATTTATGATGTCAACCGGGTTAGGCTGTGCGCGCATCTGTACGACAACAGAGGGGCGCGCTTGATAATGTCCGCCCCGCACATACAAAAACTCGGAACGCTTCTTCAGCCTTCCGAGTTTGATGTTTTTAGATGCCACTGTTAAAACGGCTAATATCTGCCTTAGGCAGATAAGCGCTTGCGGCCTTTGGCACGGCGACGGGCCAGAACCAAACGACCATTTTTTGTGGCCATACGCGAACGGAAGCCGTGACGGCGGGCGCGGACAATTTTCGAAGGTTGAAATGTACGTTTCATATCGGTCTCACTACATTTTGTGTGCGCACTTTGCGCAAGTAAAATCACAAATTTATTCTCTGGCGGGGTCTTTAGGGGGCAGCTTAACCCGAGTCAAGCCATACCCTCATTATAGTGAGCAAAAAATCACGCATAATTTCACTCATTTTACRCACCCCACGCYGTACGCACGGCTTTGTGAACTGACTTGAAGTGTAATCATATAAAAGCGAGCTATATACAAATCGAATGAGCTTGGAGGCGCATGTGCGCACACTACAACAAACAGTGTTTTTAACCGTGTCAGCAATGACATTGGGTTTGATTGYCACGGCACCGTCCGTGCAGGCAAGCACACAAATTTTGCTAGCTTCCAACAATTCATTTGGCTTTWTCGCCARATTCCCTGCCGCTTGGARCCCGTCCGYAAYYCCCTCTTCGGACAGCATACCAACGGCAGGACCCCTCTCTGTCTCACTACCGCGCGCATCGTTTGTGCCCCAAATAGCGCTATACGGTAGTGAGGCAGAACCAGTTTTAATGGTACAAACAAATTATAAGCCTAAAGATCCGATGATGACGCCAAGCGACATCAGCATACCCGATCCAGTAATTTCACCGCAAAATTATTGGGCATTTATTTTAGACCGCTATGTTGACCAAAATAGCAATGGGCTCACTCAAAATGGGCTCACTCAATTTGATTATGCCAAGCTTAAAGATACCCCTTCCGACATGGATGGCCTAACTGCCTATATTGACCATATGGCCGCGCAGAAACCGTCCGCTTTTTCCCGTGATGATGCTATGGCATATTGGGCCAATTTATATAATGCGCTGACCATACAAGTCGTTGCGGAGAATTACCCCGTTAAATCGATTCGCAAAATTAAGTCAGGCTACCGAGCCGGGCCGTGGAAACAAAATCTGGTCATAGTCGAGGGCAATGAACTGTCCTTGGATAATATCGAGCATGATATTTTGCGGCCGACCTACGAAACRCCGTTGGTACATTATATGGTCAATTGTGCCTCTGTTGGTTGTCCGAATTTGAAATCAACACCTTGGCAGGGCGCAACGTTGGGCGCAGATCAAGAAGCGGCGGCGCGCGCCTATATCAATTCCCCGCGCGGCGCGAAAATTAGCGGTGGCCGTCTACAGGTTTCTAGTATCTACAAATGGTTCAAAGCTGATTTTGGTGGCGATACGACTGGTGTACTGGCGCATCTGAACCAATATGCAGACGCCGATTTGCATGCCGCTCTGAAAGGGCGGCAAAAAATCAATAAATATACCTATGACTGGGACATAAACGCCCCTAAGTAATTAAGCTAATAATTGGAGTTTAGTATGGAACCCGACACTGCGGCTATGTCTGCATCTAAATCAAAATTGAAACGGTTTTTACCGCTCATCATTATTGTTGCCGCTCTCACAGCATTTTTTGCCTTTGGCGGCCCGCAATATATTAGCCTTGATTCCCTACGCGATAATCAGGAGTTTCTGAAAGCCTTTGTGGCGAATAATTATATTCTAGCCGTGGTTGGGTTCGTAGTTACATATGCTATTTTGGTAGCCATATCTGTGCCCGGTGCAAGTTTTCTCAGCATCTTTGCCGGATTYTTGTTTGGCCTTACTACAGGCGCACCCGCTGTCATTGTCGGCGCAACCATTGGCGCRACAATTTTGTTTCTGGTCGTCCGCTCCGCTTTCGGTGCAGGCTTGGCTGCYAAAGCYGGGCCGTTCATGAAGAAATTTGAAAAGGGYCTCAAAGAAAACGAATTRTCCTATTTRTTYATTTTGCGTCTGGTGCCGCTTTTCCCATTTTTCATCGTCAATATCGTTCCGCCGCTGTTTGATGTGAAACTTCGCAATTATGTGCTGACAACTTTTCTCGGCATTATCCCGGGATCATTAGTTTATGTCAGCGTTGGCAACGGTATTGGCGATGCATTGTCTGCTGGTCAGGATGTGCCRTTATCMGGACTAATGTTTAGRCCYGCCGTCATCTTGCCGATCGTTGGCCTGATATTRCTGTCCATGATTCCRGTGGTCTACAAAAWAWTATCCAATAAAAAAGCTTAGAGGTCTCCCRTGTCAAAAACTGAATATGATGTAGATTTGTGTATTATCGGCGCAGGCGCAGGCGGGCTGTCCATAGCGTCTGGCGCGGCGCAACTTGGCCGTTCTGTGGTTTTATACGAAGTTGCTGATATGGGCGGTGATTGCCTGAATTTCGGTTGCGTACCCTCCAAAGCCTTGATAGCTGCAGGCAAACATGCTCACGCGTTTACAAGCGGCGGCGCGTTCGGCATCGCAGCCGCTAAACCCAAAATCGACTTCGCTGCAGTCAAAGGCCATGTCAAAGGTGTTATTGAAACCATTGCGCCAGTGGACTCCCAAGAACGTTTCGAGGATCTTGGTTGTACGGTCATCCGCGAAATGGCCAGTTTCAAGGACGCCAATACTGTTCAGTCCGCCACCACTATCACCCGCGCCAAACGTATTGTCATCGCCACAGGTAGCCGCGCATCTGCACCGCCTATTCCTGGCCTAAAAGACACGCCTTACATCACCAATGAAGAAATTTTTACCATTGATGAACAACCAAAGCATTTGCTGATCATCGGATCTGGGCCTATTGGGCTAGAGCTTGGTCAGGCCTTTCACCGCCTTGGCAGCAAGGTCGAAATCATAGATATTGCAGAACCCCTGGGCCGCTCCGAGCCGGAACATGCTAAAGTACTCATTGATGCACTTAAGGAAGAAGGCGTCAAATTCCACGCCCCCGTCAACACCAAGCTTATCCGTAAAACCAAAACCGGTGTTGCTATCGACCTTGAAGACGGCACAACTCTAACAGGATCGCATCTCTTGGTCGCTGCCGGACGCAGACCGGTGATTAAAAAGTTAAACCTTGAAGCCGCCGGTATTATCACTGGGAACGGCGGGATTGTTACCGACAAGACCTTGCGCACATCCAACAAACGTGTCTATGCGGTTGGCGATGTATCAGGGCGCGGCGGTTTAACCCATGCTGCCGGATATCATGCGGGTATCATTATCAAGAACTTTTATTTTGTGCCGTTTTTCAAAGCCAGTGCTGAAACAAATAATATGCCCGCTGTCATTTATGCACAGCCTGAACTCGCGAGCATTGGCCTTACGGAAAAATCAGCGCGCGGACAATATTCTGACGTCCGTGTTGTGCATTTCGATTTCGAAGAAAATGATCGGGCCATAGCCGAACGCTCCACCAAAGGGGCTGTGAAAATTATCGCTCGCGGTAATGGGCTGATTATTGGTGCCTCTATTGTCGGAGAAGGGGCTGGTGAGCTTATTCATATTATCAGCTTGGCCATGGCCAACAAAATGAAAATCATTCATATCACCAAAATGATATCGCCCTATCCAACCCGCTCCGAAGCTGTCAAGCGTGCCGCGTCTAGCTGGTATACCGAATCCGTGTTTTCACCCAAGACCCGGAAATTAGCCGCACTCATGGCTAGATTTCACTAAGCATTCACGCTAGTAAAAACCATGTTGCAAAATATTTTCATGCGCAGGCTTTCTAATCAACTCCTGGTTCTGACAGTGCTTTTTGTCATGGTGGCAGAAATATTAATCTTCATCCCGTCCGCAGCCCTGTTTCGCCAAACTTGGCTGGCGGAACGTGCCGAACAGGCTGGCTTACTGACTTTGGCTATCGAAGGTGTGCCCAATTACGAAGGCGGGGAAATGCTCAGTAGTCGCTTTATGCACAACACAGACGTAACCATGGTGGCACAAAAACGAAACGGTATGAGCCAACTGGTCTTGGGCATGCCGCCGCCAGCTGGTAGAATTATTCTAGCAGATTTAAGAAATGAACGTCGTCTACCGTTGTTCCGTGATAGCTTTCGGGATTTTTTCGGAGACGGAAAAGCCTACATTCGCATACTATCTGAACCCACAGTTGAAGGCGTAGACGCGCTAGAGGTTTTGGTGCCGCAACGCGCCTTGAAAGACGCCATGTTGGATTATTGTCGGCGTGTCTTGCTGTGGTCTCTGGCGATTTCCCTGCTAACAGGAGTGATGATCTATGCGGCGTTGTCTCGCATTATTGTACGGCCTATTCGTAAACTAGCCCGTGGTTTGGCCAAATTTCGTCAAGACCCACGCAAACGTGCAGGATTGGAAACACCAACTGCCCGTAGCGACGAAATTGGACAATTGGAGCGAGAGTTTCTCGATATGAAATCGGGTGTCCGTACGGCCTTAAAGCAACAAGAGCATCTAGCGACACTGGGCATGGCAATGGCCAAAATCAATCATGATTTACGCAATGTTTTAACATCTACCCAACTGATCTCTGACCGCCTAGCCAGTGATCCAGACAAACGCATAAAGGGTATGGGTGAGAGGCTTGTCCGCTCTGTAGATAGAGGTGTGAAGCTTTGTGAAGCCACACTAGCCTTTTCACAAAGCGCAGAAGAAAAACCTGAACCCCGCTCTATTGCCATCTCCAAATTAATCGATGAAGCTGGGGCTGATAGCATGGCCGAAGAAGGCCAAGTGCAGTTTATCAATGCCGTGCCAGATGATTTAATGGTTAAAACTGACCCTGATCACACGTATCGAATTTTGCACAATTTGTTCAGAAACACGGTTCAGGCACTGCAAAAAAGTCCTGAAAAAACTTTGAAAATAGAGGCTCAGACAGATGGTGGGAAAGCCGTATTCCTTATTAGCGACACGGGTCCCGGAATTCCCGATAACGTCCACAAAAATCTATTCAAAGCCTTTACTTCTGGTATCCACAAAGGTGGTACGGGTCTTGGCCTGACAATATCCAGAGAGTTAGCACGGGCTCAGGGCGGGAATTTATCATTACAATCGACGGGGGCAGAGGGCACCGTATTTGCACTCAGCCTGCCGCTTGCCGCAACCACAGACAACGACTAACACTAAATTGTGAAACTCTACAAAGAACCCCAATGCTAGGGTTAGATTTTTAGGAGAAATAAATATGATTGATCTTTATACCTCGGCTACCCCGAACGGCTGGAAAGCCAGTGTTACACTGGAAGAAATGGGGTTGGACTACAATGTCAAAGCCATAGACATTTCGGCAGGCGACCAGAAAAAACCCGAGTTTCTTAAAATCAACCCCAATGGCCGTATTCCTGCTATTGTTGATCATGATATCAAGGACGAGAACGGAAATGGTTTTGCCGTATTTGAGAGCGGTGCCTTGATGATTTATCTCGCGGAGAAAACTGGCATGCTCATGCCTAAGGATGTGCAGGGTCGCTCAAAAACCATTCAGTGGCTAATGTTTCAAATGGGCGGTATCGGCCCGATGATGGGACAAGCCAATGTGTTTTACAGATATTTTCCTGAAAAAATTCAGCCCGCCATTGATCGCTACCAAAATGAAAGCGCGCGCCTGTTTGGTGTACTGAACAGGCAATTGGCCGAAAATGAATATTTGGCAGGTGATTACTCCATTGCAGATATCGCAAACTGGTGTTGGGTGCGTACGCACTCTTGGTCGGGTGTTGATATTGAGCCGTTTGAACACCTAGTTCGGTGGCGCGACCTGATCGCCGAACGACCAGCAGCTATTGCTGGCCTTAACGTGCCTTATAATCTAGAAGAACGTATGCGGGCTCAGTCAGAGAACGAAGAAGAATTTAAGAAAAAAGCGCGAAAAATGCTTGTTGGCAAAGGCGAATAACGAGGCCAAATACACAAGTATGGGATATTTATTGTGAAATTTTATGATCGGCATATTTTGCCCCTCGTGCTCGACTGCGCTTGCGCGACCAAACCTATTCGTAAACAACGCGAAAAAATCATTCCCCTCGCCCACGGCGATGTGGTGGAAATCGGCATCGGGTCTGGACATAACCTACCCTATTATGATCAAGATAAAGTCACCAAGTTGATCGGCATAGATCCGGACGCAAATGTCTGGAAAAAAGCCGCGCCCAATCGTGCTAAATTTCATAAACCGCTGGAACGCCTTGGCCTATCTGGTGAAAGCATTCCTTTGCCGGATGCCTGCGCCGACACGGTCGTTGTGACCTATTCCCTGTGCACGATCCCTGACCCCATAAAAGCACTTGGCGAAATGAAAAGACTGCTYAAGCCAGGYGCAAAACTCTTGTTTTGCGAGCACGGKCAAGCCCCTGATMCCAATGTYCATAAATGGCAAGACCGTATTGATCCAATATGGAAACGTATATCAGGTGGCTGCCATACGGGCCGCGATATACCGTCCYTGCTTAAATCAGCAGGGTTCGAAATTGATGTTTTGGAAGAGATGTACATTCCCGGCCCYAAAATTCTRTCCTATAATTATTGGGGSCARGCYAGYTAAAGCTTTTTTTCTTGTACCCCCAAGRCATCCGCTARTTTYATCTTTGCCGATCCCGGYTTTAGAGGCTTGGGTTGRTCGGGRTGCGGKGCCCATCCGGTTAGCCAGATAATTTCAAATTTTACGGCAAACTTACCKGCTTCAGTGCTGTGRTCTCGTTTRTAKATGGTCTCGATTTCATTRAAAAACYTRCGMGAAACTGGCGTGTTTGCCCKTACCGCCAGCACATTGGTTTCACCCATTAACCGCAAATCCGCATAAAGYTTTTTCAAGTCCCCGTATAAAACGTTGACCATATCCCGGTCTGCGACGGGCATGGTAAACCCGCTACTTGATAAGAGCGAGGTCGCRAGRTCGAGYGTAATCATGCTRGAAACTCKRGGGCTGACGCGACCATAAAGCTTATCTTCGGCCGCATACATGACATGGCGTAATGCCGACAATGTTTCACCACCAAAAAATGCCGCTAAAAACAAACCGTCYGGCCTCAGCARGYTTCTYGTTTTGGCTAAGACCTGCGGCACCTCGTTCACTGCGTGCAGTGTCAACAAATTGATCACCAGATCAAAGCTTTCCGGCTTAAACGGTAATGCTTCTTCGTCGCAAACAATATCAAGACCCGCAAACCCCGCCGTATGGTTTACACAGACCGGATGACCTATTTTATCACCCAATTTGTCTACAATACTTTGCGTTAAGTTTTGATCGCCAATAAGCAAAGTACGCTTGAAATTTCGCCTTACATCCAAGACCCGCTCAACAACATCSKCAGCGCACCGTTCAAACAAAAATCTRTCTCCRGAYAATTTYTGRGCMCGCCCACGCCTGTGCCTYACCAAAGCYCKRTCAAAMGGGCCWTTTTTGGCKTTCTTATCTTGTTGTTGTTTTACTTGGSCCATTTTTCTGATATGCGCTGATTATGATCCGATTGAAAGTCCCATCTTCCTTCAGCCGCGTACTGGATGTGGTCTTACCGCCGCACTCTTTGATTACGGGGCAAGTTTTGGCCAGCTCGGACGGAGAGGCTGACACCGAGCTGTGGCAATGTTTAAAATTTATTGATGATCCTTGTTGCACGGCCTGCGGGTTTCCTTTTGAATTTGAACAAGGCGAAGATGCTCTCTGTATGCGGTGYCATGCCCATATGCYGGATTTTGACCACGCCCGCGCCGCCATTACTTATGATGAAAACAGCCGYAAACTCATATTGGATTTTAAACATGGTGGCCGCACGGACGGCCTTAAATTCTTTGCYRYGCAAATGCTACGMGCCGGACGGCAAATATTGGARKATGCMGACATGCTTATCCCTGTCCCCCTGCACCCAGCACGCTTGCGMCATCGCCGTTTCAATCAGGCGGCCCTRCTCGCCCGGGCAATTTCGCAAAATKGCGACCTTSCCTACCAAACGGAAATYYTGGTGCGCAACAAAAATACRCCRAGCCAAGGCGGGCAAACATTTTTGGGGCGCAAGCGCAACGTATCWGGGGCATTTGGCGTGAGCCCTCAACAAGCGSGRTTTTTAAAAGACAAACATGTCGTATTGATCGATGATGTCTACACAACTGGATCGACTTTGTCGGCCTGTGCCAAAACCCTGAAGCGCGCAGGCGCGGCCCGAGTTGATGCACTTACATTTATGCGGGTTGTMAGACCGCAAGAAATCCCTAAATAGGTCTAGAAAAGGTCAAAAGGAAAATTGATGAACTCTGTCACTATATATACAARCTCCATGTGCCCCTATTGCTGGCGCGCCGTAAGCTTGCTGAAAAAGAAAAGYGCGCGCTTTAAGGARATYAACGTTGGCATGAACGCCAARCTCCGCGCTGAAATGATACAGCGTTCGGGTGGTRTCACYAGTGTCCCGCAGATATTTATCGGCGATCACCATGTTGGCGGCTGCGACGAGATGATGGCRYTGGAACGYAGCGGACATCTCGACGGCCTGTTRGCGGGATGACYTTACGGGCMGCGGTCATAAACTTACGCWGCGGTRCTGATATTGCCGYCAACCTTGATCATGCCGAACACTATATACGCGCCGCCCACACGGACGGCGCTAAACTTATTGTAACACCCGAAAACACATTGCTGATGCAGGGCAATACCAAAAAACTGTTTGCGACTATTAAGCCGGAACAAGAGACCGTGGGTGTTGCGCGGTTCAGCGCATTAGCTAAAGACCTAAATATTGATCTATTGATAGGCTCTATGGCGATCAAAGTGGCGCCAGATAAAACGGGTCGGGACAAAGCCGCGAACCGTTCGTATATGTTTGGCCCAGACGGCRMGRTTAWRGCSCRYTACGATAAAATCCATATGTTCGATGTAACGATCAACGAGAGCGAGACTTGGAAAGAATCGGCTAATTACCAAGCGGGCAACACACCCGTCCTYRCTGAWGCKKCWGGYTTYARYRTTGGYWTGAGYATTTGYTATGATTTGCGCTTTGCCAATCTCTAYAARTWTTATGCGCAAGCGGGCGCRCATATYTTRACGGTRCCAGCWGCATTYACTGCWATTACKGGCGAAGCCCATTGGCGCACATTACTGCGGGCACGGGCCATTGAGACCAGTGCATATGTTCTGGCCTCTGCCCAAGGCGGCGTWCATGACAATGGTCGGGCAACATGGGGGCGCAGCATGATTGTCGATCCGTGGGGCGAAGTGATCGCMSARTTGGAYAATGATRAACCCGGTTTTTGCTGCGCAGATTTATCTTTAGANTTTAGTCARTAAAACCCGCGCYCGYATTCCGGCCTGGCAACAAAATACGCCTTTAGCCCTGAAGTGAAACCAGAGTTTCAAATTATTGGCGGCGGCCTTATCGGCCTATCCACAGCCTATGCATTGTTAAAACGCGGTGCGTCCGTACGGATCATAGAAGCCAGAGAAGGCGTTGCACTGGAAACCAGTTTTGCCAATGCGGGCATGGTGCATGCATCTCTCGCCGACCCGTGGAACGGCCCCGGCGTTGGTAGGCAAATGCTAGGCTCTTTGTTTGGACGCCCCTCCCCAATGACATTAAGGCTCGGTGCATTGCCAAGCATGGCAGGTTGGGGACTGAAATTTCTAAAGCACTCCACACCTGCTCGCCACTGGCAAGCTACAATGAGCAACTATAAGCTGGCAGAATATTCATCCGGYYTTATCCGTAAWTGGCGCAAAGARTTRTCCGTTCAGGACRATTGTCADGAYTTGGGYTTRCTAAAAATATTTAGAGACGAAGCAACGTTTACCAAAGCCAACGCGCTCACAAACAAATTACAAGAMTTAGGCCTAAAAGCTGAATGCYTGAGTGGACAAGAAGCTGCAAAMAAAGAACCTTGCCTTRCCCCGATAGCCAACAATATCRTTGGTGCGATATATTATCCCGACGATTATAAAGCTGATGCCTACATATTTTGCCAAGCCCTTGAARGYGMRRTATTAAARYTGGGCGGGGAAATTTTKACGGGYATATCTGCYAAATCTCTACTGAYYGAACACGGTACAGTTATTGGCGYACGCACAGAGACRRCRGAYCTGYTGGCAGAKACAACAATYGTTGCRAGCGGTGCAYATAGCACAAATTTGCTGCGACCACTTGGTGCKCGGMTAKCTCTGCGRCCCGTAAAAGGCTATTCGTTGACATTTGACAATATTGTAGATGCAACAGGGCCAAASCTACCTTTGGTAGACGACGGCCTGCATTGTGCTGTCACACCACTGGGGCAGTCTATTCGTATTGCAGGCACTGCAGAAATTTCCGGGTTTAATACCTCCGTAGCACCCAAACGCCTTGCCCCCCTATTGAAAATGCTGGGAGATATTTACCCAGAACTCGCGAAAAACCTATCCTTATCAGACGGAAAAATTTGGCACGGATTTCGCCCAGTTAGTGCAGATGGTGTACCGTTCATCGGTAGAATAAAACCGGGGTTAGCAGTAAATACGGGGCATGGGCATATGGGTTGGACAATGTCGGCAGGCTCCGCAGAGCTCTTAGCGGATTTACTCTTGGATATTCCTGCCAGTTTGGACGAGCACCCGTTTAACCCAAGTAGGAATTAAGCAAAGAAAAACCCCGATCAAATGACCGGGGTTTTTTATCTTTATATTCGCAAACGCTTTAGCCTTACGTTTTAGCCTTCGCGTTATCCGCTTCCGCTTGTGCGCGTTCCAAAGTCATATTGACCAAACGCTGCCAATTACCCAAAGATAACATGTGAGCATAGGCAACAGCCAAGAAACCATTGTCCATTAATTCTTTGGTGGTTTTCGCATCAAGAGCACGGAGCTTTTCGTCAGTGATCGCAAAGTAATCGGCTATTTTTTGCTTCTCAGCCGGTGTTCCGTCTGCGTTCTGGCCTTGGAAGTTCATTTCTTTTTGCTCGAACAAATCCAGTTCTTTAAAACGTGTGATCATAACGTCTGTAGCCCGACGGTCTTGTTCAAACTGTTTCAAGAACTCAAACGCTTCATTGGTAAATTGTGTAGGCTCTTCACCATCAAAAAATGCTTGTGTCGGCTTTTTATCCGTAACGCACTCGGCTTTTTCATCAACACAAACAACAAAACGGTCATTCGCCTTATCGCCAGCAAGGACAAATGGATAACGACGGGCAAAAGCCGGCATATAGTATTTATTGTTAAAAAGTCCGTTTTCGATGAGTAGGTTTTCATTCGTACGAATGCCCATAACTGCAAGCGGTGTTTTATCTTCACCGGCAAAAATAATCGGGTAGCTAGCAGAAGCAGCGCCAAATTCAGGCGCAGTAATTGGCATGAAATGGGATTTTTCCATAAAAGCAAACGGTTTATCCACTTGAACTACGCCGAATTTTGCATGCTTGTCTTTTGTGAGCGGTTGTGGATCTTCATACATCATCACATTACCGGTTACATTTGGTTGGTCTTCTGTAGCTTTAGCCATGTTTTTTCCTCTAATTTACCACTTTATAGCGGCTTCAAAACTCTAAATCGGAGGGTCATTAGCCTATGTAAGCGTTCGCTTCAATGGTAAAAAGGCCTCATGTGCCCCACCTAGCGCCTATGCAAGCAATAATCAGGCCAAATTCACAGGTGCAAATACAAAATCTTATGTTATAACGCCGCATACAAGAGGCGAGGAAGGCGCAATAGCGACCGACTGGAAAATATCAAGCTGGGAAATATCAAGAGAGTATTATGACAACATGCAAACATGAGCACGAGCACAAAACGCCAGAACAGTTACTGACAATTGCACAGCAAATTTGTGATCAACGAGGACGTCGTTTCACCAAATTACGTGAACACGTGTTTACTCTAGTCGCAAAAAGCAACAGCCCCATCAAGGCTTATGACCTACTTGATCAACTCAGACCGGAATTTGGCTCGCCCAAACCACCGACAGTTTACCGGGCTTTAGACTTTTTATCAGGGCTTGGTTTGGTACACCGCGTCGAGGCTCTGAACGCCTATATCGCCTGTGACCATTCTCTTGGCGGGCATATTGCAGAATTTTTCATTTGTGAGAAGTGTGAAAACTTGGAAGAACGTTCTGCCAATGATCATATCGATTGTGTACCGGAGGGTTTTGAAATCCGCCGCTCTGTCATTGAGCATTACGGTATTTGCAAAAACTGCGCTGCGTAAGTCCTGAACATGTCTGAACTCATAGAAACTTGGCGCGGTGAGGCTTTGGCGTGGGAAGCCGACGAGCTTGGCCACATGAATATGCGCTATTATTTTGATCGCGCCTATGAAGCCCGTGCTCGTTTTGCTCATACACTTGGGCTACCGCATATTTATAAAGCTGCTTCCCTCAGCACGCTGGTGCCAACCAATCAACACATAAAATATATCAAAGAAATGCGCCCCGGCCAAGGTATGGCAGTATCAAGCGGCGTTGTCGCAATTGGCGAGACGGATATTACCCTCGTCCATATAATCAGCGGCAATAAGGGTGCACCTGCCGCAACCATTACGGAAACCCTATCGCATATTGCCGTCCGCACTGGCATCCAGTTTGGTTGGTCGAAGCAAGCCAAAAAATCAGCCCAGGACCACATGTTAGATCTTCCTGATATAGCCAAACCACGCAATGTTAATCCGCACGAAAAAGCGTTCATGCCGACCATGGCAGATGCAGATAAATTAGGCTTGCAAGCAATTGGCCGGGGTACATTTAGGCCGACCGAATGTGATGTATTTGGTCATGTCTTACCAACAGCCATCATTGGCCGTGTCTCTAACTCGGCTCAGCATCTTAAAACGGCATGGCCGGATTTGGATTTCGCATCGGACGACGGTATGAGCGGCGCACTTGTAGAAGCCTGTGCACGCCATAAGCACCGTCCCAAAGCCGGAGACCTCTACGAAATGCGCTCTGGTTTACGCAGTGTCTCCACCCATGTACGTGAGCTGTGCCATTGGATTTTAGACCCGGTGAGCGGTAAGTGTTGGACGAGTTTTATCGGGGTCGGTTGTCGGTTTAATTTGAAAACCAGACGCTTGGTTAAAATAGACGACGAGATGTTAGCTCTTCTCAGCAAGGGTTTGGTCGAGGATTTAAAGCCCTAAGCAACCAGGCTAAAATTCAGGCTAAAATTCAGGCCAAAACTCATGCCAAAATTCATGCCAAAATTCATGCAAGAATTTCCCGCAAGGCTTCCCTGCTTATATCCGGTTGGGTGATCGGAAAAAAATGATCCTTCTTTGGGTGATAGTCTATACGTAAATCTGGGTTTTTGCGCTGTGCACGCTGCATCCAACCCACTGATTGTTCAACAAAGTCAGTAATCATGACGCGGGAGCCTGGTGGAAGATTGGTTATACGCCGTTTCATGTTTTGCGCCTGACTAACATAGCCAAGCTGTTCCCAGTTTGGGCGACACGCCAAACGCACGCCGCCTTCAAAAGGTACAAACCCGTCGTGAATATAATCTTTCAGAACATTGTCCGGGAAGTGTTTAAATGGTCCGCGGCCATGATAGCGTTCATAGACGGTTTCGTGCGACGAGAATTTATCGCGCCTGCGTCCGGCATTTTTTGCAAAAGGGAAATTGTTCATCAAAAAATTGCGGCCTACTACACTCTTCATAAGAATACGTGCCTTCAACGGTAAGACGACAGGGTCAAATGCCAATACACGGATGGTTTTTTCAGGCACCATTCCGGCGGCAATAATAGCCGTATTTGCACCGAGAGAATGCCCTGCCAATATCACTTTGCCGTCAATATGTGCTTTTAGATAGGCAGCCAAGTCTTTGGCTAAATTAGTGTGGCTAGCCAATGCGGCATCATCAATAGATAGATCCGTCAAACCGTGCCCACGTAAATCTAGTGCCACAACATGTACACCGAGCGGCTCTAAAAGACTTCTATAGGTCAACCCGTTAAAACCGTTGGCATGTAAATACACCATTTTGACGGGTTCTGAGGTTGGCCCAAAATGTACAGCCGCCATATGCCCGCCCGGAACCACTTTGTTCGAACGCTGGATATCTTGGTATTGGTTTGTCGTTTTACGCATAGCCAATTTTATGTGAACTTAACTGTCATTATGGCCCTTATCTGCCCAGTTCATCACAAGCAATGAAATCGGTGCCAACAAGGCAAAGCCGCCAATAAGCGGTAGAACTGTACCGCCGTAGGACTGACCGATCAGTGTACCAATGCCCAGTGAGACAAACCCTGAAACGACCCCAACCACGGCCGAACCTACGCCGGCTATATGGCCAACTGGTTCCATAGCAATGGCGTTAACATTACCAAACAAAATACCGAGCAAGAAAAACGAAAATCCTGCCCACAGCATGAAAGCGGGCAAAGGAAGGCTCATACCAGATTTAGAAAGTGTTACGGCTATAACGAAGAACGCTCCGGACCAAACAACCTTGGCAAATAGTGCCCAAGTGCATAATTTACGCATCCCAAGTTTCATCACCAGACGGGCATTAACGAAAGCCGCAGAGCCAATACAAATAGCCAGCGCACCAAAATAATAAGGAAAATTATGGGTAATGCCAAAGACGTCTTCAAACAATTGCGGTGATGTCATCAAATAAGCCAAAAATGCACCATAGACGATTCCTGCCGCTAGCGAGTAACCGAAGGTCACACGAACTTTTAAAGCTTCTACAAAACTTGCAGCCATATTTGATAATGAAAATTCACGGCGATACTCCGGGTGCAGGGTCTCACCTTGGCGCAGTCCGTACCAAAGCGATACGATAACGGCCATCGCTAGCAAAACAAAATACACGGCGCGCCAATTCCACATATCGGCTACCCATTGCCCAAGCAAAGGGGCCAATGCGGGCACGACGATAAAAAAGGACATAATAAATGATGTTACTTGTGCCATTGCCCGCCCTGCATAGACATCGCGTACAACCGCAGTTGAAACAATGCGTGGTCCAGCAACGCCTAAGCCTTGTAAAAACCTGCCGAGGAGCATGACATTAAAATCCTGAGCCAGCATGGTCAAAATGCAGCCAAAAATAAACAACCCAAGCCCGGCAAAAATAGCTGGCTTACGCCCTACGCTATCAGAAACAGGGCCGTAAATAATTTGACCAATAGCCAGGCCCAAAAACAACATACCAATAATGAGCTGGGGCTTATTGGGATCAGTAACACCCAAGTCCTGACCAATAACATCAATCACCGGCAACATAGCATCAATGGCCAAAGCCACTAGGGAAATCATATAGGCCATCATGGCCGCAAATTCCAACAGGTGCAGTTTTGGTTTATCTATGGTGGATGTTTCGGACATCCGGCTTGATTAAAGACTTCCGCGAGCGGGGCAAGTAAATTTGTAGCCTTGCGTCCGCATAGTGGTTCTGCATTATTGCAGTATCTAACGAAATGCTTACTGAGCAGCCAAAACCGCTTTCCCACCTGGGAGTTTGGCGTCCGGCGGGCGGTGGTAAAGAGGTTCGGCAGGGTGATCGGTAGGTGAAGCTTCTAGCCCAAGCCAAGCCAATATAGCAGGGCAAATATATGCACTTGCGGATGCTGCCCCTAAAAGCTTCGCACCGCCTCCAACTATTACTTTGGGAAGATTTGAAAGCGCATCTGCACTAGAAAGTTTTGGACCGTGCAAAGCTTGCCCGTTCTTGTACATTTGCGTCAATATTTGGCCGCGTTTAACATCAGCGGCGGCACATAGTGCCTTATTGTGCTCAGGGTCAGAACTGGCCGCCCAAATCTCTAGGGCCGACAAGCCGACAACCGGAATATTGTGCGGGAGAGCCAAACCTTTGGCAAAAGACAGGCCAACCCGTAGCCCTGTAAAGCTACCTGGCCCGACGCAAACGGATATTTTATCAATATCATTTGGTGTGACGCCCGCGCCCGTCAGGACATCTTGTACCATATCAGCAAGCAATTCTGCGTGTCCGCGCCCGATTTTTTGCGAACGGAGGCTAAGGATTTTTGCATCGTCAACGAGTGCGGCGCTGCACCATTCTGCAGTCGTATCAATGCCGAGCACCAAAGGGTAATTAAAGGGGGGCAATTAAAAAGCTTCTTCAACTCTAGTCACTTCGGGCACATAATGTTTGAGCAAGTTTTCTACACCGGACTTAAGTGTCATGGAGGAGGACGGACAACCAGCACAAGCGCCTTTCATTTGCAAGAATACGGCACCACTTTCCACGTCAAAACGTTTGAACAGAATATCGCCGCCGTCCTGCGCAACTGCGGGCCGTACGCGTGTGTCGATCAATTCTTTGATCTGGTTGACAATTTCCAAGATTTCACCCTCGTAAACCTCTTCTTCACCTTGCGCACCATTATCGGTAATCGTATCGCCGCCGCCGATATAAAAATCCATTATAGCCCCGAGCACAGCCGGTTTTAAGTGCGGCCAGTCAGCGTTGGCACTGCGGGTAACAGAAATAAAATCAGCGCCAAAAAATACCCGTTCAATGTTTGGAATAGAAAACAGTACACCAGCCAAGGGTAAATGGTCTGCACCTCCCCCACTCAAAATGGCACCTCTATCTACTTCCATGGGCGGTAAGCCTTCGGCCATAACTTCGCGTCCTGGTAGGAATTTCAGTGTCGCCGGGTTAGGCGTGTCTTGGGTTTGAATAAACATTTTACGCTCCGATTTTATTGCGCTCGTTCTTTAGAATACTAAAATGGCGAACCTTGACCTCTGTTACAAGGGGCAAATTGAAGAGGGTAAAAATTTATCAGATATTTACCACGCTTACTAAGCACACTTTTACTGCCCGCCGTTAACAAGGCTTATGGGACGATTTTCTAGCATAGTAACACCGGGCAGACTTGCCGCTCAGGTTAAACAGGTTGCACCTGTTCATACAGACGCCGTAAATGTACAATCAGATGTACAATCACTTATAGGCCAGGTTGAAAAAAAACCTGACCGCCCTAGTCCATCAACTAGTGCACCAAAAAAAATACAATCAAAGGAACAACGCACAAGAGAAGACGCGCTACATACCAAGCGGCGCCTTCATAACATGCTGATTGATGACCTGGATCTTTCTATCCTTGACAAGCTTGACGAAGTCGAAATGCGCAAACAAATTGAAGCGCGTGTCAAAGATATCGTCAAAAGTGAGCACATGAAGCTCAATGCAGGCGAAATACAAGAATTAGCCGCAGCAATTATCGATGAAATGACCGGCCTTGGCCCTTTGGAACCTTTACTGGCTGATGATAGCATTAGCGATATTCTGGTCAACACCCACGAGCATGTATTTATCGAACGCGGCGGCGAATTAGAACCTACAGATGTCCGCTTCGCAGATGAAGCGCATTTACTGCGTATTATAAATAAAATTGTTTCCGCAGTTGGGCGGCGTGTGGACGAAAGCTACCCCATGGCTGATGCAAGGCTCGCAGACGGTAGCCGGGTCAATGTAGCGGTTGCCCCAATTGCAGTCGACGGCCCTTTGATGTCCATTCGAAAGTTTTCCAAAAACCCGTTTACCCTTGATAAATTAGTGGAATTTGGCGCGGCGCCAGAAGTCGTAGCCGAGTTTTTGTGGGCGGCGTGTAAAGCCAAAGTCACTATTCTTATTTCCGGCGGTACAGGTTCAGGTAAGACGACCCTCCTTAACGCGCTGTCGCAAGCTATATCCCATAAAGAACGCTTGATCACTATTGAAGATGCTGCGGAATTGCAATTACAACAACCCCATGTAGCCCGCATGGAAACCCGGCCACCAAATATTGAGGGCAATGGTGAAATCAAGCAAAGAGAGCTCGTAAAGAATGCCCTTCGTATGCGACCAGACCGGGTCATTCTCGGTGAGGTACGGGGCGAAGAAGCCTTTGATATGTTACAAGCCATGAATACAGGCCATGAAGGTTCTCTAGCGACGCTTCATGCAAATACACCGCGCGATGCTATTACACGTCTCGAGCAAATGGTTGGCATGGGTGATATGAAAATTAGCCCTGAAGGTGTAGCCGGGCAAATAGCCTCCGCTATCGGTTTGATCGTACAAGCTAGCAGATTATCAGATGGCCAACGTAAAATCACAAGCGTCACAGAAGTAACCGGTATGGAAGGTCCTATCATTCAAATGCAGGAAATCTTCAACTACACAAAAACTGGCTCTGGGCCCAACTATGAAGTTATAGGCGAGTTTCAGGCAACAGGTATTCGCCCGCGTTGCCTGCACGAAATATTGACAAGTGGTTCAAATATAGACCAGTCAATATTTCAGCCCGGTGTATTGGAGACAGGCAGAATTTCAGAACTAAGTCTGCACGAACGGATGCCGTAAGTTATGGAAATGCTACCAAATACTGTTGTGTACGTCTTGATCTTTGCTTGTGCTTTCTTGCTTATGCAATTGATCATTAATGCCGGACGTCAGGGTGCGCGGACCGTCAAGCGTGTGAACATCCGCATGAGATTATTGGCGGGTAAAGATAACTCAGCTGAGGTTTTACAGGCGCTCAAGCGTTCGCGCGGCCTTGGTGAAGACAACCAAATAGGCAATTTACTGAAATGGCTCAATACGTTGGTTGTGCATTCCGGCCTTAGAATTGGTGCGCACGGCCTGTATATTGCAATGTTTATTTCTGCTTTTATCGTGGGTATATTGGTTTTTCTATTCACCTATAATTATTTGTATTTTATTTTAGGGCTTGCTGTTGGTTTTGGGCTTCCTGTTGGCGCTGTCCTTTTTATAGCTAAGCGTAGGCGCAGTAAAGCTGTAGCCCAATTACCGGACGCACTGGATGTTATTGTGCGCTCTTTGCGTGCTGGTCACCCTGTGCCGGTTGCTATTGATTTAGTGGCACGGGAAATGAAGGATCCAATAGGTTCCGAATTTGGTATGGCGGGTGATGAGATTACTTACGGCACAGAATTGGGTGCCGCAATTCAACGTATGTCTGATCGTATTGGTCATGGTGATTTTGATATGCTGGCAGCCACTGTGCGTTTACAAGCACGCACCGGCGGTAATCTTGCCGAACTTTTGGCGAATAATGCCCATATGGTCCGAGAGCGTCAAAAGATGCGGTTACGGATTAAAGCCGCATCATCCGAAGGGCGCATGTCGGCCTTAATTTTGAATGTGGTACCTATCCTGCTTTTTGCTGCGGTCAATATATTATCCCCTGAGTTTTACGGCGATGTCTCTGATGTCGCTTTCATTAAACAAGGGTTGATAGCGGCGGCAGCTTGGATGGTGATTGGCAATCTTGTCATTCGTAAAATGATCAATTTCAAGATATAGGGCGCAGAATATGTTATCATCCCTCTCCTCCTTACATCTGCTKACTATCACCGCTATATTTATGGCATTGTCTTTGRCGGGGATCGCGGTTGTCATTCGTGCTTCTCTWAGGAAAAACCAAGTGATGAGCCGAAGGCTCGCTGGCCCARYAGCGAAGAAAATRCAGATTGCMCCAAAATCACGTGTGACCACGCCGAAAATGATCGCYAATCTAGGGCAACATTTAACTTTGCCGGGRCCAGARGAAATTTCCCGCATCCGGTTTAAATTATCTCAAGCTGGRTTTTATRCYRYTAAATCYATTCCARCRTTTTAYGGTATACGTCTTKTGTCCCTCYTGTTGCCAGTATTCGGMTTTTTGGCTTATTGGGCATTATACGCCCCTAATTTACCKCCCGAAAAACTTGTGCTCATTGCTATCACATTRATAGCTYTKGGATTATTCGCGCCTGATTTTTATCTGCGACARCGCATCAACAAACGCAARTTACAAGCACGSGACGGMTTCCCAGATATGATGGACCTTTTGATAGCCTGTATTGAGGCTGGGCTYGGGCTTGATGCGGCTTTATCAAATGTTGCCAAAGAACTTGGAAAACGGTTTCCCGTCATCCAGATAAATCTCGACTTGCTCAATCTTGAATTAATGGCAGGCCGGACAAGACCAGAGGCATTTAAAAACTTTGCTGAAAGGCTCGGTCTCGACGAAGCGAAATCTCTCAACATCATGCTCAAGCAATCCGAGGAAATGGGTAGTTCTCTGGGTAAGGCTCTGCGGACATTCTCGGAGGAAATGCGGACAAAACGGATGCTGAGGGCTGAAGAAAAAGCCATGGCGCTTCCTGCTAAAATGACTATTCCGTTGATCTTGTTTATCTTCCCGACAATCTTAACAATGATGTTCTTGCCTGCCGCAGCGCGGATATCRAAAGCCTTCATGTGAGAAGGTTCGTCCTCATATCAACATGCCTGATGATTGCTCTGACAATGGGCGCCTGTGCGACYATAAAGCCAGCAATGGAAGTACAAGTTCGTCCTGTTCTCAAAAGCACTAGAAGTGTAGATCAGCAAAATTTCCATATAGAAACCGCCTTGGCAGAGGCACAAAAATTACAGCGCCTGTCTGATTATGCCGCGAGCTATGATGCGTATAATGTTTTGCTCATGCATATGAGAACAACAAAAACCGAGCATAAGGTGCGGGCGGATATTTTTCTTGGCCTCGCTGATAGCGCGTTGTCACTGAGTTGGCGCGGGGCGACGTACAAAGTTCGCGCCCGCGAAATTTACAATAAAATCTCTGAGGATGCTGACGGCTTAGAAGAACATAAACGCCGCGCAAAATCCGGAATACTCCTCCTCAATATAGCGCGTTTTAAACCGGGCGCTACAGAAAAATATTTGCACTTTGCCATAGAAGACAGCCCCAACGATCCGCGTTTGTGGAATGCGCTGGGTAAAGTTCGCGACGGTAATGCCAATTGGCTGGAAGCACTGGATGCCTATATCCATGCCTTGGCGATAGCCAAGCAGACCAATGCCAACACAGCCGCTATTGTCAATAATATGGGGATGTCTTTACTGATGCAGGGCCGAAAAAAAGAAGCGCTGATTAAATTTAAACAGGCCTACAAATCAAACCCAGAAATGCCCGTTTATGACAATAATGTACGACTTGCCCAAACACTATTGGGTAATACTAGCTCCACCCTTAAAGGCCTGTCTGAAACCCGCACCGCCCAGATTTACAACGATGCAGGCGTCATAGCCCAAGCCCAAGGCAAGCTAAGAAAAGCCAAAACCCTTTATAAAAAAGCCATAGAAAAAAGCCCTGTATATTTTGCGATAGCCGAAAAAAACTTGGCCGGTTTGATGTCAAATAAAGCTCTTAACAAACCGGAGCATACGCCAGCATAATAAGCGCCACACCCTTTCGGATTGACTGTTTATTTTTTAGTTCCGGCAAGTTCCCAAACAAGTGGGACGTCCGTGTGGTCTTGCCCAACACTGGAATTACCAGATTAGAGCGCTTAGTTGTGTTTCGTGATGGGCCAGATAAACCTCATAAGAGGCCACAC
>NVTC01000026.1 GCA_002732905.1 Robiginitomaculum sp.
GGTACTCTTTTTAGGTTAATACACGTATATAAACGGAAAACATAATGTTCTACATCATGTTTTCCGGATCCACATCAATTGCCAGCGTACACTGGAGAAAGAAGATCTTTTTGTAACAAATGCGAATGTCCGCCCATATCGACGAGTTTTTGTACGAGGTCGAGCATTTCGTATTCTGTCTCGCCCATGCCAACAATAATATGGGCACCAAATTTCTGATCGCCGTAAATATCTTTGGCCATTATCATTGTGTCCCAGTATTTCTTGAACGTGTGGGGTGATTGCACGCCTTTACCGCGGGTACGGTCGAAAATCTCGGGCGTTGCCGCGTCAATAGCGACGGTGAAAATATCCGTGCCCATGTCGCGCAGGCGCACAAGATCGTCCCGCACCATTGTGGTCGGGTTGGACAGTATAGAAATCGCGACATCGTCCGGGCTTACATGGTCTGTCCAGTTTTTGAGAACTGTGAAGGTATCCTTGTCAGACTTTGGGTGTGTGATCATAGAGATGCACATGCGGTGGAACGGCGTTTCGCCGTCCTCCTTAATTTGCTTTGCAACGATTTCTGACACCTGATCCATTGGCACAGAAGGCCAATCAACGCGGATGAAATTCCGGTCAGCATAATCCCGGTCAGCCTCGCGGTGACGGGCTAACCCGCAATAGGCGCAATTAGCACGGCAGCCTTCAGGGTAAGTCAGCAGGATATTGAGACAGCGCGTGCACGAACAATTATACATGCTGCCCGGCATTAGCCCGAGCGTAAGCGCGGCGGCGGTGGAGAGTTGCACATATTCCGGAGAGGTCATATTGGGTGTTTGAATATTGTTATTGGGCAGATAAATTCCAGTAGGAACCACATCATTTGATTTTACGCGTCCGCCGTTACGTAGCTCTTTGGGCGCATTTACAAAGCTACGCGGCTGCATGATTTCAGGCGTATTTATATCTAAGCCTTGCGGGTTTTTATCCGTCTGTACACCTTCGGTTTTTACACAACTCATTTTGCTCTCCTTAAGCGGCGTCTTTACGCCAATAATCTTCATATGCTATCCAACCGCCCCGTAAAGCGGACTTGCTCAGTGTACCCTCGGGCGCACCGGCTTCACATAATTGTTTACGCCGTAAAACGGCTCTCGCCAATGACGCGCCAAATAAATCGTCCAAGTCTTCTGCGTAAATATCAATTGCATCGTTTTCGCCGGACAAATGTGCCACAAGTGCCTCTCCGGCTAAACGTCCTGACATTACTGCCGCTGCTATGCCTGCTCCGGTAATCGGATTGGTTAAACCTGCCGCGTCGCCAGCCAGCAAAACAATGCTGTCCCCCAACTTACCATATGGTTTCAACATACCGCCGACCGGAATTGCCCCGCCCGTATAGCTGATAATTTCAGTGCCAACCTGCCCTGTCGCCGCGATGCGTGCATGTAGGCTTTCGAGGGCTGGCTTTAACAGGTGCTTCTGGTTTGGGTAAACACCCAACCCAATRTTAGCAATATCAYCCTTGGGGAACATCCAGCCATACCCGCCCGGAAATTCATTGGACAARTAAATATCCGTCGCCSCATGCGGYTTATTCAATGTTGTGCTGAGYTGGCGGGTTTCGACGATATCCCTATTSACACTRCCKAYYGCTTTGCCAAYCARMGAATGCGGGCCGTCTGCCCCRATGATGATTTTCGCCTGCACRACCTGCCCATCVGAAAAYTTMAGRACACCATCATCACTGACAGATTTTAGTTTCACTCCGAATGTRCATGTCGCCCCCGCCGCGACBGCCTTGGCGACCAAAGATGCRTCAAAAGCACGGCGATCAATCATATGRCCGGAGAAATTCTTGGTCARRTCAGGCGTACCGCTTTCAACATATGTAATCATCTCGTGGATACGCTGAACGCTGTTCTCGCTCATCACCAATTCRCCAGCATCGAGCATGGCTGGYACAAATTCGGCGCACTGTACCGGATGACCGGCCACAGYTTTCTTCTCGAACGCATATACGTTCAAACCKKCTTTAGCMGCGAYAATAGCTGCRCTGGAACCTGCTGGCCCCAGTCCTATAATGGCCACATCAAGGCCGATTATGGCGACATCAATTTTCAYAATTTCGGGCAAGTTACGCGGCACATGTGGCGCTAGTGGTTGCYGCTTTATCCGCACCCAATTTAATGGAGCAACAAGCGTGTTCYTGCGTATGTKTACGGCCAATCATCTTCGCCGTAGCCAGCGCACCGTCCGCAGGRAATGCAATCCCGTCSAGRCCTGCCATCACGGCGTAAGCATCCGTCACGCGCTTGTGCATTCCGGGTGGACGCGCACAMCCAAGCAGCACACTTGTGTCGCCCATACGTTTACGAGATTCGAGGAAWATATGGCCAACATCATTGGTCGTTGGAATRGTGAATGTRCCGGGTTTTGCATAAAACGGCATGATGACGACAAGCACCAAAGCCTGCACATCGTAACGCGCAACAATATCCAGCGCCCGCTCCTCGCCCAGCAATTTGCCGTARTGCAGACCAACCACCACATGAGGGCTGATATCCATCTTGGTTGAGCAYAASGCCGCCAAGGTGGCTTCGAAATCTTCGACGGGACGGTCTAGTTTATAAACTTGCTTGATGGTCTCGTCAGAGCCAATTACGTCCATCATGGCCGTATCAACRCCYGCRCTTTCCATACGCTTGGCCGCAGGCTCGTCGAGCAAGGCCGTATGAATTGCGATTTTCAAATCGGGGTAATCCCGCTTCAAACCCTCAACCACGGGCAAATAGCGGTCATAATTGATTTCGTTACGTTTATTAGAGCCGCCTGACAGCAAAAAGCCTTGTAGACCCTGCAATAAAATCAAATCGCGGACTTTACGGTCAAGCATTTCCGGTTTGGTGGCCGGGATCATTGGTTCCAGGATTTTTTTCTGGCAATGATCACAATTAAGCGCACAACCACCCGCCGTTATAGAGAAAGCAGGAAATGAGTTCTTACCGCATCCAGATAGTTCGGAAGTTTCGTATTCTTTGAAAGTCGGGGTTGAAAAACGGATGTCACGTTCAAGGATATTGGGTGCATTACGGTGCATGGCTGCTACCAAATCTGCGTCAAACTCTGCATCTTCTAGTGCTTCGATTTGRCCTAAACCWTCAATCCAACTCACTKCAAAYCCCYTATATTAGCATTTTCTAATACAAGTATGACACCACATTGTAGATTGCGCAATCGGTTTTTGAGATATTGCCAAGTCCGGGGCCAGTAACGGGGCAAATTACGGGGCAAATTACTGGATTTCTAAACTTTACAGTGACAGACCTTTACGGCGCTAAAATTGCCGTCTAGTGTCCGCAAAATTTTTGGAGATATATATGCGCCTGTTTACATCTAGCCCCCTTCTTGCCAGTTCATTTGTTCTTGCCCTTGGCTTAACCGCCTGCTCCGCTGATACGACCAAACCGTCCGAGACTACAGAAGTACAGGCTCCGGTCGTCAAAATCGTCAAAGATGATAAATTCACCTACGCCAATTACGATAAAGTGCGCATGACCCATTTGTCGCTTAATCTGGATGTGAACTTTGACGAAAAAGTTCTCGACGGCACGGCAACTATTGATTTTGAAACAATAGACCCGACGGCACACACTCTTAGGCTCGACACCAAAGAGCTGACCATCCGTTCTGTGCAAGGTCTTAGCAATTCAGGGGGCACTTCAGGCGAATGGGTAGCCATGGACTACACTCTAAGCGATGAAGACGAAGTGCTCGGCACTATGCTGTCCATTCCGTTCTCCAAAGGTACGAATAAAGTCCGTATCAACTACCGCACAAGCCCGACAGCAGAAGGCTTRCAATGGCTTSCCCCAGAGCAAACCGCAGGYAAGAAAAAACCTTATCTATTCTCGCAAGCCCAAGCYCTYAAYGCYCSYACCATGACACCRGTKCARGAYACMCCWGCMGTGCGTATTACTTATGACGCYACATTGCGTGTGCCGGACGGCTTGCTACCGCTCATGAGCGCCGAGCAAGGKGMMAARGACGAAAACGGCGAATACCATTTTAAAATGCCGCAACCTATCCCGTCTTATTTGCTRGCRATTGCTGTTGGCGACATAAAATTCAAAGCYATCAACGACCATATCGGTGTGTATGCGGAAAGCTATATTCTGGACGCAGCCGCCGAGGAGTTTTCYGAAACACCGCTCATGGAAGCWTCCAATGCCAAGCTTTACGGACCCTATCGTTGGGGWCGTTATGATTTGATCGTYCTRCCGCCAAGCTTCCCGTTCGGCGGCATGGAAAACCCGCGCCTGTCCTTTATGACMCCRACCCTWATYGCTGGTGATAAAAGCCTGACCAATGTTGTAGCCCACGAACTTGCCCATTCATGGTCCGGCAATCTTGTGACAAATTCTAGCTGGCGTGATGCATGGCTGAACGAAGGTTTCACATCCTATGTTGAAAACCGGGTTATGGAAGATCTTTACGGCGAAGAACGCGCCTTGATGGAGCAATATTTATCCCTCGAAGATCTCAAACGCGATATTGCAGCTGCCGCACGTCCAGAACTTACGCATTTGAAATTACCTGCTGATTTAGCGCACCCGGATGATGCTTTCACCCAAGTTGCCTATGTCAAAGGCCAGTTCTTCTTGATGTTCCTTGAAGAACGCTTTGGACGCACAGAGTTTGATGCTTTTCTCAAAGGTTATTTCGACCATTTCGCCTTTCAAAGCATAACSACCGAAGATTTTATCAAATATCTCCACGACGAACTGCATGCGAAAAACCCGGATGCTTTGACGACCGAGGAACTAAAAGCCTGGGTTTACGGCCCCGGCATTCCCGATACGGCTAAAAACCCACAATCCGACGCATTTACTAAAGTTGATGCAGCGCGTGCAGCATGGCTGGACGGCGGCGATATTACTGACACCTCTGCTTGGTCGACCCATGAGTGGTTACATTTCTTGAACAACTTCTCTGACACTCTTACCAAAGAGCAATTAGAAAAACTCGATGCMGACTTCAGTTTCAACGGYCACCAAAAYGCTGAAATYGCTTTCGCTTGGTATATGCAAGCCATCAAGGGCAATTACAGCAAAGTAGACGAAGAGCTTGAGAAATTCCTGATGAGCGTCGGTCGCGGCAAGTTTATCTACCGTCTCTACGGCGCGCTAGCAGGTCTCAACGCTGAGACCCGCGAATGGGCAACGGAYGTTTACGCMAAAGCCCGYCCCGGCTACCACCCAATCGCCCAACGCCGCATTGATGCAGTGTTTGCTAAGGCCGTGGCAGAAGCGGAAAAATAGCTTAGTTACGGCGCTCTCTAAATGTCGATTATTTGTCAATTATGAAATTTCCTCCGGCAATAGCGCGCTCACGTCAGGTACATTAAACAGGCACATTAAACTGGTACATGAAACTGGGATTGACACGACTATTTTAAGCAATATATCTATGCGCCAATTGCCAAAGTGGAGCCCTCTTAATGAAAATGTCAGAACATACAGAAAACCCGCAACATTCTGCGCGTATAAGGGATAATAAAGTTCGTGTTGCTGGGCTTAATTTCCGAATTGACAATTTTAACGCCTTTATTGAAGAAGCTAAAAAGCTTGAAATGGGCAGAGACACTATAGGTCTAAGGTTGATACAAGACACAGATAATGACTATGATCCCAACGCAATAAAAGTGATGGGCTATACCAAAACTAAAGACGGTCCTAGCTTATCATCTTCGTTTCATATTGGTTTCTTACCCAAAATGATTGCATCCAAACTTAAAGACGATGGATTAAAAGCGGTTCAGCTATTTGCTGAATTAACAGATTTAGTTGATAAGCCGCCTAAGGCAATTCTTGATCTTTATAAGATTTAATTACGTATCAATGCGTCCAAGTTTGCCAGCCATCATGTTTGCCAGCCATCATGTTTGTCAGGCCATCATGTGTTTCAGGCCATAAGGCGACGTAATTCTCAGATGATATTCAACGCTAGTGAATTAGAGAAAAGTTGCAATTCGTTTCAGGGATCGGCTTTGCAATCTCTGTCGCCCCAAGAAAAGCTGCTAAAGCACTGAGAGCGAAGCCTGTTTTTTGTGAAAACTATAATTTTGTACACAAGAGGGTAGGCTGCGCTCTGAACACAGGATAAATGGATCGCCCAAATACGGCGGAAATAAGGCAGAGCCGTTCAGCTAGCATTCAACGCTATGTTCTAAAAGGGAGTTGCGTGTGTCCCAGCTGCCTGGTCCTCCCCTTGACGATTTGGCCGCTCCAGATGCAATATCTTGCGCGGCCCGGCAGCTCACGTAGCAGGGTGGATGAAGACCGACTTTTCTCTCTCTCACGGTCTTCATCCGCCCTGTCTTTATACGTCCTGCCATAGTTCTATCTTGATCCCAATTGGGTCAATAAACCAACCAAAGACAGCATACCCTTCATCCAACACCTCACCGATTATTTTGGCGCCGCCTGCTCGCGCTTTTTCAAGCATCCCTGGAACATCATCCACACGCAAATTTATCATAAAAGCAGCCTCCGTAGGGGCAAAATAATCTGTGCCGGCTTTGAAAGCACTGAGCAAGGTGAACGACTGACCATCACTTTTCCATTCCATTGAACCCCACTCGGACGGCACCACGCCCATATGGGTTTTCCACCATTCATTATAAGCCTTGGGATCTAGTCCATCTTTTGGGCATTTCACGAATATACCGCCGACCCCTAAAATTTTAGCCATGCCGTCCTCCTGCTGTGTACCTATTCCGTAACGTGAAAATCACCCGCAAACAAGTCTTGGCGTTTTAGCGATAGCACTGTATAGAGCGGAAGAATCTTATTAACCGCATTTAAAAGAGGCACTTATGGCTTTATCTTTAGACCTTATCCAATCCGGCGTTAGCATTTTTGGACTGTTTAACCTAGACCCAGCGCTCCTGATATTTGGTCTCGCAGCTGCTGTATTCGGCGGTTTAAACCTGCTTGAATTTAAAAAATTCTGGTAAGGTAAGCAGCTTATGCTCCTTGCATTTCTCCTATTTTGCGTAGGTGTTATCCTGCTATTGGTAGCTGGCGACATCTTGGTGCGCGGCGCGGCGGCGCTTGCCCATAAATGGGGCGTTCCTTCTTTAATTGTTSGCCTGAMCATTGTTGCTTTTGGTACATCCGCTCCAGAATTAATCGTCAGCGTGCAAGCGGTCCTGACGGGCTCCAGTGAATTGGCTATCGGCAATGTTATTGGCTCTAATATCGCTAATATTTTATTGGTTCTAGGCCTGCCTGCATTGATTATGGCTCTGCCTACCAATGTAGCCGGTGTTGGCCGCAACACTGCCGTTGTTTTGCTGGCCACAATAACATTAATGGTGCTGATGTTTATCCACCGCCCCTTGGTCATGTGGCAAGGTGCTATCTTGTTCTCCGGCATCGTTCTTTATTTAATATGGATGTTTGGTCTGGCCCGTTCTGGAGCCAAAGATCCTGCTCTAGCGGAAATGTCTGACATGGCCAGCATGGAAGGTATGCCGAAAAGCTATTTTACCATGATATTGTTCACCCTACTCGGCATTATAGGACTGGCATTTGGTGGTGATTTAATCGTCAAAAACGCTACATTTATTGCCGAAGGATTTGGGGTTAGTGAAGCGCTGATTGGCTTAACCATTGTGGCTATAGGCACATCACTGCCGGAACTTGCTACGGTTATCGTCGCCTCCTGGCGCGGCCATAATGAAGTTGCCATCGGCAATATTTTAGGCTCCAATATCTTTAACATATTCGCCGTTATGGGTGCGGCCTCCATCGCAGGCCCCGTCAGTATTCCGCCAAAATTCATGGTTTTCGATATTTGGGTTATGTTGGCTGCAACTCTGGCGCTGACTGTATTTATCCTACGCCGCACACCGATTAGACGCAAAACTGGTATCGTTTTATTACTGKSMTAYWSMCWMYWTWWKGMYSCAAKWKMRYRKGAYMYWRKWKRSKMWGRCSCARGWKWGTRWKACMCAMRCCMSTATGACCCAARAYAGTATGATCAAGACARTATTGATAACCGGAGCCGCCACACGCATTGGCTGTGTGCTTGCCAAAGGCTTGGCCGCAGATGGTTGGCGCGTGGTTATCCATTACAAYRGCTCCAAAGACGCTGCGGCTAAACTRGCCAAYGARATARRMAATTCAGCGATTATACAAGCTGACTTGACCGATCAAAACGATGTGGAAAACCTAGTGGCAAATGCGGCGCAAGCTATCGGCGCGCCCATAACGGCTCTTATTAACAACGCCTCCATTTACAAACCTGACACTGCCAACGATTATAGCCCCGAGGATTTTAACAATCATCTGGCCGTCAATTTGAAAGCGCCATTGCGGTTGGCACATCAATTTGCACAGCAGTTACCGAACGGTGACAAAGGCTGTGTCATCAATATGATAGACCAGCGCGTCCTGCGCCCTACCCCTGAGTTCTTTTCTTACGGCGTATCTAAATCCGCACTCTTCGCAGCCACCAAAACTATGGCGCAATCCTTTGCGCCCAATATTCGTGTCAACGCCGTTGGGCCGGGGCCAACTTTGAAAAGCATTCACCAAGATAATGAAGGGTTTGCAAGAGAAGCCGCTCAAACACTTCTTGGTACGGGATCACCGCCCGATACAATTCTCGGAGCCGTGCGTTATCTCCTGTCTGCCAGTGCCGTAACAGGCCAAATGATCGCCGTAGACGGCGGCCAACATCTAGGGTTTTAGTATGACAACCTCATCCACAAAAATCATCATCAAAGGGTTGGAAGTATTAGCCTCTATTGGCGTCCATCCCCACGAGCATGAAAGCACACAGGTGATTATCATAGATATTGATCTGGACATGGGCACCATGCCAACACCGGAAGACGATATATTGGCGGAAACTCTTGAYTATGCTTTAGTCGCAGAAAAAGCTGCCGGATTTGCCCAAGAAGCCCATGTGCAATTGGTAGAAACTTTAGCGGGACGCATTGCAAAATGGGCCCTCGCGGAAGACGAACGGGTGCAAGCCTGTACCGTGCGTATTGCTAAACCCCATGCCCTACTGAACGCAGAAACGGCGGGCGTGGAATTTACCTTGAAGAGAAATGRCTAAGGGCGAGAACSYWRAASAGCCTCCCAAAGCTTTRATGGGCGCAGACATCATYKCTGCCTATGTYAAAACCTTGCCCGGCAAGCCYGGTGTCTACCGHATGATCGACGAGCACGGCGAGCTTCTCTATATTGGHAAGGCCAAACACCTCAAAAAACGCGTTACCGCCTATACCAAATATGACCGTCATCCGATCCGTATTCGCCGGATGATCCGTGCCACCAAAACCATGGAATTTGTGGTGACAGGAAGCGAGACCGAAGCACTACTCTTGGAAGCCTCCCTGATTAAACGCTTAAAACCGCGTTATAACATCCTGCTACGCGACGATAAAAGCTTCCCCTATATCCTGATGCGTACCGACCATCCGGCTGCACAGCTCATGAAGCACCGGGGAAAACGTAACAAAAAAGGTGAGTATTACGGCCCGTTCGCCTCAGCAGGTGCCGTCAACCGCACACTTGATACCCTACAGCGTGCCTTTCGCCTACGCACATGTTCTGACAGCGTTTATGCGGGGCGCACGCGCCCTTGCATGCTCCACCAGATAAAGCGTTGCGCAGGGCCGTGTACGGGAGAGATTTCCCTAAGCGATTACGCCCAACTTAACCGTGATGCCTCAGATTTCCTGTCAGGTCGGTCCCAGATATTACAAAAACGCCTGCAAGCCAGTATGCAAAAAGCTTCTGATACTCAAGATTTTGAGCAAGCCGCAGAAATCCGCGACCGCATTCGTGCTATGGCCTTTGTCAGTACAGGCAAGACCCATATCGTGCCCAAGACTTTTGCCGAAGCRGACGTGGTCGCTATTCACCGTGATGGGGGTCAAGCTTGTGTACAGGTCTTCTTCTTCCGTGCAGGCCAAAACTGGGGTACTAACGCCTATTTTCCGCGCCATGCCAAAGACCAAGATACCGCAGATATTCTCGATGCTTTCTTGGCACAGTTCTATACGGGTAAACCCATCCCTAAGCAGTTGTTCGTCAATATGGACTTACCCAACAAAACGCTATTGGAAACGGCCTTATCTGAGCGGGGCGATAAGGTATTTCGTATTTTCAAACCCCTGCGCGGTGAAAAGTTTGATCTTGTAGAATTAGCGCGGCGCAATGCGTCCGAAGCCCTTGCCCGTAAATTGGCTGAAACGGCGTCTCAAAATCGCCTTTTGGCCGGACTTGCCGAGGCACTAGACCTGCCCGAAATACCGGAACGGATCGAAGTTTACGACAACAGCCATATCCAAGGCACAAATTCCGTCGGAGCATTTATCGTAGCCGGAGCCGAGGGCTTTTTAAGRCGTGAATACCGAACKTTTAAYATYAAGGAYGTTAGYACCGCACCGGGYGATGATTTCGCTATGATGCGCGAAGTGATGCAGCGCCGCTTCTCGCGCCTCCTCAAAGAAGCCAATTTCAATGAAAATGGGCTCAATGAAAATGGGCTCAATGAAAATGGGCTTACATGGCCGGATTTGGTGTTGATAGACGGCGGTAAAGGTCAACTTTCTGCGGTCAGCGGCGCACTCGAAGATCTAGGCGTATTGGAACGCACCACGCTTGTCGCTATTGCTAAAGGCCCCGACAGAAATGCCGGCCTTGAAACATTTCATATGATCGGACGGCCTGAATTTACGCTACCCCAGCGCACACCGGTATTGTATTATCTCCAACGACTGCGCGATGAAGCCCATAGATTTGCTATCGGCACTCACCGTGCCAAGCGTAAAAAACAGATGCACACCAGCCCTCTTGATGCTATCGAGGGAATCGGCCCTAGCCGTAAGAAGGCATTATTGTCTTGGTTCGGTTCAGCCAAAGCGGTTGCTAGCGCTGCAGCAGACGATTTGGCGAAAGTAGACGGAATAAGCAAGAAACTTGCTGGGAGTATTCATGACCACTTCAATGAATGATAATGAWAWYGAAGCSAGCCAAAGCGSAGGAGCCATTARAGGCGCCTTTGCAGAYACACTYACGCTCATCCGTATATGCTTAACCCCMGTCATCATGTTTGTTATACTCAAAGCTTGGTCGGCCAAACCGGGCGATTTYGGTGGTTTTGTCTCCCTTGATCTTGAACTGGTTTTGTTGGCTTCARTATTGTTCGTCATCGCTGCACTCACAGAYATCCTAGATAATTTAGTKGGTGGTCGTAGCAATGKGYGCATGCGAAAACTKGGCTGGKTCGATGATATYGCCGATAGCSTGCTGATTTCAGGCACCCTTCTCTCTCTGGTCTGGGTMGTGGGCAAAGCTGACCTCCTGCATTGGAGCTTTGCTGCCCCCGTCTTAATACTGGTTCTACGCGATRTAATTGTCGGCATAATCAAGAGTTATAAATTTGCCAAGCATAAGTATCAGGAAACGAGGGTCGGAGACCTCAAAAGCGCCCTTGCCATGCTCGCCGTTTGCATTTTGGTTGCAGCACCTTGGTTRTCAAATTTGCTAGACGGGTTCCTTGCAAGCCGGACTGAAGATATTGCACAAMYTTATAACTCTGYGATTACACYGGTATGGGACATAGGACTTGTCGTACTTTGGATTGCCGCCATATTATCCATATACACGGGCAAGAAATTGCTGAGCACAAAGACTGCAACACGGGAAGAAACATAGATATGACCGAAACACCTCGCCGCAAATTATACTGGCTCCCCAACGCTTTAACSCTYGGGCGTATCGCCGCTGTACCGCTTCTTATGTGGAGCATTATTGCTGTTGGCGACAATATGAACAGTTTAGTTAATGCACCTATATTGCTGTTATTGTTGTTTATTTTATGCGCCGTGACTGATTTCTTAGATGGCTATCTGGCAAGAAGATGGGAACTCGTATCCGCTTTTGGYCGCATGCTTGACCCTATAGCTGACAAGCTTTTGGTCGCGGGCTGTCTGATTGCGCTCAACATTAGCTTCGGCCCTGTCTGGTATGTRCTCATCCCGAGCATYGCCATTATTTTTCGCGATATATTCATYAGCGGYACACGAGAACATGCCGCAAATGCCGGTATCATCCTGTCCCCGACARCACTGGCGAAGTGGAAAACCGCAGCAGAAATGCTGGCTATATTGTTCTTCTTGATCGGCATTAGCACCCGCTCGGTCATGCCCGTCAGCGCAAATATAGGGGATATCTCAATCATWGCCTCCAAAGCAGGTATCGCYCTACTCTGGTTGGCAGCARCCCTATCTGTCTATACGGGCTGGCATTATATTCGGGAAACTWTKCGCGGCTAAGYGAGTTTTCCGCGCACYAATTTATCGTAATCCTCGACCATATTGACCGTCAATTCACCCGGCGTATATTTTTGCTGTTCAATAGACCGTACCGGCGTGATTTCTGCGGCAGTACCAACAATGAAGCATTCACTAAATGTCGGAAGCTCATCCGGCCAAATATCGCGTTTTATGACTTTAACACCGCGTTTTTCTGCCATCATAAGGACCGCTTTGCGGGTAATGCCGTCCAGTAGAATATCATTGGTCGGCGTGTGGATTTCACCGTCGCGRACAAAGAAAATATGCGCGCCCGTGCATTCTGCTATCCTGCCTTTGTAATCAAGCATCAAAGCATCAKYAAAMCCYTTRKCMKMTGCSGYRTSYTTGGMCAATGTRCARATCATATAWAGSCCWGCMSCYTTASYKTYMSWCGGRATWGTRTCCGGTGCMGGGCGYTTCCAATCRGMMATRCRCAKWYKSAWGCCCTTCATYTTRKCKKCSRRWKWGWMRYMSCWRKGCCAWWCSSMGRCTGCAAGATGGATTTTATTGCCTTTGGAGGCAACGCCCATCATTTCACTACCCCGCCATGCGAATGGACGCACATAAGCGGATCCTAATCCAGATTTTGCAAGCGTATCCTTACAAGCCTTGCTAATTTCATCAACTGTGAACGGGATGTCATAGCCCAGATATTTCGCTGAATTCAGCAGGCGTTGGCTATGGTCGTGCAAAGCGTAAATTTTGCCGTCGTAAGCACGATCGCCCTCAAACACACCCGAACCATAATGCAGAGAATGGGTCAGCACATGGACTTTGGCCTCACGCCAATCGACAAATTCGCCGTCCATCCAGATATAACCGTCTCGGTCATGATAAGCTGTATCAGCCATTACTTTTCTCCACTTTATATTCTGTTCGATATTGTGTAGCTTGCCCGTTAAGTCAACAATAATGTGTTTAATCAATATCAATCAAGAGCTAAGTGGTAAAATGGCGCAGGCAGTAACAAACAGTGATTTTCAAGACACCCATCTCTTGGTGGTAGACGATGATGWKMGSRKYYSKKRYYWRYWYWWRYKCTRYSYCYSSWRARWMRGKKKKSGWRTRTYSRWRSCKGYWSWTKCMKYYKMWRMRSRWMGRTTWMWSWSMGGGCTTACGTTCGATCTGTTGGTGTTGGATGTCATGATGCCGGGTGAGGACGGGTTTGAACTGACCAAATCTCTGCGTGCCGTYGATGATGTRCCGATTATATTGCTAACGGCGCGGGGCGAAGCCAGTGACCGGATTAACGGATTATCACTGGGTGCTGATGACTATCTGGCTAAACCRTTTGAGCCAGAAGAATTGGTGCTCCGYATAAAATCCATATTGAAACGCCAAGCCGCCCGTCCACGCCAACACAAAATTAGTTTTGGGGATTTCCTCTTTGATCTAGATCGYCAGTATCTAGAAAAGGCAGGCGTACGCATGCATTTAACCACGGGCGAAACCGCCCTACTCACAACTTTATCAAACCGGGCAGGCCAACCCGTCAGCCGCCAAAATTTGGCTGACCAAATCAAGGCCAAAAGCGAGCGGGCAGTGGACGTGCAAATTACGCGGTTGCGGCGTAAGTTGGAAAACAATCCAGCGCGGCCAGAATTTCTGACCACAATTCGCAACCGCGGCTATTGCTTACAAGTGGAACCAATGGCGGAACCAATGAATGAGTAAGGCCGCAAAACAACCKTGGATAAAGCAATATTTGCCCAAAAGCTTGTTCGGGCGGGCTTTGCTTATCATCATGCTGCCTATTGCTATGATGCAAATCATCGTTGCCTACTTTTTCTTTGATGCCCACTGGCAAACCGTAACGGCAAGCCTTTCCGATAGCGTCGCTGCGGATGTAGCCGTCACAGTTGAGCTTTACAAGCAAGCACCTGACGCTGAACGGTTGGAATTGCTCGATCAAATGATCCGCCCTAATATGAAATTATCTGTGGTTTATGATGCTAAAAACACCTTGCCAACAGCAAACCGTCGAGCTTTCTTCTCATTGTTAGACAAAACATTSCGGCAGGCTTTATCGGCAAATCTAGCCGACGAATTTTGGTTCGACACGACCCGCTACCCCCACTATATCGACATCCGTGTAAAGGTTGACGACAAAGTCTTGAAATTTGTAGTACCCCGCGACCGGGTATTCGCTCCGACCGGGTTTATCTTCTTGTTCTGGTTGGTTATGGCGACCGTCCTACTGAGTTTGGTCAGTATTTTATTTATTCTCAACCAAGCACGACCCATTGTAAAATTAGCGAAGGCAGCAGAGGCTTTCGGTAAGGGGCGCAGCATTGGTAATTTCAAACCGTCAGGTGCCAGCGAAGTCCGCCAAGCTGGACATGCTTTTTTGCAAATGCGTGGCCGTATTGGTCGCCATATCGATCAACGCACCACGYTGCTGGCCGGCGTYAGTCATGACCTGCGCACACCTTTGACACGCCTCAAGCTACATCTGGCACTGGAAGATGATAGTGCAGAAAACCAAGCAGCCCGCAGCGATATAACCGACATGGAAAACATGCTCGATGGTTATCTAGATTTTGCCCGCGATATGTCGGAAGAAGACCGGCAAACCACCGATCTGGCAGATATTTTGCAAGATATAATCAACAAAGACAGTGAAAATATCACCTTGTCCACAACCGGTGATTTATCAATAAATGTCCGTAAAACTGCCATAAAACGTGCTTTATTTAACCTGATTGACAACGCAGTCTCTTACGGCACAAAAGTAGAAATCCACGTACGGCGCGGCGTGGAGCATATCCACCTRASYATAGATGATGATGGTCACGGCATCCCAGMARCGCAACGTCAGGACGCCCTTAAACCCTTCATTCGCCTTGAYCCTGCCCGCAAYCAGAACACCAATGGGGTYGGKGTTGGCCTTGGCCTATCCATTGCCAATGATATCATCCAAGCGCACGGCGGCACATTAACATTACAAAACAGTCCCATGGGCGGATTAAGATGCGTAGTGATTTTACCGCTTTAGATTTTACCCAAATCCTGCGACTTTTTATAAGCGGCTTTAACCGCTTCACCCATAAGTTTAGGCAGCCCGTCTTTGACCATCAAAACATCAAGCGCAGCTTCGGTGGTGCCGCCAGGAGACGTCACAGATTTTCGCAGATCTGCAACCGTCTCGGAAGAGCGCGCTAAAACAGTACCAGATCCTATTACCGTTTGGCGGGCCAATTCTTTGGCTAATTCTGGTTTAAGGCCAAGATTTTCACCTGCTGCTGCCAATATCTCGGTGAGATARAAYACATAACCTGGCCCCGAGCCTGAAATCGCAGTCACCATATCKATTTCGCGTTCACTATCGACCCTCACGACTTTTCCGCTGGCACGGAGACGCGGCTCGGCAATATCCCGGTGCGCCTGTGTCACACCCGCGCCGCAAACATAACCCGTAATTCCAGCACCATAGGCCGCAGGCAGGTTGGGCATTGCACGGATAATTGGCCGATCACCAAAAACCTCGGATAACCGATGCAAGCTAATGCCTGCCATTATTGAAACGACCAACGTATCTTTTGGCAACGCATCTGCCAAACTGGCGCCAACCTGCTCGAATAATTGTGGTTTGATCGCTAGCAAACACATTTTAAGACCAGAGGCGGCACCTTTGGTCAACTTAGCTGAAAATTTAACACCGAGTTTAAGCGCACGCTCTGTCGCTTGGCCGGGTGACGGATCAATGACCAATATTTCCTGAGCTTGTAATGCTTTTGCACCTTTGGCAGATAGCCAACCACTGAGCAAAGCACCGCCCATATTGCCAGCACCGATCAACGCATGGGTAGTATTAGAAAGACGTCCGTGTTTAACAACGCTATTCATTTTGCCTCTACCCATGGGACGCTAAATCCAGTAAAGCCGTATCCAAAGCATCTTCAGGTGTTTTCCCTGCCCAGACCACATATTGACAGGCTGGGTAACCACGCTCTGCCGCCTCCAGCGCACCCGCGAGCAAGGCCATTGCCTGTTCAATCGTCAGTTTGGCACCACCAGCCAAACTAAGTGTACTGCGATAAACCAGCGAGTTATGTGTATTCCAGAAATCAAAATGCCCTGAGCTCAGACGTTCGTTGAGCAATGTCAGCAGCCTGCAAATATCATCTGAGCGCCCACCCGGCGCCCTGCTATCAAACAATAAGTACAGCTCAACTTGCTGTGCTTCATTGTTCCATACCAAAGACACATCATGCTCACACCACAATCCAGACAGAGCAATGTGGATTTCATTTGCACTGACACGTTCAAAATCCAGATGATCTGCGACGGATAAACGTTCGAAAACATCAAGAGGATTACCACGCACAGAACGGGCTGCAGCAAGGTTTGCACTTGGCAGGGATGCGGATTTTGCAATAATATCTTCTACAAAACTCATCAGAATACCTCAAACACATTTGATTCTTTAAGGTTACGTTAATGAATTGCGCACACATGGCAATATATAGTGGTTAAATTGCTGTTGATAACTATATATAGCAAGAGCATACATAAATATGACAAAACTGTCACCTCTCAGGTCTTGACGAACGTGTTATAAAGCACGACATATAGGTTATTATGACAAAAACATTTCCCTTTCCCGGTAACGGGCCCGGTAACGAGCAAAATTTATTTCAATCCCTTTTTCGGGCATTGTTCCTGATTGCGGCTACGATTGGCGGTTTTTTTATCTTCGCAGCTTCGGCGGCTTTCGCCTTATTTGTGGTGATCGGTATTCTAATTCTTGGTTTCATTGCATTTGGCGTCCTTTGGCTGCGCGCCAAAATTCTCGGTAAATCCTTACGCCCTGAAAGCACAATGTGGACATTTCAAAGCTTTGACAGCGGACAAGCCACTCCCTCTGATGCCAAAGATACAGATACAAAAGTAGACGGCCCCGTGCTCGATGCACACAAGACCCCAGACGGCTGGAGCGTTGATACGGATTAAAGGCTGCCCCGATTGTCACGGGGCAAGGCGTTAGCTACAGATTATTTCTCTTTATTTCTCTGCCCCGTCTTGCACCGCTTGTAAAACGCGGAGCAGATTGCCGCCCCATATTTTCTCGATGTCTTGCTGGCTGTAACCGCGCGCAACCAGTTCTTTGGTGATGTTCAGAGTTTCAGTTGCATCTTGCCAGCCATCAATACCGCCGCCGCCGTCAAAATCTGATGCTATGCCCACATGGTCGATACCGGCTATTTTAACCGCATGATCAATGTGATTTACATAATCCACAACACTTGCTTTGGCGTCTATTTCATAGATAGCTTCTAAGGCTTTGAAATATTCTTTAATAATTTCTGGCTCGCTGCTGAACAGTTTTGCGTCCGTTTCCAGACCCATCTCAACGCGCACATCCATTTTGAATTTTTCCTGTGCGGGCGAGAGTGCTTTTACATAGGAACCCAGCGCCACCATTTGAGCAACGCCGCCGTTYTCWGCAAGCGYTCTGAGTTGYTCATCGTCCAAATTGCGCAAGCTTTTTGCGACACCCATAACACCTGARTGCGACGCGATKACYGGCACTGTGGACAGCGCCGTTGCCTGCATCATTGTTGATTTCGCTGCGTGGGATACATCGACCATGATCCCAGCTTTGTTCAGAGCCGCGACCAATTCTTTGCCGAGCGGAGATAGTCCGCCGTACATGCTGTCCGTCTCGCCCCACCCAGTTTTCGGGTTAGAGCTATCGCCGAACTGGTTGTGGCCCATATGGGTGATGCCCATATAACGCACACCGCGCTCGGCCCACATGGGAACATCGTCTACGGATGCACCTAAAGGAAATGCGTTTTCCATACCGATGAGCGCGGCCCGTTTGCCCGCATTGTGGATGCGGCGCACATCATCAGCGGTTTTGGCAAGTTCAATGCGGTCCGGGTATGTTTTCGTCAGTCTATCAATGGCTGCAAAACGTGTTTCAGCGATCTCGCGAGCTTCCGCGTATTTGATGTTAGCCGCTAAAATGTTCGCCGCTAAAATATTAGTCTGGGGCGTATAAACAATGAAAAATGCGGCGTCCAAACCACCAATTTCCATTTTAGCCAAATCAACCTGTGCATCCGTATCTGTCCCCGGATCCATTTCGTCCGTCATATAAGTCAGCGGAATATCCACATGAGTATCAAGCGTAATAACTTCTAGGTGCACGGCTTCGGGTGTGAGCGCAGTTATAACGGCAACTTCATCTTCAGATGTAATTTCAGGCGTAACTTCAGGCGCGCAAGCAGATAGCGCCAACACGCTGGCGGTTAATGCTAATATTGATATGTGTTTGCTAAATCTGTTCATTGGATTCCCCTATACAGTTTATTTTTACTGCCTATTTTTAGACATTTTCCCGCGCACTTCACATGCAAAATAATTGTGTAATGAAGCCTATATTGCTTATCAGCTAATGACAAATGAAATTCGGTTTTCTATATAGATGCTTATGAGCAAAGTATCTGACCACGTCCCTGAACAAGCCCCACGCATCGGAAATGCAGTCACGCGTTTTATCGGGCGTATATTGATGCGCCTTGTAGGGTATAAAATTGTCGGTAAATATSCCAACGAACCAAAGATGGTTATCATTGGCGCGCCGCATACATCCAATTGGGATTTAATCCTTGCACTAGGAACAATCCTATCACTTGGCGTTCGAATAAATTTTATGATGAAGAAAGAAGCTTTTTTCTTCCCGCTGGGCGGTCTGTTCAAAGCGCTCGGCGGCGTACCACTAGACCGAAGCAAACCGAAGCGAGCCGTTGTACAAACGCTGAAACAATTCCGTGACAATGATAAATTTTGGCTGGCTATTCTCCCCGAAGGCACCCGTAAGCCGGTTAAAACCTGGAAAGCAGGTTTTGTTCGGATCGCCCGCAACGCTGATGTCCCTATATATATGATGGGCGTCGATAGCCGCACCAAAACTTTACACCTGGACCGCTTGATACAACCCGCAAAACACACAAAAAAGAAATCATCAGGCAGCGCAATTGAGCAAGCAGAAGAACTCCGTCTCTATGCGATGGACAAATTTTACGGGGTCAATCCCCAAAACCACTAAAGTATAACCAATGACAATCATTACCATTGAACAATTGGCCGCTAGCAAAGGCCCCCTACTCGGCATTGACCCTGGCACCAAGACATTTGGTCTAGCGGTTAGTGATACCACACGCTTAATTGCAACACCTGTGGAAACCATAAGGCGTAAGAAATTCACGCCCGATGCCACAAAGATTTTTGCGCTTTACGACGACCGAGACTGCAGCGCCATGATTATTGGCAACCCTATTAATATGGACGGCTCAGAGGGGCCGCGCAGTCAATCCGTCAAAGACTTCTGCATCAACCTTATGGGTTTACGCGATGTCCCTATCCTGCTCTGGGACGAACGCCTATCAACCGCAGCTGTGACCCGCACTTTACTGGAAGCCGATACTTCGCGCGCCAAACGCGCCGATGCCGTTGATAAACTTGCGGCTAGCTACATTTTACAAGGCGTGTTGGACCGACTGAGGGTTTAATATTCTGAAACTTGCTGTGACACTTGATATGTAAGCTTGAGCAACATGTATAAATCTTCTTGCCCAGCCCGTTTTGCAACGGCGCAAAGTTCAGCCAACATCTCCGTTATATACTCACGTGCTTCGCTTGATGGTATCACAGGCTGATCAAACTCCACCTCTTTTTGAATATTTGCTTTGTTCTTCATAGCACCTTCCCTTTTTATAATATGTACTTTATAATTTTAATCGTGTGAGTTGTAAAATGGTTATTTTCCCTATTCATCAGATAGTGTTTTTTCATGCGCCCGGTTGACAATAGCAGCCGCTTCCCCCAGTTATCGCCAAAATTTTCCCCCGTAACGTGGTGTCTTTATGAATTTAGTGGTTGTTGAATCGCCGGCGAAAGCCAAAACGATAGAAAAATATCTTGGCAAAGACTATAAAGTTTTGGCCAGCTTCGGCCATATCCGCGACTTGCCATCCAAAAATGGATCCGTACGACCAGACGAAGACTTTGCCATGGATTGGGCCGTAGACACACGCGCAAAAAAACGAATCACTGACATAGTCAATGCGCTTAAAACCTCAGATAAACTTATTCTCGCAACTGACCCGGACCGCGAAGGCGAAGCCATTTCGTGGCATTTATTAGAAGTACTTGAAAAGAAAAAAGCCCTTAAGGGCAAGCAAGTTGAGCGCGTAGTCTTCAACGCTATTACAAAAAAATCTGTGACCGATGCTATCAAGGCGCCTCGTGCACTCGACATGGAATTGGTCAACGCTTATCTGGCGCGCCGTGCCCTCGACTATCTTGTGGGCTTTACCCTGTCGCCAGTTTTGTGGCGCAAATTACCGGGCGCACGATCAGCCGGGCGCGTGCAATCCGTCTGCTTGCGGTTGATTACAGAGCGCGAAACCGAGATAGAGCAGTTTGAAAACCAAGAATACTGGACGGTAGATACAGATATCGCCAGCACTAAAGGCAAGAATTTTCCGGCCAAACTGGTCGCGCTCGACGGCGATAAGCTCACCAAATTTTCTCTCGGCAACGAGAAAGCAGGCCATGCCGCACGCGATGCTGTCAAAGCAGTTTCGCTCTCTATTACGTCTGTCACTGCTAAACCTGTTAAACGCAATCCGTTGCCGCCTTATACCACATCTACTTTACAGCAGGATGCTTCGGGCCGTCTTGGATTTTCCGCTACCCGCACCATGCAGACAGCACAAAAATTGTATGAGGGAATTAATATCGGCGGGGAAACCGTTGGCCTAATTACCTATATGCGTACGGACGGTGTCTCTATGGTCGGTGAGGCTATCACAGAAGCCCGCTCGACTATCACCAATAAATTTGGCGATAAATATGTACCGGAAAAAATTCGTGTTTATAAATCCAAAGCCAAGAACGCTCAAGAAGCCCATGAAGCCATCCGCCCAACCAGCTTCACCCGCGCCCCTGCTGATCTGCACCTCTCAGGTGATCAAGCCAAGCTCTATGAGCTTATCTGGAACCGGGCTATGGCGAGCCAGATGGCCACTGCGCAATTGGAACGCACCACCATAGAAATTGGCGACAAAGCCAAAACCGTCGGCTTGCGCGCCAGCGGCACAGTGGTTCGTTTTGACGGTTATCTTGTTCTATACCAAGAACGGGCTAAAAAAGCCGAGGCCGACAATGTTCGCCTGCCGGACGTTGCCGCAAACGACATGGTTGTGGCCGAGACGGTCGAAGCTGAACAGCACTTCACACAACCGCCGCCTCGTTACTCCGAAGCCTCACTGGTCAAGAAAATGGAAGAACTCGGCATTGGCCGTCCATCGACTTACGCTTCCATCCTGAAAGTTCTGCAAGACAGAGGTTATGTCACATTGGACAAGCGCCGCTTTATTCCAGCCGATAAAGGTCGCTTGGTGATTGCTTTCCTCGAAGAGTTTTTCACCAAATATGTACAATATGATTACACGGCCGAGTTGGAAGAACGCCTTGATTTGGTGTCGGACGGTAAATTGGAATGGAAGAAACTTCTGGCCAATTTCTGGGACGGGTTCTCCGCCCATGTAGACGGCACCAAAGAACTGCGGATTTCGCAAGTCCTAGATGCCCTTAATATTGCTCTTGGGCCAATGGTATTCCCGGAAAAGGAAGATGGTTCCGATCCGCGTAAATGCACGAGTTGTGATGATGGCCAGCTTAGCCTCAAAGTCAGCCGCTTTGGCTCATTCATTGGCTGTACCAATTACCCAGACTGTAAATACACCAGACCGTTCGGTAAAAATGGAGCTGACGCCGCACCTGCCGAAGACACGGTTCTCGGCGTTGATCCAGACACTGGTCTTGATGTTTGGCTTAAAACCGGACGCTACGGCCCCTATGTGCAGCTCGGCGAAGAAGCCAAGCCAAAGCGCACCAGCATACCAAAAGACTGGCCGTTTGATAGCATTGATCTGTTCAAAGCCCTCAAACTTCTTTCCCTACCCCGCCATATYGGCGATCACCCGGAAGACGGCAAAAAAATCGTYGGSGCTATCGGACGCTACGGCCCTTATATCCTGCATGCRGGCGTTTATGCCAATTTGCAAAGTGCTGACGAAATGTTCGAGGTTGGCATCAACCGTGCTGTGACACTTCTGGCAGAGAAAAAAGCTAAACGCGGCGGTGGTGCKGGYGCACTCAAAGAACTGGGTGACCAYCCAGAAACAAAAAAACCGGTGCGCGTTATGAGYGGTCGTTACGGCCCTTATGTRAAGTRCGAAAAAATAAACGCCACTATTCCCAAAGACGTCGAYCCTAATGATGTTACAATGGAGATGGCCGTCGAGTATATCGCCGCCAAAATTGCTAAGGGGCCAGCCAAAAAGCGCAAAGCCCCTGCCAAAAAGAAGAAGAAGGCTCCAGCAAAAAAGAAAACCGCTGCAAAGAAAAAACCTGTAGCAAAGAAGAAACCAGCGACGCGAAAAACGCCCGCTAAAAAGAAATAAAACCCCTTATCCGCTCATCCCGTTGCCTGTCCTCTGGAGGGGAAAACGGGAACCAGCGCATTAAGAGCGCGCAAAGCGCGCACATATTTGCTATAACTGGATACCGACTTTCGTCGGTATGAGCGTTACATTGGGGTATAAATGAGAAGAAATTATGAAAATTAACCGCGAAACCTTAATCGAAACGGTCAAAAGCGACGCTAATCCAAGCAAGTCTGGCCAAAAAACAGGAATGACCAAAAGGGAAATCGCGCGGGTGCTTGGTGTTACCGGAGACGAACGGCGTGATTTACGCCTTGCCCTCGGTGAGTTGATGCGTGATGGGACATTTGTCCGTGACGACCGCAAAGCCTACCGCATGTCCGATGCCCTGCCCAATGTTATGGTGCTCGACATCGATCATATTGACGACCAAGGCGATGTCATCGCCGTCCCTGCAMAATGGGATAAAGACGACGAAGCCCCACAGATCATCATYAAACAAAAAWCAGGSCATAAAAACAGAGGCCACCGCCACGCCAACCAAATTAGCGTTGGCGACCGCGCTCTGTGCCGCTTAAAAACTACGGAAACCGGCATCTACGCCACCGTCATCAAAAAACTCGGCGATGGTCCAGACAGTGAGGTCGGGTTCGTGGTTAAAGGTGGCCGCGGGCTACGGATACGCCCCGCTAAGAAAGGCTCCCGCTATGACTATATTCCAGAACGCGGTGCCAAAATAAATGATCTGGACATTGTTCTATTCGAGCTATCGGGCAGTCGTCATAAAGGCGAGCGCATTGCCCGCGTCCTTAAAACCATCGGCAATGCCAAACACGGCAAGGCCGCGTCCTTAATATCCCTGCTCGAGCACAATATACCCACCGGATTTAGCGACAAAGAATTGGCAGATGCCAAAGCGCTGACCCTGCCCTCAGTCGATAAACACCGCAAAGATTTGCGCGATTTGCCACTCCTGACCATCGACCCGGTAGACGCCAAAGACTTCGATGATGCCATTTACGCAATGCCAGACGATAGCGCCAAGAATCGCGGCGGACATATAGTCTGGGTTGCCATCGCCGATGTGAGTGCATTTGTGGCACCCGGCTCCACCCTTGATAAAGGTGCGTTTAAGCGCGGCAATTCGGTCTATCTACCTGACCGGGTCGAACCAATGTTGCCCGAAGAAATTTCTGCGGATTTATGCTCCCTGCGCCCTCATGAAGACCGGGCATGTCTAGTCGTGAAAATGCGGTTTGACCGCAACGGCGACAAAATCAGCCACACATTTATACGCGGCTTGATGCGTTCGCATGCGCGTCTGACCTACGCCCAAGCCCAAGAAGCTTTTGACGGCAATCCAGGCAAAGCGGCTGAGCCTGTCGCTGATATTCTATCCGATATTTACACCGCCTACGAAGCCGTACGTGCTGCCCGTGGCCGCCGTGCTCCATTGGAAATAGAAATGCCGGAGCGCAAAGTTGTCTTGGACGCCAAAGGCCGGGTGACAGGCATAGAAGTCAAAGACCGTTTCGATGCCCACAAATTGGTCGAAGAATTTATGATACAGGCCAATGTCAGCGCCGCTCAAGCCCTAGAGCGCGCCAATACCCCGCTGATTTACCGTGTCCACGAACCACCGGAAATGGAGAAGATACAAGGCTTGGCCGATTTCCTGCCTGCCCTTGATCTTAAATGGTCAATGGGTCAACGCCCGACCCCGAAACGCTTTAACCAGCTGATTGAACAGGCACGTGGTCGCGACCTGGTCGAGACCGTGTCCATGTCGGTTTTACGCACCCAGATGAAAGCCTATTACACACCCAATAACAAAGGTCATTTCGGCCTTAATTTGACCCATTATGCCCACTTCACCTCTCCCATTCGCCGTTATGCGGATTTGGTAGTGCACCGCGCTTTGATCAAAGCCTTTAATCTCGGGGACGGCGGTACAAGCGCCGAAGAACTCACACGCCTCAAAGAAATATCCGAGCATATCTCCTCAACGGAACGGAGCGCCATGGCCGCCGAACGGGATGCCAAGGACCGCTATATTGCAGCATTCTTGGCCGATAAAATCGGTGCGACCTTCAAAGGCCGCATCACCGGCGTTACCAATGCGGGTCTGTTTATCGGGCTCGACGAAACCGGTGCAGACGGTTTCGTCCCAGCCCGCACAATCGGCTTAGAGCGGTTCGTATTCGACGAAAAATCCAAATCCCTAATCGGCGCGGATACGGGCGGCACCTATCATTTTGGCCGCCGCGTAGAGGTCAAACTCACAGAAGCCATGCCCCTACAAGGCGGGTTGATATTTGAAATTCTGACCAAGCCAGAAAAGGGAACCCTTCCCAAGCATTTGGCAAAACGCCGCCCACACCGCAATAGTGGTCACAAGGGTCGTAAGCATAAACGGCACCGGAGATAGGTTCATGCAAAACAAAGCATCAAAAATTTACATCATAGCAGGCCGCAGCCTTCTCGCCTTATATTTCCTCGTGCCGGGTATTGCCAAATTACTGGCGCCTGCTAGCCAGGTTGAAATGATGCAGCACCATAATATCCCTTATGCTTTGCCGCTTTTGTATATTGCCGGAATAGCGCAAATTGCTGGTGCTTTATTGTTGTTTGCCAACCGCTATGTGCGCTTGGTAAGCCTCGGCTTCGTGCTCTATATCATCGCCATCAACGTCCTGATGCATGATTTCTGGAATTTCACAGGCACTGAAGCCGCCCATGAACTTCAAAATTTCATCAAAAATTTGGGGATACTGGCTGGGTTACTGGTATTGGCAGGAATTAGCCCAAAACAAAAACAAGCCGGCTAACCGAATTGTTTTCAGGTGGTGGACTTCAAGATATACCTAAATTCGGTGTTGATTGAATGGAAATAAGCTGCACTTAAATTAGAACATTACCTACATTTTAGATTTAAGTGGCTTTACTTTGAGTGCGAAGCCTGCCTCTTGTACAATGCCAAAATTCAAGTTTGGGCCAAAACTCAAGTTTGGGCAAGGAGAGCAATATGACAAATATTATTAATCAACATTCAAAGCTAAACCGTTTCATTGCAATCATTATGGCTCTTCTTGTAGTTATCGTTTTGGCCGCTTGTGCAACTACGCCGAATACTCAACAAAAACTTATCGCCAACGATGGGGCATCCGAAGATTTCTTTGGCTATAGTGTGGCGCTCTCGGACGACACTGCGGTTATTGGCGCATTTAAAGATGACGACCAGATATTGGGAGTTGACGCTGGATCCGCGTACGTTTTCACCCGCTCTGGAAAAACTTGGCGCCAGCAAGCAAAGCTCACTGCCATAGACGGCGCAACAGCCGATACTTTTGGCGGTAACGTTGTGCTGTCTGGCGACACGATAGTAGTCGGCGTTATGCGTGATGATGATATGGGCGAAAATTCTGGTTCTGCCCATATATATATTCGTTCCGAGGGTGTTTGGCACCATCAGGCAAAGATTACCGCAGCTGACGGCGCAAAAGGTGATGCCTTTGGTCAGAGCCTAGCTCTTGATGGTAATACTCTCATAATCGGGACGCCTCGTGATGATGACAATGGCAAAGACACAGGCTCGGTTTATGTGTTCACCCGCATTGGGGCGAGTTGGCACCAACAAGCTAAGCTCACGGCAGATGATGGTGCGGCCGGCGATCTATTCGGTATCAGCGTAGCATTATCCGGTGACACTATCTTAGTGGGCGCCGATCTTCATGACGAAATTGCCCCCAATGCAGGCGCGGTTTATGTTTATACGCGGTCTGGTAATAGCTGGAGCCAACAAGCCAAATTAACCGCTGCAGACGGCAGTGAAACTGATATTTTCGGCGTTCGGGTCGCTCTTTCCGGTGATACCGCTTTGATCTCGGCCCGAAGGGATGACGACGATATAATGGGCGTTGACGCGGGTTCGGCCTATGTCTTTGTACGCTCTGGGACAAGCTGGTCCCAACAAGAAAAATTGACCGCGCCTGACGGCGTTGCAGACGACAGATTTGGCCGTAGTGTTGCTCTTTTCGGTGATACGGCGTTAGTTGGCGCGATGTTCCGAGACGACAAGGGTAAAAATTCGGGGTCAGCATATTTGTTTAAGCGTAATGGCAAAACTTGGGTGTATAAAGATAAGTTAACTGCTGCTGATGGAGCGTCTGATGATGTCTTCGGATGGAGCGTGGCAATCACACGCAACACTGTAATTGTCGGGGCAAGTCGCGACGACGACAATGGCAATGAATCCGGTTCGGTATATGTATTTGGGGCATTGCCAGAGTAAAATTTCCTAAACTAACGATACCATTATTGTCCCAATCTAGCTGCAATTTTCTCACACTCTTAGGGGAACAGGCTTGGATGGTGTAGTTAAATTTCAAACTATATCCCTGTTGGGCACAGCATAATCATTAGTCTATTCAAAGGGTTACACCTTTTTTCTAGAGATAAATCCACGTTCCTCAAACCTATGTTATAGTGGTTAAGTTCTCTTCTTTGGGACAGGCAAGTGCACGTTGACTAGCTGGAGGAGAGACGGTGTCTGTCGGTGTAGATGCTTTGGTAACACAGAGTGGTCGGCCGGC
>NVTC01000027.1 GCA_002732905.1 Robiginitomaculum sp.
ATTTCCAGAACGTCGCCACGCACCCGGAAAGTGCCGCGCTGGAAAGCCTGATCGATGCTATTCCCTCTGAAGGGACGATAGTCGCTTATTCGAATTACGAACAGCGGGTTATGAAAAATCTAGCAGCGGCGTTCCCGGATTTTGCGGATGCTTTACTGGGCTTGTGTGACCGTACTTTCGACCTTTTAAAGCTAATCCGAGATGAGTATTACCATCCTCAGTTCCACGGGAGTTTTTCCATCAAGTCGGTTAGCTCATGATAGTGTGTCGCAAATAAGGCTCTGGATTTATTTACCTCGTAAAGATGCTCTGCTGCCGCCCAAGCAATGGACAAGCCGTCGAAGGTTGCCGTGCCGCGTCCAATTTCGTCTAGGATAACAAATGTACGTTCGCCGGCCTGATTGAGGATGGCGGCAGTTTCGATCATCTCGAGCATAAAGGTCGAACGTCCACGCGATAAATCATCCGATGCCCCGACCCGTGAAAAAAGCGCATCTGCCACACCAATGACCGCTTTGGTCGCTGGAACAAAACTACCCGATTGTGCCAGCACAAACATCAAAGCGTTTTGCCGAAGATATGTCGATTTACCCGCCATGTTCGGGCCAGTGATGAGGGTCAGGCGCCGCGCTTGCTTGCCGGATGCATCTAGACGGCAATCATTAGCGGTGAAGCCTTGGGCGCCGTCGCGTTTCAGCGCGGCTTCGACCACGGGGTGACGYCCGTTTTCRACATGGAATTCCAAACTATCATTGATGGTCGGGCGCACGGCATTGGCATCTTCTGCCCACTGTGCCAATGCACTCATCACATCAAGATYAGCCAGAGCRGTTGCCGCCGAGCGGATAAGTTCTGCTTGTTCGTGTATGCGGGTGCGTAAGCCCTCAAATATTTCCATCTCAAGCGCTAGGGCTTTGTCTGCGGCTTGGGCAATYCCAGCATCCAGATCAACAAGTTCCGTCGTCGTAAAACGTACACYACTGACCAAAGTCTGGCGGTGGATAAAATCGTCCTTGTGCGCACCATTGAACATGGCATCGCCGTGGCGAGGCGTAACTTCGATGAAATAACCCAGCACATTATTGTGCTTTATTTTAAGGGAAGCGATCCCCGTTTTTTTGGCATAATCAGCTTGCAGTCCGGCAATAATGCGCCTGCTGTCATCGCGTAGTTTCAACAGCTTATCTAGCTCTGGCGACCATTCTGGATTGACGAAATTCCCGTCGCGTGCAGCCATGGGAGCTTCCGGCTTAATCGCTTTACCAACATCGCGGATCAACTTGGCCAGTTCCGGCTTATCAATGAGGCTAAAAGCAGACAGGGCTTCGGTTAGGTTTTGCGGCAAATTCAAGTTTGGTTTCTTGGCAAAATCTGCATTGATCTGTTCGCCTTGCAACAGCCCCGCTGCAACTGCCGTAAGGTCGCGCGGGCCACCCCGCCCGAGCACCAAGCGTGAAGCAGAGCGCGCCGGGTCGCCCGCGCTTTTTAGATGCGTGCGCACGATACCGCGCAAATTTCTCTGCTCGACAAAAAACGACACTGCGTCTAACCGTGCATTGATTTCGCCTGTGTCTACCAATGGTCGTGATAAACGTGCCGCCAGTGCCCGTGCGCCGGGGCCGCTGACCGTCCGGTCTATAACCGAGAGCAATGACCCTTTGCGCCCACCCGTTTGTGTCCGCTCAATTTCAAGGCTGGCGCGGGTAGCCGGATCAATCGCAAGAAATCCCGATGTGCGGCGTCTCTTTGGCGGGCTAAGYTCRGTTTGCCCCCCRGCTTGGGTCAGYTCCAGATAATCGAGCAGAACRCCCGCMGCAATCAACTCAGCGTTGGAATAAGCCCCGAACCCATCAAGCGCCCCTACGCCGTAGCGTTCCTTAAGTCGCCGCTCGCCTGCGCGCGCATCAAATTTTGCATTGGCTATGGGCGTCAAGCTGGCACGGCTAACATCAAGCGCCTGYTTATATTCCGGCGAACGATACAGGTTTTCTGAYAATACAATTTCGCGCGGAGCAAGGGCTGATAGCTCTGCCTCCAAACGYTCTGGTTCCAGTTCGCAAACCTCRAAACTWCCRACGGATACATCCGCCCAAGCCAATGCCATCGCACCTGCGTGGGTGGTGGCTATGGACAAAATATAATTRGACGAYCTTGCATCYAACAAAGTGTCTTCGGTYAAGGTGCCGGGCGTAACCACRCGGACAATTTCGCGYCTGACCACAGAYTTATAGCCGCGCTTTTTAGCYTCYTTGGGRTCTTCRGTTTGTTCGCAAACTGCRACACGAAAGCCYTTTTTRATCAGGCGCTGTAAATAGGTCTCGGATGCATGCACAGGYACACCGCACATGGGAATGTCTACCCCTTCGTGCTTGCCGCGTTTGGTTAGGGCAATATCGAGCGCTGCCGCCGCATTGACGGCATCATCAAAAAACATYTCGTAAAAATCACCCATGCGGTAAAACARGATMACATCCTCRCCCGCTTCTTGTTTTATACCAAGAAACTGTACCATCATGGGCGTGGGTTTAGCATGCTGCGTAATATTTGCGGGCTTATTCATAATAGCACATTCGCAAGGCTTGGCTCATGTTGCAAGAGAAAGTGGTTGGTGTTTTGTAAATCTATCGACTATGGTTTGAAAAATTTAYGGGGAAACKATGAATACTGCSRCTCAATCAGAAACAACAACCAAAAAATCCGTASTCCAAACATTACGGCATGCYTTTAAAGGGCGACAAGAATTTTCCATGCTCTTGCTCGGTTTCGCATCGGGTCTTCCCTATGTGGTGGTTGGTGGTGTCCTRAACGCATGGCTAACCAAGGCCGRTGTGAAGCCTACGGCTATCGGGCTTTTGTCTTGGGTCATTTTGGCTTATGTATTCAAGTATATGTGGGCGGCGGCTCTGCAAAGCCACCGCACACCATTTAAGTTAAAAATAGGGCCAAGACGGTTCTGGATGTTTGTATTTTTGGCGCTGAACGTTGTCGGACTGGTCGTGTTATCCTTTGCCAAGCCACCGGACGGGTTAGCCTTTATTGGCGTAGTCGGCATAATCATCGCAGTTTTCTCTGCCAGTTTCGACATTGTGCAGGCAGCATGGAAAATCGAAAGCGCCGAAAACGAGCGGCATCTGGATCTACTCTGTACAATCGAGCAACTTGGCTACCGCATGTCTTCGTTCGTTGTCGGTGGTGGCGCTTTGATATTCGCCCAATATTTTGGTTGGCAACCAACATTTATAGCCACTGCTGCCGTTTTAGGCCTATGTGTCTTTGGCATTATTYTGGCAAGACCGTCGCCAATAGCAGACGACCAACCTGCCGGATTTCATCACGCATTTTCTCTTGCGCCCATACACCGACGCCTCGGCGTATTAGTGGTTCTTGCATCATGGGGGCTTGCTTTTTATATATTAGGCTCTTTCATGTTCGGGGCTTTGGCTGACCCTGCGTCCCACAATCCACGAGCATTCTTAAAAGAAATGGACAAAGCRCCTGCTGTAGTATTCYTGACMGTTATTATGTTGGGRTTGGTTGCMGCWWTGYTDYTRCGWTTGCARAMCGSYRATGARCGTCCMGCAAATGATGARCAGGCAGGGATCASCGAMATATTRTTYRGCGCYCTTCTCGTGCCAATGATGGATTTAATATCCCGATTACGCTGGGCAACTTTGCTTATTCTAGCACTTGTTTTATCTTATAGATTTACCGATTTAATCTGGGGCGGCTTTGCCTACCCGTTTTATATGGGKRMGRATTACGGCGCACTTGGTCACAGCCTGACCGAAGTTGGCCTCGCCTCAAAAACCGTTGGCGTTCTTGCCACCATTTTCGGAATTGGCCTTGGTGGTTTGGCGATGCTTAAATTCGGYCGGATGCCAGTTATGTTTGTGGGCGGTATTTTTGCGGCRTTGACAAATTTACTATTTGCCGATTTGGCTATGGGTGCACATTTTATAGATGGGTTTTTAAACCTAACACAGCTTGACCATTTTTTCGCAYTGTTCAAAATTGACTTGCCATTGGCCCGATTAATCTCCGCCATATTTGCTGAAAACGTCGCGGTTGGTGTGGCTAGTGCGGCTTCGGTGGCATTCTTATCATCCATTGTCAGTAAAAAATACGCGGTAACTCAATATGCACTCTTGGTGTCGTTGACATTTTTAATTGGTGTTTTGGGRCGKCCGGCAATAGGYCAAATTATCGAAACRGAKGGTTTTGCTAAGGCATTTATTATTTGTGCATGGTTAGGCTTAGCCGCCGTGGTTTTRACAGCGCTTGAATGGTATAGACAAGTCCGTGCTAAACGTATGAARWYWGYRGAAACTAGCTAGCCAGCTTCCTTTCTGCTTCGGGTTCCGTCCARYTTCTCACCATTYCTGATAATTCKTCGGCGCTAACCGGCTTGGTCATGAAATCGTTCATRCCGGAATCRAAACAAGCATTGCGGTCATCATCAAAWGCATTGGCGGTGAGAGCAATAATMGGTCTGTCAAAACCRAAGGCYCKGATTTTWCGSGTRGAYTCYAGCCCGTCCATATTGGGCATGCGCATGTCCATGAAAATCAAATCGTATTTTTTCTTACTGACGGCTTCAAGCGCAAGAGCWCCRTCTTCAACCGTATCYACTTCAGCACCTTCAGCTTCCAGCAATGTACGGGTCAGCAARGCATTAATAGCATTGTCTTCAGCCAGCAAAATTTGAAGCCCAGCCACAGGTTTTGGCGATGTTCCTTCTTCGGATGTATCTGCAATCGTTGTTTCTTTAGGCGTTGTTTCTTCAGGCGTTGAAGTACTACCAATAGCCTTTGCAATTACTTCGTCGCGCCAATTTGAACCCAGCACATTGGTACTATCCTCAATAGGCAAAGCCCGACGCTCCATCATGCGCTTATTTTCCTGTGTATCTTTCTCTGGTGCCGCAAAGGGTTCCAGAGATGCAACAGATGTGTGTATTTCTTGACTAATTTGGTCTGCAACAGGCGGAGCTGTAACGGCACTTTGCGGTGTAGCGAGTTCCGCCTTGTTATCTAAATYAGCATATTCATCGGCGCGCTTGTTGAGTGTATCTWCGACCTCGGYAGCAAGCTCTGGTGCAGGAGRYRYAGRRGGKGCARCAGGRGSAGSTGKWKSWRKWKSTACTGGCTCGGGTGTCGGCGGGACGGATATTGCAGTTTGCGCTTGTGCTTGATGAGGACGTTCTTCAACATGTTTTCGCGTTGGCACTTCAGGCATAGACGGTGCGGTTTCCGCCACATGCGGTTCAGGTACAGTCATAAAGACTGTAACATTACGTGCAATAGCGAGGGCATTCCCGTCTGCCATCGTACTTTCTACCCAATCGTACACATTTTCGTTCGGCGCAGCCCCAATACGGGTCTCAAACCTTTGTGCTCCAACATTTACAGGRGCRGGCCAGCCAGCGAGTGGTTTTCCGCACCAGTCTTGAACTTGACCACCATATAATTGCAAGAAAGCCGCGTTAACAAACAAAACCAAGCCTGAACGATCCCGCTTGAGTAACGGATCRGGCCAAGGCCATAAAYTCGATGCTAAAACTTCGTCTGTAGACATGCTCAGTTCCCTTAAGGCCCTTTCAGGGCATAATTAAGGGCAATCTAGATGCGACTTCCTAAAAATAGTCTTACTAAAACTAAGTTTTTGCCAGAAAATTTGCTAAAAAATAGATCAAGCTTWTCTAAAATTGGATAAGTCGCGCCGAATTCCCGGCCATGCAGGCAACATRGTTARCCCTCTCGCCACATAATAGATCAAAAACGCACTCCAAACACCTCTGCCGCCGTATTTTGGCTCCAGCATATAATGCGCKATTARATAAATCACCACAGCMACAACACCYGCATTRCGCATGGCTGCGGTACGGGTAATACCGATATAAATCCCGTCYAGYTGCCAAGCGCCAAAACCCAGTACAGGTGCTAGCGCWCAAAACGGCAAGTACAGCCGGGCGCTGGCCCGCACTGCTGCATCTGTTGTTATTTGRTCGATGATAAACGGCCCAAAGAAAAAYGCMGCCAAYCCGCACARCATAGCAAAGACAAAAGAAAATTCCGTTGTCAACCKYACGGCTCTATCGAAACTTYTGATRTCSCGCGCCCCATAWGCYGCGCCRACWCKGGCTTCGGCCACATGRGCGAARCTATCCAGCACCAARGCAATCATAGTGATRAACTGTAAGAGAACTGTATGCCCAGCAAGRAAGGTCGTRCCTTGTTCYGTCGCCGCACGGGAGAAAAATGTAAAACCGAGGGTCAAAGCTAMGGTRCGAATAAAAATATTGCCGTTGGCAGTCCCGAGTTTYTTCAARGCRGGCATGTYRAGCAATGTGGTAAGCTGRGCTGCAATTYTRTCRAACCCACCGCGTGATTTTATTTCAAATGCCGCTAAAATAAGTCCGGCTAACAACCCGCCCCACTCGGCTAYGGCGGAYGCAATCCCGACTCCGTGCAATCCCCAGCCGAATTTTGCAACGAACAACAATGACAACGGCGCGTTRATTAGATTAAGCACAATTTGCATATAAAGCGCGCGRGCGGGTCGCGCTAAACCAATGAACCATCCCATGAGGGCAATAGATGATAAAGTTGCTGGCAAGCCCCAAAGCCTTGCATGAAGATAGCTGCGCGCKCCGCTATCGACGGCAGCTTCAGCYGGGAAAAACTGCATAAGTCCGTCTATTAAAAACCCCTGACACAAAAATATCAGAACACCKATAGCAAAGCCCATRGGCACGGCGCGAAACAAATGTGCCTGTACGGCACGTTGGTCATTGGCACCGTCTGCCTGAGCAGAAAGACCGCCCGTGCTCATGCGCAAAAAGCCAAAGCCCCAATAGAAAATTCCGAAAATTACCGCACCAAGCCCTATACCGGCCAAAGCTTCCCGACCAACAAAATTRCCGATCACCCATGTATCAACAAACCCGACAATAGGTGCKGCRGCATTGGCCAACATGATCGGAASMGCACCATAAAGCACRRCTTTACGSGTTAATATTTTACRGGAAGAGCTGGTAGTAGACATTATTTTTTATCKGRATTAAACGCCAACAAAAAATGCCCATGCAGAATTGAAATTGGYTCGTCATATCTGTCTTGCCAAGCACGCACACGTACATTGGCAACRCGCGAACCTTGTTTRGCAATAACGGCACGGGCAAAGGTGTCYTTGGGATTACCACGGCGTAAATAATCAAGGCTGATGCCAATAGGTTTGGGTAGGGGTTTGGGCTCTCCCATTAACCAGAGCTGCACAATTGCAGTKGTCTCCAAAAACGCWCCAACWGCACCGCCGTGCAGGGCTTTCAGCATWGGGTTACCAATAATGTGTGGTGAGTACGGTAAAATCAACGTCAGYTCATCTCCCATCAAAAGCGGACGTATACCAAGTTCTTTTGCGTAGGGTATTTGGGCCAAGGCCTCWGCGATACCCWCTTCTGTTAAATGTGTTTCGCTCATTTYTCAGCCTCCGTTGCAGGCGGTAAATCRGCGATAGCTTTGGTTCGYGCCARTGGGCTGACAGTAGTTTTCATATTACGCGCCGTGGTCATAAAACTGGCTTGGGAAGTTGCCACCGGGTTATCCACATCCCCGTCGTGGGCAATAGCCCGCACAAAAGCGATATGMCGGGTCGTTTTATAGGCATGRGCCTCGGCGATGAGGGTYTTTCCAGGTTCGCTGGCCCGCATATAGTCAATGCGTAAATCGAGGGTCGCGACTGGCATAACGTCTTCAAATGAYGACACTGCCGCCAGTCCCGAAGCCTGATCCAACAAAGCCGTCAACACACCACCGTGCAATATACCCGTATCAACATTGCCAACCAATTTTTTGTCATACGGTARGCTCAAGGTCGCACGYCCAAGGTCAATAGCAACGAATTTTATGCCTAAAAATTTGGCATGGGGCGTGCCTTCGACAAACATAGGCGCCAAATCCCACAACTTTTTTAATCTCTCTGATTTTTYATCTTCGCTCATAGTACGCATCCTAATTTGCGCATACCATAAGCCGCACACACAGAAATRCTACAAGCATATTTTGRTATTTTAGGCATATTTTGATATTTTYACAAAATAAACAGGACTAGAGCCTTTCTGGTGTATTTTGGTCCATTTGACCAGTTTTTCACGTTTGCTGGTTAGGCAGGTCCGCTGCCTTGGCCTTACTGGCCACAAAGCGGCCCTAACAACGTCCAGCGTACGTGAAAATCTGGCCTTCGRTGGGTCATATCTGCCCATCGGGTGCGTTGCGGCGCTTRMCCGACACGAGTGTCGCTCTGCGCACCGCGCCTGCCCGAGTGAGCAGATATGACCCATCAAATTGCACCAAAATACACCRGAAAGGCTCTAGATATCTAGGCCGCGATGTTMTTTTGYTKCACRCCGCGCACTTGATTCCGGCCTGCTTGCTTGGCGGAATACAGAGCCCCATCGGCACGTCTAAAGACATCACGAAATTTATCGCCTTTTCCGGCTTCAGCAACACCMGCACTGACAGCAATGCTGAAGGCCTGATCACCAACGGTAATCGGGGTGCCACCGATCAGAGAGCGTATCCGGTCAGCAGCAACCACGGCCGCTTCTAGGTCCGTATCTGGCATGGCAATGAGAAATTCTTCCCCGCCGTAACGACTAACCACATCAATCGAACGCATATTTGAGGCAAGTCTTGCCGCAACTTCTTTTAATACAATATCGCCTACATCATGGCCGAGAATATCATTTACCCGTTTGAAATGATCAACATCAAAAATCACTAAAGAAAACACCTGTCCATTTTCGTTTAGCTCGTCAAACAACGGGGCTACCGAACGGTCAAAATGACGACGGTTGCCAAGACCCGTCATTGGATCAGTGACCACCATTTCCAGGCTTTCATTGAAGTTTTCCTTCAAGCTATCAGCATAAAATTTTCGTTTGAGTTGGGTGTTGACACGCGCCTGTAATTCTTGGGCTTCAATGGGGCGCATCAATGTATCATTGATGCCTATATCATAGGCACGAACCAAAGTAGCTTCGGCCTCTGGATCACCAATAGCAAGTATAGGTATGTCGCGCGTAACTGCATCAGAGCGCAAACGAGCGCAAAAACGCAGGCCGTCAAATTTTGTAGACACCAAGCTAACAATGACTAGATCTATTTTTTTGTTGATCGAATCAATGGCCTGCTTGGGATCTGTCTCAAGAATAACTTCGTGTGTACCGCGTAAAGGTTCCGCAATTTTTTCCAACTTAATTGTATGATCATCAACAATGAGGATACGACCTTTGCGGTTATCCAAAATCTCCAGCATAGGGCGGGAGTTTTCCATAGTATGCCCAGTGTGGCTCAACAATTGATCCGTAACCATTTTAAGACGCAGTAATGACCGAACCCGAGCCAAAAGATTGAAATCATCAATTGGCTTGGTGACAAAATCGTCAGCACCAGCTTCTAATCCGCGTATTCTGTCTCTGGTTTCTTCAAGTGCTGTGACCATAACCACTGGAATATGCCAAGTATTTGGATTGCTTTTCAGGTGTTTACAAACCTCGAAACCGTTTAGACCCGGCATCATAGCATCTAACAATATCAGATCAAAATTTTCATTCTCAGCAAGTTTCAAAGCCTGCTCACCGCTCATCGCCGTAACAACGTCGTAATACTGTGCAGACAATTTCACTTCAAGTAAGTGAAGATTGGGTGCCAGATCATCCACAATTAAAATTCGCGCACTCATCAGTGCTCTCCCACCTTACAGCTTAACCTAAAAATTTCCTTATGGTCGCCAAGAAACTAGAAACGGTAATAGGTTTGGAAATATAGGCTTCACAACCCCCAGCCCTTATACGTTTCTCATCCCCCTTCATGGCAAAGGCGGTCACCGCCACAATCGGAATGTCGGCAATCTCCTCATCATCCTTGATCCATTTGGTCACTTCCAATCCGGACACTTCCGGCAGTTGGATATCCATCAGGATTAAGTCCGGTTTATGCTTCTTAGCCATTTTGATAGCCTTAAGACCTTCGCGGGTCTGACAGGTTTCATAACCATGAGCATCTAACAAATCAGTGAACAACTTCATGTTCAATTCGTTATCCTCGACAATAAGTATTTTCTTGGGCATTGCTTGCAACATATCAACCATTTCACCATTCGACGCTTATGCGCCTGTTTTGACTAACCGACCTTTAGCGCAATATCATTAATTAACGGTGTTCACGACGGTAATCATTTGTTAAAAGAACGTACCAAGAACTTAACAAGATCAGGTAAATAAAAACAGCAAATGACAGTTATGGATAATAAATGGTCAACTAGCGGAGGATTGTGCCGAGATTGTGGCGCCTCGGTTGTAGGTAGCGGGGCAGTGTGCACCGCCTGTGGTTCCCATAAAATTTTACACCATCCTGAACTATTCAACCTGTCTATTGCTCATGTGGATTGCGATGCATTTTTTGCCTCGGTCGAAAAACGTGACAATCCCGCACTAGCTGACAAGCCAGTGATTATTGGCGGCGGCAAACGCGGCGTTGTTGCGGCGGCTTGTTATAATGCGCGGGTCTACGGCGTACGCTCGGCTATGCCTATGTTCCAAGCTTTAAAAGCTTGTCCCCACGCTGTGGTGATAAAATCTTCTATGGCTAATTACGCCTATGAAGGTAAGCGCATCAAAAATATCATGCGTGAACTGACCCCCATGGTGCAGTCGCTCTCCATTGATGAAGCTTTTTTGGATTTAACGGGCACCGAGCGTTTACACGGCACCCCGCCCGCTGTTACTTTGGTTAAATTGCAAAAACGTATATTTGAGGAGGTCGGCGTAACGGTTAGTGTCGGGCTTTCTTATAATAAGTTTCTCGCAAAAACTGCATCTGATTTGGATAAACCGCACGGATTTGCGGTTATCGGGCGGGCAGAAGCCTTGGGTTTTCTGGCACAAAAACCTGTTGGGTTTATATTCGGTGTTGGCCCCGCCTTTACCCGTAGTTTAAAAAAGGCGGGCATCATCACCATTGCCGATGTACGCAAACGCTCGGACAGGAATATGATGAAACAGTTCGGGGAAGCGGGGCTTAGACTAGCCAAGCTCGCGCGCGCCGAAGATTTCCGCCCCGTCAAACCGGGTAGTATCCGCAAAAGCATTTCCACAGAAATAACCTTTAACCAAGACATAGGAGACGAAACCGAATTGACGGATAAACTCTGGCAAGTCTGTGTTAAAACGGCGGACCGTGCCAAAGCCAAAAATATGGCTGGCCGCGTAGTGACACTAAAATTAAAAACCCGAGACTTCAAATCCCTAACCCGCAGGCGCACCCTGCCCGAGCCCGCACAACTGGCCGACACAATTTTTCATACTTGCTTGCCGCTTTTACTGGCAGAAATTAACGGTAAGAGTAGAGGTCAGAAATTCCGCTTGATCGGCGCAGGTCTATCCTGTTTATGTGACCCCACGGGTGACAGCGGTGATTTACTTGACCCCAAAGCAACCTTGCGTCGCCGTGCTGAACGCGCCAGCGACATTGCACGAAAGAAATTTGGTAAAGACGCCGTTGTGACAGGACGGAGTTTACAGAAAAAGCCACCGCTATAATATTGAGAAATACTACCGGCGACTGTTACGGCATAGCTGTTCACCCCGGCGCCGCTCCGCGCGGACGGCATCTATGCAATTATCATTTTTGGGTTGGCGCGCCGGGCGGTAGTCTCTGAGCAGATCTGATAGTGAAATTTCCCCGTCCATTTCGCTCTGGTCATCTTTGTCCAACCTATCAGCTAACTTCATCAGAACTGTCGTAAAGGTTTCACGTGAAACGGTGCGCGCGAAATTAGGGGCGAAAGCAAAGTTACTGGGTACGGCATCTTCAGAGCCAAGCGCGGCGACACGCCAACCTTCTAATTCCACCAAAGATAAWACCTCRTTGTTATTCCGGTCAGCGCGCACAAATGCCCGTGCTATGCCGCTGGCAACTTCCGCCTTGTCGATAATATAATCACCACTGGTGTCAAAACCGGCAAACAAGAGCGCACCGGAGCGCGGAATTTTGATGACGGTGCCAGAGCGACCAATGCGTTCTTTGCGCTGTATGGTTTCTACGGTTTGCGTTTCCGGGTTCGGAACATCTGGTCTCGGGGTTTGGGATATAATTTGCGCCGAAGCTGTAGCCGAAAAAAGCATCCCGGCCATCATCGCCATTACAAATTTTCCAATACGCATAGTTCTCTCGCCGTTACTTTAAAGGTTACTGGTATTAAGTGGCGCCAAGATTGCTGACCAACCTTAAAAACGCAAATGAAATTAACACAAGGTTTTACCAAAAAGGTTCTATCAAAAAGGCCGTCGGCTGGCCATAGCTGCGCTGATAGTACCATCATCAAGATAATCCAGCTCACCACCAACAGGGACGCCGTGAGCGAGACGCGAAATTTTTACATCCGTATCGGCTAGATGATCCGTTATATAATGAGCCGTGGTCTGACCATCCACCGTGGCATTCATAGCTAAAATAATTTCTGTGATTTCKGGTGCGGCAGCACGGGCGATTAGGCCTGCGATGTTTAAATCTTCTGGCCGCACACCGTCCAGCGCTGACAAACACCCGCCGAGCACATGATACCGACCCTTAAAAGCTACCGCGCGCTCAAGCGCCCAAAGATCGCCAACTTCTTGTACCACACATATAACTGATGGATCGCGCGCCGGAGCCGTACAGATATGACAAGGATCGCTAACATCAATATTACCACATGTACTGCACGGCCTGATTTTTTCGCCCACGACGGCCAGAGCATCTGCCAACGGGTTGAGTAATTGTTCACGCTTTTTTACCAGTGCAAGCGCCGCACGTCTGGCAGAGCGTGGCCCCAGCCCCGGCAATTTGGCCAGCAACCTGATCAAGTTTTCAATATCCTGACCTGCTGGTGATGCGGGCATAGGGGCTCCTTATTGTGATTCGCTTTAACCTAACGCCTATAGACAAAATGCACCAGAGCACAGGCCATAAAGAGATATGTCCATAAACTCTTGCGCTCGTGCCCTCACCCCCCTAAACAAGGTGAAATATACAACACAAGGGGAAGACATGTTGAAATCTTGGCGGGCGATGACGCTCTGGAAACGGGTGTTTATTGGTTTGGCTCTCGGGGTAGCAATAGGGCTTAGCCTACATTACGGGCTTGGTGACAAGGGTAAGCATATTGCTGAGACATGGTTTAAACCGTTTGGTGATGCGTTTGTTAACCTGATTAGAATGTTAATCATCCCTCTAATCGTAACCACATTAGTATCAGGCATGGTCGCTATGGGAGACCCAAAACGTCTGGGGACATTGGGTGTCCGCACCATCGCGCTTTATCTGTTCACAACATTCTTTGCCGTATGGCTCGGGCTTATCGTTGCCACAATCATTCAACCCGGCGCGGGTCTAAGCGAAGTCATTTCGGCGGGCAATAGCAGTGTGGATACCGTTGCAGATAAATTACAATCTGCCGGAAATGCCAAAAGATCCATGTCGCAGTATTTACTCGACATCATTCCGCGCAACCCATTTGAGGCTATGGTTAAAGGCGATGTACTTGCCGTGATTTTCTTYTCTATTCTTATGGGTGTTGGYGTCTTATTAGCTGGCGACAAAGGCAAACCCGTAGGTGATTTCTTCGATTCCGCCTCAGAAGTTGTGATGAAAGTCACTATGATGATTATGGAATTGGCCCCTTACGGTGTCCTTGCCCTGATGACTTGGGTCATGGGTGTCAACGGTCTTGGCGTTTTGGTAAATATGGGCAAATTAGCCATGGCGCTTTACCTTGCTTGTTTCTTGCAAATCATAYTTGTTTACGGCGGCATTATTGTTCGCCTTATCCTAAAATTACCTTTCACCCGCTTCATTTACGGCATAGCGGATGCTATCGGTGTCGCCTATTCGACCTCGTCTTCTAGTGCCACACTACCTGTTACGATCTCCTGCGCTGAGAAAAATCTAGGTGTTGAGAAATCCGTCGCAGGCTCTGTTCTGCCCATGGGCGCGACCATTAATATGGACGGCACAGCGATTTATCTTGGCATCGTCGCATTGTTCACCGCCCAAGCCTTTGGTCTGGAACTGTCTGTTGGCGTTTATATGATGGTTGCTTTGACGGCTACTATGGCATCTATCGGTGCGGCCGGCATTCCTTCCGCCAGCCTGTTCTTGGCCGTAGGCATGCTACAAAGCATATTCGGCATTGACGAAAGCCAAGCCATTTTGATCGTGGCGTTTATTTTCCCGTTCGACCGTTTGCTCGACATGATGCGGACCGTGACCAATGTTACTGGCGACGTTGCAGTAGCATGCACAGTTGCCAAATGGGAAGGCGAACTGGACGAAGAGGTGTTCAAAACCAAATCAGTGCTTTAATYCTCTAACCGKTCTTGCCAAAGCTTAACCTGCGCCTTCACATTTGAGGGCGCAGTACCGCCGTAGGACGTCCGGCTAGCGGTAGAGTTTGCAGCACTAAGTACATCATATATACCCTCGTGAATTTGCGGCTTTACGGCCTGCATATCAGCGAGTGATACCTCGTGTAAGGCTTTGCCTTGGCGTTCTGCAARCGCAACAATTTCACCCGTCGCATGRTGSGCYTGGCGAAACGGTAGACCGAGTTCCCGCACCAGCCAATCGGCCAAATCCGTAGCCGTAGAAAACGCAGAACCTGCGGCCTTTTCCATATTGGCTTTATTGGGTGTCAAATCCGCAGCCATACCTGCCATGGCTGCGAGGGCCAGAGACAGCGCACCGAAAGCTTCAAACACGGGTTCTTTATCTTCCTGCATGTCTTTGGAATAGGCCAGCGGCAAGCCTTTCATCACCATAGTCAGGGAAATAAGCGCACCTGATATCCGCCCTACTTTGGCGCGGACAAGCTCGGCCGCATCAGGATTACGTTTTTGTGGCATAATGGAGCTACCCGTGGTGAATTTGTCCGACAAGCTGACAAATGCAAATTGCGCCGATGTCCAGATAACTATTTCTTCGGCGAGACGCGACAGATGTGTGGCACAAATACTAGCACATGAYAAAGCCTCAAGAGCAAAATCCCGYGCAGAAACYGCATCAAGTGAATTGGCCATCGGCCTAACAAAGCCCAGTGCCGTGGATGTCATATCACGGTCAATYGGRTAAGGRGTTCCTGCCAGAGCCGCCGCACCWAGCGGGCTCTCATTCATGCGCTGGCGGCAATCTGCAAACCGAGAGCGGTCACGGCCAAACATTTCCACATAAGCCAACATATGATGGCCAAAGGTCACAGGCTGAGCCACTTGTAAATGGGTGAAACCTGGCATGAGCGTATCTGTGTGCGCTTGTGCTTGTCCAAGCAAAGCYCTTTGTAAATGTGCGATGCTCTCATCGAAACCGTCTAGTTGATCGCGCACCCACAGCCTGAAATCAGTTGCGACCTGATCATTGCGGGAACGGGCCGTGTGCAACCGCCCAGCCGTCTCGCCGATAATCTCGCTCAGGCGGGCTTCTATGTTGAGATGGATATCTTCAAACTCATCACGGTAGGGAAATGTACCGTCCCTGATTTCAGCCAAAACATCATCGAGACCTTCTTGGATGGCGGCATTATCCGTATCCGTAATGATCCCCCCTGCCGCCAACATATCTGCGTGGGCTTTGCTACCACGTACATCTTGTTCCGCCATTCGCTTATCAAAACCGATGGATACATTGATCGCTTGCATTATGTCCGAGGGTTTGTCAGAAAACCTGCCACCCCACATTTTTTGTCCCTTAGATAAGTCCGTCATGTCAAAACCTCAAAATTCCTATTCTGTACCCAAAAAATCAGCACTGGCAATCCGCCTGATGTTGCTCATTGCAGTTATTGCCTGTGTTTTTGTCATAGTGCAATCCTGCTCTATAGAGCAAAGCTCTAGTTTGCAAAGATTTGCTAAAGGAGGACTTAAAAAATTACAAGTTTTGGACACGCCGCCCGTACAACCGAAAATGACCTTTAAAACTATAGACGGCACCAATATTAGCCTTAAGGATTTTCGCGGCAAGACCGTGCTGCTCAATGTATGGGCTACGTGGTGCGTCCCGTGTGTTGCAGAAATACCAAGTCTCAATACACTACAAGCAGAAAGAGGTAGTGATAACTTCGTTGTCATCACCATTAGTATGGACAGGCACATTGATGATGCGAAAGCTTTTTTTGACAAGGCTAATATCAACGCCTTAACCCTATACCACGACCCAACCTATGGCATTAGCGCCAAAGTTGGCGTAGAAGGCATCCCCATCAGTATATTTTACAGTCCAAGCGGCAAAGAAATTGCCCGCATCCCCGGCGATGTTGACTGGCAAAGTGCGCAAACCAATGCACTATTAAATTCGCTTCTCAATACTCATTAACCATGTTTACTATCGATATCTTAAGTTAATACACGTATAMSGCGCACNATNCACTCGTTATGCGMGTGTTAYTWTTGTGTGGGGATACTMGRGATGTTCAAAACTTATTTAAAAGATATATCAGGTAATATAGCKGCAACATTTGSCGTCTGCATTTTAATGCTRTTGGCTGCRGTTGGTGCAGCTGTCGATTACAATAACATATWTCGTAAAAAAACCACTTATCAAAGTTTRGCAGATATCGCCGTRTTGGCTGCCGCCGGGTCAGRTGAAGATRAAATATCCAAACTCAMGAAMATTGCYACWACGGCAGTGAATGCTAATAAYTTTRCAGGCGACACATTAAAKACCGAACTCAYCATCACCGATGAGGGYYGTGTACAAGTTATAGTCAGCGGGACATATGAYACTATYATCATGTCACTTTTTGGGAAACCACATCAAGATATCAATGTCTTGGCCGAAGCRGCGGYWSATGGRTCAACACCTCTTGCTACAAATGAAGCAGTKGATATCACCTTAGTATTGGACACCACAGGATCCATGGCCGGAAGCAAACTYGMTKCCTTAAAGACGGCKGCMSACGCACTCRTAACACAGTTGGAAAGCTATGATGACGATTCCATCCGTATTTCTGTGATCCCGTTCASTGAATATGTAAATGTAGGTCWATCGCGTAGAAACGAACCTTGGATGGATGTACCAGCCAATGGCTCAATAGCACTTCCAGAAAAATGCAAATGGAAAAGAGATGTCATCTCTAGAACCAATTGCGTGAAAAAAGAGCATTCCGGCACCTGCGAAGATGACGGTGTTTCTYACCCTTGTWCATGGACAWCTACTAAATGTGATGTAATCCGTGGGCCAAAATATRAATATTGCTATATCCCYACCTCTACTACCAAATGGCATGGMTGTGTTGGCTCACGTCTTACCCCTTGGAACGAGCGGGCRCACMATGGTACGGTACCRATTCCCGGCATGATGAATGAAAAGTCTTGCCCAAAGAAAATACTACCTTTGACCAACAATATGAAWGCCGTTCGTAAAARAATAGACAGCTTAAAGGCGAAAGATCTGACCTATCTACCTGCGGGGTTRATCTGGGGTTGGCGGGCATTACAGCCCGAAACACCGYTAATTGAAGCCCGSACAGTTCATGCARGAAAYAAAAMTTCCGTTTTGRTTTTCATGACGGACGGCGSCAATACRGTTTCTCAAAACGGAAAYCTTCACGACGGCACTGAYATTGATCAAGCTAACAAAAGAACRGAGRWYCTCTGCGCCAATATCAAAAATGACAAWATTAAAATATACACAGTTGCCTACGATTTTGATGGTGCGGAAACGTTGAACATTCTTAGAAAATGCGCAACTAAAGAGGACATGTTTTTCTTGGCTAGTAATGCTGCGAGCCTCATACAAGCATTTAAAGATATTGGCGACGACTTATTCGAGCTACGCTTAACCCGTTAAATTTTGCAGGCAAACCCTATCATTTGAAGCTAGATATCTTCTGGCCTCATAGCTTTATATATATATGTAAAGGAAGTTAAAGCCATGCCAAAATCTCAAAATTCCTATTCTGTAGCCAAAAAGCCAGTATTCGCAATCCGCTTTTGACAAGACTAATATCAACGCCTTAACCCTATACCACGACCCAACCTATGGCATTAGCGCCAAAGTTGGCGTGCAAAGTATCCCCATCAGTATATTAGTCCAAGCGGCAAGAAAATTGCMCSCATCCCCGGCGATGTTGACTGGCAAAGTGCGRAAACCAATGCACSACTAAGTTAGCTTCTCAGTCCTCATTAACCATGTTTTCTATCTATGTCTTAAGTTTATACACGCATAGCGTGTATAACCACACGTTATGCGTGTACCATGCTTAAGTGGAGAGGCCGGAGATGTTCAGACCTTATTTAAAAGATATATCAGGTAATATAGCGATAACATTTGCCGTCTGCAGTTTAATGCTATTGTCTACAATGGGTGCAGCAATCGACTTCAATAACATATTTCGTAAAAAAACCACCTATCAAAGTTTAGCAGATATCGCCGCCTTGGCTGCCGCCGGGTCAGGTGAGGATATAGAATCCAAACTCAGGGAAATTGCTATAGCAGCAGTGAATGCTAATAACTTTGCAGACGACACATTAAAGACCGAACTCACCATCACCGATGAGGGCCGTGTACAAGTTATAGTCAGCGGGACATATGACACTATTTTCATGTCGATTTTTGGGAAACCACATCAAGATATCAGCGTCTTAGCCGAAGCGGTAGCATCTGGGGGAACACAYTTTTCTRCAGCAATGGATATTGCCTTAGTATTGGACACCACAGSATCCATGGCCGGAAGCAAACTTGATGCCTTAAAGACGGCGGCAGGCGCACTCGTARYACAGTTGGAAAGCTATGATGTCGATTCCATCCGTGTTTCYGTGATCCCKTTCAGTGAATATGTAAATGTAGGTCTATCGCGTAGAAATGAGCCTTGGATAGATGTACCAGCCGATAACTCAACRGCACTMCMAGNNNCATGCCAAWWTGACARAGATCTTATCTCTAGCACCAATTGCGTTACARCCMTTCATAMCGATACCTGCGAARCTGACGGTGTTTATTDKYCTTGTTCATACGAAMYTACTACATGTGATGAWATCTACGGCYCGCMATATKTGKYTTGCTATRACCTTATCTCTGTTAAAGAATGGCATGGCTGTGTTGGCTCACGCCTHSCCCCYTGGAACAAGCGGGCGCACAAAGGCAATGTAGCAATTCCCGGCYTGTTGGACGAAGTAGGTCTTCCCGGCACCGTGAAAGCAATAAAATGTGTGAATGAAATACTACCTTTGACTAAAGATATGAGTGTTGTTCGGGCAAAAATTGACAGCTTAACTGCGAAAGATCTGACCTATCTACCTGCGGGGTTAATATGGGGTTGGCGGGCATTACAGCCCGAAGCGCCGTTGATTGAAGCCGGCACGGTTCAAGCGGGAAGCAAAACTTCCGTTTTAATTTTCATGACGGACGGCGGCAATACGGTTTCTCAAGATGGAAAACAACATGGAGGCACTGACATTGATCAAGCTAACAAAAGAACGGAGGACCTCTGCGACAATATCAAAAATGACAAAATTAAAATATACACAGTTGCCTACGATTTCAACGGCGCARATACGTTGAGRATTCTCAAAGATTGCGCAACCAAAAGGAACATGTCTTTCTTGGCTAGTAATGCTGCGGGCCTCCAAAAGGTATTTGAAGATATTGGTGACGACTTATTCGAGCTACGCTTAACCCGTTAATTTCTATATACTCTCTCTCATTGTGACCTTCATACCTTCTTGAATCCAGGCCCTCTTGAATAATGTGTTGTGCACAACAAAACCGCAGTAAACATATTTTGTAATATTCCGCTCGGAGAGTTTGGGGCAACACAGTAAACACATAAATTTGAGAATTTTTATCTTGACCTTTCAGACACACAATGCCTGTTTGTGACATGACTGAAAATACACTTGATTTACGCATTATTCCCGTCACTCCGTTCCAGCAAAATTGTTCGCTCATGTGGGATACAAAAACTATGGACGGCGTATTGGTTGACCCGGGTGGTGACGCTGGGAAAATCCTGCACGGTGTCAAACAACACGGCGTAAAAATTAAAGAAATTTGGCTTACCCACGGACATCTGGATCATGCGGGCGGCGCAGAAGATGTCAAAGCTGAACTGGGCGTACCCATAATCGGCCCGCATAAGGATGATCAATTTTGGATGGATCAAATTTCTGCCGACTGGGAAAAATATGGTCAAAAAGACATGGGGCGCAATTGTAAGCCAGACAGGTATTTAAAAGACGGTGATGAACTAGAACTTGGCGGCGTTAAATTTGGTGTTGTGCATTGTCCCGGCCATACACCGGGACATGTTGTGATTTACAACACCCATATGAAGCTGGCTTTCGTTGGCGATGTAATATTTAAAGGGTCTGTTGGCCGTACAGATTTCCCTAAGAGCAACCCTGAGCAGCTAGTTGATAGCATTACAAAGAAACTCTGGCCGCTCGGYAATGATATGCGCTTCATCCCCGGCCACGGCCCCATGAGCACATTTGGAGAAGAGCGCCGCTCCAATCCATTTGTTGGCGATAATGTCGTTGGCAAAGCTGGTGGACGCACCAGCGGGATAATGTAATGGGTAAAACTTATGAAGTGCTTGATGACAAACTCACCAACTTCATCTTAGCGCAGAAAATGTTCTTTGTTACCACAGCACCGCTCAACCGGAACGGACATGTCAATGTTTCACCCAAGGGCTATGACTGTTTTAAAATTATCAACCCAACAACCGTTGCCTATCTCGACCTTGGCGGGTCGGGGATAGAGACCTTAGCACATCTCAAAGAAAACGGACGCATCACCATTATGTTTTGCGCCTTTGAAGGTAAAGCGAATATTGTGCGACTTTACGGTACAGGCACCGCAGTCAGTTTTGATGAACCGGGATTCGCAGCAGCTCTTGCTTTATTCCCGAACTTCAGTCGTGCACGCAGCATTATTACCATCAACATCACACGCATTGCCGATTCGTGTGGTTTCGGGGTACCGTTTTATGACTTCAAAGGTGAGCGCGACCAGTTGATGCGCTCCGCACTCCACCGTTCAGAAGAAGACTGGAAAGAATACCGGTATATGCGCAACCCTAAAAGCATTGACGGGCTCGAAGGTTTAGTCAAACCCGCCAAATAAAACGCGCCTAGTTTTTAGATTCTTTGATTGCTGGATATACAATTTTATCGCCTAGGTTTACCAAAACCTCTTCTGCGTTAAAAGCATTATCCATATTGTTCGGCTTCTCGCCGCGGCCAAATTTAACTTCGGCACTGGCGCGGTAGCGGGTGATTTCGCGGTAATCAAAATTCCGGCCCCAGCTATCATAGAACGGATCATAAGAGCCAAACCTACTGCCAAAATGCGACCTGCTTGAGCGGTAGAACGGATGGTAATAGGGACGGTAATAAGGGCTACTCCAGCCATAACGTGGATGGAAATAGGAGTAATTAAAGAACCCGTAATAAGGATCACTAAATCCCGTGTCCTGAATACGTGTTTTCTGGTCAGTAGAGCGGTCCGTTAAAACGAAATAATCATAGCCCGCGTTTTTTGTCAGCTCGGCAGAACGGTAGAGTAGATATGTCTCGACAGTTTGCCGGTCGGTTAGAGAATTACCGTCAAAGGTAACTTTCACACGGTCTTTCTCGATTTGTAGTTCCGAAAACCCGTTGCTCAAATTGGATTTCACCGATGGTTGATAAGGGGTCGCGGTCGCACAAGCTGTCAGTACGGTCACAGTCGCAATCAAGGCGATGTTTTTTAATGTATTCAATTGTGTCTTCATGGGACAATCTCCATAGGATAATCTTAAATTTATCCCCTCTCTCACGCACAGCATAGCCTAACGGGCCTCATTTCTCAAGTTACGAAATTGTAAAAACTTTGTGACTTATCACCACACCTATTGTTGATAAGTTCGCTGCGAGCTGAAACTTGCTTGTATTACAGGTTTACGGCCCCGCCTGTGCGCCAAAGCTTCAGCAATATGTAAACGTCTAATTTGCTCCGAACCATCCAAATCCGACAAAGTGCGCGCCACGCGTAAAACACGATGATAACCACGTGCCGTCAGCCCCAAAGTCTCTGCCGCTTTTTGTAAGAGTGCCTGCCCCTCACGCTCTGCTTGCGCCACATGATCCAATTGTGCTGATGATAAATCCGCATTGGTACAACCACCATTGCGGTCTTCTGCCCGTTGCCGCGCAGCCAACACCCGTGCGGCAACCTCTTTGGTGCCGTCTTTGGAGGGCGGCAAGGCCAAGTCTGCAGGGGTGACGGCAGGCACATCTATTTGAATGTCGATCCTGTCCATAAACGGGCCGGATACGCGCGATTGGTAATCCGCAGCACAGCGYGGTCCCCGTTTACAAGCTATACCGTCGGCACCAGCGGAGCCACAACGACATAGATGCGTTGCCTTTTTACCATTCGGGCCGTGGAGTCTCAAAACCCTCAAACCACTGGGGTTTATTGAACATCCTGTTACCCTAGGAGAACATCTTAAAAAAAGGAGAGCTTTAACAAAGCTAATTCAAAGAGACGTAGCAACCATTTTGGACGTTTCACCGTTTACTTACAGATTATGGGAACAAGATGTACACATGCCTCATATATCGTACTGGCCCGCTATTATTCAGTTTCTTAATTACCATCCGATATTAACACTTGGAACAAAAGCCGACTGGATGCTTGAAACACGTAGAGAATTGGGTTTGACAATTAAGGAGACAGCCCAACATCTTGGTATTGATGAGCAAACGTTTGGAAGGATTGAAAGGGGTAAGATGGTAAACGGGCAAAACACAAAATATTCGGATATTATTTCCCAGTTCAAAAATTTAGAGATTAAGCMAAAWWTAAAAYGGTAACTGCATYCCCATAGCAGAACTTARGTACAAGGCATGTTTTGTCCGYTATGGYGGYRKRAGYKSAMCTRRKCKWYRMWWMRMATTKSCMRRACYKTTSRRMMKRTGYKTSMTAATYRWKSSWCWWWYYNGGGASSSTMKWTKRKWRCTTCGAAGCATATCTAAACACGTCAATGACCAGAACTGGTTTGCTGTAGGGATCGATTTTTTAATTGTGGTGTTTGGTGTGTTCATGGGGATACAGCTCGGCAATTGGAACGAAGATCGTAAAAATCAAGATTTAGCTATCAATTATATTGAACGATTGCATACAGAGATTGGGCTGGAGACCCAATTGTGGGATAAAGCCGCGGATTATTTCGTAACGACCCAGA
>NVTC01000028.1 GCA_002732905.1 Robiginitomaculum sp.
ACAGGGTCGGTGGCATATAATCCTGTAGATTTTACATCCGCAACAAATTGGGCATTTTCAAACTCAGCCGAGAGATCACGCGCAAGCATAACACCAACTTTATCGGCAAATATTTCTTCGCCTTCATTATCAACAACACCGCACCTGTCGCCGTCGCCGTCAAAACCAACGGCTAAATCTGCGCCGTATTGTTCAACCGCATCTTTCATAGCATGTAGCATTTTCATGTCTTCGGGGTTTGGGTTATAGTTCGGGAAACTGTGGTCGAGATCGCACTGCACCGGAATAACTTCGACGCCGATTTTATCTAAAACGTGGGGCGCAAAATAACCTGCTGTACCGTTACCGCAGGCTGCAACAACGCGGAGCTTACGTTTGATTTCTATGCCTTCGGCTAGGTCGCGCATATAGAGGGATGCCACATCATCAATGAACTTATACCTGCCACCGCTGCGGTTAATGGCCTTGCCGGACAGTGCAATTTCTTTGAGACGGTTCATTTCTTTGGGGCCAAATGTTAGCGGGCGTTCAACCCCCATTTTCACACCTGTCCAACCATTGATATTGTGGCTTGCCGTGACCATAGCTACACACGGTGCGTCCAGCGCAAATTGTGCAAAATATGCCGTTGGTGATAAAGCTAGGCCGATATCCAAGACTTCGATGCCCGCGCTCATTAAGCCAACAATCAGTGCCTGTTTGATGGAAAGAGAGTAAGAGCGGTAATCATGTCCGACGACTATTTTAGGCTCAACGCCAAGCTCGTGGATGAGTGTTCCGAGCGCCGCACCCAATGTTTGAATGCCGTAGAGATTGATCTCGGACGGTTTATTGCTTTCAGGATGACCGAACCACCAACGCGCATCATACTCCCGAAACCCGGTTGGTTTTATCAGTGCCCTTGTTTCGTACAGCGCGGTGTTGGATTTAATATCACTTCTAGGTTTTTTCATCGCATTCTCTTTCAGTTAAATCGCATTTTCTTGCGCTATAATAGAAGCTTATTAACCTAGAATGACGCTTTGTAAATGATTACATCATACAGTTGTATAGATGATCTGCTCAAATATTATTAGGTAACAAAAAACGGGGCATAACCCCGTTTTATCTTAAAGTGTTGATTGTTTAACCGCCTGTATTCGCTCTCAAATAAACAATTAAATTATCGCGGTCAGCCTCTTTCTTTAAACCGATAAACGACATTTTGTTTTTGGGGATATAAGTTTTTGGTTTGGCTAAATATTCAGACATAGTTTCGTCCGTCCATGTGATATCTGCTGCAACCATAGCTTTGGAATAAGCGAACCCTTCGGCAGCGCCGGATTTACGGCCAAACACACCGTATAGATTAGGTCCAACCCGGTGTTTGCCACCCTCGTCAATCGTATGGCAAGCCTTACATCGGGTGAATGCTTTTTTACCGGCTATTTCAGGCGTGACTTCTACTACGACCTTAGGCACTTCAACCTTTACTTCAACTTTTGTCGTCGTTGTAACGACGGGCTTCTCAACAGTTTTCACAGTCTCGGATGCGGGCGCGGGAGCTTCCTTTGAACAGGCTGAAATTGTGGCAGCACCAATTAAGAGGCTAGCCATCAAAGCAATGCGGGTGGATGTAGGCATGTCTTTCTCCATTATAAAAGCGGTTTTGTTGTTGTTGAGCATTAATTGTGGGCTTTATGCACGGAAACATTGTTCTCGCCAAGTAAAATTGGTGTGGCATTTTGTAAAGAAAGGTATTTCGTCATAAACATGAATATATAGCCCGTTCTGCCGTTGCTCGTGTGAAGCATCTGTTGCATAAGGCAAAAAACGTATGAGATTATTTATGACTTTTTCCCCACCAATAAACGCTATTGGCTATTTGTTGCGCCACTCCATTGATTTTGGGGCTCTGGGCAATTGCTCCGTTCATTCAGAATTGAGCCAAGATTTGGTATCGGATATTCTTGGCGGGGCGAGTGCATTTGCCTCAGATGTTTTGGCACCGTTAAACCGGGCCGGCGATGAAAATGGTGCCGTGCTCAAGGACGGGCAAGTTACAACTGCGCCAGGTTTCAAAGAGGCCTATAAAGCTTATACTGAAGCTGGATGGCAGGGGTTGTCTGCGCCAGAAGCTATAGGCGGCCTAAGTCTGGGGGGGATGGGACTGCCACAAACCGTTAGTGTAGCCGTCAACGAAATGCTCTATGCCGCCAATATGTCTTTTGGCCTGTGCCCAATGCTGACGGGCAGTTCGATGAATGCCATTATAGCCCATGCTTCTGACGAGATAAAGCAGACTTACTTGCCTAAAATGGTGACAGGGGAATGGACGGGTGGCATGAATTTAACCGAACCGCAAGCCGGATCTGATTTGGGGGCGCTGCGCACCAAAGCTGTGCCCAACGGCGACGGTAGTTACGCACTTTCGGGACAGAAGATATTCATCACGTGGGGCGACCATGATTGCACCGACAATATTATTCATCTGGTATTGGCCCGCCTGCCGGACGCACCTGCAGGTTCACGCGGTATATCGCTATTTATCGCCCCTAAATTTCTTGTAGACGCGGACGGTAACCCGGGCGAGCGCAACGGCATCACTGCCATTGGGCTGGAGCATAAGCTGGGCATACACGCCAGTCCCACTTGTGTAATGGAATTTGACAAGGCTACAGCTTGGCTCGTCGGGCCCGAAAATAGAGGTTTGGCTTGTATGTTCACTATGATGAACGAAGCCAGATTGTTTGTCGGCGTACAAGGTGTTGGTATTGGGGAACGCGCTTATCAAACGGCTTTGGATTATGCCAATGAACGTGTTCAAGGACGGGTTGCAGATGCCCCGGTGGGTACACCTATTATTGGCCACGCAGATGTGCGCCGCATGCTCATGGATATGAAATCAGGCATTATGGGCGCGCGCGCCATCAATATGGCAACCGCATTTGCCAGTGATATGGCAGAAGCAGCAGACGACGAGAGTGTACGTAAAGCTGCGCACATCCGCCAAGCTTTACTGACACCTATCACTAAGGCCTACGGTTCTGACATGGGTGTAACCGTAGCAAGTACTGGCATACAAATTCACGGCGGTATGGGTTTCATTGAAGAAACTGGCGCCGCACAACATTACCGTGATGCGCGCATTGCACCTATTTATGAGGGGACGAACGGCATTCAGGCACTGGATTTAGTTGGCCGCAAGGTTCGCCGCGACGGCGGTGAAGCTATGGGTTTGTTAATAGCAGACCTAGACGATATTCTAGCAAATGTGAACGACATGCACGGTACTAACGGGCTGGATTTGGGCTGTAATCAACGACATTTAACCGCAGGTATTGCCGCCATGAAATCTGCCACAGACATGATTTTAGCTATGAGCGACCTAGACAGCGGTGCTGCCGCTGTCCCTTACCTCGAATTATGCGGGGACGTTATTTCTGGTGCGTTCCTCATAAAAAGTGTGCTATCCGGCATAAAAGCAGGAGATCCGCAAGCCGAGGCCATGCAAAAACTAGTCTGGCATCATAGCCTCAAATACCTATCCAAAGCGCCATCACATTTGGAGCAAATTAAATACGCCGCCGCACCCGTATTTGCCTATCCCGAAGATAGACTAGCCGATTTGTAGGATTACCAATTAGCCGAAACACGTCAAATTTGATATTCAAAGTGCGTTTGGCTGGCTTAGTGTACCGAAAAGAAGGGTTTGTCGTGCGGTTGTCCGGTCGTTGTCGTTGCCGACACGAACGAAATCGGCTAATAAGCATGCAAATAGGTGGACAAAATGCCACCGACTAACGCCCATGCGACAAGGAGAATGAAATGTCATTGAAAGAAATTAGAATTCAGAGAAACTGGTCTCAAGATGAGCTGGCTCTATTGAGCGGGTTGAGCGTTCGAACCATTCAAAGAATAGAACGCAACCATAAGGCGGGGCTTGAATCTCTGAAATCACTGGCAGCGGTATTCAATATTGAAGTTGCAGAACTGCGTGAGGAGTTGAAAGTTGTGAATATTAATGAAGAAAACGAAGAGGTATTTGCCAACAACATCATTCGTTTTTACGCTATATCGGCCGCTCTAATCTTCATGCTGATTTTCCCTTTGATGTCTGCTTTGCAAGACCCCTCCAACTGGGGTCCCTTTATGGTAATGTGCTTCAGCTGGATGCTGATTATCGGTGTTCTCGCCTGGCAGACATTTGGTTCTTCTTGGAGGAACATAATCATAAGCTGGCACCAAAAACGTTAATTCGACAACCTCATCCAAATGTAAGTGTTCACTTAGATGGTGAGCTGACGAATTTTGCTAAACAAAGGCGAACGTTATTTTCATCTTACAAATTTTCGCAAAACGCTACGATAATTTCTGACAGTTCTGTGTGCACATCTTCTTGTAGGAAATGGCCGCCGCCTTTGACGATTTGGTGTGGTTGACCTTTGCAGCCTGGGATGAGTTTTTGGAAAATTTTGTCGGCACCCTTGGTTATGGGGTCTTGGTCGGAAAAGCTGGTCAGGAAGGGCTTGTCCCATGCAGACAGTACTTTCCACGCCTCTACATTGTCCGCTGCCCCGTCCATATCCGGGCTGGTCGGGACGAGAGCAGGGAAGATGCGCGCACCGGCTTTATAGCTCTCATCAGGATAAGGCGCGTTATAGGCGTCTTTGRCACCTTCGCCTAAATCTTTCACTGTCGCGCCGCCGATAATGCCGCTGACTGGAAATTCTGGCACGGTCTTGGCAAATTCACGCCATTTGGTGAATGCTTCGCCGGGGTCGCGGTCACCCGTTGGCAAGAAAGTATTGGCGGCTATGATGCCTGCAAATCGCTCGGGATATTTAGCAACAAGTCGCAAACCCAGTAATCCACCCCAGTCTTGGCAAAACAGAACGGCCTTGCTTACATCTAGCTGCTCAAACCACTCATATACCCAGCTAACATGCCGTGTATAGCTGTAATCTGATGTCTCGGTCGGTTTATCTGATTTCCCAAAGCCGATGAGGTCCGGCGCAAGAACTCTGTAACCTGCCGCTGCGACTTTTTTAATCATATGGCGATAAAGAAATGACCAACTCGGCTCGCCGTGCATCATAATGACAAYACGACCGTCCNNCGTGGCYYTNNATCAACAYWGYGYNGACSYRGNATYAWCWYMGWSCRKNACRTAGWTYRKYTTGAAATCATAATCGGGTAAATTTTTAAATTGGCCGTCAGGGGTGCGCAAAGCTTTCATGGGGTCTCTCATTGTTTTCCGCTTATTATTATTTATGTACCTTTGCAAAATTAAGAGGGCTTGAGGAGTCAAAATTTCAAGATAACGATTAAGAGTAAAATACTTCAATTTTTTGAACCTATCTAAATGCAATTAACTCTCGCAATAACATTGCTAGCTACTTATATAAGCGAGGTTAGCTTTTGGAGTTTTTATGTCGAAACAGTCTATTACTACACGTATGACCGCGCCTGAAATTACCGCGCGCAAAGGCGGCACGCCGATAGTCTGCCTAACCGCTTATGATGCGCCTATGGCGGCAATTGTTGATCAGTATTGTGATCTAATTTTGGTCGGGGACAGTGTTGGCATGGTTGTGCACGGCCTGTCGTCCACAGTCGGCGTGACCTTGGATATGATGATCTTACACGGTCAAGCCGTTATGCGGACATCCCAAAAAGCTTTGGTTGTCGTGGATTTGCCGTTTGGTTCTTATGAGGATAGCGTCGAAACGGCCTTTAAGAGCGCATCACGTGTGCTGATGGAAACGGGGTGCCAGGCCATAAAAATTGAAAGCGGTTCCTACGCCCCTGAAACTATCAGCTATCTGACCGAACGTGGGATTCCGGTTATGGCCCATGTTGGGCTTAGGCCGCAATCCGTCAATGTGCTGGGTGGATACCGTGCCCGTGGCCGCGACGAAAAAGTTGCCACAGAAATTCTCAACAACGCTATAGMYSMWGMMGAWRYMKKKSCWTTTGCAATTGTYGTYGARGGYGTRAAYACCAMACTRGCWGAWRARGTRACAAAAGCCGTGCATGTACCCACCATYGGWATTGGCGCGTCAAAGRATTGTGATGGKCARATTTTGGTGACGCCKGACATGCTCGGCATGTTTGADTGGACRCCWAARTTTGTYAAAAARTTYGCGGATTTAAAAGGGGAAGCCGAAAAWGCYGTRMAAACCTATGCRRARCARGTRAAAAGYCGYGATTTTCCGTCCAAARAATATACCTATAWATTCAAGTAAAATATGGACAAGACTTCATGTGCTGATGTATTGCACACATKCGCGCTTGCCTATAGGTTKGMRCAAATTTTAWATTAKAAACCAATGTATTAGARTAGGGGCCAAAATTGGTCGATTTTATTAACGAAGTTGAAGAAGAGCTCCGCAAGGACAAGTACAACCAATTGTTGCGTAAGTTCGGGCCGTATATTGTTGCTGTGATTTTTGTGATTGTGGCTGYAACSGGYTATAGTGAATACAGTAAAAGCAAAGTTTCYAATACAGCAAARTCAGCWTCYGCCGCYTATATGAGTGCCGGTAAAATTGAGGCCAGTGGAGATTTACAAGCTGCTATTGCTAAGTTTGTTGCACTTGCTGAAGTGGCGCCAGATGGTTACGCTGGGTTATCTTTGACCCGCGCCGCTGGCATGAAGGTTCAGCTKGGTGATTTAGAGGGTGCGGTCAGCCTGTTTGATCAAGCCACTGAGAAATTTGRYAAACCCGTYCATAAAGATTTGGCAGGATTRAAGGCCGTTTAYATTTTATTGGATCAAGGCCTTTATGATGAGGTGCAAGTRCGCGCCAGTGCGTTGGCGGTRGACGGCGCACCTTACGCAGATCTGGCAAAAGAAGTTCTAGCCCAYGCTGCCTTTAACTCYGAAGATATAGATTCTGCTCGATCACAATTTTCTTATTTATCCAATGCTCCCGGTGTTTTGAGCGGTGTTAAAGCGCGCTCAGGAGCCGCGTTAGCATTAATTAATGCTAATCGTCCAGTGGTTAAACTGGATAGCAAAAGCGTTGAAGGTGAGATTTCCACTCCGGAAATGGAGGCACCACAGGACGGTACAGAAATTAAAGATGAACAGGAATGATGATGAATATTTTGATGAAAAATATGCGGGTATTGACAATCCTTTTTGCAGGTTCGGCTTTACTGTCTGCTTGTTCAACGGTTTCAAGAGTAACAGATGCCGTAAATCCCTTTAACAACTCTAAAGGCGTTGACCAAGGCGACATCCCTACAGATCCAGAACGTATTTCAATCTTGTCTTTGGATGATAAGCTGGARGTTAGCGGAACAATCCTTWCTTCCGAAATCGTCTTGCCGCCCGTCTAYACTAATCAGGATTGGCCGCAAACAGGTGGTTATGCCAACCATTCAATGCAGCAYACTGATGCGCCGGGCRATYTATCGCGCTTATGGCAAACTGGGGTCGGCAAAGGTTCATACCGCAAGGGWAGRGTTGTTGCTTCTCCGRTTGTTGCMGGTGGGMGGATCTATGCCATGGATGCCGCTAACCGAGTTACKGCTATGGATGCACAAACCGGCAGCAAGCTTTGGAACTATAAGRTTTCTGTGACCAGCAAGGGCAAAACCAGACGYGGTGGTACAAGCTTGATTGATCGGYTCAAAGATCCTCTGACATTAGGCGAAAAAGGCGGCAAAGATAAAGAAGCGGTCGGCGGCGGCGTWGCAGTYGCTAATGGACGTGTCTATGTCACATCTGGTTTTGGCGTTATTGTTTCTCTTGATGCACAAAGTGGTRRTGAAATATGGGTTACCCGTACCCGTACTCCGATACACTCTGCACCAACGGTAGCMGGTGGYCGCCTGTTTGCAGTCTCTGATGATAATGAATTGTTTGCTCTCGACACCGAAACCGGTGATGTATTGTGGACATATCAAGCCATTATCGAAACGGCTCGTATGCTAACTTCRCCTAGTCCGGCCGTGATTGACGATGTTGTTATTGCGCCGTTTTCGTCAGGCGAAATTGTGGCGCTTAAAGCACAAAACGGCGGCGTACTTTGGCAAGAAGCTTTGAACGCCTCTGGCAATTTGACGCCTTTGGCCACGCTTAATGATATTGCAGCCGGCCCRGTCATTGCAGACGGTTATGTTTTTGCCACTACCCAAAGCGGAACATTCAGCGCCTTTGATTTGCGGACGGGCCAACAAGTCTGGTCTCAACCCGCTGGCTCGCTTGGTTTCCCAATGGTCGTTGGTGATTTTATTTATACTGTTACTACTGANGGGNSARGTTGTCTGTATGTCTAAAGCAGATGGTACTGTGATTTGGCTGACCCAGCTTCGCGCGTTCAAGAAACAGAAAAAACGCAAAAAACGGATTTCTTGGGCTGGACCTATTATGGTTGGTGAACGCTTGTTGATGATGAGTTCGCGCGGTGAAGCCGTTGARGTTARTCCGTATACRGGTGARATYATYCGTTCGTTCAAAGTTGCWGGCGATATTTATGTAGCCCCTATTGTGGCAAATGATACGGTGTATTACATCACCGATAACGCCAAGCTCGTTGCGCTCAAATAAATTGARCTCAGTAACAGTRCCAAGATAAAGTAASATTATGTACCCRCCTGAAAACAATGATGACCCTGAATATGATGTCGACTTTCCGGAGTTTGAAAACGAACAGGAAATAACCTTTACCCCGCGTATTGCGGTGGTTGGACGCCCTAATGTTGGCAAGTCCACTTTGTTCAACCGCATCGCAGGCAAGAAATTGGCCATTGTTGACGATACGCCTGGTGTTACCAGAGATCGCCGCGAAGCCAGTGCTGTGCTTGGTTATCAGGCYGTTACCGTTATCGATACGGCCGGATTTGAAGACGCGGTTGGAGAGCGCCTCGAAGCCCGTATGCGCGGCCAGACCGAAGAAGCGGTTAAAACTTCCGATGTGGTTTTGTTTGTTTATGATGCGCGCGCAGGTGTGACGGGGCTCGACGAGATTTTCGCAGAATTTATCCGTAAAACCGGAAAGCCAACCGTGCTTGTTGCTAATAAATGTGAAAGCCGGGCCTCTGTTCCTGGCGTTGGTGAAGGTTACGGGCTCGGCATGGGCGAACCCATAGAGGTCGCTGCTGAACATAATGTCGGCATGATTGAGTTAAACGAAGCCGTCGCCGAAGCGCTGCAAGGTGTCACGCCCGAAGCTGACCAAGCTATTGATACGTCCGAAGCGCCTGTGCGGATTGCTATTGTCGGGCGTCCCAATGCAGGCAAGTCGACTTTGATCAACACGTTGATTGGTACGGATAGATTACTCACAGGCCCCGAAGCAGGCGTGACCCGCGACAGCATTACAATTGAATGGGACTGGCAAGGGCGGCGTGTACAATTTCACGATACGGCAGGCCTGCGCAAACGTGCCAAAGTGCATAACAAGCTAGAGAAAATGTCAACGGCAGATACTATTCGCGCTATTAAATACGCTCAGGTTGTTGTCCTGTTGATGGATACAAGAAACGCTTTTGACAAGCAGGATATGCAAATCGCGGATCTGTGCGCCCGCGAAGGTCGGGCTTTGGTGATCGCGGCGACCTTCTGGGATATCATCGACAACAGATCAGAAAAAATGACGGAGCTGCGCGAAAAAGTGACACGTTTGCTGCCGCAGCTACGCGGTGTACCATTGGTGTTTTTATCCGGTCTGACGGGCAAGGGGCTCGACCGCTTATTCCCGGCAATTGAGCGCATTCAAATCGATTGGTCTGCGCGCATCAAGACACCGGATCTCAATGAATGGTTACGCCAAACCGTAGCCCGCCATCCGCCACCCGCTGACAAAGGTCGACCGGTCAAGCTTAAATATATCACCCAGACCAAGACGCGACCACCAACATTTGTGATCAAATCTTCACGCGCCGATAGTGTGCCAGAGAGCTATAAACGCTATTTGGTCAATACATTGCGCGAAGACTTCGACCTACCCGGCGTCCCCATCCGCATCCACCTACGTTCAGGTGCAAATCCTTACGCTTAAGTGCAGGATTGAATTTATAGATACGGTTATCTTTAATTTTACTCTGGTATCAAACGACCATGTTCATCGGTCAGGTTGAAGGTAATCAGTGTTTCTACGCCTTGTCTGGCAACGGTTAAGCCGCTTTGGATTTTCGGYTTGTACGTCCATTTTTGTACGGCTTTAATAGTCGACCTTTTGAAAACGGATTGTGTACAATATGTAGTCATAATCTCGTAGGGCTGGCCTTGAGCCGTTACATTGAACCGAACTTTGCAGTGCCCGGACTTTTCGGCTCGCGGTGGCATGATAGGCTGTATCCGCACTATTGGCTCGGCATCTCTATCAGCTACGGCTATTCTGAATTTGGTCGGATATATTTTTGGTCTACCAGAAGGTGGAATTTTAGGCAGCGGCCCCGCGATAGGCCCAGTTGGTTTGGTTGTTATTGGTCTGTCGACGATGGGTGGTGCAGGGGGTGGTGTTACCCGTACTAACTCGGCTTTGGGCATTTTCTTTGTCGGAGCTTCATCCATGATCTTAGGGTTGATCGTAAAGCTCATTTTTTCTGGCTTATCCGGTAGTGCCACGAGGGGAACATAGATCATCTTTGCCATGATCAACGCCAATCCGGTCGTGACAACAAAGGCTCCTGGGCCGCTCATAATCGTTCTTGCAAGTATATTCATATTATCCTCCCATTTTGAATATAGTTATTATATAACATATGGCGGCCGTATATGCAATAGTATAATATAACAATAAATAAATATGAGTTTTCCATAGCCAAATTGAGGGCGGCGCGTTAGATTTTGCCCATGAAAAACATAAAGACAAACACATCAAATATTGCGCTCGCGCTGCACGGCGGTGCCGGAAATTACGTTAAATCGGAACAAGATGTTCAAATCCGACATTTGCGCGGCGTAGCGGAACAAGGTCGCACCATGTTGTTGGACGGGGCCCGCGCTCTGGATGTGGCCGAGGCATTGGCHGTACTATTAGARGATGCDGGGCTATACGTAGCAGGCAAGGGTACAGGGCCAAACTCTGCGGGVGAATACGAACTGGACGCCTGTATTATGGACGGGGATAACCGYAATATCGGTGCAGTCGCTGCGCTTAAGGGGTTTAAAAACCCTGTKCGGGTTGCCCGCGCCGTTATGGACCATACGCCCCATGTTATGYTGGTYGGWCGMGGYGCTGAAACCTTTGCWGCGCWMCAAAAYTGYGAACCTGTCGAGAARCCRYTKGAGTATTACATTRTYCGWGGTGTYACWCGTTTGCCSCAYGAATTGGAYACAGGCACAATCGGTGTGGTGGCACGGGATAATAAARRCCGCCTCGCTGCYGCYACATCTACAGGTGGATTNMTTGGGNAARATGGCAGGCCGGGTCGGGGATAGTCCGCTACCAGGTGCWGGSTGTTGGGCTGACGCRCGGGTTGCCGTATCCTGTACRGGGCAAGGKGARTATTTTATCAAAGCTGCMACAGCCGCCGATATTTCAGCCCGCATGGCCTATGCGGGAACRCCNYYTRSSNGATGCYGCAAAAARTGCGCTTGCAGATATGAAAAARCARGGCGGTTACGGCGGTGTTATTGCTTTRGGACATAGGGGRCAGCCAACAATGCCCTWYACATCACAAGGYATGCGCMGKGCWTGGATTGATGTGGACGGCAATRTAGYGGTGGATGTCTAAAATTAYTYTATTTTGAAGCCACTGGAATTGTATCTGACATATCTGTTTCACTGACGAAACTGGAAACAAGCGTAACGGCATCTACTGGCGGATTGGGGTATTGGGCGGTGAATTTAATRACTTGGCCWGATTTAAGTTCTGTGTGTGTTGGCTCAACCACCCAAGAGGTCAGTATTTCACCGCTATCATTTATGAAACTGAGCTGGATCAATTCGACGTCTCTGGTTTTTATGTCGAAATTTTTTATCCGGCCACTGATGAATAAAACTTGCACACCCTCATTACTGCCGAATTTCGTATCTGTGAAGGAAATTTCCAGCCCYGATACATTGGCCTCAAGGCCAATAGCCTTATAAACYGGAGCYGTGCCAGGGAATTTTTCGACGATTTTAGCGCGAAATAAAAAYGCAGCCAAGGYAAAYAGRGCCAAKATTGCSAGGGTTACMACCCAGATCATACTCACACCRAGCAAACGTCTRCGGGCTTTCTTGCGGTCGGCAKTTTCGCGGATAGCAGCATGTGCACCAACATCCGAAAAAACGTCATCACTACYACTYTCCAAATTGCCAAAAACACTGTTTTGACCTTCTGGGGAATGGTTTTTAATAYCTATATTGGATACTGGTTCGTTGATAATTTCTKCGCGWATTTCGGTRGTTTTTTCAGCCTCATCCAAGCTGAGCGCATCTGGTTCAGCCGCTACAAACCAAGTAACTGAACATTGGGAGCAACGTACCGTCCTACCATTAGGCCCAATGGCATTGTCAGCTATTTTAAAGCGTATGGTACATTCTGGACACGTAAGAATCATTCGATTTTCCGAATCAGTTATGATAAGAATGTGGCTAAGCAGTATGAAAATGTCTAGGGTGAATGTGAAGCGTAAATATGAACAGTCAAAATGCGAGCCCATACATTAATAATTTACCACAAAATTACGACACAGAAATGAATGCCAACATTCAGTTCGAGCGGGTTGGCTTTCGCTATGGCCGTGAGGGTGAGATATTAAGTGATGTTACTTTTTCATTACCACCCGGTTCTATGACATTTATAATTGGGCCGTCAGGGGCTGGGAAAACTACTTTGCTGAAGTTGATATATTTGCATATGCGGCCATCGCGTGGTCTCATCACTTTATTCGGGCACGATACGTCACAAATAGAGCGCAAAGCTATTCCGGAGTTAAAGCGGCGCATGGGTATTGTTTTGCAGGATTTTCGTCTTATCGACCATTTGAACGTATTTGAAAATGTGGCTTTGCCCCTACGGGTTGCGGGGCGAAAACGAGCAGAATATAAGGATGATGTATTGGGGCTTTTGAAATGGGTTGGGTTAGGTAGCCGGGCTCATGCACTTCCGCCAACACTATCCGGCGGCGAAAARCAACGTGCCGCTATCGCTCGTGCKGTGATCACCAAACCTGATATCCTGATCGCAGATGAGCCAACRGGYAATGTTGATGACGATATGGGGCGTAGGTTAATACGCTTGTTTACGGAGCTCAATAGGCTTGGCACTACCACAATCATTGCTACACATAATACGGCTCTCATTCCAGAAGATGCAAATATACTGTCAATAGAGTACGGGCAGGTCACGGGTAAAATTAGTGGTGAGCAAATTGGTTGATATGAGTAAACAACACGCAGATCTAACTGCAAAGGCGCAACCGATCTTGCCTTATAATAAAAAAGACGACCGGCCTTTGTTTATGGTGCTGGTTATTTTAGCGTTTCTCGCCACATTGACTTTRCTGGCAACYGCGTCTGGWTACCGTGCTGCTGCCGGGTGGCAYAATAGTTTGCAGGGYAAACTSACTGTGCAAATCAAGCCCAGYGCAGAGRTCATCRATAGTAAARATCTAAATGAAGCTGATCGTGYCAAAGCTATATTGGTGAAACTCGAACCTGTGGCTCTGGTCACTATTTTGCCGCCAGAGCAGTCTAAAGCACTGTTGCAACCTTGGCTCGGAGATGCGCCTCTGCCGGATGATTTRCCACTKCCTATATTGCTGGATGTGCAGTTAAATTCYGGGCAGTTACTCGATACTAAACAGGTGACAGCCTTGYTATCAKCTGCTGGTATCCGCGTGGATATTGATGAYCACAGCCAGTGGGAYGCAGAGATMAAGCGCACMACGRATGCTGCGAARATACTGTCATATTTGGTMTTRGGTACAATTATYRTTGCAGGYATAGCAGCMTCYATTTTTGCCACCCGCGCGGGATTGACTTCACAGCGYCTCTTGATGGAYGTATTACATCAGGTYGGCGCGCCGCCGGATTAYACRGCACGTTTGTTGAGTACGCGCTTTGCGACAACCGGGTTTAAAGCAGGCGCTATTGGYGCCCTCACTGCATTATTGRTTTCGGTATTGGTTGGGATGTTGTTTTCTACRTCCGGCGGTTTTTCYTATTTCTTRCCAGGGCTGCATYTGTCTYTGACAGATATWTATTTGGTAATTGCYGTGCCTAGCGTTTTGGCATTGATCATMGCCATTACAAGTTGGCGYACTGTGYTWAAAACTCTGTACGGCGAGATTTACCCATGAGTAAATTTCTAAAATTTCTAAAAACATTAGACAGAAAAAGACCTATACGCAGTGCCTTGTTCAAAGTTTTTACATTCTTATTTGGCTTTGGAGCGACATTGTTGGTTKGYGGTTTTGTCTTGTTTGTTACCTATATTTCTACGGCCAAACCACCTGTGTCTTTGCCAAAAGTTGACGGTATTGTTGTTTTAACCGGTGCGGACGGAACGAGGCTTTTGGTTGGCGCAAATCTTTTGCAAAATGGCCACGGAGAACGCCTGTTAATATCCGGGGTTAACCCCACAATCAAACCGGGGCAAATACAAGCTTTGCTAAAGCTAGAATTAGAACAATTTATCTGCTGCGTCGATTTGGATTATGAGGCTGAAAACACTTATGATAACGCACAGGAAACGGCCAATTGGGCCAAGGCTCTGGGCTTTGAAAAAATATTGTTGGTTACATCCGCATATCATATGCCCCGTGCCAAGATGGAGATTGCCTCTGCTATGAACGGTATAGAGATCGTCGCATATCCGGTTGCGACAGAGCATTCTGACGATATGCCTTGGTGGGGAGGTTGGGATAAGACTAGGCTTTTATTACGTGAGTATGGGAAGTTATTAGTCAGCTATGCCCGTGAACCCGGAAAACGTCCTATTAGACAGAAGYTGAAAACATCTGATGAGTAAGGTGAAAGCTAAATCGATGATAAGGAAGTTGGTTACTGTGCCTCGCTTGGTTATTTTTTGTTTGCTGATACTTGTTCTGATTATGGGGGCATGGGCTTATTTGCGCAATACAATGGTCAAAGGATTGATAGACGGCATCGCAACCCTCGAAAGCCAGGACTACGAAATTGGCCATGGCGGGTTGAGCGTCGGCGGTTTTCCGTTCTTTGTTAATGCAACAATGAGAGATGTTACCKTACGGGCACCCWTCAGTGAAACTCCTGATCTKACTAAAAATTGGTCCATAAAATCTGATAGCCTGCGTATGCATAGTGCGGTTCTAACGCCTCTATCATGGAATGTTGAACACAGAGGTCAGATGCGAATTGATATGCACGGCCAGAACGGTGAACGTTATACATTTGATGTTACACCTACGACTGTTGATACGCGGGTGGTATTCTCTCTGGCGGGCACATTGAAGTCAGCGCATATTGATATTGCCCACGCACAGCTAGATTCTTTGGTCGGAACCCCGCCAGTTATCAGTCAATTTGATCAGGTTAGCGCCAATATACAAGTTTTAAACAATATAGGGCATGTCTCAATGTCAGGCACGGAATTGCGTTTGTCMCCAAAAATCCCTGCCATGTTAAACAATATAATGGGACGCAARCTGGCTTTGATCAARCTGGATGTAAATATAGACAATTGGGCGTTGTTGGAGGCCGARGGCRCAGAGCMGTGGATTGCWGCCNNNAATAGCCGTATCMGGTCTGAACATTGGGCTGTACAGTGGGGCAGTGCTGATATGATCGGTGATTTTGACATYATATTCAAAAACGGTTTRCCCGAAGGTATCATCCAAGTTCGTCTWAAAAAACCTGARMYATTGCTGCAAAARCTAATAGACAACAAACTCATTTCTGGAAAGTATGCAGGTACGGCTAAAATACTTGTCGCAATGCAAAAAACGCAAAGCGACGACCGTAAATCYATTAAAATCACTATAAAGGACGGCGTGGTGAAAGCGGGYCTTATTCCGATTTATAAATTTTAGAAACTGCTAACCTAAAGAACAGCCAATATACAATCTGCCAACCGGTCAATAGTTTCGGTRCGTGCRCCGGCAATATTGATGCGGCCAGAGTTGAGTAGGAACACGGAGTGCTCACTGCGCAGTTTTTCAGCTTGYTCTGGGCTGACGGGCAGCAGCGAAAACATTCCTTTTTGCGCCGTAATGGCAGCGGCCATTTGCCCATTGGTGTTTATGCCGCCTTGTACCAATAAGGCTTCACCGAGGGAYACACGCAAACCAGTCATCCGCACACGCATATCCTCAAGTTCAGTTTTCCAGTCGKTAGTAAGYTCCGGGTCTGCTAAAATTTTGGCCACCAAAGCAGCACCRTGATCAGGCGGCATGGATATCATCCGGCGCATGGTAAGTCCAATTTGTCCATTGGCTAGCTTAGCATCATCGGGCGTGGCACACAGTGCTGCAACCAATCCGACACGTTCTTTATAGAGKCCGAAGTTTTTTGAACACGATGCGGCTAATACCAGTTCTGGGAAAAGTCCGGCTAACAAACGCAATCCGTAACTGTCTTGCTCAAGCCCATCGCCTAACCCTGCATAGGCTAGATCAACAAAAGGCAGTAAATTCTTTTCCAGCATTAAACCAGCAATAACCTGCCACTGAGCTTCACTTAGGTCGGCACCTGTCGGGTTGTGACAACAGCCATGCAGVAGCACAGCATCACCAGCTTTGGYRTTGGYGCGTAGCGCCGTGCACATGTCGTCGAAATCGATGCGCTGGGTCTCTTTATTGTAATAGGGRTATTGYTTGATCGGWAGTCCGGTCGAACCRATAAGTGGTTGATGRTTGGCCCAAGTGGGGGTGCTGACCCAAATTGTMGCTGACGGGTTGGCGAGCTTGATAAGCTCAGCACCAATACGAAGCGCACCGGAACCACCTGCCGCTTGCGCCATAGCCAGCCGGCCAGATGTGACGGCTTCACTGTCTGCACCAAACATCAATTCTGAGAACAGGCTATTGAATGCAGGATTGCCGTGAATACCAATATATTTTTTRGWCGTYTCTTCGGCWAGCAAWCGGGTTTCAGCYTCTTTAACTGCCCGCATYACCGGTGTTGCACCGACTTTATCTTGATAAATGCCAACMCCTAAATCAATTTTKTTAGGGTTAGTGTCAGCCGCCGCCAATTTGATCATGCCAACTATGGCGTCGGGCGGGGTYACGGATAGCGTTTCAAACATTATTGCCTCTTTAGAAAATTATAGTTCTCGCTAACCGATTCCAATCGTAATGAAAAGAYGCAAATTGCCGCATTAAAAAGAATAGTGAGTCTCTTMRAAAARCCATATTAAAAAGAATGGCAGTTTTCTCTTTGCAATTCAGGAGTGAGCCCTTATGGTTTCGCAAAATTATAAACWAAATGGGGAAACTATCCGTGGAAAAATTTAATGAAATCGTCGCTATGCTTGCCGATGACTATTTTTGGGGATCTTTAAATTCTATATTTGGATTGAAGATACCATTGTTAGGCGAAATGCCGATTKTRGCYATWCTYYTGYTGGGRACGGGTATTTACCTAACCGTCATTTTGCGCTTTATGCCTATCCTACGCATTCCTGCTGCCTTTGCCCTTTTGTGGAAAGGTCGCAAACCTGAAAAAGGCGAAGAGGGCCAAATTACACCCTTTGCCGCTTTGATGACTGCATTGTCTTCAACCGTTGGCACGGGTAATCTGGCCGGCGTTGCCACCGCCATCACACTGGGGGGGCCGGGTGCGATTTTCTGGATGTGGATGACCGCTTTGGTCGGTATGGCGACCAAATATGCTGAATCTATGCTGGCTGTGCGCTACCGCGAAGTAGACCCGGAAGGCAATTTCAAGGGCGGCCCTATGTATTATATTAAAAACGGGCTTGGTCCAAAATGGARATGGCTAGCCATTGTTTTCTCAATCGGTACGCTCGCAAGTGCCGTAGCCGCAGGCAATATGGTACAATCAAATGGTATTGCTGATGTTGTCAATGAAACCTTTGGCTTACCGCGYATTGCCACCGGGTTTATTCTAGCAGCTTTGGCCTTTGTCGTCATTATTGGTGGTATCAAAAGCATCGGTAAATTTGCCTCTAAATTGGTTCCGTTCATGGCGTTTGGCTATGTCGCCGCTGCSCTTATCGTGTTGGCTCTCAATGCGTCGGGCATACCGGATGCCTTTAAACTGATCTTTACCAGCGCCTTTAGCGGTAGTGCTGCTGCGGGTGGGTTCTCTGGGGCTATTGTTGCCCTGGCAATTCGGGCTGGTATTGCGCGCGGTTTGTTTTCAAACGAAGCGGGTCAAGGCTCTGCGCCCATCGCCCATGCCGCCGCYAAAACCAAAGACCCGGTACAGCAAGGTACMATCGCCATGCTCGGCACATTTATTGATACCATCGTTATTTGTACGATGACTGCTYTGGTTATTTTAACCGTGAAGGGTAATTTCACAGCCGATGTTAACGGCGTCCARCAAGCCGTTGAYTTTGCTTGGCAGTCCAACCTAGARGGTGCGCGCATAACTTCAGCAGCCTTCGCAGCTGGTATTCCAGGCGGTGGGTTAATCATCACATTTGCTCTTATGGTTTTTGCTTTCACCACTATTTTAGGCTGGTCCTATTACGGCGAGCGGGCAATATCGTTCTTGTTCGGTGAAAAAGCCGTRTTGCCGTTTCGGGTCATCTGGTGCGTGTTTACTTTTGGTGGCGCATTATTGACTGTGAAATCGGTTTGGAAACTCGGTGATATCGGTAATGCTATAATGGCGACGCCAAATCTGATYGCTATTTTGCTCTTGTCGGGCGTBGTCGTCTCTATGACACGCGGTGGGCCGTATAAACGCCCAATTCAGCCCCACGACGAAAGTGCTCATGCTAAAGGCTTGCACAATGTCGACGGAGAGACTTADDGHCTATDCAGTMAAVTAATAAAAAAAGCCCCCAATTTCGGGGGCTTTTTTTATGGTCGAARAACTAGGGHGTAATTCCTGATTCGAAGGTGTTGTNGNAAATATGCTTAGGTGGGTTTGGTTTGCTGTTGTGCAAAGAAGGTGAGGTTAGGRNKHTWNNGGGACGCTAACTCTTGCAAATTAGAACCCTGWTTCTAACCCATTTTGTCTACATGAAAAAACCTTAAAAAACACGCAGACTCTTGTTGACGTYAGCAAATCTCCTGTTATGTTCCCGCTCGCTGAAGGAATTGATGTCAGATTCTTGAGATTTGAGACCCCTTTCTTGGCAGAAAAGTTTATATATTTACTCCGAGTTTCGACAATTTTGTTGGATCTAGGGGTGTTTTTGCGTAAAGCGCCTTGTTTTAAAGCCTATTTAATGGGTGATGAGGTGACCGTTTTGCGCGTTTTGTGCAGGAAGCTTTATGCAAACTGTGCGTCATTTGTCCGTGTCTTGACTGGCACATATTAATAAGAGGCCTTTATGCCAACAGTATCACAACTGATCCGGAAGCCCCGGAAGCCAAAGCCAAAGCGGAACAAAGTTCCGGCAATGGAAGCATGTCCGCAAAAACGCGGCGTGTGTACACGTGTTTATACTACAACACCGAAAAAGCCGAACTCGGCTCTTCGGAAAGTGGCAAAAGTGCGTTTGACCAACGGTTTTGAGGTTGTGTGCTATATTCCTGGTGARGGTCATAATCTGCAAGAGCATAGTGTTGTGCTCATTCGCGGTGGTCGGGTCAAAGACTTRCCGGGTGTTCGCTATCACGTTCTTCGTGGTGTGYTGGATACTCAGGGTGTTAAAGATCGTCGTCAACGTCGTTCCAAATACGGCGCTAAGCGTCCTAAATAGAGTAGGTATATATAATGTCACGTCGTCACCGCGCAGAGAAACGGGAAATTTTACCAGATCCAAAGTTTGGAGATCTTGTCCTGTCTAAATTTATGAACGCTATCATGCTGGACGGAAAGAAGTCTGCATCTGAGAAGATTGTTTACGGRGCTTTGGATATTGTTGAGGGKCGCGCTAAGTCTGAACCTCTTCGTRTATTCCACGATGCTCTTGAAAATATCAAACCGTCCGTCGAAGTACGTTCGCGCCGGGTTGGTGGTGCGACTTACCAAATYCCTGTTGAGGTTCGYAATGAGCGTAAACAGGCGTTGGCTATTCGCTGGTTGGTATCTGCGTCTCGTTCACGTAACGAAAATACAATGCGCGAAAGATTGGCTGGGGAGCTATTGGACGCTGCAAACAACCGTGGTTCTGCCGTGAAAAAACGCGAAGACACACATAAGATGGCTGAGGCGAACCGTGCGTTCTCTCATTACCGTTGGTAGATTTAGTAAAGTATTAGAGTAAAATTATGTCCCGCGAATATAAAATCGAAGATTACCGGAATTTTGGTATCATGGCTCACATTGATGCGGGTAAAACCACATGTACCGAGCGGATCCTTTATTATACTGGTAAAAATCACAAGATTGCCGAAGTTCATGATGGTGCTGCCACTATGGATTGGATGGAGCAAGAGCAAGAGCGCGGAATTACGATTACCTCTGCTGCGACAACTTGTTTCTGGCGTGGTAAGCGTTTGAACATTATTGACACACCGGGACACGTTGATTTCACAATTGAGGTTGAGCGCTCTTTGCGTGTGCTAGACGGCGCGGTTGCGCTTCTTGATGCCAATGCCGGTGTTGAGCCGCAAACGGAAACCGTTTGGCGTCAGGCTGATAAATATAACGTGCCACGCATGATTTTCGTCAATAAGATGGATAAATTGGGTGCCGACTTCTTCGCTTCATTTGACAGCGTTGTTAAGCGTCTTGGTGCGCCTGCGCTGGCTATGCAACTGCCAATCGGGGCTGAAAACGATTTTGTCGGCATGGTCGACTTGATCGAAATGTGTGCTTATGTTTGGGCGGATGATGCGGAATTGGGTGCCAAATTTGACACCACTGATATTCCGGCTGATCTGGTTGACCAGGCTGCTGAATACCGCGAGAAACTTGTGGAAATGGTTGCCGAGCTTGATGACGACGTCATGGAAGCTTACCTTGAGGGCGAAACCATTGATAATGAGACTTTGAAGCGCCTTATCCGTAAGGGTACGCTTGAGGGTACGCTTGTGCCTGTGTTCTGTGGTACCGCATTTAAAAACAAGGGTGTTCAGCCTTTGCTAGATGCTGTCGTTGATTATCTACCAAGCCCGTCTGATATTCCTGCCATCAAAGGTATCGACCTTAAAACCGGCGAAGAAACAACTCGCAAGGCTTCTGATGAAGCGCCGCTGTCTATGTTGGCCTTCAAAATTATGAATGACCCATTTGTGGGTACTTTGACGTTCTGTCGTTTGTATTCTGGCGTGCTGGAATCCGGTACGACCTTGATGAACACAGTAAAAGAAAAGCGCGAGCGCGTTGGTCGTATGTTGATCATGCACTCTAATGATCGTGATGACATTAAAATTGCCCATGCTGGTGATATTGTGGCTATTGCATCTTTGAAGAACACTACAACAGGCGATACTTTGTCTGATATGAACCATCCGGTTATTCTTGAGCGTATGGAATTCCCTGATCCTGTGATCGAAATCTCTGTCGAGCCAAAGACTAAGGTTGACCAAGAAAAGCTTGGCGTTGGTCTTCAGAGGCTTGCTGCAGAAGATCCGTCTTTCCGGGTTTCGACCGATCACGAATCTGGTCAAACTATCATGGCGGGCATGGGCGAACTTCACTTGGACATTCTGGTTGATCGYTTGAAGCGTGAATTYGGTGTTGARGCYAATATYGGYCAGCCGCARGTRGCTTACCGCGAAACSCTTATTGGYCCGATTGATATTGATTATACCCACAAGAAACAATCTGGTGGTTCTGGTCAGTTTGGTCGTGTTAAAATYAGATTTACGCCGTCTGAGCCGGGTGAAGGTATCACCTTCGAGAGTAAAGTTGTTGGCGGTAATGTKCCKAARGAATATATYCCGGGYGTTGAAAAAGGTATTCGGACAATGGCCGARGCTGGTCTGTTGGCTGGYTTCCCGGTTATTGATTTCCATGCAGAGCTTTATGATGGTGCTTACCATGAYGTSGATAGYTCKGTGATGGCRTTTGAAATTGCTGCCCGTGCAGCGTTYCGCGAAATCAARAAAGAGGGCGGCATTAAATTGCTTGAGCCTATYATGAAAGTCGAAGTYGTTACTCCTGAAGATTATATGGGTGATGTGATTGGCGATCTAAGTTCTCGYCGCGGCATGATTTCYGGTACGGAAGTKCGCGGTGTTGTGACGGCTATTAAYGCAATGGTGCCKCTRGCYAAYATGTTYGGTTATGTRAGTAATYTGCGCGGTATGTCYCAAGGRCGTGCGCAGTTCACMATGACATTTGATCATTACGAAACYACGCCAAARGCGATTTCGGATGAAGTAATTGAAAAGCAGGGCGGCGCATAAGCATCCCTAAATATATTTTAAGAAGAAAGTAAACGGAGAGTATAATGGCTAAAGAGAAATTTGAGCGTAATAAGCCGCATGCGAATATTGGTACGATTGGTCATGTTGACCACGGTAAGACCACTTTGACGGCTGCGATCACAAAGTATTTTGGTGAGTTTAAAGCTTATGACGAGATTGACGGTGCGCCAGAAGAAAAAGCGCGCGGTATCACTATCTCTACTGCACATGTTGAGTACGAAACAGAAAATCGTCACTATGCCCACGTGGATTGCCCGGGACATGCTGACTATGTGAAGAACATGATCACTGGTGCGGCGCAAATGGACGGCGGTATCTTGGTTGTTTCTGCTGCTGATGGCCCTATGCCTCAGACACGTGAGCACATTTTGCTAGCCCGCCAGGTTGGCGTGCCTGCCCTCGTTATCTATATGAACAAGGTTGATCAGGTTGACGACGACGAGCTTCTTGAGCTTGTTGAAATGGAAATCCGTGAGCTTCTTAGCTCTTACGATTACCCTGGCGACGATATTCCGATCGTCATGGGTTCAGCTCTTGCTGCTCTTGAAGGACGCGATCCTGAAATCGGCGAAGAAAGCATTCGTAAATTGATGGCTGCCG
>NVTC01000006.1 GCA_002732905.1 Robiginitomaculum sp.
ACTCATTGCGGCATTACGGGCATTAATCACCGCTTCCAGCGTATCTTTTTCGTGTTTGGCGTAGCCTTTAACCGTTTCGACCAGATTGGGGATAAGGTCATAACGCTGTTTCAGTTGAACATCGATGTCCGACCAGGACTGATTGCCTGTCTGCCTGAGGGCAATCAGACGATTGTACATCGCAATCAGATAAAATCCGATTACAAGCAGAACACCAAAAAATATGAGCATAAATCATCTCCAAAAGGCATAAGAGGGCAGTCTAGTCTTCATATGGTATAAAATGCTACTATTTTCTAGGGCTGAACAGGCCAGAACGTGGAAATCCGCGCGGTGCCATGCGGCCGGTCTGTGCCCGTTTTCCCAACCAGTCGCGCCAATCCTTGCAGGCAATGGAACGACCACCGGGATCCGTCCAGACCAGCCCCTCTTCGGCATTAAAGGTTATAGCATCGGCAAGTTCGCCGTCTTTTGGTGTAGTCTTTTCAATAGAGAACACGGACGAAGCTTSTTTTTTACCCTGCCAAGCCTGAGCTGARAAAGTATTTTTGACCCAYTCACCTTTGACAGTGTAATTTTTGTCTTCGTGTTTAAATTTAAGAGTTGTCATTGCTGTTTCCCCCAATATAAATTTTACTCTTCGAGAGCAGCAAGCGCCGCCTCTGAAAGCTCAAGATTATGATAAACGTTTTGRACATCATCCAGATCTTCGAGCGCTTCTACTARCTTGATAATGGTTGCGGCCTTTTCTGGCRCATCAATCATGTTTTGTGCTTTCCATATCAAGTTGACACTTTTAGGCGCATCTCCGAGATGTTTTTCAAGCTCTTCTGCYACTACGGCTAACTGTTCGCGTTCTGTAACAAATGTGTGCACAGGCTTTTCTTCAGGATCTTCAGACACTTCGTCAGTTAGCACATCGTCCGCACCAACTTCCMTTGCAATTTCCATGACAGCATCTTCATCACCAATAGCAAGCGGGTAAGTAATTTCCCCGACTTGGTCAAAACCAAAAGACACAGTCCCAGTCTCACCAAGATTGCCACCGTTTTTAGAAAACGCCGTACGCACTTCCATAGCTGCACGGTTTTTATTGTCTGTGGATACCTCGACAATTATACCAATACCAGCAGGACCAAACCCCTCATAGCGCATCTCGTCGTAATCAGCACCCTCGTCTGTTGAGCCCTTATTAATGGCCCGTTGGATATTATCCTTGGGCATAGATAGTCCCTTGGCGTTGTTGATCGCCAAGCGTAAACGTGGGTTCATGTCTGGGTCAGGGCTACCTAATTTCGCGGCTATCGTGATGTCTTTAGAAAGTTTGGAGAACTGCTTGGATCTTATCTTGTCCTGGCGCCCCTTACGGTGCTGAATATTAGCCCATTTTGAATGTCCAGCCATGAAATACTCCGAGTTAAAATCAATATTGCTGCGTGTGTAGCGTAAGGGGTGATACGGTTCAAGAAAGCAATTTACTTAGTCMACTMTGWAATTRCTSYSSSCTAAATTTNCCTCTTAACTAGCTATCCGGCATTTTTGGCATGTAGTTTTCATCGTGCTTAGCAAGGACATTGCTCGCCACGAAAATACCGTTCGGTGACAGTTTTCCMGTCATCACGACCCCTTGGCCTTCGCCGAACAAATCMGGCAACACATCATTATAAGTRACYTTTAACGCCGGAATATCAGGGTTRGGRTTTTCAAAGTTAATAACCGAGAAACTCGTATTCAAGCCGTCAACTTTTACGACACTCCCTTCGACAACCATACCGCCAATTTTGATCTTGTTTTCGCCTTGCACATAAGTTGCTGCGACTACGTCAGATGGATTGACGAATAATTGCTTATTATCTCCGAGAGCACCGAGGAGAAGATAAGCACCGCTAATGACTGCTAGGGCAACTATGGCCATTGTAATCAATCGTTTGTTTTGATGTTTTGGTTTCATTGTTCTGGTTTATCTCAAAATTGCGTGTTAGGAAATGCGTTAAAATACCGCATGTAAATTTCTGCGACATGTATAAACATTTCTGGTGAACGAGTATAGACTAATTATCATGCAAACCATGTCTAAAAATTCCAGTATATTAGAAGTGATCAACCTCGCCGTATCACGMGGGGATAATTTGCTGATTGAAGACTTGTCCTTCACATTAAAACCGGGCGATACAGTTTGGGTCGCAGGCAGTAACGGTATTGGTAAAACATCTTTACTCAAGTGTATCGCSGGATTATTGCGCCCTGAACGGGGGCAAGTCGTATGGAGCGGGCAGGATGTCCACAAACAAATATCCTCAGATGCTGGATATCAAGGTCACCACGACGGGCATAAACCAAATTTRACGGCAYTKGAAAATCTACGGTTTTGGCAGACGGCATTCRTGTCCCCTRTTKCRCCCRAACAAGCCTTAGAAAAAGTGGGTCTTAGTGCTCAAGCAAGCCTGCGAGCCAAGGTATTATCTGCGGGACAATCCAGACGATTGTCTTTAGCMCGTTTACTCATCAAACAAGCMARCCTGTGGATATTGGACGAACCCGCTGCGGCTATGGATAAAAAAGGTCGGCAGATCATTCATRCTTTGGTGGCTGAACATGTTGCAGTCGGTGGCTGTGCATTGATTGCTTCTCATACTGCACCTRAAAAAATYGGTAACAACACACGAGTAYTGACCCTTAATRRAKMSCTYSRTRDRKMKSKKYKYRKKGKKDRYWKKYYKKGMYWKWSWMMYKGYWHTKMSKTCHRRYKKKGCTTGGTTGATGGGGTTGGTGTTTTTTGCTGTGTTTTTGTCCTTRTCAGCGATTGCCCTTGGTGGTGMATTTACAGTACTRCGCCCCTTGGCRCCTGCGYTMATATGGTTGGCCRTGGTGTTTTCSTTATTGTTTTCRTTCGAACATCTATTCACGGATGATGCCRGAGATGGTAGTCTSGAGCATATMAAATTATCGGGTATGTCCATGACSGCTTATGTTCTAGCCAAAGTCTGCGCCCATTGGCTGCTCAGTATTCTACCCCTTATACTGGCATTGCCTATGGCGGCKCTKYTRTTTGATTTGCAAACACCGACATTGATCGGGTTGTTTATTTCCATGATGGTGGCRAGYCCCGCACTGGTTTGTTACGGTGCATTTTCCGGAGCTTGCTTGGTCGGGTTCAAGRGCGGCGGATTTTTACTGGTCTTGTTGACTATTCCCCTGGTTATACCGGTTTTGATATTTGCTGTCAGCGGCGCAACCAGTTACGACACGGCRGGGCTATTTGCCTTGGAATTTCAGGCACTSGCRGGTATAAGYCTRATTGCGTCAGCCATCGGTATTCCCGCAGCTGCAGCCGCTCTCAATGTGATAATGGAGTAAAGGAACATGATCAGTTTTCTAGCCAACCCTTTACGGTTTAAAAAGTTTGCGAATGTGGCCGCGCCTATATTTGGTATACTCGCGCTTCTGCTCATTGGTAGCGGGCTATATTTTAGTCTTTTCCATTCCCCCGAAGACCAATTACAAGGCCATAGTGTCCGCATCATGTATGTTCATGTTCCCGCCGTCTGGACGGGTATGGCAGCTTAYGGCGGCATGGCCTTTGCAAGCCTTTTGTCTTATATATGGCGCCACCCGCTCTCTGATGAATTAGCACGTGCTCTRGCTCTGCCTGGCGCCGCATTTACATYKTTGGGATTAATGACAGGTAGCTTATGGGGCAAAACCAGTTGGGGTACATACTGGCAATGGGACGGGCGTATGACCTCGACCCTGATTTTACTGTTCCTGTTCGTCGGCTATATGGCCGTATGGTCTGGTATTGACGATAAGCGCCGCGCGGCTCGCATCGCTGGATTAGTGGCCATGGTCGGATCCATCAATTTGCCTATTATCAAATTTTCAGTGGATTGGTGGAGAACATTACACCAGACCTCATCCGTATCCATGCCWGATGCACCCGGGCTTCCGAGCAGTMTATTATTGCCGTTAATGCTCATGACTTTCGGATATACTTTTTTCCTAGGTTGGTTGGTTTTAAACAAGGTATTAAATTCAATAGCCAGTGCCAAATCCCGTAGAAAACGCCCTGKWGTCGCGACAACAAGTCTGGAGAAATTATAATGGATTTACTCCCTGATTTTGGTCGCTATAGCTTTTATGTTTGGACATGTTACGGGCTRTCCATAGCTGTGATATTGGCATTTACTGTCTATACTTTGCGGCAAAACTCGAAACGCCCGAAATGAACGTCAAACAGATTGTTGCTGGTTTAGGCGGTACCCCGCGCCAACGTTTGTTGACCATGATGGCACGGTTACGCGACCCTGAMACCGGATGCCCATGGGATGTGGAGCAAACATTTGAAACAATTGCGCCCTACACTATYGARGAAGCYTACGAGGTRAACGACGCTATAGAGCGYGGTAATATGGGTGACCTYAAGGAAGAACTTGGCGATTTRCTTTTGCAAGTCGTCTTTCATGCCCGCATGGCCGAGGAGCAAGGCGACTTTAATTTTGATGAAGTGAGTGATGCTCTGGTTAAGAAAATGRTCACGCGTCACCCCCATGTATTTGGBGACACGAAAGAACGGGATAGCGAGACACAGACCCACGCGTGGGAAACTTTGAAAGCCGAAGAACGYGCATCAAAGTCKACTGGAAATATATCAGTTTTGGACGGTGTTGCACTGTCTCTACCGGCTCTGACACGKGCAGACAAATTGCAAAAGCGTGCDGCGCGGGTCGGRTTYGATTGGGCTGAACCTGAACAAGTGATHGCTAAAATAATAGAAGAATCMGAGGAAATCGTCGAGGCATGTGAGAACAAGGAAGGTCAAGAACGTATTCACGAAGAAGTCGGMGATCTTATTTTCGCAGTTTCTAACCTMGCCAGAAAACTCGGTGTAGACCCTGAGCATGCMCTGCGCGACTGTAACAAAAAATTTACACGCCGSTTTCAATATATTGAARAACATGCGGATGCAGACTTGGAAASTATGGGRTTAGCYGCACTCGARRAACTATATATAGCCKCTAAGAAGTCWGGGCTTTAGATAAAGGCTTTAGACAAAGACCTGCGGATGATGTGTATGGAGTTTTCCTGCGTCGACAGGGGTAAGGCGTACACGCATTTGACACTCACCTTGTTCCAGTATTTTTTCGTCCAGTACATTACCGTGCTGATGAAGCCAAGCACGCACTTGCATATCTTTAGGTTGAATAGTGACATTGACCACATGATCGGCTTTTGAAAGCTCAGTCTCTATGCCCTCCATTAAAGTATCTAGKCCTATCTTCTTYGTACAAGAAGTCATGAAAGAGTGTTGATYTTGTTTGTTATTTCCTATCAATGATGCMCGAAATTCATCACTAACCAAGTCTACTTTGTTCAARACYTCAATCATGGATTGCTCATGRTTTGGACCCGCTTCAATCGAATCCARTATTTGTAAGACGTCCTGTTTGTGTTGYTCACTTAAAGGGTCCGACATATCGCGTACATGGATGAGCAAATCTGCTTCTTTGACTTCCTCCAGTGTGGCTCGAAATGCATCTACGAGGTCAGTGGGAAGGTCGGAAATAAAACCAACCGTGTCAGACATCACCGCATTTTGGCCACTGGGCAGTGGGAGTATCCTGTGTGTGGTGTCTAGTGTGGCAAATAACATATCCTTTTCAAGCACATCGCCTTCGGTAAGTCTGTTGAACAGTGAAGATTTGCCGGCATTGGTATACCCAACCAAGGCAACGACCCGCTCCGGTGCGCGTTTGCGTTTGGTGCGTTGCAAGGCACGTGTGCGGCGAACTTGATCTAAATCTTTTTGTAGCTTGCTTATCTTGTCTGCCAGCATGCGGCGATCAGACTCGATTTGGGTTTCCCCCGGGCCAGCCAGGAAGCCCTGCCCGCCTCTTTGGCGCTCCAAATGCGTCCATGTCCGCACAAGGCGTGAGCGTTCATAACCAAGCCGTGCCAACTCTACTTGCAAACGCCCCTCTTTGGTCGCAGCGCGCAGGGCAAATATTTCTAAAATCAAACCGGTACGGTCAACGACTTTGGCATTCCAAATTTCTTCCAAATTTCTTTGCTGGATAGGCGCTAGTGCCGTGTTCACAACCACTAGATTGATATCATGCTCGGCTATAATAGTAGAAATTTCATCTATCTTGCCACGACCAAAATAGTTGTTAGCTTTAATATCACGGACCGTAATTGACAGACTAGCGCGCACTTCCACGCCAAGCGCTTCGCCCAGCAAAGTAGCTTCTTCTAATTTTAATCTAGAATACTCCGAGCCCTCACGCCCGAGTACAGGATGCAGTACCAAAGCATATTGCGGACTAGCCTCAACCTCTATCATGGACGCAGTCGCCTAATCATCATCAGTTTCTGCATCAAATAAGGATACARGCTCGGTCGGCATAATTGTAGATATCGCGTGCTTGTAAACAAGTTGAACCTGCCCATCACGACGCAGGAGCACACAGAAATTATCAAACCATGTAACAACACCACCAAGCTTAACCCCATTCATCAAAAATATTGTCAAAGGGGTTCTCGATTTGCGGACTGAATTCAAGAATGCATCTTGTAGATTTTGTTTCTTTTCACCAGACATGTTTATCCTTATTTTTTATTGTATACATCCCCGACTGTCTACCTAATGCCCATTACTAGTACATGGCAAGCTACAATTTCATCGTTCAGGGCTTTTTTTGTGGGCAGCTTCAATTCCGCCAAAAAGACGGAGCGATAACAGCAAATACTGCCAACACCTCAATACGCCCCAGCAACATTATGACGGTTAATATTGTTAAAGATAACACATTCATATCACCATAACCAATTTCAGGATTGGTCGCATCTAATAACGGCCCTGTATTAGATAGGGCCGAAGCACCAGCGGATACGGCTTGTGTAAATTCTAAACCCGAAGCACCCAGAGCCGTGATTCCTAAAGCAAACACCAAGGTATAACCAAAGAAATACATCCAGATTGATAAAAATGCTTTATCATCAATTGTTCGACCTTGGAATTTTACTGGCATGACCCGGGAGGGATGGCTCATACGATCTAAATCTGTCCTCAAATGGCGAAACAGCAAGAGCATGCGGATAATTTTCAAGCCGCCTGCCGTGGATAATGCTGAGCCACCAACTAGTACCAATGCAATTAACAATGCACTTGGCACCATATCAATACCAATGACATGGTAATCAAACCCTGTAGAACTTGCCATATAGGCAGCTTCAACTAGCACGGTATACAGATGTGCAACGCCGGTAGACAAAAAGCCCGCCACAACCATTATGATTATGATAGCAAATATACCTCTGTGTTCAATATTCAGGAATGTTTCGCGCAAAGACAGAGCGTTTCTTCTGCGTAAAACATCCCACAATACAGATACATTAGCCGCCCCTAGCAAACATGTGACAGCCAGAACCAACCCACCAAACCCTGATACATATTCAGCCATTGGGCCACTTCTTGGCACCAATCCTCCTGTGGATACTGCACTGAGCCCAAGACAAAGAGCATCAAAAACAGGCGTTCCAGAAATAACTAAAAAGCCAAAACAAATGGTCGCGATCAGCGCATATAAAAGAGCGATTAGTCTGCCAATACCGAGTAAACGAGAAAATATTTCCCCCCTGCGCAATGTAAACAGAGCTGACCTGTGCTCACCAATTCCTGTTAAATTCAGTGCCGCCAGAATAACCACTGCGAATGTGGCAACCATTACACCGCCGCTCCATTGCAATAGTGACCGCCAGAGCAGAAATGATTTGGGCAAGGTGTCAGGGTTCAATGTAGAAGCGCCTGTAGTCGTAGTAGCTGATGCGGCTTCAAAATAAGCAATAGCAAAGCTAGGGACTTCAGGTAGGAATAAATACGGCAAACAGGCTATCAGAGGGACCAATAGCCAGAAAAACACAAGAAGCACCAAAGCATCACGTGTACTTTCATGGGTCGGAGCGTTTTGACCAATAAAGATAATAATTAAACCCATTACCCCCACTATAAATGCCAGTGACAAAAACAGTTGCGATTCAAGATACTCTTTAAATATTAGTCCCCCTAGTGCAGATACTAACATGAGTACAGCACAAGAAATCAGTGCATAACCGAGCCAAAGAAAAATTCGCGAATAGGCCATTTTACTCTTTCCTTTTACCCAATGAACCTAAAAATAATCTGCACTGACACGGAAGAGATGTTCAACATGTTTCAAAGCTGTAATATCTGCTAACAACACAATCCGGTCGTACGTATGAACAATTAAATCTGGTGATGGCTGTAAGACATCACCATCCCGAATGATGGCACCTATGACGATACCATCTGGAATAACCGCTTCGTCTAGCCTTTTTCCTGAAAGCGGCGATGTATCAAGCACCTCACCTTCCATAACTTCCGCAGCACCGCCCTCAAGAGCAAATACATCAAGGATGCGCCCTTTGCGCACATGGCGTAGAATAGAAGATACAGTTGTGGCGCGCGGGTCAATGATCATATCAATATCCAAAGACGGCTTTATATCCAATAGTGATATGTCATTGATAAGACTGAATACTTGGCCAGCTCCGAATGACTTAGCCATAATCCCGGCTATTATATTGGTTTTATCATCATTAGTGAGACACAGTACACTTTGCGCATCACGGACCCCGGCCTCCTCCTGAACTGTGGCACTGAGCGCATCGCCGCACAAGACAACCGTGTTTTTCAACTGTTCGGCTGCATTTTCCGCACGGGCTTTATCGGCTTCAATTATGCGTACCCGCACACCTGAAACTTTTTCCAATTCACGAGCCACGTAAGAACCAACATTGCCGCCTCCGAAAATGACTACATGCCTAGCTTTCTCTTCATTTGTCCCAATGATATCAAGGAGACGTCTTGCATGAGCAGACTCAACTATAAAATAGGCATTGTCACCAACAACCAGTTGATCGTCAGGATCGGGAGCAAAAAATTGCTTGTCGCGAAACACACCAACAAGTGATGCCTTCAAATTTGGAAATAACTCGCTGATTTGTTGGATAGGCATGTTTGTGATCGGGCAATCTTCATCAACTTGAATACCTATTAACTGCACCAGCCCATTGCCAAATGGCACAACATCAAAAGCGCCAGGCGTATTCAGGCGCCGTAGAATGGCTTTGCCAATTTCTATTTCTGGCGAGATAATAATATCAATCGGCATATTCTCACGAGAATATAAATCTTGCCATTTCTCTTCCAGATAATCTTGCGCTCTAACACGAGCAATTTTGATAGGTGTGCCAAATAAAGAGTGGCAAATTTGGCAAGCCACCATGTTGACTTCGTCTGAATAGGTCACGGCAATAATCATATCCGCCGTTTCGGCCCCAGCTTTTTTAAGTATGCTAGGGTGTGCACCATGTCCGACGATGCCTCGTACATCCAACTCGGTAGAAATATTTTGAATAAGTTCAGAAGATAAATCCACAACGGTAACCGAATTGTTTTCAGCAGATAAACGTCTGGCAATACCGTAACCTACCCGGCCAGCACCACAAATAATAATATCCATGTCCCCTATCCCTCTGCCGAACCTGTCGACTTTGCAGATGACCTTATCCCCAAAGACTTAAGTTTTCGGTGCAATGCAGATCTTTCCATGCCAACAAATGTGGCCGTACGCGAAATATTACCACCAAACCTTTCAATTTGCACCCGTAAATACTCACGCTCAAAATGCTCACGGGCATCGCGTAACGGCAGCGAAACAATCTTGTCACTATCTTGAGCACTTGTTGTATGGCGGACTACGGATACTTCTTCCGGTAGAGACTTAAGGGTAATTGGTTCCCCCGGGTCACCGCTAGCCAAAATCAGCAAACGCTCAACATTGTTTTTCAATTGCCGCACATTTCCTGGCCAGTCATGTGCTTGTAAAGCAGCCATTGCATCATCGCCAACGCTCCGAATTGGCAACCCAGTTGAAGCCGTCAGTTTTTCAATAAAATAAGCGACAAGTTCTGGTATGTCTTCCCGACGGTCCATCAACGCCGGAGCCGCTAAAGGCATAACATTTAAACGGTGATACAGATCTTCACGAAAATTGCCGAATTTTGTTTCTTTCTCTAAATCCCTAGAAGTCGAAGTGATTATGCGCACATCAACTTGAACGTCTTTTTGTCCTCCGATCCTTTGAAATCTTTGATTTACAAGCAGACGTAATAATTTGCTTTGAGTTTCGCTCGGCATGTCAGCGACTTCATCCAGATACAAAGTGCCAAAATGCGCTCTTTCTAAAAGTCCGGTTTTCAGAGCATTCCCATTGGCATCTTCGATCCCAAAAAGCTCTTCTTCAWYKSSWWMWRGYWSYWKRSMYKCTKYWKKGMYRSSWWSMAWWKKKSCAMYRRMTYTAWMTKWWWWYRYKTSSWGMWMKCGTGCTATTAATTCTTTTCCTGAGCCAGAAGGRCCAGATATTAGRACSCGACTGTTTGTTGGGGCAATGCGGTCAATTTTTTGACGYAATTGGCAAATAACAGAAGACCGACCAATCAAGYYTTCCTCTAGTACGRCTCGCCCTTTCAGATCRGCATTTTCTTGYCTTAACWGTACCGTTTCMATAGCKCGCTTAGCTGTAATCAACARTTTTTCACTTGGGAATGGTTTGACAATATAGTCATAAGCTCCCTTACGGATCGCAGMTACAGCWGTTTCCACTGTGCCGTGACCACTGATAATAATAATCGGTATGTCAGGATCTGTTTTTTTAAATATATCCATAAGCTCAATACCGTCCATATCTGAACCCTTAAGCCATACATCCATRATGAYCAAAGACGGTTTTCGWGATTTAAACTCACTCAGAGCTYGAGCRCTACCATTTGCTKYACGCACAGGRTAACCATCATCMGATAATATCCCTGCGATAAGGTYTCKAATRTCGTCTTCRTCTTCAACAACTAATATTTCAAAGCTCATGATATAGCTTCTCCTGTATTTGAGGAAATTTTGTGCGCCTTCGGCAATTCCAATGATGACAATTCATCTATTTTAGGTAAACAAATACGCACTTGAGCACCGCTTTTATCAACGGATGTCTTGACCAGTTCTAAGCTACCACCATGATCTTCCGCTATTCGTTTGACGATTGCCAAACCAAGACCGGAGCCTTCATCGCGCGTAGTCATATAAGGCTCAAGTAATCTTTCCCTATCTTGCTCCGGCCAGCCCTGTCCATTGTCAATGATATCAATACAAATCATATCATCTTTGAGGGTTATCTCCGTATTGATTATACCGTCCAGTGCTTCTTGCCCCGTTTCGTCAATGCGCCGCGATATAGATTCTCCAGCATTTTTGTATATATTTGTCAAAGCTTGGGAAATTAAACGCTCATCGCATAGAATAACAGCTCCGGGTAGTTTGGTTTTTTTAAAGGTAAATTGTATATCTGGAAAAGCTACACGGGCTGCAAATAGAGCGTCATCGAGTAATGTATGCAGATTTACAGGCTCCAATACAGGCGCTGGCATACGAGCAAAGGCGGAAAACTCATCAACCATTCTTCCCAAATTTGATACTTGGCGAATAATGGTTCGTGTGCAGTTGGAAAATGTTTCTGGGTCGGAAGTAATTTCCGCGCGAAATTTTTTCTCCAAACGTTCGGCGGATAATTGTATTGGTGTGAGTGGGTTTTTGATTTCATGGGCAATCCGCCGCGCCACTTCGCGCCAAGCAGAATGCCTCTGCGCCGCGACTAAGCGCGTAATATCATCAAAAGTAATCACCCAGCCTGTGTCTGCTTGATCACCTCTATAAGAAGAAATCCGGATATCAAGATTTCTCGTTCCTCTAGACGTTTCAAGATTAACCTGATCATCTGCTTGGTTATCAATATCATCCTTGGCACGCGTAAAAGTAGGTAAAAAGCTCTGTAAGACGAGCGAGAGTGGTGCACCGACCACATCAGTTGCCCGCAGTCCCAACAGTGTTTCGGCAGATTTATTAATAACTGTAATTTTGCCCTCAGGTGTCAACCCTATCACGCCAGCACTAACGCCCGAGAGTACGGCTTCGGAAAATTCCCGGCGCTGTTCCGAAATATTGTGTTCAAGCACAAGGTCTTCACGTTGGGTATGAAGCTGTTTTGTCATGCGGTTAAAAGCATTAGCCAAATCACCAATTTCGTCCCAAACACCAGACACATTAACCCGCGTATCGAGATTGCCAGCACGAACTTTCTCCGCCGCACTGACCATTTCTCCAAGCGGCGACACGATACGGTTAGCCAATAACAAACCCAGCCAAATTGCCGCAAATAAGATGAGCAATGCCACTTCTATATAGGTCAGAAGAAAGACTTTATTTAAGGCATCATAACTACCGTCGTAACTTTCTAGCGATGCTTCAACTTCATCGATTTTATCAATATTAGCCAACACGCCTGTACGCAGGTAACGGCCTGTATATAGATATGCGTCTGCGTAATTTTCCAATTTATAAAGCGCGACCAGTAAATCTATTTCATTCCGACTTGTTATCGTCAAAGTGCCTTCTTTGGCACGGCTCATCGCTTCATCACCCGGTAAAACATAATCTGGGGACTGCGGGCCTTCCGCTTGTGATAAAATCCGCCCATTGCTATCAATCACATAGACGACAGGAAACTCTCTAAACACGGCTTGGCTGATTAAAAATGCCGTATAGGTTATCCGGTTTGGCAAAGTGGCTTCAGCACGATTTAAATCTTCGGCAATTTCATACACACCTTGCGAAATTTCCTCAATTTCTTCCCGTAAATATGCATTGGAAACTTCACGTGAATTTTGCATTGTTTGGCGAACTGTAGGACCAAAAATATCAGTTAAATTTCTACTCATCAACGCACTAAAGAACAGACCAACTAGGATGGCCGGCAGCAGTGCGCCCAGAGAGAAAATCAATACAAACCTTCTATGTAGATGCGGTGCGCTCCGACCAGCATCAGAACTAAACAAAACTGTTCGTAAGCGGAAAACCAAATATATGCCAAGAGCAACAACCAGAGCTAAATTAGCCCAAAGGCCAGGCAAAACATCGGCGGCTTGCCCTTCATCGCCTGACAATGCCATCAAAGCGCCAATGCCGGTCAGAGCCGCCGCAATAGTAAAAAATAAGCCAAACAGGGCAGTCAGGTACACTCGTGGTGTCCGAATTTGCTTGTTTTCCGTTTTGTGAACATCAATCATTGTCACCTATTTACCACAGTGGTACTTTAGTGCAACAAGAATAGGGGCTTAATCGTCCTGCCATTTTCGCAATTTAGTGCGCAAAGTATTACGGTGGATACCGAGCAAATCTGCGGCTTTAGAATTATTTCCACCGGTAATGCGCAGAGCCTCAGCTATCAACGGCTTTTCAATCCATTCCAATGCCTGTTCATAAGGAGATACTTCTATATTATCACTATTCGCGAATGCAACGCGCAATAAATCCGTACAGGCTAATTTTATATCGTCTAGCGGGTTATCAGATGCACTCACTGAATTTTGCGGGCTTAGCAGACGGTTGATAATATCGTCCGTGATGACAGCACCTGGAAACTGCAAAGTAATAACGTGCATAAGGTTTCTAAGTTCCCGCACATTTCCGGGCCAAGTATGGCTCTTCAACCGTACCAATGCCGAAGCTTCTATATTGCTGTGTCGCCCCAGCCCAACGGCTTCTAGAAAATGCGATGCTAGGTCAGCTAAATCATCAACTCTCTCGTTCAAGGGCGGTAAATATATCCTCCCCCCCATTAAGTGAGATAACAAATCCGCCCTAAGCATCTGGTTTTGTTGAATATATTCTAAAGACATTTCAGATGTAGCGATTACACGAAATTTGTCCACACTGGCTCTATTCTCATTGTGCTCCAAGACATGCAGGAGAGCCGCTTGTTGTTCCGCGCTTAGTTCATGTACACGATCGACAAAGACGTCCCCGCTTCCAACAGCGTCTAAAAAATCTTGATTATCACCGAACTTGTCAAATGTGAAAAAACCAAGTCCACGCCGTGTACCTGCATCATGAACACATTGCGCCGCAAGATTTTTACCTGTTCCCGCAGCACCCCAAATGTAAACCGGTACATTCCCCGATGCATAATCGGATATGGCCCGAAAAACTGGTTGCATGGCTTTGGAACGACCGATCATCTGATCAGGTTGCTTTTGTGCTCGTGGTTGATGCTGAGTTTGCGTTTCTAAAGCACGCCTGATTGTTTTTTCTATATCTTGCAAATCAAACGGTTTGGGAATGTATTCAAATACACCGGATTGTCTTGATTTTAAGGCTGTCACCATGCGGGTATTGGCGCTGATAACGATAATAGGTAATTTGGGGCGTAGGGCTTTCAACTGGGGGACATAGGTAAATATTTCATCCGCCCCCATGTGCACATCCGTAAGAATAACATCGCCCTCGCCTGCCTCGACCCATTTGAGTAAAGTTTGAGGATTGTCAGTAGCCTTAACCCCATACCCTGCACGGGTCAGATATTTACTCAGCACAAACCTGATACTTGCGTCATCATCGGCTAATAAAACATTATATTTCATGGTACTACACTCATTTCCTTATTTTGAACCCGGCAGTAAAATTGAAAACACGGTTCTTTCTGGTTCTGTGGTGCAAGTGGCTATACCGCCGTGCTCATCAACAATTTTCGATACGAGCGCTAACCCCAAACCGTGACCATTGGCTTTCCCCGTTACAAATGGTTGGAATATTCGTTCTTTCAGGTGTGTCGGCACCCCTATTCCGTTATCAATAACTTTCACTTCAACAGGCAAAGTATGAATATCGCCACCCGGAGCCTGCTTGCGTACACCTGCCCGATAGACCGTATGTATTTCTATTCTACCCTTGCCGTTATTCGCTTTCACAGCATCTATAGCATTGGCTAAAAAATTGATGATGACCTGCATTAATTTATCAGCATTACCGTAAACATCCGGTAGTGACGGGTCATATTTTTCCACGAATTCTATGGCCGCGTTATCTGCATTTTGAAACAAGAGAAGCGCTTTGCGCAACACTGTATGAATATTCAAATTCTCATATCTAGATACATCTACGGCGCCAAAATCTTCCATTTTATCTGCCAAGCGGCCAATGCGYTTTACTTCAGAYTTAATCAACTCTGTRATTTCTAAATTWGCMGCATCMGAAATRTCAGWTTCSARYAAYTGCACGGCACCATATATGCCCGCCAAAGGGTTTTTAAGTTCATGAGCAAGCATACGYCCGAACATGCCAACGGCTTGGTCTTTATGRCCATCCGTTGCAGGYCCTACACTTGAGCGCTGCGCGGACAGCATGACGGCAATGTCGTCGCCAAACGGAAAYACTAAATAAGAAGCATCAATAGTWTCAGCACCAAGCARGTGAATATGCAAATCATGYCCTCGCGTTGTMGATCTATTTTCAACTGTGTCTCGAGCAAYGTGTTCYARYCGCTCAAAGCCGTTGACTAGGCTTGTGATTTYTGCACCGAGTTTTGAGGCTAGCGAGCACCGYAGCCAAYTCTCTGCTGCCGGGTTCATCCATGTTAAGGTCAATTCATKCGCCTCAAAAATAAAGAGAGGYTCTGGCAATGCCTCAATAAGCTGCRTATGAGACGGCCCAGATATCATGCGGACAAACTYGACAGTTCGGGTGCCAAATACAGCTTTTCCAGTATYTTTATGACATCAAGCTCTTCCGTGGTCTTACACGCTTGAATRGTTGCTAYATTTCTAAACTGATCATCCATTTCAAATGGAGCGTTTTTGATGTAATCTTTCACRTGCTTGCGGGCTATTCTAATACCCCTCTCACGCCCATAAAAATCTAACATATGTTGATAATGTTTGTAAAAAGCATCAAAGGCTTGTTCGGGCGTAATASGAATWTGGCGAACATTCATGAGCTTGGCTTTGAGTTCAGTGACCAGCCAAGGCCTGCCAATTAACCCGCGTCCTATCATTATTCCGTCCGCGCCTGAGGCCTGCATGGCTTCAACCGCTGCATCTGGCGTTCTTATGTCCCCATTGACTATGACTGGAATATTGACGGCCTGTTTAACGTTACCGACGGCACCCCAATCAGCTTCACCTTTRTAATAYTGACAACGCGTGCGGCCGTGCACGACAATCATTTGTACACCGGCAGCTTCGGCACGTTGGGCAAGTTCAGGTGCATTGATACTATCATCATCCCAGCCAAGCCGCATTTTYAAGGTCACGGGTACATTTACGGCCGACAAAGTCGCTTCAATCAATGTCATAGCATGGTCTAGATCTCGCATCAGCGCAGAACCACTATATCCACTTGTAACTCGTCTAGCTGGACATCCCATATTGATATCAATTATTTCTGCACCCGCTTCTTCCGCACTGCGGGCACCTTCATGCATCCATTTTGTTTCGCGGCCAACCAGTTGAATAGCGAGCGGGTCRATCTCYCCGGCTCCGGCCGTTTTGMGCATTGCAGCGGCGTGCCCTCGCCCTAGATATTCGCTGGCAACCATTTCCGACATCACATAACCTGGGTCAAATGCCTGTACCGCCAAACGAAACGGAAAATCCGATATTCCGGTCATAGGCGCAACCAGTACATTTGATTTTAAGTTAAGCTTGCCGATTTGAATTTGATTGGTCATAATTTGACTTTAACGGGAAAAAATCACTTGCACAATATTTCATCACTTAAAAATGCRAAAATAGCWGTCTTAATTGTCGCCGCTGGACGCGGTCACAGGGCTGGCGCTGGATTACCAAAACAATACCGCAGYTTGGGGCGGCAAATGGTGTTGACGAAAACACTAAAGTGCTTTGCTGATTTCGAGCGTATTGTTGTGGCTATACACCCTGATGATAMCATGTTGTTTGAWCAGGCATGCGAGAACCTTGATGCAGAAATAATACCTGTAACCGGCGGCGCAACACGCACRKCTTCGGTTAAAGCCGGAYTGGAAGCATTACGGTCCTATGCACCAGATATTGTCCTCATTCATGATGCGGCCCGCCCATTTCTWACCAAGRCAAYAATCAGCAATGTAGTTRCTGCTCTGGGCGAYARCKCYGCAGCKGTCCCGGCTCTACCCATTRTTGATGCGGTTAAAGCTCTGGACGCAACGCAYRTAGASCGCRATCAGCTAAGGTGCGTTCAAACACCGCAAGGTTTTCATTACCCTGAAATCATGAAAGCTTATGACACTATTGGAGASGATGCTGATTTTKCKGATGAYATTGAAGTCGCGCGGCARGCTGGAATGTCTAYCSGGTTTTGYATCGGTGATCCCAACAATATMAAACTAACYKTTGAGGCYGACTTTATGCRTACYGAAAATATGATTAGCCTCACCGGTTCCGGTTATGACGTCCACCAAATTTSCCCAAACACTGATACTGRAAAATCWTTATTCTTRTGCGGYGTAGAAATTGATGCAGGGTTYTCTCTCAAGGGCCATAGTGACGCCGATGTTGGCCTACATGCCCTCACCGACGCCTTGCTCGGGGCTATTTGCGCCGGMGATATTGGCGACCATTTTCCGCCGTCCKATGAGAARTGGAAAGGTACTGACTCGAYKSTKTTCCTCAAGCATGCAGCAGATTTGATACGCACAGARGGKGCRATCATAGACCATGTGGACGTGACGCTTATWTGTGAAMAACCGAAAATCAAACCACACCGYGMAGCCATGCGGGCAAAAATAGCAGAAACGATCAATCTCCCCATAAACCGTGTCAGTGTCAAAGCCACRACGACTGAAGGTCTTGGGTTTACGGGGCGCGGCGAAGGCATTGCGGCAAGTGCTACGGCGAGTATTCGAGTGCCCGCATGAACAATGAAATCTACAARCTTGCCGATCAGGTCATAGATGCTGCCCGCAAACAACGGTTAACGATTGCKACTGCAGAAAGCTGCACGGGCGGCGGTATCGGCGCGGCGCTAACGGCTATTTCAGGGKCTTCCAAAGTYTATGAWGGCRGCATTATTTCTTATTCTRATGATGTGAAARCCAACCTTTTAGGCGTRCCAAAAGATACACTTAAAAACCACGGCGCAGTGAGCGAACAAACGGCAATAGCTATGGCTGAGGGAGTACGCAAAGCCCTATCCACTAATCTTGCGATTTCCGTAACAGGCATAGCCGGCCCTACAGGTGGCACCAAGGATAAACCTGTCGGTACAGTATGGATCGGACTGGCTTATAAAGGTCGTGTTACCCATGCAGAACATTTCATATTTGCAGATGAAAGCCGAGAAAGCGTGCGTATGGATACAATTGTGCAAGCCCTCAAGCTCTTAAAACAAGCTCTGCATTCAAATTAGCAGCTTACCTTCAAGCTAACCCTGGCCTACACGCAAATCTATATCTCTATCCCCGGCTGGATCGCAAACTATTTGTGCGCGACGCTCAAAGGCGTTCATAATTGAACGAGCCGCACYGTCCATTTTGCTCTTTATGAGAAATTGTAATGGTGCCACCTTCAAAGTTACATCCACMTCAAARTCTAACTGGGTMGATCCRTCTGAAAGYTCGTGAAACACCCATGTATTTTTYAAGCTSCGSACRGCRCCRCCRTGGCCRGATTTYTCTATTTTAATRCACAAATTCTCTCGGTCTGCYGTYGCTAATGARCGRAATGTCTCGCTGACAAATTTATATTGTATTGCSACATCTACYGTTAARGCTTCGAGGTTTGGCGTAGGYGTYTCGCGTTTTAAWATCCGTACCGAAGAAATAAAGYTGATGAATTTTGGATAATTTTCCACATCAATGACCATATCGAGCAAGTCTTCAGGTTTATGAAATAGCCTTTTTTGACGATGTATCCGCATTTAGTGGCCTTTTTTAGCRAGACGTGCRGCACGCAGTTGCGCGAAATCCGCATCCGCATGATARCTAGACCGCGTTAACGGCGTMGCAGAAACCATCAAAAAACCCTTGGCACGGGCAATMGTTTCGTAGGCCTTAAACTCTTCGGGGGTGACGAAGCGCTCTACGGCTGCATGCTTACGGGTCGGTTGCAGATATTGACCGATAGTGAGAAAATCRACGCCTGCGACGCGCATATCATCCATAACCTGCATGATTTCTTCTTTGCTCTCCCCAAGACCAACCATAAGACCGGATTTAGTAAACTGATCDGGATCCCGCTCCTTGACACGCTCTAACAAGCGCAAAGAATGATAATAACGTGCGCCCGGGCGAATYTTCAAATAATTGCGCGGCACAGTTTCCAGATTGTGGTTAAACACATCCGGTTTGGCATCAATAACGATTTCCGCTGCRCCTGCTTTGCGCAGAAAATCCGGTGTTAGAATTTCAATGGTTGTTGAAGGAGATTTCTCGCGTACAGCTTTGATAACATTAACGAAATGCTCYGCCCCTCCGTCCGCTAGATCGTCCCTATCCACGGATGTAATCACAACATGTTTCAAGCCCATTTCCACCACGGCATTACCGATTTCTGCGGCTTCAGCGTGATTTACAGGACCCGGCAATCCCGTCTTGATATTGCAAAATGCGCAAGCGCGGGTACAMGTATCGCCTAATATCATGAAYGTGGCGTGGGCTCTCTCCCAACACTCACCAATATTCGGGCAMGCGGCTTCTTGGCAYACTGTCACAAGCCCTTTGTCACGAACAATTTTATTGGTTTTCGCAAAACCRCGTGACGTYGGTGCCTTAACACGTATCCACGCAGGTTTACGCAGCACTTCCGTGTCTGGCTTGTGCGCTTTCTCAGGGTGTCGGGGTCTCGGTTTAGGAGGYGTTTTTTTATCAATAAGGACTGTCATAACYTGAATTATGGGGTTTCTRGYCACCTAAAACAAGTCATTTTGGTGCAATTYTTACTTAATCATTTCATGATATRTAARVCCCAATAAAKTTAAAARCGTGGGAATTATGGGATTAGGTATTTTTAGAACGGTCACTATTCGGGATGGGCATGATAATTTTTTCACGCCCTTACGGTTTATTTTTGCCTATATGGTATTAATAGGCCATGCTTTTGTCGTTATAGGCGGACAAAGCGATAGTGAACCCCATATTTTCTATGAACTAACCTTTAGYTACATGGCYGTGAATTTATTTTTCATCGCATCAGGGTTTTTAGTGACCGGATCTATGTTGTACCGAAAAAATATCGCCAGTTTTGCTTCAGCGAGGATATTACGCATTTTCCCTGCACTCATCGTCCATGTTTTACTCATGATGTTTGTGTTCGGTTTAATGACCACCACCCTACCCTTTATTGAYTACCTCACYCATCCAGATACTCTGAAACAACCTTTTRTCGTCTTGTCATTTATTGAAACAAATATGGCATTACCAGGTATCTTGCCCAACAACTCCGAGCATATCGCCTCTGCCACATTGTGGACTTTACGGTACGAAGTGTTGGCCTATATCGGAACATTTCTTGTGTTTTCGYTRGGYCTGATGAAGCGSCGYTGGATGATMTTRRCRCAATTTTTGATTTTCGCGATTGCATTACCACTTGCCTATCAATTTGGGATTTACGAAAAATTGCCTGCAACATTGCAAGCCTGCTTGCGGTTTGGACTATGTTATGGTCTCGGTGCAGCTATTTATGCTTACAGAGATAAACTTAAATTCCACATTCTGGTTATCCCCGCTCTGGTCCTACTGACCGCCTTAACACACAATACCGTCATGTTCGAAGTCATTGGAGTTATTACGGCAGCATATATGTTGTTTTGGGCTGCTTACGTAATTCTGCCCCGCCTTGCTTTTCTCAAAAAATTCGACGACATATCCTACGGACTGTATATTTATCACTGGGCAACATTACAGGGCATTCACAACGTTTTACCGGGCATAAACATTTGGGCTCTCATTGTCCTAACCACCCCAATGGCTATCGGTTTCTCTATGATGTCATGGCAATATGTGGAAAAACCCGCACTGTCTTACAAAGCAAGGTTTGCGAAAAAACTAAACAGTAAAAAATCAAAACCGTTAAATGTGTAAGGTTTTATCGTAGGCCGCCAACACACTCTCATGCATCATTTCTGATAAAGTTGGATGCGGAAACACAGTCTCCATCAGCTCTGCTTCTGTGGTTTCCAATGTCTGCGCAATAGCGTAGCCCTGAATAAGCTCGGTCACTTCTGTACCGATCATATGTGCGCCAAGAAGCTCACCCGTTTTMGCATCAAACACCGTCTTGATAAGCCCTTCAGGCTCACCCAGTGCTATAGCCTTGCCGTTCCCGATAAAGGGAAAGCGGCCTACGCGGATATCATGGCCAGCRTCTTTGGCTTGGGCTTCGGTCATACCAACACTRGCAATTTGCGGCTGACAATACGTACATCCCGGAATACGGCYCGCATTGAGCGGATGTGGATTACCGCCATTKATTTTCTCGATACAGATAATGCCTTCGTGTGAAGCCTTATGCGCYARCCAMGGCGGCGTTGTYACATCGCCAATCGCATAYAGRCCCGGTATTTTTGTCCGTGAAAATTCGTCGACAACAATATGACTGCGGTCRATCTCGACCCCAAGCTTTTCCAGCCCCATATTYTCAACATTACCAACAATACCGATGGCTAGAATAACGCGGTCGAAAGTTTCGGCTTTGCCRTTAATTTCGGCAYTCACGTTATTTGCRCCGGGCTTYACATTGGAAACCTGCGCCTTSGTTARTATGCGCATGCCTTTCTTTTTAAAGGCTTTTTCTGCWATGCCMGAAATTTCAGCATCTTCAGCCGGTARGATACGYTCGAGCATCTCKACCACTRTCACATCGCAACCAAATGCATTGTAAAACGACGCAAATTCCATGCCGATRGCGCCCGAACCCACCACTAATAAYTTCTTGGGCATAGTGTCCGGCACCATGGCYTCTTTRGCCGTCCATAYATATTTCCCGTCCGGCTCTAATCCGGCTTGCGGTATGGTTCTCGCCCGTGCGCCCGTGGCTAAAATAACATGCTTGGCCGTATAAGTTTTGCCGTCCACAACAACATAAGGTGCAGGCGTGCCTTTTTCCAGCTCGGCGAACCCATCAATCACTGTGATCTTGTTCTTCTTCATGAGGAATTTCACACCGCCCGAAAGCTGCCCAGCGATATTGCGCGAACGCTTAACAATGGCGGATAAATCAAATCCAGCTTTTGCTGATAACCCGTATTCCTCAGCATGTTGCATATTGGTGTAAACTTCAGCGGACCGTAATAAAGCTTTGGTCGGGATACAGCCCCAGTTCAGACACACACCGCCGATTTCCGACTTCTCGACAATTGCCGTTGAAAGCCCCAATTGTGCAGCACGAATGGCTGTAACATAGCCGCCAGGTCCAGAACCGATTATGATAACATCAAAGTTTGTAGACATAGGAAACTCGCTCTAGTTTGAACCAGTTATATACAGGGAAATACTATAAATATAAACAGGAAAAACGCCCTATGTTTACTTTCGTAACAATCCGATCGGGAGTTGCTCAGGCACAATCAGTGCTTCAATGACCTGCAARCGCATAACATCGCGCAGCGCATCAATTTCCACTGTGTCAATAACMTCAAATGCTTCAACGGCACGGTTATCCATGGCAAGGGCAATAGCGATTTGACTACGCGCKGTGTCWCGCAGTTCAGTYTGRCTAATTTTGAGCATGGCCSCATCGGCAAACTTATATTGCCGCTGGCTMACTGAAAAACTGACCACGTCCAGATACGCTTGGTCTTTGATCTCAACAGTGTTGATTTTTTCAGCCTGCAACATCAGCATCGGCATGATTTGAGCGAGGCCGGAACTGGGTTCTACGGGGGATTCTGCGGGCGGCTCTGAAATTGGCTCTGAAATTGGCTCTGGGGTCGGCTTAATGACCTCAACTGCACTTTCGGTCTCGACTTCAGTATTGCCTTCAGTATTGACTGGCTGTGTATTGTTAGTCGCTTGTGAGTTATTTGTAGGCTGTGATTTAACGACAGGTTGCGGCGTACCAATACCGTAATAGACCACACCCCCAGCAAAACCTGCTGTGACCACAAAAGCAATCACGGTTTTGATAAACATAGCACTGCTCATAAACTTCAACATAGTCTTGACCATAATCTAACGCGTACTCAAGGCAAGCTCGGACAGCATTAACGCAGTAAAACGGAGTAACTTTCGCTCACTAAGGGAATTGCCCTAAAGCATCATTGTCACTGGTTTTTCTATCAGGCGTTTGAATACGGCTAACCACTGCGCGCCAATCGCACCATCAACGACCCGGTGGTCACAYGTTACGGTAACAGTCATCACTGTGGCTAYGGCTAATTCKCCGTCCCGCACAAYAGGGCGCARTGCCCCTGCCCCTACGGACATAATCATGCCTTGGGGCGGATTGATGATAGAGCTRAAMGACTTAATACCCATCATACCCATGTTCGATATTGAAAACGTACCRCCTTGAAACTCTTGTGGCTTCAGTTTGCGGTCACGGGCACGRCTGGCTAAATCTTTCATTTCTGTAGAGATAATAGCGAGCCCTTTGTTTTCCGCCTCGCGGACAATGGGCGTAATCAGGCCGCCGTCAATTGCAACGGCAACGGCAAYRTCCGCATGGTGATGATAGGCAATACCGTCCGGCGTAAAGCTGGCATTGGCTTCGGGCACTTGCTTGAGCGCAATAGCGCAAGCCCKRAYCAACATATCATTGACGGATATTTTRACGCCGTCAGGSGCTTGATAGTTTAGCTCTTTACGTATTGCCAATAGRGCATCAATTTCACAATCAATGTTGAGCGGGAAATGCGGTATATCTCGTGCGCTTTCGGTCAGACGTTTAGCGATGATGCGGCGCATACCGTCGAGGGGCTCAAGGTCATAACTGCCAACCGGAACACCCAATTTCTCAAGATAATCTGCACCACCGCCGCGCAGTGGGCCAAGCTCTGTTGTTGTGCCAGAGGCCGTTGGGGACGCAATAGGTGCAGGAGCAGCATGGGCGTTCTCGATATCAACCTTGATAATCCGTCCGTTGGGGCCAGAACCCATAAGTGCGGACAAGTCCAAACCTTTTTCCTTAGCCATGCGTTTCGCTAGAGGTGAGGCTTTTATGCGCCCAGTTTCATCTGGATACCCGCCGTCGCGGGTATGAGCGGAATTAGAGGGAGGTGTTGTGCTCTCCACTATTTCTTCTTTCATATCCCCACCTGCCCGCTCATTCCCGCGTAGGCGGGAATCCAGTTTGGATGTATCTACAGTTTTGGGCGTATCAGGTGAAACAATACCACCCACAACATACCCGTCCATAACAGACGCATCCTCATCCTCTTCCAACAATACAGCAATCGGCGCATTAACCTTCACGCCTGCACTACCTTCAGCCACAAGTATTTTCACCAAAACCCCCTCTTCCACAGCTTCAATTTCCATGGTGGCTTTGTCAGTTTCGATCTCGGCCAGAACATCACCGGACGATATCTCCGCCCCCTCAACAACCAACCACTTGGTCAAGGTGCCTTCTTCCATGGTAGGAGAAAGCGCAGGCATAAGGATTTCAATTGGCATAACAAACCCCCTTAGCAGCCGCCACAACATCTTGTGCATTTGGCAAACTCAGGGCTTCCAAATTACCGGCATAGGGTAGCGGTACATCTTTTTGGAATACGCGGGCTGGTGGGGCGTCTAGGTAATCGAAAGCTTGTTCGACGACGCGGGTTGCGATTTCTGCAGCGATGCCGGATTGGCCCCAGCCTTCTTCGGCGCAGACAATGCGGTTGGTTTTCTTGACGGAATTTATGATGGTTTCCGTATCAAGCGGGCGGATAGTCCGTAGATCGATAACCTCGGCGGATATACCCTCACCCGCCAAAATATCTGCGGCTTCCAGAGCACGCCCAACCATGCGGGAATGGGCCGTAATGGTAACATCAGAGCCAACCCTGCGCACCAAAGCTTTGCCGATTGGCACCAGATAATCTTCTATATCCGGCACATCCATAAGCTCGCCGTACATCATTTCGTGTTCTAAAARCACCACAGGGTTCGGGTCACGAATAGCGGATTTCAAGAGACCTTTGGCGTCAGCCGCATCATAGGGCGCAACGACCTTGAGGCCCGGTACATTGGCATACCAACTGGAATAATCATGAGAATGCTGTGCACCAACCCGGCTGGCCGCGCCGTTGGGGCCGCGAAATACGATTGGGCAGCGCATTTGTCCACCAGACATATATAAGGTTTTTGCGGCAGAATTGATAATATGATCAATGGCTTGCATGGCAAAGTTCCAGGTCATAAACTCGACAATCGGTTTAAGACCGCCCATAGCCGCCCCAACCCCGATACCGGCAAAGCCGTGCTCGGTGATCGGCGTATCAATGACACGTTGTGCACCAAATTCTTGCAGAAGTTCGCGGGTGACTTTGTAGGCGCCTTGATATTCGGCCACCTCTTCGCCCATGACAAATACTCGGTCATCACGGCGCATTTCCTCGGCCATAGCGTCCCGTAATGCATCGCGGACACTTGTCTCAACCATAGCTGTACCAGCAGGCACATCCATTTCGACTGCAACGGAACTCACGGGTGCGGCAACCTCACCACCCCGCTCATCCCGCTGTAGAACGGGATCCACAGAGACGGGCTCATGGTTTTCAGCTTCATGGGCCCCGGCCTGCGCCGGGGTGAGCGGCATTTTTAATGTATCAGCCCCCTCACCGTCCTCAAGCAATTGCAGGATCACAGTACCAACGGCAACATTCTGCGTACCTGCAGCCACCAAAATCTTGCCAACAACACCTTCATCAATGGATTCGATTTCCATCGTGGCTTTATCGGTTTCAATTTCGGCCAATACATCACCGGATTTAACACTGTCCCCTTCTTTAACCATCCAACTGGTCAATGTGCCCTCTTCCATAGTCGGTGAAAGCGCCGGCATTTGAATATCTATACTCACGCCTCTACCTCCAACAATACATCCGTATACAATTCGGACGGATCAGGTTCCGGCGAGGCTTTCGCAAATTCTACAGCATCACCGACAATGGCCTTGATGTCTTTGTCGATGGCTTTGAGTGCATCTAGATCAGCCCATTTTTCTTTGAGCAGACGGGTTTTGGCCATATCGATCGGGTCGTGCTCATCACGCATTTCGTTGACCTCTTCGCGGGTACGGTATTTAGCGGGGTCAGACATAGAATGTCCTCTGTAACGATAGGTCATCATTTCCAAAATCATCGGACCTTTGCCGGAGCGGGCATGAGCCGCAGCTTTTTTGGTGGCATCTCGCACGGCAAGAACGTCCATACCGTCGACCTTGACGCCTTTGACACCAAAACTTAGTCCGCGYTTGTATAGGTCTTTTTGCGCGGTTGAACGGGCGATGCTGGTACCCATAGCGTATTGATTGTTTTCAATCACAAACAAAGTCGGGAGCTTCCAAAGCTGTGCCATATTYARGGCTTCATAGACTTGGCCYTGRTTAGAAGCGCCGTCTCCGAAGAAAACCACGGATACTTTACCGTTGTCCAGATATTTATCAGCAAGACCTAACCCTGCACCGATAGGCACTTGCGCACCGACAATGCCGTGCCCACCAAAAAATTGTTTTTCAACACTAAACATATGCATTGAGCCGCCCTTGCCCTTGGAGTAGCCCCCAATGCGTCCGGTCAGTTCCGCCATGACGCCTTTTGGGTCCATACCACAAGCCAACATGTGTCCGTGGTCACGATAAGATGTGATCATTTGATCGTCTTCGTTAATGGCAGCATTTACACCTGTTACTACGGCCTCTTGCCCAATATACAGATGGCAGAAGCCTGCGATAAGACCCATGCCGTATAATTGTCCAGCCTTCTCTTCGAAGCGGCGGATCAATAACATTTCGCGGTATAAATGGAGGAGTTCTTTTTTCGTGGTTTTTCCGATATTTGCCATAGTTCAAAAACCTTTAGTTTGTATACGAATTATATATGCAAGCTTAATAGCACAACTAACTTTAATAAACAATAATTTAAGGGGTTTCGTCAAGCCAAATAACTATATCGTTCGCACCTGAAACATTTAATGTGCGGCGGGCTTCTTCGTCCAGTCTATCCAGATCCAGATTGCTGGCTCTTAGTTGTGATGCCCGCAATTCCAGAGCCTCACGCTTAATTTTCAACCAACTAATTTCCGCATTTAGACTTTCACTGCGATCAGAATAATCTGCTAATTTTAAGACACCAAGACTGCCGCCCAGTGTATGAAAACCCAAATAGGCATAGGCAACAAACAGCACCAAAAATGGCCAGGACAATCTGATTCTTTTCAGCACGCGCAACATAACGGCAATTTAGCAAATGATGGTTAGCGAGGGATTAAGGTTTGCTGCAATCCGCCGTTTTATCAATCAATCTCTACGCCCTTAATCAAAATGATATAGTCGATAGACGTATAATAGGGATCATCCGAATAGCTAGCCTGTGTAATGAACAAGGAAATTTTAAGGCCGTCCTGCTCATATACTGTCACCAAAGGCTCCATTATTATTTCTGGTCCGTTGATATTGTGTTCTTTGAGCCAGTCCCAGATTTGGAATCTGCCAAGTTCCTTTCCCCAACGCTTGTCAATTATTATGCCTTGATTATGGCTACTCACCTTTATGTCGCCAAACCAATAGGATGTCATAAATGTGGCATCCTCACTAGATTTACTAAAGTGCTGCGGGCTGGATATGTAATCATAACCAGTAACTGCAATAGGTTTCCTCTCATCGTATTCATATTCTCGTTGAATGCCGAGTTGGCTCTGCGTCTTTGTTTTATCCAGACCAAACCATTTATAGATTTCGAAACTCTTTAAAGAATTTCGGCTCAATTGTTTATCCAATTTATCTGGTGCTTCGTTAGGACTGATAAATTTACGTATATGGCCTATTTTTCTATTGCTAATTAAATACGCCAAAGCCCCTTTGGCTTTAATTGCTTGCTCGTTATCCGGAACTTTAAAACCCTCAACAATGTTCAAATACCCGTCCGTATCGAGCATTTGATTGGCCACTAGCGCGGCTTTTAGACGGCTAGCCTGACTTGACGCCGACACACCGTCTGCACCCCACGGCCCAATGGACGCCAGAGCCAGTAATAAGGCTGCAAAGCCCGGAATGATGCGGATATCGCGTTTAGCTTCGCTGCGAAATGTAAACCAAACCGCAATACCAAGCGCCCAGACGGAAGCTAGCACGAGTAAATACCGCTCAACCGTCCAGCCATATTGGCTTATGCGCACTAACACAGCATATGCCAATAACAATGCGGCAGGTATAGTCAGGGGAAACCAGAGTTTAGCATACCAGCGGGCTAAACGTTTTTTCTGAATAAACGGCGGATCCAATATCAACCATGTCAACGTGCCTATGATAAGGAACGGTGTCACCAATTCTGCGATTTGGCCGTTTGGAACTGACTGGGTTAGCAATATTTTTAAGCCGTAAGCAAGCAATATAGCTGCATAAATTAGCGTCAATGGTGCCAGTATCCATGCGCCCAAAAACCCGACGGCACGGGATATGAAACCCGGATTGCGCAGGCTATCTCCATCTTCCTCATCATGGCGCGGCAACATAGACATCCATGCCATAGGTGCCAGAAAGCCCAACCCTATTGGTAACATCCAATCTTCGACAACCTTGCTCATGTTTACACCAAATAAGGATTTGAGCGCGCCCATAATGGCAAATATCCCCATGACGTAAATCATTGAGCCAGCGGTCGTAAACAGCACGGCCGTCCAGAGTTTATGGGTAAAGTCCCAGACTGCTACATCATCGCGCTTTGCCCGCCAAAACGGCGCATTACCCAAAAACAATATGCTGGCGGCAATTGCTGCAGGTGTAATAAACGCCATTTGCCGAAAAAAGTAGCCTGCCAGCAAACATGATAGAATCACGACTGTTTTGATGGCAATCGACACCGTCTTGCCGCGCCCCTCTCCGTACAAAGTTAAAATTACGGAGACATAGGCAGCCAATATGATGCCGCCGACTAACCGCATCATCATTTCATTGGATAATCCACCAAAACTGGTCTCCGTCAGTATAACCAAAGTGAAAGCTGCGACCAGAACTGCGGCCAGAGGAAACCGCCTAAAGACCGCCTGAGCATCGGGAATAATACTCTCAAACCAGTTTCGTAATTTGTCCATTTCACTCACTCCTCATGATTCGTCTTATGATCATAGACTACTCTATGGACATTTGTGGCGACAAGAGGGCGAATATATTTGGCTTTGAACTGAAACTGGGTTTATAATGATTCCAAATTCAAAATATCCCAATTCAGGGAAAACAGGAGAACTTCATGAAATTTTTAAAAACATCCGTAATTTCTGTCGCTATAGCGAGCCTAAGCGCTGTACCGGCTTTCGCCCATACAGGATCCCATGAGGCTTCTTTTTTAGTAAATCTAATGCATTGGCTAATAAGCCCTACACATGCCTTGTTGGCAGTTGTCGGTAGTGCTGCTATTGTTGCACTTATTGTTAAGTTAAAACGCAACCATTCCTAAGGGGGAGCCGACATGTTACATAATTTAATTTCGAAATTTGATGATAAACTTGATACTGCGTCCGCGCATTGTGACATTCCGTGCGGTATTTATGACCCGCAACCTGCACTCTATCATGCTTTGTCAGTCGTACGCCAAATGGATATTTTGCTGGCCATTGACACTAGCGATATGAATGTTGCTACAGCCATGCAAATTGCCCGAAATACTGCCGAGAAAGAAAAGCAGGCTGAAAAGGTAAAGCAAGAAATTCGCATTATCTGGGGCGATTTCATCAAAGGCGATATACTCAAAGAGCAAGCTAGCGAGCTTGCCCATAATATCATGATGAAAGCCAGCAAATGTAAGCAAGACTTACACCGCGAAGACGGTCTGGCTTTGGTTGAACTGGTCAATGATTTCGCAGAAATGTTCTGGAAAATGAAAGACGTCAAAACCAAACGTGTCACGGCACCTTATGCGCCTGCTCTGGAAGTTGTCTATCCAGATCTATAAATGCCGCACCTGACTAAAGTTGTCGGCGATAGCATGTCTCCGACACTTACAGGCGGTGATTATGTCCTAACAATTAAACCCCGGTCGATACGGCCGGGGTTTATTTATGTGGTAAACCATTCCGATTTAGGCCGGATCGTAAAGCGGTTAGAACGCATTGAAAATAGTCAGTACTTCTTTAAAGGCGACAATCCACAATCAACACCAAGCGCTGTGATTGGTCCTGTGGCAAAAGACCGAATAATCGGACGGACTATATTACGAATATCCAAGAGTGGATTAAAACGCCTACCAAAAAAATAGAGCTTTCCTCCCCCGTTAAGAGGGAGGAAAATCAGTTATTTTTGCGGTCCGGTACGGTTCACACCTAACAATAACAAGATTGGTGATGCGACAAATATTGATGAATATGTACCTACGAACACGCCCCAAATCATGGCGAATGCAAAACCATGCAGTCCCGGGCCACCCCAAACATAGAGAGCGACCAAAGCAAGCATTGTCGTAACCGAAGTCATAATGGTCCGCGACAATGTATCATTAATCGACAGGTTCAATACATCGGCCAGAGGTTTCTTCTTGTACTTCCGTAAGTTCTCGCGAATGCGGTCATAGACGATCACCGTATCATTGAGTGAATAGCCAACAATGGTCAAAATCGCGGCGACAATCGATAGGTTGAACTCTAGCGCCGTGAATGAAAACACACCAATTGTCAGGATAACATCATGGGCCAGTGCGACCACAGCTCCAAGACCAAACTGCCATTCAAACCGGAACCAAATATAGAGAAGCACCATCATCAGAGCCAATATAACGGCCATAGCCCCTTTTTTCTTAAGCTCACCGGACACTTTGGTACCAAGAACTTGTACGCTCAATGTGTTTTCCGTGTTGGCGACTTCTGGATACATTTCAACGACAGCAACCTGAATGGACTTAAGCGCAACTTGTTGTGCTTGATCATCATTCTCGTCGCCTTCGAGAGCAGCTTGTTTTGACACCGACAAACGGATGGCTTGTACTTTGTCTTTATCGCTTTGCCCAATCGTCTGGATGGCAAGTTCGCCGAGACCAAGTTTAGGACCAAGCGCACGGATAGCCGTTAAGTCCCCATCGGTCGGACTTTCGGTTAAGTGAAATTCCCAAACCGTACCGCCCTTGAAATCAAGGCCGTAGTTTAGGTTTTTTGTCGTAAACAAAAATATTGAGGCAATAATTGCCAATAGGGATAAAACCATCGCGACCAAACGTACTTTGATGAAAGGGACGTTTGTGTTTTTGGGCAGATAGCGAACTAAGGATATATCAAACATGGGACACCTATATTGGTAATTTTTTAGGCCGCGCACGGCGGAGCCAAGTGGCAGTCATCAATCTAGCGACAACAACGGCTGTAAATACGGACATGACGATACCGATGGACAGGGTCACTGCGAAACCGCGAATGGGACCTGAACCAACAAAGTACAATGTCAAAGCGGCAATCAATGTGGTGATATTGGCGTCCAAGATCGGTGCTAACGACAGACGGTAGCCTGTATCAATAGCATTGATCGGACCGCGTCCGTTTCGCGATTCCTCACGAATACGCTCAAATATGAGCACATTGGCATCAACCGCCATACCGATTGTCAGGATAATCCCAGCAATACCCGGTAATGTCAACGTAGCACCCAGCAGAGACAATGCCCCACCGATTAATACGATATTGGTTGCTAGCGCGATGTTAGCAAATGTCCCGAACCGCAGACCATATGTGATCCACATAAATATGAACACGCCGCCTAGGCCAATCATGGAAGCAATTTTACCGGCCTGAATAGAATCAGCGCCKAGTTCCGGCCCAACTGTGCGCTCTTCTGCGATATTGAGTTTGGCAGGTAGCGCACCAGCATTAAGCAACAAAGAAAGCTCTTTAGCGCTTTCCATGGTGAAGCTACCTTCAATAAAGCCGCTACCGCCGCAAATAGCGCCGTTGATATTGGGGGCAGTAATGATCTCTCCGTCGAGAACAACGGCAAACGGCTCACCAACATGTGTGGCGGTAAAATCACAAAATTTACGGGCGCCCCTGGAATTGTATTTGAAATTGACAATAGGATAGTTGTTTTGCGGGTGCAGCCCTTCGCTGGCACTTTTAAGGTCGGCACCGGTTACGATTTCCCGGTCCAAGACCATCATATAGCCACCACCATTTTTCTGAGGATAGGCCACTTTACCAAGCGGGCACTGCCCGTCTTCAACACAAAGCTGAAGAACCACGGAATCGACAACTGCCACTTCATGAAAACCAAGTTTAGCCGTTTTAGCAATGCGAGATTTTAATTCGTCTACATCTTTGGCGCCCGGAACTTGGAGCAAAATACGCTCTGACCCTTCTTTGGCCAAAGTCATTTCTGTTGTACCTGTTGGGTCAATACGTTTGCGTAGAACCTGAATGGATTGTTCAATCGTCCGGTCACTGATGTATTGGATGTTTTCTTCGGATACCGTAACCTTGTAGCGCGTATCGCCAAGCTTTTCGATACCCAAAGTCTTACCGCCGCCGCCGATAGCATTTACATCAACGGGTACAGATTGCTTACGTACGATCGGCGCACCTGCTTCTGCATCTGCATCGTTTTTAAAAGTGACGAAGATAGCTTCATCTTTAATGCGCAGTGTCGCGGAAATACGCTCTTCGCGCAGAGCCGCCCGCATACCAGCGAGTTCCGATTTTAAAGTCTTCTGTATGCCGTCTTTTAGATCGACTTCCAAAAGAAGATGGGCACCACCTTGCAGATCGAGACCGAGGTTAAGGGTTTGTCTGGGGAGAGGCCAAGGCAAGCCTTCGCGAACATCCTTGGGTAAAACATTGGGCATGACAAACAGAAACCCGAGCAAGACAGCCCCAAGAATAAAAGTTATTTTCCAACGTGAAAAATGCAGCATTGCATTTCCTTTTTATTTTGTGTGTGTGGTAAAGTACCGCGCGAAATGATTGGCCGTACTACTAGGGGGTTTCTTCTGACAAGCAAACGATTTTTACTGTCTGGAAGAACCAATGCAGTCACAAAATATCAGTCAATAACGCGGGCCTTGGTTGGCCTTGTTCCAGCATTAAGTGAATATGTAGGCGTGTCGATCTTTGCAATAAAACGAATTGCAATTGTAGAGCTTAACTTAGAAAAGTTAGCAGTATACGGGGTAGGTAGATATTTAACTTTACCAACAGCGACATCAGCAACATCATGAACGGGGTTTTGGTTTAAGCTTGTTAAAAATAGTGTCTGCGAAACATTGTCTACACCATGCGGTGTATTCTTACGCAGTGCCTTTGGCACCACCAAACTGGCACCGACAACCATAGCCCCTAAAATCAGAAGTAATTTCCAATATAGAGGCTTCATGAATGGTCTCCGAAACTTAGGTTTTTAAGATCTACTTCTTTTTAGCTTTGCCAGAAGTCTTACCAGAACCCTTACCAGTATCATTGGCCGCTACTGTTTTATTGCGGATGTCCGTTAACATAGATTTGACAACCTTGACTTTGGTGCCGCCGCCCAAATCTATTGTAATATCATCTTCGGTAACCTTGGTGACCTTACCAATGAGCCCTCCGCTTGTGACAACCTCATCACCACGTACAACAGCAGCCAACATAGCTTTATGAGCTTTCATACGCTTGTTTTGAGGACGAATAAGAAGAAAATAGAATATCAAACCAACCAAAATGAAGGGTGCGAATTGCATTAAGGCGCTAGGTGCGCCGGCAGAATTTGCTTGCATAAAGATATTTAACATAGGTGTGTCCCAAAATTGTGTACCCTTAATGGGTACTTACTTCAGGACTATATAAGCCTAGCAATATTTATTGCAATGCACTAACGCTGATAAATTCAATTATTAGTTACAGGCCTTTATTAATTACAGGCCTTTTCTGGCAGGCGCAAAATCTGCCCAGGCTGAATAGGTGTAGCGCTATCGATATTGTTAAATCCGGCAAGTTCCCCTGCACTCACACAATACCGTTTGCCGATACTATACAGGCTATCTTTTGGTAGAACGGCATATGCATTGCTTGTGAGCACTTTGATGCCGGTTTGGATAGGCATCACTTGGCGCACTACTCCAGCCTCAGTACGGGTCTGTATAGTGGCCTGCGTTGGCACTATTGGTGCAAGTGTTGTAGGTGCTGGCGCCACTGAAACGCATTTACTCGTCGGTAGTGATAACATCTGGCCTATTCGGATATTGTTGTCGCTCATAGCGTTATGTTTTTGAATGTTGGCTACGGTTATACAATTGCGCTTTGCCAAATTGTATAAAGTATCGTCTTCAACAACCCGGTGAATACGGGTGTACGTCGTAGCCGGTTGCGGCACGGTGGTCATTGTTGGCCCAGATGCTGTGGATGTAGGCGTGGTGGACGTAGGCACTGGTGGCGCATTCACATATGCAATGTCCGTAGTCGGCTCTACCAATAGTTTGATTTTTGCATCTTGGTAAGCGCTGCTGGTTGCTGGCGTGGTTGCTTGCGCATTATAAGCATGAACCTTGCGGATTTCTTCTTGTAATGCAGCGTCATTGCTTTGTGCCAATGCTGGCATAGACACTACTGATAAAACTGCGGATGAAATAAGAATGCGGCGTAACATAACGGCCTCCAAGACAATTTGATAAAAAGACAACTTGATAAAAATCAAACTTGATAAAATATTGTAGTTACAATCAGACATTATGGTAAAAAAACAGTTAAGGTGTGGTCACATAGATTTGGCTTTTCCTGCTTCCATAGCCGGTAAATCCATGGCCAGTATTGGTGTTTCCACAAGCTTTTTACCGTTGTTAACGGCCCGAACAAGCATCCCGTCAACAACGGCAACAATTGCCCCGCCGGTTGCTAACTGGCTTTGCAAGCTATCCGGTATGACGCGCACGGATGCACTGACCAATATTCTGTCAAATGGTGCTTGCCCGCGCCAACCAAGGCGGCCATCACCGTGGCGCACGACTACCTTTGCAGCTAGTTTCAACAAGCGGCCCTCAGCATATTCTACCAAGGTGCGGTAACGCTCGACCGCGTAAACTCGGCGACACATTTTGGCAAGAACCGCAGCAGTATAGCCACTACCTGCTCCAATCAGCATGACTTTATGGGACGGTTTCACATCTAGGCTCTGACACATGATGGCGATACTGAGCGGGGTAGGCATTGTTTGCCCGCACGGGATCGGCAATGGCCGTTCGTCATAGCTTTGCGGCACTAAATCATCCGGCACAAAGGTTGACCGTTTGACCAATTCCATGGCGCGCAGCACATTACTATCGGAGATTCCGCTGCCGCGAAGCCGCATAATCATGTCAAATAGACCGGGCTCTATGAACGACATAATGTCTCTATGAATGACATGATGAATGACACGGGCTAGTCCTCAAACAGAGCAGAAAGCGTGGCGACAGTTTTGTAATGGGTGTGGTCAATATGTATGGGCGTAACAGAGATATAATCGTCGTAAACCGCCCGTAAATCTGTACCGGCCGCAGGATCGGACTTGCCGCCCTTATATGTCAGCCAATAATAATGGCCGCCGCGCGGATGGGTGCGTTTATCGATATTGCTCATCTCGAAATCACGCCGTCCTTGGCTAGTGACGTGAATGCCTTCTACATGGTCATCTTTGACATCCGGGAAGTTTATATTCAGGACAACATCCGTAGGCCAACCTTGTTTCAACAACTTTTTCAAGAGCTTAGGACCGTGCTTTAAAGCAGCTTTCCAATTTACCTTACCGTGGTTATGGTTATAAAACCCGCGTGCTTGAGATAAAGATATAGACGGGATGCCCATTTGCATGCCCTGAAGCGCACCTGCAACCGTACCGGAAAATCCGATGTCTTCGGCAATATTTTGCCCTCTATTGACGCCTGAGAGCACCAAGTCTGGCATATTATCCAGCATAATTTCGCGCAAAGCTACGATGACGCAATCGGTCGGCGTACCGGACACAGAATAGGTTTTATCAGCCAGTTTTCGTGTAAACACCGGATTATGTAAGCTGACCCCGCGCGAGGCCGCAGATTGTTCCTGTGCAGGGGCAACGATCCAGACGTCATCACTTATCGTATGGGCGATCTCCGCAAGAATTTCGAGCCCATCAGCCGATACCCCATCATCATTTGTCAGGAGAATGCGCACTTACCCTACCTCAGCAAAATTAATTGTCATCCCGCACGAAGCGTAGCGAAGATGCGGGACCTCGGCCTTACAACAAATTGCGAGGTCCCGGCCATCTTCAATGAAAAAAGGGCCCGGGATGACAAAATTAATAAAGGTCAATTTATAACCTCTACACCGCCCATATAAGGCACCAAGGCTTTCGGCACTGTGATACTGCCGTCTTCGTTCTGATAGTTTTCCAACACAGCAACGAGTGTGCGGCCAACGGCAAGGCCTGATCCGTTAAGAGTATGGACAAAGCGGTTGTCTTTTTCTGCATGTTTATAGCGGGCATTCATACGGCGTGCTTGGAAATCCCCACAGTTAGAGACAGAAGATATCTCGCGGTAGCAATCTTGGCTCGGCAACCAGACTTCAATATCGTAGGTCTTGCGTGCGCCAAAGCCTAAGTCACCTGTACACAGTTCAATCACCTTATAAGGTAGTTCAAGCCGTTTCAGAACTTCTTCGGCGCAACCGATCATCCGTTCGTGCTCGGCTTCGCTTTCCTCTGGCTTGACGATAGAGACAAGCTCGACCTTATTAAACTGGTGCTGGCGGATCATACCTTTGGTGTCGCGTCCTGCACTCCCCGCTTCGGAACGGAAACAAGGCGTATGTGCCGTCATGCGGAGCGGCAGTTTCTCAGCATCAATGATGCTTTCGCGGACTATGTTAGTGAGGGAAACTTCGGCGGTCGGAATGAGAAATTGTCTAATTTCATTTCGTTCTGCTAACTCATCCAGCTCAGCATGCAATTTGTCAACTTTCGTTACACGTTCATGCTGTCTTTTATCTCTGTCCCGCACTATCTTGTTATTGTTCACAATCAACCCTTGAGTGACGTCCACAAGGTCTTTATTTTCAGTTTTCTGGACAATTTCTTTTAGTTGATTAAGTAAATCTATGTGTATCTTATATTCTTCACTTTCATATGAGGCTATATCGCTTTGCATAGCCGATAGTTGCACACTTGATGCATTCAATCTGTCTGCATATGAGTTTTTTATCTCATACAGATCTTCCTCAAACTTAGGTAATTGGCCTGTCCCAGTGAGAGCTTGTGCTCTAACCATGTACGGCGTGACACATTCCGTATAACCATGTTCCTCTGTCTGAATATCCAGCATCAACGCCGCAAGCGCCCTATCCATACGGGCTAATTTCCCGCTCAGTACCACAAAGCGAGAGCCGCTCATTTTTGCTGCGGTTTCGAAATCCATCATGCTGCCATTTGGACCTTGAAGCGCCGCGCCGAGGTCATCATGTGCTTTGGGTTTGAAATCAAATTTTGTTGGCTCGCCCCAAGTGCGCAGATCAACATTTTCGTCTTCGTCGGCACCGTCCGGCGCGCTATCAGCTGGCAAGTTTGGTAAGCCGGCCAAAAGGTCGTTCAATACGCCCTTCTCTGACGCAATCTGCTCTCCCATCATGGCGATGACATTTTTCGCACCYRCAACTTCAGTTTTWARCCGTTCCGCTTCKTCMTTRTCGCCGCGCCCCATAGCYGCGCCGATCATTTTAGAGGCTTTGTTACGAGCGGMTTCGGCTTCTTGCTGWACTTTCAGAGCTTGKCGCACCAAAATATCTTTATCCAAAATAGCTTTGGTCTGYGKYTCWARWCCGCGCCGCGCCCAAGCTTTGTCATAAGCGTCAGGGTTTTGTCGAATGGCTTTTATATCGTGCATTTTTAACTCTTTGAATGTTWCAAACTGGCTATAYAGAAACGGAGGTCTGGCGGCAAGCTATTGTCATCACTTAATACCCTCTTTGGGTCATCAAATATGTAGCGAAACTGGCCAGCCAATGAGAGCCGGAATAATAGGCATCCGTAACGGCTTTTAGGCCAGTGTCACGGTGTACGGTGGCAGCGGCGTTTAAGGAAGCGATACGCAGATCACCTTCAGGCAATGCGTGCGCTATATTTTCTAAATTCCACGCACGGGATAGATTAACCCCGTCCAGATGCACCAATTTACCATCACTGGCATCTTTAACCACGCCCGGCACCAACCAATCAGAACTCCCGTCCGTAGGCAGGTTTGGTAAAAACCCGGTCAGCCAYTGCGCAWATTCTTTTTGGTTTAAGAYCCTGCGCATTAAATCAGCTTCGGATAGACACGGCGACAGGAAATCTTCCCCGCTCGGCTCATAGGCCAACGGGCAGTTTTTATCAGATAAATGATAGGTTTTTGAACGCTCTATCAACAAATCTTCAAGTTCTTTATCGCCCGAAGTCCGCGCCGCATCCAACATCAAGCCAAAGGCAAAGGCTGATTGGTTATGGGTTCCCAACCGGATGGGATAAGCTAGTTTTGGCAACCAGTTTTTGACCTTGATCGTGATAACGGCTTCCAATGGTTCCAATGTTGCCAACCATTGGTTCGCCTCCGGGACATTGTCTTTTTGGGCCAGTTCTCGCAATTCTGCGGTTAATTGCAACAACCACGCAACCCCGTAAGGCCGCTCATAGGATGCTCTGTTAGGCGCCTCGAAATAGGCGACTTCTGCAGCAATATTTTCAGCTGTGAAACTCTGGGAAAGTTTAGCTATTGCATCTGCACGCCACGGCGCATCTTCTGGCCCAACATGTAACAGACGCACCAAGAGCCAGTGACCATGCACGGAAGAATGCCAATCAAAACACCCATAAAAAGCCGGATGTAACTGGCTTGGTGTGCCAACATCTGCGGCACTCGTAAAAACATGACCAATTTTATTGGGATATTCCCTGTGAACACAATCCAGCGCAAGTTTAGAGAACCGCCCTGCCAGTTCAGGGCTTAAATCAACTTCGGCCGCAGGCATTGGCGCTACGACTGCCGTTTCTTGTTCATTACAGCCACTCAACACCAAAGCGGCAACAGCGCCTATTATCCAATATTTTCTCATTGTTAGTCCTTTTTCTCTTGCTCTTTAATCAAATCCACTATGTCCGGATCTTCTATTTTATCACGCTTAACATCAAATATCCGCCGCAAAAAACCGGGTGTTAAGGCGGACAATGGATTGATAGACACTTGTGTCTTTGCAAATGGGCCTTTGACAGAATAATTCAGCGCAAACATACCCTCGCCTTTCTTGCCAACCATAATATTACCGATCAAAGGGATGTCGCCCAAGATAGARTTTACAGTATAAGACGGCACCAAAACACCATCAAAATCTACAGTGTTTTTTGAAATATCTATATTACCTTCACCCGTAAGTCCCARTGCAGAGCCAGATGCACGGCCTTCACGAATTTTCAACACCCCATCCTTCATAGCGAATTGCAGCTCCATTTCATCGAATTTTAAACCGCTGCCCCCGAGCGTATCCGACAAACCCTGCAAAGATGCCAAAGATAAAATTTGCGTAAATGCTGGCGCATGGACGAGAGTAAAATCTTGTAAGGTCACCATCCCAGTTACGCCCCCCTGTTCACCAGCAGGCGGCAAACTACCATCAATCTGCAATATACCGCCTTTAATATTTTCCATGCCAAGAAATGCCAAAGCTGCCATGGAAGCATCCGGTATTTCCACACGGACATCGCGGTCAAATGTATCACCATCACTTGCTATCTTTGCTAAAAACGGACCCTTTTCAGTATCCCCACTCAGAAGTGCCTGAACAATCGTTTCACCCGTGTGGGAAAATTGCGCTCTCGCATTATTCAGCTCATAATTCTCATCAAGGCTCAGYTTATTGAGACGCGCTACAAGCTCGATAGGGGCTGCTAAAGTGCTGGATTGAGTTTTAAAGGCTTGATTGACCCAAGGCTCAATATTTAAATACGCTCCATCAAGCTCCACTGAAAGAATGCCGTTATCTGTCGACTTTGCACTTATCTTTGCGTCGATTAGGCCTTTAATTTTTGTCGAAGGTAAATCCAGTGCTATCAAACGCAAGTCCGGCGCCAAAGCAACAGAACCTTTGATATCCAGACCGTCCGAAATAATGGAGAGGTTTTCAATCCGTCCACCGCCTTTTGGCTCTAACACAAAACGCCCGCTTAATGTACCGTCGCGCCCTTTAGGCTTATACCAAAGACTACCAATATTGATTTCGGCTCGCTTAAAATTGGCAAATATATCTGCTTGTTGTATAGCTAAACCATCACCTTCACCACTAATGTGTAAGCCAACTTCGCCGCCAAAATGACGGCGCAATCCAATTCCGAATGCATCTAGATCATCACGCGTAATCGCACCAATCAATGTATATTTTGCGGGCGTATTTGGGTATTCAAGCGGTTTGATCCAGTCCAACGAAGTCTGCCAACTGCCTAGCTTTATTGGTCCAGAAATTTCAATACCGCGTTTATCGGCATGTAAAGATATCTGGCCATCATTGAGCTTAAATTTGCCAACGCCAACGGGGATGCTCACATCGGTGAAGTTTCCTGACAGCTGATACAAGATACGGTTCTGATCAAAATACTCCAACAATGGCCGTGTAACATGTAAGTCTATTTCCCCAGCCCCTTCAAAAGCGTTGGGATCAATACCGTAGTTTTTGGAAAACTCGAACGGCGGGAAATTACTAACCCTGAGCATTTCACTAACCGTGCCTGTACCTTGTAAGTCAATGGTGAAATCACCGCCGTGAGGGCTGAGTTTCGGGATAGTAATCTTACCGTTTTTGATAGTCAAACCATCTACATTTCCAGAAGTCACAAAGAAATCCGCTCGATTACCTTGCAATATCCCATGCCCCACAGCATTTCTAAACCAAGGCATTTTACGCATATAACGGATTTCCCCGTTGCGCACATCGAATTTTATGTTCAAATGCTCATTAGCGATTTGCTGCTTCTCAATGTCTGTAGAATCCAATGCAGCCTGTATTTTTAGATTGGAAATATTGCCTGATTGCAACGAATTTTCTATCCAGTTTCTGGCACCTAGAGCAAAGTTGTTTGGCCAAAAACCAAGCAATTGTGTTTTACTCAGTATACCGTTAATAACCCCATCAGCTGTTACATCCGTAATATTACCCGCATCATCTCGTTTCAGCCCTGCAGATAAGTCTGTTTGAAACGTCCCAAAATCAAGTCTCAAAGTTTCAAATTCAATATTGTTTTGCTGTAAATCAAACGCACCACGCACTGTGCTCGCCTTCAGTACTATCGGCCCATCAAATTTTTGTCCGGGATTGATACGTGCAGAAGCGATATCAACAGCAAAACCAATTGATTGCGTAAAGAAGCCCGTAATCCCTTCAGTTGGRTTTTGCAAACGRCCATCYGCGRTAATATCAAGTGCYTCGCTTTCAACTTCAACGGCCYKWATCTGKATATCTTGTGCYGATGCATCATAATGRGCTTCAATKCKGGCATGGGTAAAAGGYTTGTATGTTGTTCCAGTTTTTAAAAGCCCTGCTCCGGCCACAAGACTAAACTGCAAATCTTCAACACCCACATTCTTTCCAGTTTTTATAGTTGCGTTTAGATCGATTGGCGCTTCAAGGTTTGACAATATGGCTATGGGGCCGCGCACGGGCGCTATACGGGCAGGAACAAGATTATTTACATCCAGACTGGCGCTAAATGCTTGTATATCCGGCGTGGTTTGAAGCTCTAGGTTAAAGACTGCCCCCGCATCTACATCTGCATCTACATCCATTTTAAGAATGCCCACTACATCCAGCATGATATTATCATCTATAAACGAGAATGTAGCATTTATGTCTGCAAATGCTAATTCCAGATCATTGAACCTGTCTTCAAAATAAATATCAGCAGAGTTTACGGTTATTTTTTCGATCTGCTTTAGCAAATTTCCGCTAGCCGTGCCGACCTCAGATTGCCATAAAGCGCCGACATTCCCAGAAGCTTCCGGTGTCCCCACAGACACTTGCATTCGCTTATCYGCSCCCCTAACTACGGTCAAAGCGCCACCAGTAAYGCTTAAACTCACTATTTCAGGTGTAGCCCATAAATTATCTTTTATCCGAAATTCTCCGCTGACTTTTTCAATTGTCTGCGACGCTCCATCGTCGGAATAGATATGAATGCCCTTTGCATGCACCTCCACAACCCTGCGCTCYTGCACCCATCTTGCAGAATARCTRTCTATTTCTGTTGTTTTTCCRTCAAAKGCCTGAGAAAACCAATGYTCATAATGGGGTTTGACGAATGCTAGATTYACCGAAGGTCKGTTCATCAACATRSCAAGCGCTGCWARCCAAACAATTGCCAACGTTAGAATGACACTACCKAATTCTAACATYACCCWAAGAGATRATGARCSGATATCAGAYAKTGTTAGAGYYTTGGTWAGAACCTTGRCTTTTRCMAACTTGTTTTTGAWKAAAACATCAAATTTTGTTAGCGCGCTYCTAATKAGGRYTTTAAATTCTGCCAGCTTGTTTTTAAGTTCCRTATCGCTCATAGCACAGCACAACCATATAAGGAGYTCATWATGGATATYGGACAAACCGCACCTGATTTCACACTTCCAACAGCCACCGCAGCYGATGCAGCTGACGGTAATAACGAAATAACATTATCAAGTTTACGTGGAAGCATAGTTGTTCTGTTTTTCTATCCCAAAGATATGACGCCCGGTTGCACCACAGAGGCTACAGCCTTTAGCACTATGAAAAAAGACTTTGATACACTTAACGTGAAAATAATTGGCATTTCCAAAGATTCCATTATCAGACACGGAAAATTCATCGCCAAACATAATTTAAACATAACATTAGCTGCAGACGAAGAAGGCGTAGCTTGTGAGGCATACGGTGTCTGGGTACTTAAAAAACTATATGGTCGTGAATATATGGGCATTGAACGTTCAACATACTTAATTGATGTAGACGGAAAAATAGCGCAAGTATGGCGCAAGGTTCGTGTTAAAGGTCATGCAGAAGCCGTATTGGATGCGGCCAAGAACGTTTAACCTCAATGCATATACAAGAACTAGCCATTATTGTCTTAAAAGCAGCTGCACCAGCTGATAAAGTTGCTGCCGCACAAAATATGGTAAGCCAATGGCGTGGCGGGCATCTGAATATCTCCAACAGATTAAAATTTGACACCCCCGATACACCAGGACGACCCATAAAGCCCGAACTTGTTGCACCAACTGATGTTAAACGGCGACGTCTCGGATCACGAGACGGCCGTATATCGCTACTRCATGCTATTGCCCATATAGAATTCAATGCCATAAATTTAGCAGCTGATATGGTAGCYCGCTACGGYGACAGTTCACGGATTTCCAACCRRTCCCGCAAGGACTTTATCGATGACTGGGTYGGAGTTTGCGGCGACGAGGCGCGGCATTTCACCATGATTAATGATCGTTTATCTGAACTGGGTAGTCATTACGGGGCGTTACCAGCRCACAACGGCCTCTGGCAGGCCGCGCTTTCAACTTCACAAGACCTTGCCGCTCGGTTAGCGATTGCACCAATGGTTCTGGAAGCCCGCGGCCTGGATGTTACACCAGGAATGATCAAAAAACTTACCAATGTCGGCGACACAAACAGTGCGGCAATACTCCGCATTATTTACGATGAAGAAATACCGCATGTCGCAGCAGGAACACGGTGGTTTTTGCATATATGCAAGCGTGAAAGCAAAAACCCAGAAGATACATTCAAACTGCTCGTACAAACCCACTATAAAGGCACCCTAAAACCGCCGTTTAACTACGAAGCACGCACTTTAGCCGGGATRCCKMATGGTTTTTACCAACYCTAAATACKYAGTTTGCTTGTTTTTTATTTATTTTTTCGCTTTTTTGATGATTTGGCTAGTTTTTTCTTGAAAACTCGTTAAATGTTTCCTCCTATAGTCACAGGYACAGCAAATTCGGGGATACATGCTAGAGATTAAACCATCAGAACTGTGGAACAGTCTGCGGGAGCGCCTATTAAGGACATTCCCTGAACGCCAGTTCATTCACAGAACTGGCGGTCGTGTAGACTATTTCATTTTGACAACCCGTGCTCAATTATTGGTCGCCTCTACAGCATTTTTAATCTCTGCATGGTTCTTGTTTACATTGATCAGTATTTTATGGGGTCAAAGTCCGCTTCGTTCTTCAACCAAAGATCTTATGGTTCAAAAAGCACAATATGACCGTTATATTGTCAATTTGGAAGCACAGGAGCAAGATGCGCGGGCACTTCTTGAAATACAACAAGATCAGTTTGAGCTTGCCGCAAAACATTTTGAAGATAAACACAACACAATTGTAAGCATGATTACTCTGGGCGGCATCACACCAACTGAGCAAGAGCTTAATCTAACCAAATATGCATCTAGTGAAGTCCTTATGGCGCCTATGATTGCTGACGTTATTGAACGACAACCACGCATTAATTTTGCTGGACTTACGGACTTGAGCACTGGTACCGTTCTTGATGCATCTTTGACCAATCTTGATCTTGAGCAAAACAATATTTTAACTAGCGGTGAAAACAAAATTCAAAACAGAATTGAAACTGCTAGAGCTATACTCCGATCAACAGGCCTGCCACTGGAAAAAATTCTTGCTAATGGTGAGGGTGGTATGGGTGGACCATTAATTGAAATCGGTGATAACACAATAACTAAGCCTGGCGGTTTCCTATCCCGCCTTGACGGTATTAAAGCACGCTCTGCAGAAGTAGCAGCTTTGGAGCTGGCACTAAAGTCAATCCCCTTGGCTTACCCAATTGATGCAGAAAATTATGTTACGAGTGCTTATGGCGCACGCAAAGATCCGTTTACAAAACGTCCAACCAAGCATAATGGCATGGACATAGCATCTTACAAGCTAGCACCAATTATTGCGACCGCAGACGGTAAGGTTAAATTTGTTGGGCGGCGTTCCGGTTATGGTCGTGTCGTAGAAATTGACCACGGATATGGATTTAAGACCCGTTATGCGCATCTTGAAAAAACATATGTGAAACGTGGTCAGAAAATTGAAAAGGGTGAAAAAATCGCTGGTATGGGGTCATCAGGGCGTTCAACAAGCACTCATTTACATTATGAGATTACCTTTGAAAACCGCACTTACAATCCAAAAATATTTATGAAAGCAGGACAATATGTTCAGTAAAAACAATCAGCCATCAACAAAATCGACCCCTAGTATGCCAAAGGATACTGGCAAGAAACTATCAACGCCTACCCGCTCGAAAACTGCCATAGCACCATCTATCCTCAGCAGAGATTTAGTGATCACAGGTGAAATTAGTACTGACGGCGACGTACAAATCGAAGGGCGCCTTGAGGGTAATGTTAAAGCAACTACTTTAACAGTTGGAGAGCAAGGTTCAATCAACGGCAAGATAACTGCCGGTAAAGTCCTCATTCGCGGTAAAGTGACAGGTAAGATAACTGCTAACAGTATTGAAATGGCGGAAACCGCTAATGTCCTAGCAGACCTTGTCCAAGATCATCTTATTATTGCCAATGGTGCATTTTTCGATGGTAAATGTACGCGCAAAACTAAACCTCCAGGTGCACCTGCCGTCGTCACTAAGCCGAAAACTTAGAAAAAAGGCGGGGGATTACCCCGCCGTTTATTTTCTAATTTTTATCGTCTAAAACACCATTTAGCCATGACGAAATATCATTCATTGCTTCACGGGTAGCTTTATCTTGTGCTTCAACTATAGAAGACACAGTTTTTGAACTGGCGCGCGCATTGGTTCTTATTGAATAAACACCGACCAATCGCCGAAATTTTACATGAGTTAAAGTGACGTTGATGTGCACGATAGCATTCGGAGCAACATCTATACCGTTGTCAAATTCGGCCTCAAATCGGCGAATTTGCATATTGAGGCGGTATGGTACACGGGTACCACCTTTAGGAATAACTCCGGTAATCCGTTTATTGGCTGCTAAAACATCGACGAGGACTTGGCGAACTTGACTCGGTACAGGCTCTGCCCACGATGCGCTTGCAGCTGCTGTCAAACGGCGCCCATTCGGGGACAAAACAATGTCCGTACCACTTAACGCACGAGGTGCTTGGGGAAGCTCAATATTTACAACCGTTGAATTCTTTAGAGATACAGTTGAGGCATTGACGGGAATGCTTAACCGATAGATGGTCGGCGCTGGTTTAGGCTTTGGCAAAATTGACGTGCAAGCTGACACACTCAGCACAGTTACAAATACAGCCATTATGCCAAGGAAATTTGGTTTTATATTTCTCATTGTGGCAACTCCATAATTTCCTTTTCTTGTCCAACAAGGAACTCAAGCGGACTGCGCTCAAGGTTATCTGACACGCGGTTTAACGAATCTATTAGTGTTTTTAAATCGGCCATAGCTAGAGATAAATCTTGCAATCCAGTGGTTGAAAATTGCTCAATGATTTGGCGAGCTTCCTCCGAAAGCGCACGGCCATCTGTGGCGAGTAATGTATATTCATTAAGCGCTGTTTCTGCGGCTTTAAGTGATTTTTCCGCCTGTACCAGCACATTAGTGACGCCGTCGCCTTCCAGTAATCTAGAGACATCTTTAGCTGTAGTTTCAATGGCTAAGGATGCAGTAGAGAAATCGAGTGCCGCCTGCTCTATCACTTGAATAAATTTTTCTACACGCTCACCGCTCACCTCAACATCGGCAATTTTACCAGTGATCGTATTCAGATTAGCTATGACCCCATGGAGATCTTCAGCTGCCTTGGGATCCAATACAGCCACGGCACGAGAAAGCGCTAAATTGACATTATCTATAACGGATTCACTACCGCCCAATAAGTTATCAAATGTGCTGCCGCGGCCCTCAATATGTGGAATTTCTTCCCCCAGCGCTGCAAAATCAAATCTCTGTCCAGATGCGCCAGCGTATAATTGTATATAACTAAGCCCCGTCAAACCGAGTGGCTCATTTTGGGCGTAGCTATCAATGTGAACAGGTGTTTCTGCTTGTATCTGAATATAGATAAGCACTTTACCAGGATCATCTTTATCAAGTATGGTTTTTGTTACTTCGCCCATTTTAAGGCCGTTGAAGCGCACCTCGCTGCCCACAGATATACCGCGTGGTGGTGTTATATATTCTACAATATAATGATCGTAAACATCATCGAATTGCCGCCCGCTTATATATGCGAGAAATGCAACAAAGCCAAACAAAGTAACAAGTACAAAAGCGCCGATTACAGCAAAATTAGCTTTACTTTCCATATGCGTCGCCTTTTTCGGTTTGTGCCCCTGTTAATGAAATATTTCCAAGCCCCGCAGCCCGCGACCGCGGCCCGCCAAAATACTCAGCCACCCAAGGATGGTCATATTTAACTACTTTATCCAGCGAGTCGGCAATAGCAATATGTTTGTCAACCAATACCGCGACCCGGTCGCAAGTTTTGAAAAGAGTATCAAGGTCGTGCGTCACCATAAATACTGTAAGGTCAAGTGCATCACGAAGCTCTAGTATTAAATCATCAAATGCATCAGCACCAATGGGGTCAAGCCCTGCGGTTGGCTCATCAAGGAACAACATTTGTGGGTCTAGTGCCAATGCGCGCGCCAGTCCCGCCCGTTTTTGCATGCCGCCCGATAGGTCTGCCGGAAAAAGCGTTGCCGCATTGGACGGTAATCCAACCATGTTTAACTTCATGTCCGCCAGCTCACGCATCAAAGATACAGGTAAATCTGTATGCTTGCGCAGAGGTACCATAATGTTTTCGCGTACATTCAAAGATGAAAATAAAGCGCCGCCTTGAAACAGGACACCAACCCTTGTGTCAAAAGCCCGCAAATCTTTTTTGCTCAAGTTTTGGCGATTACGACCAAATATTTTTACGATACCAGCGTCTGGTAACTTTAGACCCAATAGAGTGTTTAAAAGTACAGATTTGCCGCTTCCTGACCCGCCGACAACGCCGAGGATTTCCCCTGCTCTGAGCTCTAAATCAAGATTGTCGTGGATAACATTGGATCCAAACTGCGAACGAAGACCAATGGCTTGCACAGGGATAGATAAATCCAGTTTATCATAATTAACTTTCGCCATCTATACGCCCATCTCTAAGAACAGCATGGCAAACATCGCATCTAATAAGATGATAGTAAAAATTGCTTGCACAACACTTGTTGTCGTACGCGTGCCTAGGGATTCAACCGAGCCGCCAACGGCTAGGCCATGGCGACAACCAATAATAGCGATGACAAGTCCAAAGACAGGTGCCTTCGCCATACCGACCCAAAGATTATTAATCGAAACAACTTCGGTTATCCGTGCCGTAAACAATACAGGTGAAATCCCCTGTGACCAAGCCACTACCAAACCACCAAGCAAACCGGAAACCATTGCGAAGAATGTCAAGATTGGAGCTGAAACCAAACAAGCAAAAGCGCGTGGAGCCACAAGAGTTTCACCTGTATTTAAACCAATCACAGTCATGGCATCAATTTCTTGGCGCATTTTCATAGATCCAATTTCAGCCGTAAATGCTGAGTTTGAGCGCCCCGCCATGAGGATAGCCGTTATCAAAACGGCAAACTCCCTGAGTACGGCTACACCAACCAAATCAACAACAAAGACTTTCGCCCCAAAAGCTTCGAGCAAATCTGCACCCATAAATGCAAGCACACAGCCGATAAAAAAGCTGAGCAGGGCAACAATCGGCAGCGCATCCAGTCCAACACGTTCAATATGGGATACTACTGATTTCCAACGTATGCGCTGCGGCTGTAATATCATTTTCAGAATGATAACCACGAATTGGCCAAAAAATGCAATTGTCTTATAGGTTTCAGAAATACCATGTAGAAACCCTTTCCCCAGTCTTGTTAATGGGTCATACCAAGGTTTTGGTGGTGACATAGCCATACCAGCCTGTGCTTCTGCCGCAGCAGTCAGTAATATCTTTTGCCCCAGATTGGCATTGCGCACCCGCCACACTCTACACAATCCATCATGACAACCGATAGTGCGCGCAAGGCTAAATGCACCAGCTGTATCAATCCGGGTCAATTCTTTAAAATCAAAAATAACGCCGCCAAACTCATCATCGTCAACGCCGTAATCTTCACCAGATGTTTTAACTTGGCCGTAGCCCAGTGCTTTCAGGTCAGCCTTCAAAGCCTTATCTATGGATTTGATTGTATCCAAATTCCAAAGGCCGAAAGCATTGACGATCAACTGACCCTGGTCAATTTCCAGCTTGTAAGCCTCATGGCTATTTTGCACGCTTGCACTCATTGTACTAACGTGCAAATCCTGAGGCAAAGGTCAAGGAAAAGGGCATGAATTGTTTCAATTAAAAGTGAGCACACAGACTTGGCCGATCGCCGGTAGCTTCCGCATTGCCCATGGTAGCGTACACGAAATACATGTCGTGCGCGCCGAAATCAATGACGGTAGGTTGACAGGGTATGGAGAATGCCGCCCCTACCCCCGTTATAATGAGACACCAATATCAGTAACAGACCAAATTCTTGCAATCTCTAAACAGATTGAAACAGGTTTAACCACAGATGAGCTACAATCCCTCATGCCAGCAGGCGCCGCAAGAAATGCCGTTGATTGCGCTCTTTGGGATTTACGGGCAAAACAAACAAAGATACCTGTTTGGCAATTGCTCAACCTTCCAAAGCCGAGGCCCCGTATAACCGCCTTTACTTTGTCAATTAACACACCCAAACGTATGGCCGAAGCTGCATTAAAGGCGAAACAATACCCAATACTTAAATTGAAAATAGACGGGTTGGACGGCCTTCATTCTTGTTTGGCAGTTCTTGAGGTTCGCCCTGATGTACGATTGATTATAGATGCGAATGAAGCTTTATCACCTGAAGAATTAATCCAATTTAGAGCCGCTCTTAGCAGTGCTCCCGTTTTGATGATCGAGCAACCACTGAAAGCGGATAGCTTTGATCTAATAGACAATTCAGAAAATGCTTTGCCGATCTTATGCGCAGACGAATCCCTGCACACGCGATCAGATTTACCAGAACTTTGGGGGGCTGGTTACAGAGCCGTAAATGTTAAGTTGGATAAATGCGGTGGCTTAACCGAGGCACTAGCATTAATGCGCGCGGCTAAGTCTATGGGTTTTTCAGTCATGTCAGGATGTATGGTCGGGACCTCTTTGGCTATGGCACCAATGTTGATGCTAGAGAGTTTTGCTGATATCATAGATATGGACGGACCGTTATTGTTAGCCAAGGATGTTCCCAATAAATTGCAATATAATGGTGCTGTAGTAAACCCGCCGACGCCTAAACTTTGGGGCTAAGAACCTGCGGCAGAGGCACGAGCGGCAATTTGGGACCGTGTACGATCACCATAAGCGTCAGTCACAGTTTTTAAATTATCTATAGATTTCGAAATATCCTCAAGTCTTTGCTGGGTGGCATGGTTCTTGTCTGTCAATGCGTTGACAGTTTTAACAAAACCAGCTTGAGCTTCACGCGAAGATAACAATGCCGCTTCCAGTTGAGAGAGTTCCTTATCAAGCTCTGCAATATCGTCAGCTACAACCAAATATACCTCGGCAGCTTTTGTCGTTTGCTCAACTTGATAATTTGCTTCTGTCATATCAGAAATTAACTGGGTCAAAGTAACGGGTATTAATGTATGAGCATGGTTAGCTTCGCTATCAGTATCCATACCGTTCAGTAAAACATTTGTAGCGGTTTTGGTTTTTTCCGCAGGATCACTTTTACACCAGCCTTTAGCGTGAAACATACGGGTCAAAGAAAGTGAAGTGCGCTCGACTACATTCTGTTCGACCTTTTCGCTAGCTGTTTGTGGCTGTGTTACAGCAACTTGCGTTAGATCAACAGTTGTACAAGCCGACAGCCCGCCGCTTGCAACAGTCATCGTAATAACCAAACCCTTGGCTATAAACCTCATATTTTATTTCCTATTACTGAGCTGAACTCAATGTGATTAGTATACGTGATATTCTTAATGCAGTTAAGCTTAAAGCTAAATGAATATCACCTATCAATAGTTAATATTGTTAGATTTCACCTAATACAAGTGAAGATGCCATATATGACCGTTTATTAAGCTTTACGATTTTGCATTTTTGTCCAAACAAGAATTGTGATCATCGTGACAATAAGAATTAAAAGTCGCTTAAAACCGTTAGATTCGAACACTTCTGCGACTGATTTCCCTGCAAAATATGTACTATAAATTCCGACAACAAGAACAATGAAAACAAAAATCGGGGCAACAAAACGCACGAGAATGATCAAGAAATTTTGCATGCCTTTAGAAACACCGTGCATTTGCTCTGCGACCAAAGATTTCTTCATGCGCCAGCCGACAAACAAAATCGTCAGAAGTCCCGTAAGTGGCAACATAATAGCGCCCGTTAACTCTCCGTCGAGAACATCCATAAAGCCGGCAATATAAATCGAACCAAAACCGAGCAGCCACATGACAAACCCAGCACCGGCAGCAGCCTTAACACGGGATATATTCAATTTTTCAACTAACCAGGCAACCATGGGCTCTAACAATGAAATTGAAGATGTTACCGCAGCAAATATTGCGAGGAAGAAGAAGCCCGCTCCGATGAAATTTCCGCCAGGTGCATTAGACAAAGCAACAGGCAAAGTTTGGAAGAAAATTCCCGCACCAGCAGAAAAATCCAGTCCGTGCGAGAATACGATTGGGAAAATTGCTAAACCAGCAATAAGAGCAACAGCCGTGTCAGTTAAACCCACAATGATAGCGGACTTTGGGATACTGATCGAATCTGGTAGATAAGATCCGTAAGTAATCATAATCGCACTCCCTAGCCCTATAGAGAAAAACGCCTGCCCAAGAGCTGCCGTCGCGATTTCCGGTGTGATTGCAGAGAAGTCCGGTGCAAAGAGAAACTTGATTGCTTCCATAGAACCGTTACTTGTTTTGCCGTCAACGATGACTTCCGTAGAAAACCCTGTTGCCAAGCTATACATAGCTAAACAAAACAGGAGGAAAAAGAATAAAGGCATGAGAATTTTTGATGCAAATTCGATACCTTTATTGACACCACGCGCCACAAGGAATGATGTTAAAAAAGCAAAGCCCGTAAATGCAAGTAACACTTTCTTGGGTGTAGTCACGACTTCTGTAAATTGATCCGAAACCTGCTGTGCTGTTTGTCCGGTAAAGCTACCACTCAGGAATTTTGGTATATAAATGATCACCCAAGCAGCAACAACGCAGTAAAAACTAACGATCAGGAAGGAAGCAGCCATACCTGTGACGCCCAATATACTCCACTGTTTCGAAACGCCTGAACGTTCCGCCACATCGCCAACACTGCGAATAGCGCTAGCCGCATTACCCGCGCGACCAATTATATACTCGCTCATCAAAACCGGGATACCAATGAAGATCACACAGGCTAGATAAATCATAATGAATGCACCGCCGCCGTTTGCGCCAGCTTCTGCGGAGAACCGCCAAAGATTGCCGAGCCCGACGCTAGAGCCAACCGCCGCCATAATAAATGCAAAACGTGATGACCACTGTGCTGTACCTTCAGGTGGTGTTCCAGCCATAATTATCCCCTTGTATAATGTTTATTATTAATTTTTCCCACAGTCCCAATTATTGACCCGCGCGTCAAGTTTTTCATCACGTTTAATGAATTTAATATTACCCCTGCAACAAGAAAGCAGAGCGGGTTTACGGAAATACTGGCACTAAATTTAGCCCAAGTGTTTCGTCCCATCCCATCATAACGTTAAGGTTCTGCACCGCTTGACCCGACGAACCTTTGGTCAGATTATCTATGACAGATATAATGACGGCACGGCGCGGATTACGGTCTGCAAAAATGCCAATACGGCATTGGTTTGATGCACGAATATGGCGGGTGTGCGGCACAATACCTTCGGCCTCTACATGCACGAAAGCTTCGTTTTTATAGCGGGCTTCATAGGCAGTACGAAGGTCCTTTACTGATACGCCTTCGTTTAGCTCCACATTCACTGTCGCAATCATACCTCTGTTCATAGGAATAAGATGTGGGGTGAAGCTGACGGTTATATTTTGGCCTGTTGCCGCACTCAATTTTTCGTCAATTTCAGGGCCGTGGCGATGGCTCCCGATAGCATAAGCGTGGGCACCCTCTGCAATTTCTGGATAGATCAGCGCCGTGCTTCCCTTGCGCCCTGCTCCGCTCACGCCGGATTTTGCATCTATGATGATGTTGTCTGTGTTGATGAATTCCAGAGCGGGTAATATCGCCAGCAAGCTTGCCGTTGGATAACAGCCCGGACAAGCAACCAAGGACGCAGTTTTGAGGTCATCTCTTGCATATTCGGTAAGACCGTAGACGGCATCCGCCAGTAATTTTGGTGAGGTATGCGCTCGGCCATAAGTCTTTTCATAAACTTGAGCATCTTTTAGGCGAAAATCAGCGGATAAATCTATAATTTTGATGTCTTTATTTGCGATTTTGGCAATTGTGTCTTCACTTGCCCCGTGGGGTAAGCACGCAAATACAGCATCGATTTCGTCCCATTTAACATCTTGCCAGCTTTGTAAGTTTGGTAAGCCTTGATGGGCTAGATGTGGGTAGACATCACCGTAAGCTTTGCCCGCATGACGGTGGGCCGTAAGCGCACATAAATCTAAATTTGGGTGCCCCATTATTAGGCGCACAGCTTCCGCACCCGTATATCCAGAGGCCCCTAGCACTGCCGTTTTTAATTTTGTCATAACCCCTACCTATCAGCCAATAAAAAAGGACGCTCCCCCAATCTCTCAGGAGAAGCGTCCTTCCAATACAATATGAATGTATCTTTTTGCTTAACGCATCTCTTAACGTTTTGAGAACTGGAAGCTCTTACGGGCTTTTTTGCGACCGTATTTTTTACGTTCAACAACGCGGCTATCGCGTGTCATAAATCCGCCGGCTTTCAGAGCAGCACGAAGRGASGGCTCATANATMTGNCAGAGCTTTGGAGATGCCGTGGCGAACCGCACCAGCTTGTCCAGATAAGCCGCCGCCTTTAACAGTAGCCATAACGTCATAGCTATCTACACGCTCAGCAGCTTCGAAGGGCTGGCGAAGAATCATACGCAGAACCGGACGTGCGAAATACACTTCCTGTTCACGACCATTGATAACAAATTTACCGTTACCGGGTTTGATCCAAACGCGCGCAATAGAGTTTTTCCGTTTACCTGTAGCATAAGCACGACCAAGATCGTCGATCTTTGGTTCAGGGAGTACGACTTCAACAGCAACAGTTCCGTCTTCGGATGTTGTTACGGCGGCAGTACCGTCCATGACGCTTTTCAGGTCTTCGAGAGTTTGTTTTTCCGTGGCCATGTTATTTAACCCTTACGTTTTTAGAATTCATTGCACCAAAGTCGATCACAGTCGGCTTTTGTGCGGCGTGGGGATGCTCATCACCAGCATAGAGATGCAGATTAGAAAGTTGCTTGCGTGCCAATGGGCTTTCTTTCGGAAGCATACGCTGAACAGCTTTGCGCAATACGCGCTCCGGGAAACGTCCGCCTAGGACTTTACCCGCAGTTGTTTCTTTCAAACCACCCGGATGTTGCGTGTGCCGGTAATAGATTTTGTCTTTCATCTTTTTACCAGTAAACGCTACTTTTTCAACGTTGATAACAATGATGTTGTCACCACAATCAATATGTGGTGAGTAATCAGGACGGTGTTTGCCGCGCAGGTGCAAAGCAATATAAGAAGCAAGACGGCCAGTAATGATGTTTTCAGCATCAAGCAATATCCACTGCTTTTCTACCTCGGCTGTCTTGAGAAATTTAGTCGTTTTCATGGCTTTCCTCAAATGAAATAGATGCCAATATGGCACCCGTTTTGAAATATTGCGTCCTCTTATGTGCGCCGCACTACAGCGTCAACAACTTTCTGCATTATTGTTATTTTAGTTAATAAAAACAATAAGATAGAATTACGGTATTATTTTACCGTAGYTTATTGGSTGTWTTKGYCTGTGTAAATACACGYATATTATCCATATTTTCACTRGCAATCCCCTACTATGTAAATTATGCCSATAGAATGAAAAAACTCACCCTGTTATTAACCGCCGCTGTTTTGACTTATGGCTTGGTCGCGTGTTCAGACAAATCYAMTGACSMMCCWRCMSTTAWTGAARCAAAAGAACTRCCCRCCATAGATATRGTYGCAACCCATGCYATYGATYTGGATATYTCMGTRKCACAGCTTACATTCGTGCCCAACAGCACRGCCCCGTGGCTCGGACGGATTATCTTGATGGACGAAGCTGGTCATCTCTATTCYACAGACATAGAAGGCCGCGAYCCMAARCCCGTTGGYAGYGGCAMATATATTGATATTTTCGGKCTRGCMCGYGAARMTGMMRCYGGCGTRTTTTTAGCNANANYWRMARRCAACNNAAANATCGAAGCWTTTATYRARKCSGAYRATGACGGYAAYTTYTCACCRATGATTYAYWSTGGRGAAAATRTTGATGCACTAAGCTTTGATTTGATRAGCAATAATAACGGCAATAGTATAAAAATTTTAGATAATAGAGGCAAATTTYACACAGTCAAAATAGTRATTAATAGTAAGGTACTAGAAGCAACTATTATTCATTCTGCCAAATCAAWTACAGATGAAACCTCAAGRGGGACAAATGTTGCTARTGTGGGTTCGGATATTTCTGGAAAGTATTTCTCCGTTATTACCAATACCTTTGKCAAAAGTGACAAAAATGGTTTAATTATTWCACCRCTCTGGCCRACAGASCCRTTGATGTTCAAAGCYAAYATCAAAAACGGYCTAAGYGTKCRCGGYGTWGACMATATCAAATATGTTGSCTCCACCACATCTAACTACGGMGGYGGRGCTTATGCTGATGGTGTTCTTGCACTTGTTRRYGCRSACGAAGACCGAATTGTATTTATCAGCATGAGTTATGCCGAACGGCAATTGCTTAAGGCGGTTAATCCBCCTGAGGRAGYTCSTCAATAACWCYRTATCTCGCAGTTCTYAGCGTCCATGCCGCMARTARRAAYACGACTATGGCBCCGGCTTGRTGAACCAAAGCCAGYTTCAAMGGCACAACATAKARYAAAGTAATGACCCCAAGGGCAATTTGCCCGAAAATCGCCAGCAAAAGCAAGCCTACGRCACGGTGCATGGCCATGCTATCCAACCGCTTTGCRCTHAYCCAAACCCATAATGCCATCAAAAACACGGCGTAACCRAGCATRCGGTGATTAAACTGAATGCTKGCRACGTTTTCAAACATGTTGATCCACACCGGATTTTGCGCCAGRTATCCGCTCGGCACCAAGCCGCCGTCCATCAACGGCCAAGTATTATAGGTCAAACCCGCATGGGTTCCCGCCACCAAAGCACCTGCTARAACTTGTAAAAAKAYTAATATAAACAATGCCGTAACSCGTTTTTGTAATTTTGCTTTAGGGGRTTTTYCCGGCCAGTTCTGTCGATTATCCAGCCATGTCCACAACAGCAATGCCAGAATAAAGAACGCAGTGCCCAAATGYACGGCTAACCGGTACTGRCTWACATCAACCCGTCCGTGGCTTAGCCCACTATAGACCATCCACCAGCCAATTGCGCCCTGCACGCCGATCATCAGTAATATAGCAATGAACCGCCCGCGTTTAGCGCTCGGTATTTTCTTTTTACGTAAGAACAATACCAGCGGTACAAAATAGACTAACCCTATTAACCGCCCAAGCTGACGATGGCTCCACTCCATAAAATAGATAAATTTGAACCCGGCTAAATCCATATCTGGATGCTCGGCAGAAAACTCYGGTATCTGCTGGTATTTACCAAACTCGGATGCCCAAGCTGCATCAGATARGGGCGGCAAAGCRCCTGTTATTGGCCGCCATTCGGTGATCGAYAACCCTGCATTGGTCAACCGCGTCGCACCGCCAAGCAGGATCATGGAAACCACCATAATAATCATAACGAACAGCCAAAAACTCACGGCTTTACTGGTAGATAATGATGTTTCAGACGGCATTTAAATTCCCCGGTGGCAACTGTACTTAACAAAAACAATGGTCGGAGCGATAGGATTTGAACCTACGACCCCTCGCCCCCCAGGCGAGTGCGCTACCGGACTGCGCTACGCTCCGACAATATTGTCCGTATTYAGGCAAACCTTATAGGCAGATGCCTGCGCGTGAACAACCGATATTTATGTAAATTCTTGCCAGCGGGACTTTAGCTTTTTTAACCGCTGAAGCGCGTCCTCWAGATTTGMTTTATCTTCAGTGTTGATACGCACACCGCTATCTGCTTGCTGGGGTGTAGGTTCCGTTATAACTGGCTTGGCAGCTGAACGTTTAGCCATATCATCGCCGCCCGGACGCCGTACAATGTCATTGTCACGACCAGCAGATTTAACCGCAGGTCTTGGTGTCGCCGCAGGTGCWGCACTTKGSTCAACGGGCTTGTCTAYAACAGAYTTAATCCGCCTTGGCACYAGATTGGTATCTTTAACATTTCTTGGTTTCGCRGCRTGCTCAACAGATCGCCCAAGTTCCAAAACACTYTGTGGYCCACGAATACGGATYAGTTTTTGCACATCTTTGATAGGGTGTTTTTCTCTGTGAAGWAGGACTTTGATACCGCGAAGAAACTCAATATCTTCGGGYCGGTAAAAACGGCGACCGCCTCTACGTTTCATGGGCTGAATTTCAGAAAACTTGCTTTCCCAAAAGCGTAACACGTGGGCTTGCAATTCAAGCTCGTCTGCAGCCTCGCTTATTGTTCGAAACGCTCGTGTTGATTTTCTCTGCGTCATGCTCCTGCAGGTTTTTACACCTGTCCTGTATAGAACTACCGAATCACTATTAATTCAATTRTATTAGACTAATTCTTYGTCAAYGMCGAGTTAACACGGTTCTTTAGAATATTWGASGGCTTAAACGCCAAAACACTACGCGAGGTTATTGGTACTTCTCGACCAGTTTTGGGATTACGGCCCATTCTGGATTTTTTATGGCGRACATCGAAAGTRCCAAASCCAGAAAGCTTCACAGTTTCACCCCGGATCAAAGCCCCCGTAATATGATTTAGTATCGATTCTATAATGACCGAAGACTCGGTACGTGATAGTCCGATCTCTTTATACACCGCATCAATTAAATCTGCTCGTGTTACCGTATACTCACTCACACGCGTTCCCCTCTGACGAGTATTTATACTTGCAAATATTTTTCTCTATGCCAATACCAAATATCGATAAAAGCATGTAAAATACTGAAAAAACAGGAAAAATTTACCGCTAATAGGATAAAAGTGCCGAACCCCAGGTAAATCCACCACCAAATGCTTCCAGCATAACCGTATGRCCACGCTTTATACGCCCGTCCTTAATAGCAACATCCATAGCCAACGGTATRGATGCWGCAGARGTATTYGCATGATAGGCAACCGTGGAAATCACCTGACCCCGTCGTAAATCCAACCTCTTTGCAACGGCTTCCAAGATACGCTGGTTAGCCTGATGGGGTACAAACCAGTCAATATCCGGAATGGCGATACCTGCTTTTTCTGAACATTCGACCATAGAGTTGGACAGTTCTTTAACGGCTCGTTTAAAAACTTTATTGCCAATCATCCGCAGTTTTCCAACCGTTTGTGTCGATGAAGGCCCGCCGTCTACGTATAGTAAATCTCGATACCGCCCATCTGAACGGATTTCTGTATCCAGTACCCCGTCCCCTGCATTCGGATCCTTGTCAGGGGTTGATGACAACACCATGGCCCCCGCTCCGTCGCCGAACAACACACATGTAGTACGGTCACCCCAATCCAGTATTCGCGAAAATGTCTCAGCACCAATGAGCAATACATTTTTACCGGTACCGGCCTTGATCATAGCATCAGCAATACTGAGCCCGTAGATAAAACCTGAACAAACCGCCTGTATGTCGAAGGCCGCGCCTTGGTGAATGCCAAGTTTTTCTTGAATAATTGTTGCGGTCGCAGGGAAAGTAAGATCAGGCGTAGACGTTGCACAGATAATCAAATCGATTTCGGATGCGTCCATGCCCGCTGCCACCAATGCGTTTTTTGCTGCGGCCACTCCAAGATCAGATGTATATTGACCTTCTGCGGCTATATAACGCTGAGTAATGCCCGTACGTTCACGAATCCATTCATCAGACGTGTCAACGGTTTCTGCCAATTGAGCATTGGTAAGAACCCGAGGCGGTAGATATGATCCGACCCCACGGATATATGATTTTTGCATCATGGTATGTGTATCTCCACATTGTCATCTTCGTCGTGCAATGCATCCAAAGTCCGCTCGATTTCTTCTAAAAAGTTACTATCTGCCATTTCAATAGCAACGTTGAGCGCACTGGCATAACCAACAGCATCCGTACCACCGTGACTTTTGATGACAATCCCGTTCAGCCCCAAAAATAAACCACCATTACCAAGGCGMGGGTCCATACGTTTTTTCATACGCCTCAAAGCGGGCAAATTTACGATAGAGGCAATTTTCGATAAAAAATTGTCATTGAGCGCACCTTTAATAAACATACCTAATAACTGCGCTGTACCTTCCCCCGTTTTCAAAGCGATATTGCCAGTAAACCCATCTGTGACAATAACATCTACATCGCCCATAGAGATATCATTACCCTCTACAAATCCTATGTAGTTAAGGCCAAGTTCCGAACATGAAAGACTATCATGGGCGGCTTGAATAGTGGCATTGCCCTTCAGACTCTCTGTACCAACGTTCAAAAGCCCGATACTAGGTTTTTTCTTTTTGTATAATGCCCTATAATAAGCTTCACCGAGCACGGCAAACTCGCGTAATTGATTGGCATCGCACTCTAAGTTAGCACCTACATCYAAAACAACACCAAAACCTTCCTGGTGGGGCCACCGGGCGGCAATAGCAGGACGCTGCACACCTTTTTTCATACGCAACAACAACTTTGACATAGCCATAAGAGCCCCGGTATTTCCGGCAGAAACAGCTACTTTGGCTTCGCCGGTTTTTACCGACTCGATAGCATTCCACATGCTAGTACCCTTGCCGCGCCGCATAGCAGTAGCGGGCTTGGCATCCATAGCAATAACACTTTCTGTGTGGTATATTTCGCTACGCGCACGTGTTTTTGGCGTTTTAGCCAACAAGGGCAGCAATTGTGCTTCATCACCGTGGATTATAAAACGGGCATGACGTCCCTTCCCAGTGTGCTTTAAAAAATACTCGATGCCATGAATAACAATGTCCGGTGCTTCATCACCCCCCATTGCGTCTATCGATATTACTAATCCGTCCAGCATGTATTCCCCAAGTTACGTCATTATTACAGTGTACTTATAAGGGAAAAACCCGTTTGAATACATATTATTTAGGGAAATTTGGGAAAATCTATTTCAGCCAGCGCGATCTGGCCAAGACTAAGAGTATTAAGCTTGCTCAGAAAATTTGCTGTGTAATCTATGAAGACAGCAGCATTTTTTTCAGTTTTGCAAACATGGCTATTCATAAGGTTGGCCAATGCATTTTGGTCAGTTTCACACCCATCAAATGCATCTGTATATTGCTTGGCTCGTGTAAAAAACATTTTAGCCAACGGTTTAATACGCCGCGCAACGCCCGTATCGCTCAAACCTTCTTCACGCAAAGCAATATCAAAGTCATCGATCATCACATCATATATTGCCTGGCTCAATTTGACCCCAGTTGCGTCGTGACCGCGTAAGGCATACATAACCGTAGACAAGTGCATGCACAAAATTTCCATGCGCCCGTCTGTGGTATCTGCACACAGATCCTCACCATAAAACTCAGGTTTGCGTGATTGCACCATGATTTTTTTATAGATACGCTTGGCGTCTTTAATCTCTGCTCGGTGCGACCCAGTAATACGTGACAATATTTTCAGCATTTATCCATCTCTTTTCACATGTACTTACTTGCCATGTCGATTTTGATTGGGTAATGGATACGCTGACAAATTGAAAGAGAAAGCTTGCATGCGCCCAAATTTATTTAAATTAGCTAGTCTCGGTATCCTGATACTCGGGCTTTCGGCTTGCAACCCAACTTTACGCAATCACGGATATATTCCCACTGAAGATAAACCTCAGGCAGTGGATGCGAATACAGACACCAAAGCCAGCGTACTGGCTCGCCTTGGCAATCCATCTATCAAAAGTACATTTGATGAAAACACATGGTATTATTTGACAAGTGTGCGTGAGCGCCTTGCATATTTACGGCCTGTTACCTCAGAACGTACGATTACGGCTATTACCTTCAATGATGATGGCCAAGTACAAAAAGTAGCTGAATACGGGATTGAAAACGGGCAGTACGTTAATTATTCAAACCGCAAGACCCCAACACGCGGTCGTGAACTTTCAGTATTAGAACAAATTTTCGGCACTATTGGCCGAATCCCCATCGACCAGCTCGGTGGAAATCAGGACATTCCGGGGGGAAGTGGTGGCCCTGGTGGTGGACGATAAGTCCCCATTAGGCCCCACAAAAACCCGGTGTTCTGTTCCAAGAGTTCAGACACCGGGTTTTTTGTTATCTCATTAAAAATGCGTGTAACCAGGCTTATCTATTTTGACCTCATTGCCTTGGCTATCACGACATTTGACACCAGAACCATCTGTGATCTTCCCTATAACTGTGAGCGCAATACCAGTTTTGGTCGCTTGTTTTTTAAGTGCAGAAATTTTTTGCTCGGGAACACACATTAATACCTGATAATCATCGCCGCCTGTGGCTAATTTTACACGCGCTTTTTGATGATCGCACTCCCCAAGTACCCACTTTGTACTCGCAGTTGACAATGGGATTGTTGTCAGGAAAATATCTATGCCAACACCGGATACATCAGCAATATGGCCCGCATCCGCCAAAAGGCCGTCCGATATATCCAATGCTGCCGTGGCATATTTGCGAATAGCCTGACGCAAAGCAAAGGGCGGCTCAGGTAGGTGGTATGCACTCTCCCAATATGAAGATTGGGAACCAAATTTATCCATTTGATTTAACACGGTTTTTAAGCCTAGATAGCTATCACCAATACATCCAGTAACACAGACAAGATCACCGACTTGTGCGCCTGACCTCAAAACCGTTTTGCCGACGGGTACAGTACCAACCAGTGTAACCGTCAATACGTTTTTACCTTTGGTTCGCGTGGTGTCCCCGCCCCATAATTTAATACCGTAACGGTTTTGTGCATTCGCTAAACCGCGGCAAAAAATCTCGAGGGCTTCCACGTCAACGTGTTCTGATAATGTCAGCGACAAAAAATACCCAATAGGGTCGGCACCTTTAGACACTAAATCTGAAATATTGACACTAATGAGCTTTTCTGCCGTTTGGGCATCGAATTTACCGTCCGGGAAATGTACGCCCTCGACCTGTGTATCCATGCTGATTACGACTTCAAGACCCTTAGGCGCTTTCCAAACCGCAACATCATCTTTCAGGTCAAGGCCTTCAGGCCCGGCCAAGGCACTAAGATATTTGGCTATGAAGCCAAATTCATCCATCAGTTTTTTCGGTGCCAGATATTTCAGGCGGAATACCGAATTCGCCTGGTCTGCATTCGCGAGCTAATTTATCCAGCGCAGCATTAACAAAATTTGGCTCTTTACCTGCGTAAAAATCCTTGGCTAGTCCGACATATTCGTCAATCACAACAATGGCCGGCACATCGAACATGCGCATGAGTTCATAGCTAGCACAACGCATAATCGCGCGTAAGGTCACATCGAGCCGACTTAACTTCCAGTTTTTACCAAGCTTACCGGATATAACCTTATCAACGGCTTCTTGTTCGGCAACAACGCCCAAGACTATCAATTCAAAGAATTCACTATCAGCATTAACCTCGCCGTCACTTACGGCATGTTCTTTCCAGTGTTCATTGAACTGGCGCACAACAAGTTTTGATTTCTGGTCCGAGAGTTCCATTTGGTACAAAGCCTGCACAGCAGACAACCGCGCCAAATGCCTGCTCCTATTATCAATGGGGCGCATATCATTTTCAGTTCCGGAAGCCATTAGTCTTCTTTCTCTTTGTTTTCGGTGTTTTCAGTGTTATCGGTTTCAGGTGCTAGTTTTTCTTCGCCAATAAAACTCTCGAAATCAGAAACTTCATGGAAGTTTTTGTAAACGGAAGCATAGCGCACATAGCCAACACTATCCAGATGCGGCAGGCTATCCATAACCATTTGACCAATGATTTCGCTGGACACTTCGTTATTACCAATGCTTTCTAATCGTCTCACGATCGCACTGATCATCCGTTCTATTTGTTCGTCTTTTACGGGGCGTTTTTGCAAGGCAATGGTAACCGAAGCTAATAATTTATCACGCTCAAACGGCGCACGGCGGCCATTCTTCTTCACAACAGTTAGTTCGCGTAATTGCACGCGTTCGAATGTGGTAAATCGCGCACCGCAACCATTACAAAGTCGGCGCCTGCGAATGGCATTACCGTCCTCTGTATGGCGACTGTCTTTGACTTGACTATCTTCACTTGAGCAAAACGGGCAGCGCATATTTCACCTATAAATCTGGATAAAGGGGAAAGGCTTTGGTCAACACAGCAACGCGCTCACGTACGGACGCTTCAACTTCGGCATTGCCTTTCGGGCTTTCCGCCAGAGCATCCAGAACCTCGGCCATTAACTCACCAATCAGTTTAAATTCATCTTCGCCAAATCCGCGAGACGTCCCTGCAGGCGATCCTACACGAATACCTGAGGTGATTGTAAATTTTTCTTTATCGAACGGAATGCCGTTTTTATTACAGGTAATGTTGGCACGCTCCAAAGCATGTTCAGCGTATTTACCCTTTACGCCCTTAGGCCGCAAATCAATCAGTGCCAAATGGGTATCGGTACCGCCGCTAACAACGGCGTATCCAGACTTGACCAGAGTATCGGCCATAACCTGACAATTACGCACCACATTTTTGGCATAGGCTTTAAATTCAGGTTCCAATGCTTCGCCGAACGCTATAGCCTTGGCCGCAATCACATGCATCAATGGCCCGCCTTGCAAACCAGGGAATATGGCCGAGTTAATTTTCTTGGCTATGTCAGCATCATTGGTCAAAACCATGCCGCCGCGTGGGCCGCGTAAAGTTTTGTGGGTTGTCGTTGTCACTACATGAGCATGGGGTAAAGGGCTTGGGTGTACGCCGCCTGCCACTAGCCCCGCAAAATGTGCCATATCCACATGTAGATAAGCCCCTACTTTATCGGCTATCGCACGGAAGCGCGCAAAATCAATAACACGAGCATAAGCAGATCCGCCTGCAATGATCATTTTTGGTTTATGCTCCAACGCCAACGCCTCAACCGCGTCATAATCAATCAAACAAGTGTCTTCGCGTACACCGTAAGCGACAGCATTAAACCATTTCCCAGACATATTTGGTCGTGCGCCGTGGGTCAAATGTCCCCCAGACGCCAAATCCATACCCATGATCGTATCGCCGGGCTGTAGCAAAGCTAACATAACGGACTGATTGGCTTGACTACCGGAATGAGGTTGAACATTGACAAAGCCGCAGTCAAACATTTGCTTAGCACGGTCTATGGCCAAATTTTCAACAACATCCACATGCTCACAGCCGCCGTAATAACGACGCCCCGGATACCCTTCAGCGTATTTATTGGTGAGTACAGAACCTTGTGCTCTTAGCACGGCTTCTGATACAATATTTTCAGACGCGATCAGCTCGATTTGGTCTTGCTGGCGGCGAAGCTCCTGTTCGATGGCTTCAAATACAGCATTGTCAGGTGCAGACATGACGAATCCTTTTTCGGGGCTTATGAGACCCGGAACCTAAACAGAGCATGCTTACCCTGCAATCAAAATTATACGAAATTACGCGGAATTAAAACCGGTTATCGGGTCCGTTATCACGGTCACTTTGCAGCGCACGGAGCATATCGGCTTCGGACATTTCTTTTGGTCGTTCCTGACCGTGCTCAAGCGCCAAGATTGGTGCTTGATCTTCTTCGTCCGGAATATCGTCGTCCATGATAACACGTTGCAAGCCAATGATCAGGCTCTCACGCAAATCATCAAGACCAAGAGTTTCTTCAGCAAGCTCGCGCAAAGCCACAACAGGTGTCTTGTCGTTATCACGTTCAATGGTCAACGGCGAACCCGCAGAAATATTGCGCGCACGGTGTGCAGCCATCAAAACTAGATCAAAACGATCAGGAATAACTTCAATACAATCTTCAACAGTAACCCGGGCCATAAAATCTCCGAAAATGAATGCGCATCTATCCAGAGACACGCACTATAAAAAGCGAATCCGCTATATAGGCATGTCCTGAAATTTGGCAAGAAATATTTTCACCATGATTTACGAAAAATCGCCTATTCCTCAAACGTAGAAATATCGGCTAAGCTTTTCTTGATGAGCGCATGTTCGGGTATTTGGGCGTCTTTATCCGGGTAGCCTACGACCATAAGCACAAATGGTTTTTCGGATTTAGGACGACCACAAATATCGCGCAGRAAATTCATSGGKGCSGGSGTATGRGTSARWGTRCCRAGSCCWGCACTGTGYARAGCCGTAATCAGCATGCCAGTGGCAATGCCGACGCTYTCTRTGAYATAATAGTTTTTCTTGTCCATGCCSRCMYKTACSCCGCCGCGCCTTTGGGCAAATACKGCTATCAGCCACGGCGCRGTTTCAAGGAACGGTTTGTTGGTATCAGTGCCGAGCGGCCCCAGAGCTTCRAGCCATTCATCCGATGCTTTACTTTCGTAAAAAGYTTTCTCTTCAACCTCGGCGGCTATGCGGATTTTACGTTTCATATCAGGATTGGAAATCGCCGTAAAATGCCAAGGCTGATGGTTTGCACCGCTCGGCGCTGTCCCCGCCGCCGCTATACAAGCTTCGATAATTTCGCGCGGTACAGGCTTATCCGAAAACTCCCGAATGGTGCGGCGCGTAGACAACACATCCAAAACACYCCGCGCCCGCACAAGCATTTCGGCGTCAGGGTATTGGGGGTAATTGGTAAGGGGCGTGTATTTTGGTTGTTTCATAAACAACTTCCTCCTCTAAACCGCTCATCCCGTCGCAGGACGGGATCCACCTTACGGCAAAACACAACACTCACAATGGATACCGACTTCCGTCGGTATGAGCGGTGTGTGGGGATAGTGTTTCGCAAAATATTTGCACAATAAATCATCTTTATCCCATCTTGAGTAATTTTCTACAAACAAACCCTAAGCAAACCTTCCCCATCCCGCAAATAAAATGTACCAGATATTTACCAAGTTACCCATCCCCAAAGTCCGCTCATACCCGCGTAGGCGGGTATCCAGTGAGATGTCGGGTTTATCGTCAAAGGGGATATAAAGATTAGTTGACCTTCCTAAACCCCCGTCCAATCCAATATTACTTTGCCCGCTTTGCCCGTTAGCATCAGATCGAACGCGTCTTGGAAATCCATCGCAGAGAAATGGTCTGTTATGATGCCGGTCATATCTAGGCCGCTGTCTAACATAGCCAGCATTTTGTACCATGTTTCATACATTTGGCGGCCGTAAATGCCTTTTAATGTAAGCGATTTGAACACGAAAGCACCGAAATCTACTGGGAAGGGTTTGGACGGAATGCCGAGCATGGCAATTGAGCCGCCCATGATCATGAGGTCTAACAGACCCTCAAAGGCAGACTGTTGACCGCTCATTTCCATGCCAACGTCAAAGCCCTCGTTCATGCCCATCTCAAACATAACCTCGCGCGGATGTTCATTGAGAACATTGACCGTGCGCACACCGGGGGCGACTTTTTGGGCGAGGTCGAGCCGCCAATCATTGATGTCGGTCAGCATGATGCGTCTTGCACCTGCCCTTTGTGCCACTGCTGCAGCCATAATCCCAATAGGCCCAGCGCCCGTGATCATTACGTCTTCGCCGACCAAATCAAAACTGAGCGCCGTGTGCACCGCATTACCGAGCGGATCGAGAATGGCGGCAATATCCATGGGCAGGTCGTCGCTAAGTGGTATCACGTTRAATTCWGGYAGTGCTAAATACTGGGCAAATGCACCCGGTAAGTTGACCCCGATACCCTTGGACTTCGGGTCGAGATGGTARCGCCCTGCCCGCGCRTTGCGCGAGACATGRCCAACCACATGGCCTTCACCGGATACCCGGTCCCCAACCTTGACCCGTTTCACCGTAGAGCCAATCGCCGCAATAGTGCCGCCGTATTCATGGCCGACCACCATGGGTACAGGGATGTTCTTTTGCGCCCATTCATCCCAGTTATAGATGTGCATGTCGGTGCCGCAAATAGCGGTTTTGTGAATTTTTATCAGCACTTCATTGGGCGCGATTTCGGGGACAGGCACGTCTTGCATCCAAAGCCCAACCTCGGACTTTGCTTTAACCAGTGCTTTCATTGTTTTTGGCATAGTTTTAGGGAGGTTTGTCATGATATCCTCTCCTCACACCGCTCATCCCGTTGTAGAACGGGATCCACGGTGAAGGCAAGTAAATGGACCCCGTCATGTGCTTGCATCCCCGGAGGGGGCGACGGGGTGAGCGGGGAAAAAATAATTTGCATTATATAACTCCCAAATCTTTACCGACTTTGGTGAATGCGGCAACAGCTCTGTCTATCTGCTCAGACGTATGGGCCGCACTCATTTGGGTGCGGATACGGGCTTTGCCTTTGGGAACAACCGGGAAGAAAAATCCTGTAACATAAATRCCTTCTTCCATCARSCYAGCCGCCATGTCTTGCGCTAGTTTAGCATCACCGAGCATGATCGGKATRATRGGRTGYTCGCCGTCRAGWARRTCAAATCCTGCGGCGCTCATACCGGYGCGAAACCTCTTGGCRTTAGCAAATAAYCTATCCCTGAGCGCAYCACCATTCTTGGCAAKYTCAATAGCTTTGATGCTGGCTCCGGTCAGGGACGGTGCGAGAGAGTTAGARAACAAATAAGGCCGTGAGCGTTGTCGCARCATGTCGATGACTTCTTGTTTTGCRCAGGTAAAYCCGCCCATGGCMCCGCCGAGTGCCTTACCSAGCGTWCCRGTYARAATATCAATCCGGCCRAGCACGCCTAAATGCTCCGCAGTACCGCGCCCACCWTYGCCCATGAAACCTGTCGAATGGCAATCATCCACCATAGTCAAAGCGCCGTATTTATCCGCCAGATCACAAATCTCCGGCAGTTTGGCGATAKWRCCRTCCATAGAAAACACRCCGTCYGTAACRATSAGGATATGGCGCGCACCGTCTGCGCGGGCTTGTTTAAGTTGCGYTTCCAAATCCGCCATGTCCGAATTAGCATAACGGTAGCGCATAGCYTTGCACAGCCGYACMCCGTCAATGATGGATGCGTGGTTGAGGCTGTCGGAAATAATCGCATCTTCCTTACCAAGTARMGGCTCAAATACRCCGCCGTTSGCATCAAAACARGCTGCGTAGAGAATGCTATCTTCATAACCTAGCCAATTAGCAATAGTTTGCTCCAACTCACGGTGAATAGTCTGGGTGCCGCAAATAAACCGCACAGACGCCATACCAAATCCGTAATGTTCCTGCGCCTCGACACTCGCCGCAATGAGTTCAGAACTATCAGCTAAGCCCAAGTAATTATTCGCACAAAAATTTAAAACATCGRTTTCTGWACCATTGGTTTTTACAGAAATYTCGGAYGATTGCGCACCGGARATYAACCGTTCGCGTTTATACATRCCTTGMGCTTCGATTTCRGTAAGYTCAGCTTGGATATGGTCGAAAAAATCAGATTTTTGCATTTGAGGTTCCTTGTTTGCATTCGCAAGTTTGAGGCAACTTAATACAATAGAAATTTATGTCACTATTAAATCTTTTGTCATCCCGGGCTTGACCCGGGACCTCCTAGGTTAGGCTAAATAACGAGGTCCCGGCTCTGTGCCGCAAGAGCGGCTTGGCCGGGATGACAATGTTTTGTGTGTTACTGAATTCCCATAACCCTTACATTCGCACTGGTGGTRGCACCCTGCCCGTCAACAACGCTGACCTTGTAGAACCCCGGTTTTTCAGGCTGCCAAACGGTTTGACCGCTTAGGMYACGCGGSGTTAATTTTTTRCCGTCTACATACCAAGCTAATTTYGWGCGTTTTGGCGAACGCGCCGTGAGTGTCAGGCCGTGACCKTCCWCGCCRAACGTCTCWAYWGCTACTTCRGMGCCGTCCGGCGGAAAYAASAGCACAGGYGCATTATTAGGCTTGCCGCCAAACACTTTCACGCCGCGCGGTGCTTCGGCGATGCGTTCAAAAACTACATTGCCTTTTGCATCCGGWAGRCTRGCAAATACATCAAACARAAGYGGCGCAGCCGTCCCGCGTCCGGTTTTACCGACACGTGTTGAACCGTCTGGGCGCCCCGTCCAGACWATWACCGTCCACTTATCCGTATATCCTGCGGCCCACGCATCCCTAAACCCGTAACTTGTYCCKGTYTTATAGGCGATAGCATGGGCATTTTGAGCCAGCCAGTRCGGAACATGCCCATCCGGTGTCGGCGCTTGYCKCARTATTTGTGTAATCTTCTCGGCGCYRTCCTTRGAAAGCATTTGATATTTTTTGCCCAGCTCTGCATCTTCTAACCACAGCAAATCTCTAGCGGTACCACCGTTGGCTAAAGCCGCATATAGTACGGCTAAATCYTGGGGTTTAAGTCCCAACCCGCCGAGCGCCATAGCAAGCCCMGCCTCGCCGTCCCCACKGTTCGGTATAACCAATTTTGAGCCTGTTAGTTGCAARGCGGCCTCAAAGCGTTTGGTACCGACTTTATCAAGWGCGAGCACCGCAGGTACATTAAGYGAATGTGCCAAAGCTTCATAMACCCGCACATCACCGTGGTAACGRCGATTGAARTTTTCCGGCTGATAACTGCCGAACCGTGTCGGYGCGTCCAATATAAATGACCCCGGCGCAGACAAACCATCATCAAARGCAAAGCCGTAGATAAAYGGTTTTAAGGTTGAACCCGGGGAGCGAATGCTATTGGTCATATCTATCCAGCCACCYGGTCTRTCTCGACCAGCGGAACCCACATGAGCACGGACTTTCATGGTTTCGTTTTCAATMACTAAAATAGCAACATTGCTATCAAGGTTTTCGGTRAATTGTGCCGCTAAGCGTTGAACCTCATGYTGGAACTCCCCGTCGAGGCTAGACACCACACGYCYATTTTTTTGTTTTTTGGTTTTCTGRACGGTGYTTTTGACTTTGCGTGCRGCTAACCATGCTTTTTGCGGGAAAGCTTTGCGCATAGAGGATACATYATCTTCTTTGGCTTCTGTGCGTTGTCTTTCGGTTAGAAAGCCTGCCGCCAACAATTTATCCAACACCACATCCCGAGCTTTTTGTGCAGTTTTAGCATGCCGGTCGGGGCGGCGGGATTCTGGCGATTGCGGCAAAGCAATGAGTAGAGAAATTTCGCCGTCCGTGAGTTGATCCGGGCGTTTATCAAAATACACATGGGTCGCCGCCGTAATGCCCTCAACATTACCGCCGTAAGGYGTGTGGGTCAGATAGAGCGACAAGATTTCGCGCTTGGATAGGCGCAGTTCYARCTGTACCGCCCGTAGGCTCTCAATGATTTTAGATTTAAATGTACGCGGGCGGGGTTCTAATTGCCGCACTAATTGCATGGTCAARGTYGATGCACCGGAAACGATTTCGCCTTGTCGMCGCCATGAGCGAACCGCGCGCAAGACCGCCAACGGGTCAACGCCGCTGTGGCGGTAAAACCGTTTGTCTTCAATGGCRATGAGCGCCGCGACAAACCTTGGATCAACCTCGTCCATRTCAGCCTTGAGCCGCCAACGRCCATCATCCACCGTAAATGCGCTCARCCACTGCCCGYTTCTATCTGTAACCARTGTRGAYGTGTCATAGGCCCGATCTAGCGGCGGCGGAAACAATCCATTGGCGAGCAAAAGCGTTCCCATRRTRRTGAGRAAYAYCCATTTTRCTTTGGYGAGGAAWTTCATAACAAACTGTCATCCCGGCCAAGCCGCTCTTGCGGTGCAGAGCCGGGACCTCGTAGCTTACTGCAAGCGCGAGGTCCCGGGTCAAGCCCGGGATGACAAAATAGGGATATTTTCACTTTATRCATTCACCCTTTRCCTTGCGCTGATATTTGCACCCTTGTGGCCTTAGAAATTGCATGATCTTGCGCGCGGTACATATCTTGAACAACGGCGCCTGGCCATACAAAGTCGCCCGGCGTGACCGCTCGYACYAAATAGGCAATRCGGTAAGTTTTACGGCTRTAAGTCTTTGTAGCGGCAACTAAACGATCATCACGCATTTCCGARGTYTGRAAACGGCTAAGTTTACCCACATTTTTATAAGCCGTTTCGCCCGGTTCCAGTATCGCTTCTATCTCCATACCGGCAGGTAAWAGGTCTGCCAAAACGGCAAGCCCTGAACGTGATTTCGTAGATTTGAAGCTGACTTTGACAATATARCGTTCGCCTTGCTTGATATYACTAAGRTCTGCCAAGCTACCATCAAGTTTTTGAATRCGYTTCGTGACTTCATAACCTTCATTAACGGCTAGCGGTGCTTTYAAYGGTGTRCCGCTAATCATTACGGAACGCCAAACTTGCTTATCYGTTTTATTTGTGAATGCAGGCGAGCTCTCTAAATCACGACCATAGAGATGTGCTTTAGCCACGGCACCATTGATAGATATATTCGCGTTTTGAGCCGTAATATCCACAGGTTCACTATCTWKAAGGAAGGCACGAATAGCGAGAATRACCTGTGCCTGTGCTTGGGTGTTTAARCGGTTAGGCTCCTTAAGGTGTTTTTGAAATGCCGCTTGCGCTTCTTCCAAATACTGGTCCTGACCAGTTTCCTTAATCATAGCCAACAGGCCAGAGGCATCGCGGGTCGGTGATTGATAATAATCATGATCAACATCCTTATCCACTAACGCCAAAGCTTTTGTGTAAGCTTGGTCGGCACGGCGGTCATCACCCATCATAGAAAGAGCAGACGCCAAATGTCCCCACGACATTGCAGACCGCATTTTTTTCGCATGGTTATCCGAGAAATACCGCATATCCTTAAGCCTACCCTTGCCGTTCTTAGCCAGAACATAATGCGCATAAGCRGCRGCTTCRGCTTGRCGRGMMWWSCGCCKYTSAACCGTATCCACYTCATAATCATAGAGRTAATTYAAGCTCGGCCAGCGCGGCATTTTTGTGATGGCATACAAGGCGTTCAGAGATTTATTGAGAACGTCCTGCGACACCACATAGTCTTTGTCTTTGGCGCGCAGTAAGAAATCCGTCACATAGACGCCGAGCCATGGCCGCGCATAGCGGTCAYYGSYCCGCCACAAACCAAAGCTACCATCACTGCTCTGACGATTGATCAATCTGTCAACGGCTACTTGCAGAGCAAATTTGGCCTCAGCCTCATTGATACCCGGCACACCGCCAAGTTCATGGGCATATAGTAGCGGCATTGCGGCACTAACCGTTTGCTCCGAACATCCATAAGGATAACGCGACACGGCAGTGGCGTAGGCGGTCGGGTCTATTCCCGGCGTACGGGAGAACGACACATTAACATCGACACTACCCGGATCAAAGCCTTGCAGCATATCCGTACCTAGGCGGAACACTGCCCCTGCATCCATCGGTGCCGTGACCATTTTGGATATAGGCAGGAAGGCAGAGCGTGTTTGAATATCAAACGATGAACGCACCGCATATCCATCCGGGCCACTGACGGCTAGATTAACCGAGCTAATACCTGTCTGATCTGTTTTGATTTCGCGTGAGACAGTCTTGCGCTGTCCTTTATTCAAATTGAGTTTATCGCTGACGCTTTCAATAGACAGCACGCCCTCACTGGTTAAGGACAAACCATAATCACCAGCCGCACCRCCAACATTATCAACAGAAATTGTCGCCGTAGCCGTATCACCAGGTGCCAAGAAGCGCGGCAAAGATAACACTGCGGGCACAGCATCGCGGACTATCATCGGCGCAACATCACTGCCAACTGCGCTACGGCTCCAAGCTACGGCCATTAAACGTAATTTACCGTTGAAGTCCGGGAGTTTYACAGGGACSATAGCTTTGCCCCCGCTCACATCCACAAGGCCGCTATATAAAGACACCACCTTAATCGGTGCAGACGTTAATCCTTCACCGCCGAGCGTATCGCCRCCAGAGCGCGCCAAAGTCGGCGCCCCRAGATTGGGATTGAGCAAACGGGCATAATCATCGCGTACGCTCAGTGGCAGTGCTTTGCGYGTAAAGTAAAATGCTTGCGGATCCGGCGATTTATATTTGGTGATYTGCAGGACACCCTCATCTACGGCAGCCAAAGTCAAATAAACTCGTTCACCGCGYGGTATATTACTAAAATCCACCCCAATGTTTTGGRTYTGGCGCGGTTTGACGACATCYGGCACACTGAGTTTCACATCCARTCTTTGTTGSCCAACATCAGCCTTCATATAGGTRATGCCAACGGCACGGCGCGGAACGGGACGTTTATCTGCACTRCGCGGYGTATAGACACTGAGCAAAGCATAAACGCCGGAGCCAATATCCTTGGGYATRCGCACAGTTATTTCAGAAGCRCCCTTAGGTAYATTAACGGTYTGGATACTGCGAACSGCTTGGTCGGCAATGACCARTTCACCAATGCCAGCATAGGGAGAATTGATCGCCAACTTTACAGTGTCACCACTGCTTACATCTAACTCAGGTGCACCCATCTGGATTTGATCCGGTGCATTGCTAGCGGACGTACCGCCCCAACCAACCGAAAATTGATAGGAAGACGCAATGTTATTTTCGCTGTCCTTAACAATTAAACGGTAACGACCCCAATCTAGTGTACGTTCAACATCCGCTCCGTCTGTTGCAGACACATCGGAAATTCCGGTGGCAATTTCTACATCCGTTGTATCGGAGCGGTACTGCCAACGACCATTTCTACGGTACCAGTTATAATGATAATCTTCTTTAACAAGCGTCCACTCTACCTTCATCGCGGCAAGTTCACCCTGCCAGTCCACAGCTTTAATGTTGAAACCAGCCGGTTTATTACGCGCGGGGCGACGATCAAATTTTGGTTTTATGCCGATATAGACATCTTGGGTACGGACGGGAATACGGGTGCTGGTTTGCACATAACGACCGCCCGGCTCGGATACGCCCGCTGTGATTTCTGCCCGTAGTGGCTTCATGGTATCAATGCCTGCTTTGCCTATAGATAAATCAAGACGCAGAATACCTTTGTCGTCAGTTGCACCGCCGCCTAAGCTTATAAACTCTTCTCTGAATGACTTTTCGGATAAGCCAAATGCATAACCYTTCAGTTTTGGAAAAGGATTAGGCTCAACACGAATACGGGCTTCGGCTTCTCCTTGCAAATCAGCCCCATTAGCACCGTAAAGAAATTGTGCAGAAATTTCTAAAGGCCGGATTTCATCTGCTCTGAGCGGCGCATCATCAATATCGACGTCTACTTTTAATTTTTGCGGWACGAAATCCTGAACATCAAAACCGATAGCGCCCACCTGMCCCATGCCGTCAATTTCGACGACTGCTCGCCACATACCGCGCGGTGCCGATTTTGGAATATCAAAGGCCTGTAATAATGTGCCCTCTTGTAGTGTACCAAAACGGACTTTGCGAAATTCTTGCCCGCCCGGCTTTAGAAAGCGTATCTGCCCTACCCGTCCGAATATTGCCTGGGCCTTTGTATCTCTGAGCATCGCCGTAATATTGGCAGTTTCACCCGGACGGTAAACACCTCTGTCAGTAAACACATACGCATCTATATCTTTAGCCGCACTGCGTCCGCCTATAGCAAAGGCCGAAAGATCAAGAGGAGAACGGTTGAAATCGAGCAGCGCATAATCGCCGTCAAGGCCGTAAGCCATCAACATACGAGGCTGCAAAACGCCTTTGCCCTTCAAAAGCTGCGTATCAAAATGCACCCGTCCATCTCTATCGGTTGCGGCGCGGCCCAAGATTTCATTGTTAGTTGCGACCAAGTCTACGCGGATGTTCCGCATAGCTTTGGCCGTATTGATAGACCGCACCGTAGCGTCAAGGCCCGACGGACTTTGGTAGGTCGTAAAGGCAAGGTCAGTAGAAATAATCCAGCGCCATGCCCGTGCCGGACGATAATCATCATCGTCGACCCGCTTGCGAACCGCCTCTATCACATAAGCACCGGGTTTTAATTCACCAATAGCGCCTGCAAGGTCAAAGACCGTCGTGGTAACTGTATTGGGAGAGCTCTCAATTGATAAAGTGCCTTTCCAGACATTCTCGCGCACTTCCCTGGCTATATTATCATAACCATAATAATAATCGCCCTCATCAATTGTCTCGCCAGAATCGGGGCGACGTCGCGCGATCATCCTGTCCCCTACGCGAAATACTTCAATCTCTAGCTCTTTGATATTTGTGGTTTCAATAGCCAACCCTTGCGCACCAATACGCGGCAAGATCACACCATTGCCTGCAAAGGCAATATGGGCTGGGCGGTCGCCAAAACTAATTTCAAGGCTTTGGTCATCAACTAAAACTTTGCCGCCGGCACTGGGCAGTCCGGATAACATTGTTACGGTATAGTCTTTGGAAAACTCCAAACCAGACAAACACAAACGCTTATCTATGATTTCAGTAGTGATTTTTGCTTCTGGCTCCACGCGGATATAGTCAACAATTTTAAGGTTGTCTTCGCTGTTGAGCGGCAGGCTAAATTGCAGGCAAGCTCTCGGCGCAGCTTTTGCCTCGTCAATTTTCCATCCCGTATTGAGGAACAACGCATTGTCTTCAAGCTTAGCAGTCGGCTTTGAAACGGTTGGTGTTGTTTGCTCGGTCGTGACAGTCGTGACAGGCGTGACAGTATCAGCCGTTTGCTTACTGGACTCCATATTGCCTAAAAATACGTACCCGGCCCAACCAGCCAGAATAAACAGTGCGATACCACCGAAAATGAGGAGTGACTGACGTTTCATAACCTAATCCTTTTTGTGTGCAAGAATCAGCTATATCATAAATCAGGCGTAAATATGCCGATAATTGGGAAATTTTCAGGCAGTAAATTTACTGTTCTTTTACTACAATCCATAACCGCATTTAAATCACTTTTTCCTATATACTGCTCATTATAGAGAAACACCCAGCATAAAACTAGTTTATGGGTTCTGGTGCGGTACAAGTAGTCGTTACCAATACAATATACGTTCCGTAAGGACAAAGTTCACGCATAGGGAAGTCTCTTTGATGGGGTAACCTGCTTAAAAGCCTTACCTTTTGGTAGGGCTTTTTTGTGTCTAAACATATACAATGCATTCAACACTCCATGAAAACTTATAAAAAACGAGGAGGTAAAACCGGCGATAAACGAGAGGGGGAGTTAATTAGACAAATAAACTTTTATTCCCATTCAATCGTTCCAGGCGGTTTTGAGGTTATATCATAAACCACCCTATTCACGCCTTGAACCTCGTTGATAATCCTGGTCGCAGTTTCTCCAAGAAACTCATGGCTATAGGGATAATAATCAGCGGTCATACCGTCTGATGATGTGACGGCTCTCAATGCCAAAGCATATTCGTACGTCCGGCCATCTCCCATAACACCCACGGTTTTAACAGGCAAAATCACTGCAAATGCCTGCCATATCTCATTGTATAGATTGTGCTTTTTGATTTGGTCAAGATATACAGCATCAGCTTCGCGTAAGAGATCAAGCTTATCTTTGGTGATAGCGCCCGGACAACGGATTGCAAGCCCCGGCCCAGGAAATGGATGGCGCTCAACGAATGCTGGCGGCAATCCGAGTTCTCGCCCCAASTCCCTGACTTCATCTTTAAAAAGCTCTCGCARAGGCTCTACAAGCGACATATTCATACGCTCCGGCAGGCCACCWACATTATGRTGCGACTTGATAGTCACAGAYGGGCCGCCATCAAAAGAWACGCTTTCRATCACATCSGGRTACAATGTTCCTTGGGCTAGRAAATTAGCACCGCCAATATTTTYTGCTTGTTTTTCAAAGATATCAATGAATGTYTTACCAATTATTTTRCGYTTTTYTTCYGGRTCGGACACGCCTTCCAACAAATCAAGAAACTGATCTTCAGCATCKACATGAATTAARTTAATRTCGTAATGYGTTGTAAACATTGAAACTACTTCTTCAGCCTCGTTTTTACGCATCATACCCGTATCAACGAACACACARGTYARTTGATCGCCAATRGCYTCATGGAGAAGYACGGCRACCACTGAACTRTCTACACCGCCTGATAAACCGCAAATAACYTTACCGTCTCCAACTTGYTTACGCACAGCAGCAATGGCYTCGTCCTTGAACGTAGCCATTGTCCAGTCCCCTTTGAGGCCCGCAATGCCGTGCGTGAAGTTACGGAGCAATTGCGCACCGATGGGTGTATGRGCTACTTCGGGGTGAAACATGACATTATAAAATTTRCGCTCWGCRTTTTCACWGGCAGCAAAAGGCGCATTGGGCGACTTGGCGATAATTTCAAATCCGTCCGGCAATTTATTAACCCGGTCACCATGGCTCATCCAGACTGTATGCTCGGARCCAACTTTGCCWATATCAGCAAATAGAGGACTGTCCTTGATGATCTCTAATGCTGCACGACCAAATTCGCGCTCATCAGCCGCTTCGGCAGAACCACCCAATTGATCAACCATAGCCATCTGGCCATAACAAATTCCCAAAATTGGYACACCAAGATCAAAAACACTGTCGTGGATACGCGGGCTTCCCGCCTCGCCAACACTGCTCGGGCCACCGGACAAGATAATTGCTTTGGGCGCAAAATCGGAAAGAAACTCATCTGTAATCCGGTTGTAAGGATGYACTTCAGAGTAAACRCCGCTCTCGCGTACACGTCTCGCGATCAGCTTGGTRACCTGAGAGCCAAAATCTATAATTAAAACTTTTTCGTGGTGGCCAGTAGACATCAATTTCTTTCTATACTTTAATTTATGTTGGATTTTTGCGCATGACGGCCAAAAAGAAACCGTCCGTATTCGTTGACGCTGGGGTCATGGTCAAGGTGCAGCCATCTTCAGACCACGGCATAGCTTTTTGCTTTAAGTCTCCTTGGCCAATCCGGTCTTCCCAAACCTCGCCAGCAGACAACAATTCAAATTCTTTATTCTCCTCAAGGAAGTTATAAACCTGTCCTTCATTTTCYTCTGCAAACARCGAGCAGGTTAYATAAATTAGYAAYCCATCAGGCCGCACATATTGCTTAGCTTGCTCRAGCACRACTTTTTGCTCACTCATGCGCACTTCCAATGTGGACAGCGAAAGCCGCCACTTAGCATCCGGATGCCTGCGCCAWGTGCCAGAGCCTGTACAAGGTGCATCGACCAGAACCCGGTCTATAGAGCCCCGTAGTTTTTTGAGGCTCGCTTGCGGCGGTTGTACCACCTCAACATTGCTTGCCCCTGCCCGCAGTGCCCGCGCATACAGCGGTGCCAAACGGCGCTTATCAATATCATAGGCGTAAATAGTGCCTTCACCCTTCATATCAGCTGCAAGCGCCAAAGTCTTACCACCGCCGCCTGCACAATAATCAAGAACTGTTTCGCCCGGTTTDGCATCAGCCAGCATGGAAACTATTTGCGAGCCCTCGTCCTGTATTTCGACCTCACCCATAAGAAACACAGGATCAGATTGGATATTCGGGAGACGGTCTAGCTTGCTACCAGCTTTGATGCGAATCCCCATTGGTGATAACTTACAAGCGACACCGCCGAAGTCTTTGAGCTTGGCGAGCGCCGCCTTACGATCAGTTTTAAGAGAATTCACCCGCAAGTCCAGAGGTGGGCGCGCTAACATAGCTTGCCCTTCCGCCACTGCGTTCTCGTCAAAATTATTGATGAATGCAGGCCATATCCATTCAGGGATATCAGCGCGGATCCAGTCCGGAGCCAGAGCTAAATCYCGCGCACCCTCTAATGATGATTTCTCTGCTTTGGTAAKAGGCGCAGGTGAGTGGCCATCTTCCGTGAATGCAGCCGTAAGGCTATCCACACTCTCGTCCCAGCCCCAAACCATGGTACCGAGTACTAGCGCCCTAGCACTTCCTTGTTCTTTGGCTTCTTCACCTTCAAACCCCATACGCCAGAGCGTAGAGGATTTGCGCCTAAGGGCATCAAATACAATGCCGCCAATGGCTGCACGGTCCTTGGAACCGGCAAAACGGTGCGCCTTACCCCAATCACGCAGGGCATGAGCCGCTGGTGTGTGCTGTTCAATAATATCTTCCAGAACCTCTATCGCGGCTTGGATGCGTCCACCTTGTCTCATTGTWATACTTCTCTATTTTTGTTCAGAATAATTAGGGCTCTCGCGGGCAATTGCGACGTCATGTACATGGCYCTCGCGTAAGCCAGAATTGGTAATACGGACAAATTCTGCGTTTTTATGAAACCCTGGGATCGTCGGAGAGCCCGTATAACCCATTGCTGCACGAACGCCACCCAAAAGTTGATGAATAATTGGACCAACCGGGCCTTTAAATCCAATACGGCCCTCAATACCCTCTGGCACCAATTTCATAGTGTCGGTCACTTCCTTTTGGAAATAACGGTCAGCCGATCCGCGCGCCATAGCCCCAACAGAACCCATACCGCGGTAGGACTTATAGGACCGACCTTTATAGAGGAATACATCGCCTGGTGTCTCGCTGGCTCCCGCAAAGAGAGAGCCAATCATAACACTTTCAGCACCTATGGCCAAAGCCTTGGCCATATCACCGGAATATTTGATGCCGCCGTCAGAAATTACAGGAATGCCTGCTTTATTGGCAGCCTTACAAACATCGATAAGCGCCGTCAGTTGCGGCACCCCTACCCCGGCTACAATACGTGTAGTACAAATAGACCCCGGGCCAATGCCAACTTTCAAGGCATCTGCACCGACTTTAATCAATGCGTGCGCAGCTGCTTCCGTAGCGATATTACCAGCAATAATTTGTACATCCGGGCTGTGTTTTTTGAACCGCTTTACTTGTTCGATAACTTTTATGGAATGACCATGAGCCGTGTCGATAATCAGCGCATCCACACCCGCTGCAATCAATGCTAGCCCGCGTTCGAATCCTGTATCTCCAACAGTGGTCGCGGCGCCTACGCGCAAGCTACCATTGTCGTCTTTACAAGCATTCGGGAAAGATTGAGCTTTCTCCATATCCTTAACGGTAATCAGACCGACGCAACGCCCTTTACCATTAACGACCAAGACCTGCTCGATACGGTGTTTATGCAAAAGCTCGCGCGCTTGATCCTCGGTTGTCCCCTCAGAGACCGTGATCAAATCACGGGTCATCATATCTACGACTTTCTCGTTCGGGTCTTTCGCAAAACGAGTATCCCGATTGGTGATAATCCCGATGAGCTTGCCGCCGTCTTCAACCACAGGGAAACTGGAAAACGAATGCTTATCGGCCATCATCCGTAGCTCAGCCAAGCTTGCATCTGGGCCAATAGTCACCGGATTAACCACCATACCGGATTCGTARCGCTTTACTTTGCGTACTTCTTCGGCTTGCTCGTCAATTGACAAATTACGGTGGATAATCCCCATACCGCCTGCTTGCGCCATAGCAATAGCCAGCGGCGCCTCAGTCACCGTATCCATGGCCGCAGACAATAAGGGCACATTAAGTGTAATAGTTTTAGTCAGGCGGGTCGCCAAATTAGCGTCACCTGGTAATATATCTGAGGCTTTCGGTAGCAAAAGCACATCGTCAAATGTGAGACCTTCACGAATCATCATGAGCACACTCCTTTTGCGGGCGCGTAATATCAGTAATGGGCAAAAGGTGCTAGGTTTATTTTTTGTTTTTGTGTGATTGTGATGGGATACGGAACAAACCAAATTCCGCAAGTATTGCTTCAATCATTGCAAAGGCTCTCCTATAAATGCAAGCTCTCTAAAATACTGTTAGAAAGTGAGTATCCATTTTGAAAAACACCCGCCCTATTGTTTTGTTTTTGCCTATGGCTATTTTTATTCTGGCTGCAGTCGCAAGTTTAATTGATGTGCAGGGGTTTTTAGCTTTTGCCAAATCACTCAATAATTGGATTTTAGACAATTTTGGAACTTTGATTTATCTAGCAGTATTTGGGTTCGTGCTCACATGTTTTGCGGTGCTTTTCTCACCGATCGGTAAGGTCAAAATCGGTGGCCATGATGCCGAACCTATCCTGACGCGCTGGCAGTGGTTTTCTATTACTCTTTGTACCACGATTGCTATCGGTATTTTGTTCTGGGCTATGGCTGAGCCTATTTATCACCTTTATCAGCCAGGCGGACGGGATATTCTGCCAGGAAGTCCCGGAGCAAGCCAGTTTTCATTGGTGTCTTTATTTATGCACTGGTCGCTTTCCCCTTATGCGATTTACACTGTAGCAGGGCTAGCATTCGCGCTGTCCTTTCATAACTTTGGCAAACCATTTTCAGTCTCGGGGCCGCTCAGTATTCTATTTGGGCGCGATCTGCCAAAACTGGTTTCAAGYCTGCTGGACGCGGCCATATTGCTGGCATTAGTGCTTGGTATGGCTGGCTCATTAGGTGCAGGCATGTTGCTTCTATCCGGCGGTGTGGCTAACTTAACGCCACTTTCAAGCGGGCCTTTCTTGCTGGCCTTGGTCGCTGGTGCCATAGGAATAGTGGTGTTAATTTCGTCAATATCCGGCCTGTTAAAAGGCATCCGGTTTTTATCCGGCATTAACACGGTTTTCTTTTTTGCGTTTGTGGCTTTTATCTTTATTTTTGGCCCCACACAAAAAATATTACTGCAAGGCGGTGGGGCTTTCCTTGATTATACAGCCAGTTTTATCCCAAGGTCGCTGTTTATCGGCGAGGCCGCTAGCGACAAAGAGTGGGCCCGTGATTGGACAATTTTTTACTATGCAAATTGGTTAGCTTGGGCACCAGTTACGGCGATGTTTTTAGGACGGATCGCAGTTGGTTACACTGTCCGCGCATTTGTGCTGGTCAATCTGTTCTTGCCCGCACTGTTTTCTATAATCTGGATGAGCGTATTTGGCGTCTTTGCTATGGAAACTGACATGGCCAATGAAGGTATCCTTAAGCAGGCATTAGATATAACAGGGCCCGAATCCGTTACCTTTGTTGCACTAGAGGCCCTACCCTTTAGCCAACTGGTTATCCCGTTGCTTTTGCTGTTGTCTTTTGTGTCCTATGTAACGGCGGCTGATTCTAACACTACGGCCATATCCGATATTTGCCAGAAACTTGAAAGCGGTGAGAAATCCGCAATATTAAGCAGAAATTTGAAAATAATTTGGATTGGCCTGCTGGCATTTATGGCATGGGTCATGGTAGCCTTTTCCGGCATAGACGGTGTCCGCATGCTCTCCAATGTCGGGGGATTGCCTGCACTCTTTATCGTAATTGGTTTACAACTTGCCCTGCTCCGCATGGCTTTCAGCAGTAAAATTTTAAGAAGTTTGCAAAATAAGATATTGAAATAACAGGCTAAATTTCATCAACCCCGCCAGGGTTACGTGAGCGGCGATTGAGCCACATGACACCGCGCAGGTCTGAAATAGATACGACCAACCGCCCGAAATTTGTATATTTAGAAACACCAAACTGGCGGTTGCGGTGTCCAACATCCACAAATTCGATGATATATCCCTCGCGCAACATAAGCGCCGGAATATAGCGGTGGATATGATCAAAATATGGCAAGCTTAAAAATGCTTCGCGTTTGAACACTTTAAGTCCGCAGCCCGTATCATCTGCCTCATCCTTGAGTAGCCATTTGCGCACACCATTACCAAAGCGCGATGCTGCCCGCTTGGCCCAACTATCCTTACGCTTAGCCCTACGGCCGCCCACAAGCGCTAGATTAGTAGGGGCATCCTTGCGGATCATTTTCTTGATGAGGGCAGGAATATCTGCCGGATCATTTTGTCCGTCCCCGTCGAGCGTGGCTATGATAGCACCTGCGGCGGCAATGACACCTGAACGCACAGACCGACTCTGGCCGGAATTTTCTCTGTGGTTCAAGACACGTAAAGTTTTATGGGTAGTTTTAAGTGCGGTGAGCGCTTCCAATGTCCCGTCTGTGCTCGCATCATTGATGAATATCATCTCGTAAGGCTTGCCCTTCATAGCGGCGGCAATCTCCGCAGCCAACGGCCCTACGTTCTCYTCTTCGTTATAGACAGGYACCACAACACTATATTTGATYRGGGATTTTATTTTAGCTGCCACAAGAACCTCTTTAAAAATTTCATTCGTCATGCCACGAGTTCACCTAACACGCAATATAGCTTGTGTGAGAATTTTGTAATGCTATCCTAGCATTATGAGTAAATTGAAACTGCGCACACGGGATATGATCCTGCTGACACTTTTGGTACTGGCTATGGCCTTACCGGGGCTCGGGATAATGGGGGCAGGCCTACCCGTAATTGACCGAGATGAAGCCCGTTACGCGCAGGCAACGGTACAAATGTTAGAAAGCGGTGACTATGTAAATATCCGCTTCCAAGACCAAGCGCGCAATAAAAAACCTGCGGGAGCCTATTGGTTACAAGCAGCCAGCGTAAAAACATTTTCAGATGTCAAAAACCGGAATATGTGGGCACACAGAATACCGTCTGTATTAGCGGCACTTCTTGCCATATTAGCCACATATTGGGGCGGGTCGCGCATGATAGGCCGCGAAAGCGCTCTATACGGATCGGCATTACTAGCCGTCAGTTTTATGTTCGTCTTCGAGGCTCACATAGCCAAAACCGACGCGCTTTTGCTCGGATTTTCGGCTTTGGCATTTGCCTGTTTAGGACATTTACGAAACGGCGGCGGGAGGCGTATCGGCCTGTTGTTCTGGGTAGCTCTTGGCTGTGCCGTCATGATTAAGGGGCCTATATTGCCGATGCTATTGGTGCTGTGTATATTAAGCCTTCTCATATGGGAGCGCAAAGCCGCATGGATGAAGCCTCTCAGGTATTGGCCGGGGCCTGTTTTATTTTTGCTGATTGTCCTGCCTTGGTCCATATTAATTTGGCGGGAAACAGGCGGTGCGTTTTTCAGTGACGCAATCGGCAATGATTTAGCGCCGAAACTGCAAGGTGTTCAGGAAAAACACCCCGGCCCGCCGGGATATTACTTGGGAACAATATGGGTAGCTTTCTGGCCTGCATGTTTGTTCTTATTACCCGGACTGGCATTTGCCGTTCGCGCAGCACGTAGCAAAGCTACAGGCGAGGCAGGATTTAATATGCCTGTCGCATTAGCGGCAAGATTGCTACTGTGTTGGAGTGTACCGTTCTTTATTATATTGGAGTTCATACCCACCAAGCTGCCGCACTATACTTTGATTACCTTCCCCGCCTTTGCCCTCATGGCTGGCGCTGCCGTCGCTACCCTGAGCAAGGTAAATGAGTTTAAATTCACGCGGCGCATTGGCGCGGTATTATTTGCGGTTGTGGGCATAGTTTTGGCAGCGATCATTTTATTGGCACAAGCCGCCTACGGGGATTATCCAAAATGGAATTTTGCCATTATGTATACGGTTATTCTTATTTGCCTATTTGCGWCYAGGCAACTCTGGGTCGGGCAAACTCTCCATGCATTYTACGGTTCTATGGCTGCAGCCATCATTATCTCTTTCCCGACCTATCAATTCACTTTGCCTTCCCTGAAACAATTGCAAATTGGACAAGCAGTGGAAGCTGCATTTCGAGAAAACGGCATACAAGTCCCTATTTCTGACACTGTAGTTCTGTCCACACAATTTACTGAACCCAGCCTAGTCTTTCACTTGGGAACAGGCATATTGCTAGGAAAGCCTGATGAACGCCTAGCCGCACTAGACATGAAAATTGGTGACATTGTCATATTGGACAGAGTACGCACTACGACAAAAGAATACGAAGTTAAACTGACCGAAAAACTAGCTGAGCAAGAGCTTTGCCTGACAAGCCTGCAAATTGTTAAAGGTTTTAATTACGCCAAAGGTGATCCGGTAAGGTTGGATATATTAAGGGCGGACACATGCCTCACACCAATTTCGGCTACTCAATCCACGGCTTCCGAAGAGACATCCACCAAGCCCGACCCATAATCGCTAAATACATGAACGGAATGGAGAGAACCAACAGTGTTTTGCTCCACCAATGGGATGTGTACTCCCAAAAATATCGGATAAACCCTCGTAATTTATTACGCTCTACCTTCACGATCCTTGTTCKAGATGTTGAGCCATAGTGCATAACTTTCGCATTTGGCACAAAAAACACATCACCGCCAGAAAGCCTTGCMCGCCTACAAATATCAATGTCTTCAACATGCAGGAAATAACGCTCATCAAACCCGCCAAGCATGTTAAAACTTTCTCTGTTTATCATCATGCACGCACCACTCACGATGGGCATTTCTACTGGTTTTTCTGGAAGCGGGGTCTTTTCCAAATGGATGGATTGAAAACCTGGCAATTTATGTAGRGGCGTGAAGCTAACCACAGCAGATATAGGTGTAAGTTCRCTACGACGAGCACCGCGCTGTTCTACACCGTTTACGGTTTGTAAGTTACCGCCGACAACCCAAGGAAGATTCAAATTTTCACCGCAATCAGCCATACGCATAGCGGTGCCTTTTTCAGTGACCGCATCTGGATTTAAAAATAGAATGTAATCTCCCTTAGATAGTTTGGCACCGTAATTACAGGCGCTACCGAAACCAACGTTACCATGGCCCTGCACAATACGAACGCGGCTTTCATTTTTCGCCAATTCCCACAATCTCTGGCGGGCAGATGCTATACTCCCGTTATCGATTATAATCAGTTCAAGTATGTCTGGGTCCATTAACACTGCTGGCACAGACTCCATTAATGATGGCCCCGTATAGTAGGACACCATTACAACACTGATACGTTTTTTCGGATAGCTTACAGGCAATGCTATTACATTTGCTGTCATGTCAATTTAGTCTTTCCACCCCCCGGTACGAATAGTTAAACAAAATAAGCACTTAGAGTCAAAGTGTTATTTACTCTAAGGTGTAAAAAATAATTTTAAGAAGGTTTTTTAATGAGCACAATGCTTGTTGAAGAAAATATTATCGCCGCCCACCACCAATCTTGCCATACCCCATAAGAAAGGCTCGCCATTACGGCTGTTGCAGCACAGAGTCCAGAAGCAGCAATCAGACGAGGCTTTGAAAGCCCCTCTGAGCCTGTCAATGTGCGCGCCCCTAAATACAACGCCAAACACGCTAATACCACGCCAACAAACCCGACCTCCACCCATAAATGCAAACCCGCATTGTGAGGGTGTAAGGAGACCAGAGCCCTGTCCTCAAACCCACGAATAGTGTGCGTACCGTTAAATGTCCTAACGGCATCAAAACCGTGCCCAATGAAGGGATGTTCTAAAATTTTCTGGTAAAGGGCTTCCCAATTGAACACGCGCTCYTCCCATGAAAATGGCAATTYYGTCCKTGTCTCTGGGCTTARCTTACCGGAYAWAAAAGCGAACAGAGGTGCAAGTAATATACATGCGCCCGCCGTAAAAAATGCRCTTYTCAAAACRAATTTCGGYTTAAAACTAGCCAAGCCCATAAAAATAAGGGCYGCCAACAARCCYATTTGTGCAGCACTAGCATTAGCTTTGTGCGTACTAAAACCGATCAATACAATAATCATAACTGCAGAGATTTTACCAAATCTGCCCTTTTGCCATAAGAGCATGCTCACAGGTGCAGCTAGCAAAACTAAAACGGATACTGCATGACTAATATTTTGTGTCATATCGCCACTTCGTTGAGCAAAATTCTCACCCTCTGCGAGTGGATCAACCAGCAATGTCAAACTATGATTTGCCAATAAATCTATTAATACGGCTACGATTGAACCAATTAGAGCCACCACCAAGAGACTAGGAAGTATATTACGAGCATATTTATTTTGGGCAAAAATCATGGCCGCACACCCCAAATATACAGGCATACCCAGCAGCATTTTAACTGCGTTATTTAAAGTATTTGAAGATTGATATGGTGACCACAAAACACTAAACGTGCCCCATAATAACAATGCCATTATCGCCCATAGCGCTGCAGGGACGTTTAACAAAAAATCTTTAATGTGGACTGGCCAAAAACCGATCATACCGAGTAAACCGCTAAGCGCGACTATCGCGGCTATACCGAGCCCCCCAGCATGAGACATAAATGGCAGCGCCACAAACATCACTATAAGGAGGGCATAGTTTTTTTGGGCAATCCAATCTCTCTTTAGCCCGACATCCACCACTCTCTAGGACCTTAAATCCGGCGGTGTTGCCTCTTTGGTCAAACTAGCAATTGCATCTTCAAGCGACAATATTTCCTGCTCGCGGTCACCGAGGAACCGTAGAGCCAACTTGCCCTCTTCAGCTTCTTTGCGTCCAACGACGGCAATGACATTGACCTTGGCCAAAGAATGTTCGCGGATTTTGTAATTGATTTTCTCATTGCGCAAATCGATCTCTACTCGCAGACCTGCCGCCCGTAAAGCTATTGCTGCTTGTTCGGCGTATTCATCTGCGTCCGAAGTRATAGTCGCRATAACGACTTGYACCGGTGCTARCCAGAGCGGAAAACGTCCRGCRTAATGCTCAATCAACACRCCYAAAAACCGCTCGAACGAGCCAAGAATRGCCCTGTGCAACATGACGGGACGGTGYTTGGCATCATCSGCACCAATATAACTGGCATCTAGTCGCTCAGGCAAATTAAAGTCGGCTTGAATAGTGCCCGTTTGCCATTCACGGCCAATGGCATCTTTCAAGACGAAATCCAATTTCGGGCCGTAAAACGCACCGTCGCCCGGATTATATTCCACATCTAACCCTGTAGCATCTGCCGCAGCTTTCAAAGCTTTTTCAGCCTTGTCCCAAACTTCGTCTGAACCAACCCGCACTTCGGGGCGATCCGCAAACCGCACCATGACTTCATCAAAACCGAGATCTTTGTAAACCGACTGTAGTAACGAACAAAAATCTTTTACCTCTTCAATCACCTGATCTTCACGGCAGAAAATATGGCCGTCGTCTTGGGTAAACGCCCGAACCCGCATCAAGCCGTGCAGCGCGCCAGACGGCTCATAACGGTGACACGACCCAAATTCAGCCAAACGTAACGGTAAATCGCGGTAAGAGCGCTGACCATGATTAAACACCTGCACATGACACGGACAGTTCATGGGCTTGAGCGCAAATATTTTATCTTCGTCGTCCACCTGAGTGATAAACATATTTTCGTGGTATTTATCCCAATGACCGGATGTTTTCCAGAATTTCTGATCCATCAAGAGCGGCGTGTTAATTTCGCTATACCCTGCGCCGATCTGGCGGCGGCGCATATATTCTTGCAAAGTCCGGTAAAGCGTCCAGCCTTTTTCGTGCCAGAAGGCTTGGCCCTGGGCTTCTTCTTGGAAATGGAATAGCTCCATCTCACGGCCCAAACGACGATGGTCACGCTTTTCGGCTTCTTCTAGACGGTGCAAATATGCGTCCAGATCGTCTTTGGTCGCCCAGGCCGTACCGTAAATTCTTTGCAATTGTGCATTCTTGCTATCACCGCGCCAATAGGCCCCGGCCACTTTCATCAGTTTGAACGCTTGGCCGATTTTTATTGTGCTCGGTAAATGCGGGCCACGGCAGAGATCCAACCAATTGCCTTGCCGGTAAATAGTAATGGTCTCGTCTTCTGGCAGGTCGGAAATCAACTCGGCCTTATAAGTTTCGCCTTTATCGGTGAAATACTTGATGGCGTCATTGCGGTCCCAAACTTCGCGCGTAAACGGTTTATTTTGCTGAATGATGAATTTCATCTTCTTTTCAATAACACCGAAGTCGTCCTCGGAGAACGGTTTGTCACTGGCGAAATCGTAATAAAATCCGTCTGTAACATTCGGGCCAATGGTGACTTGGGTGCCGGGGAACAGCTCCTGCACGGCCTCGGCCATTACATGTGCGCAATCATGGCGGATAAGCTCCAGTGCATCCTGTTTTGTGGCCGGGTCAGCAGCAGTTACCAATTCGAGCGTTGTGTCACCTTCAAGCGGACGTGTCGCGTCCCAAAGTTCGCCGTTTACTTTGGCGGCCAGAACTTTTTTCGCTAGTGATTTGGACAGAGCTTTGGCCACACCCATAGCGGATGTGCCGTCTTCAAATTCGCGTGTCGCGCCGTCCGGAAATGTTACTGTCAACATAGTTATCTCAGTCTTCTTTATTCTCGTGGTTATGCTTATGTTCTTGTTGGCAAGTCCCCTCGCCGCATCTTTCGTTTCCCCTAGTGCTCCCCCTAGTGCTCCCCCTAGTGCTCCCCCTAGTGTTCCATGCCCAATCGCCGTAGCGCCATGGTGCCCAGAATGGTTGTTTATGTACAGCCTTAGGTACAGGGTCAATACCTGATGACCCCCACGGATGGCAACGCAAAAGTCGTGATAATGTCAACCAAAATCCGCGCCACACACCGTGCGTATAAAACGCTTCAATAGAATAGTTCGCACACCCCGGTTCATGGCGACACCTGACCCCCAGTGCAAACAACATGGGCGACAATGTAAATTTATAAATTTTCAGGAGCCCAATAGCCACATATATAAACGGGTTTTTCATGGGGTAAAAGTTTCAACTGCTTCTACGACCGCATCAAAGGCCAGCATAGTGGAGGTATGGCGCGCCGGATAATTGGCTACATCTGCTAGCAAGGACAATTTAGAGAACCGGCCGCTTGGTGCTTCTGCGCCCTGCTTCAACATGGCCCGCAAACCAACCTGTGCTTCACGTAATTCAGAGATAGTCGCCCCGATAACTGCTTCGGCCAAAATTGCCGCAGACGCCTGCCCCAGCGCACAAGCTTGCAAACGCACTGCGAAATCTGTGAGGGCGCCGCCGCCTACACAAATATCAACCTCGACCCAAGACCCGCACAGTTTCGACACCTTACGCGCAGTTCCGTCCGGGTTTTCAAGCTTGCCAATATGCGAGATATTCGCTGCTAGCAAAAGCACATCCGTATTATAAAGCCCGTCAATCATGGCCGCGAAAACGTTGCTTCCACTCTTCAACGTCTGCATCTTCTATTTTAGCGAATAGTACGTCTGGCGCAGAAATTTCCAGACCGTGCGGTAAGGCATCCAATATGGCCTTCACTTGTTCTTTCCAATCGCCTTTGCCAAAATTCCATGTACGTTTATCCGTAGGAATATTCATAGCATCTAGAATTTTCTCTGCGGCGTCAGGAACAATCGGTTGCGCAAGAATGCCGAATAAAGCCACCAAATTAAGCCCGATGCGCACGCCAATAGCGGCTTGGTCAATGTCGGTTTTGTATTGGCTCCACGGCGCGGCTTCGGTCAGGTATTCATTACCTGTGGCCCAAATAGCGCGGGTCTCTGCGGCAGCTTTGCGAAACTCCATGGTCTCGTAATAGCCAATCAGTCTTGGCAATCGCGCGGCCAGTTCCTCAACAAGCTTATCTTCCGGTTCGCCCCATTTACCACCCGAAGGAACCTTACCGTCAAACTTACCAACACAATATTTAGTGATACGGTTGACGAAATTACCGAGCACATTAGCCAAATCGGAATTAACCCGTGCGGCAAAGTCCTCAAAGGTAAAGCCAGCGTCCGAACCTTCTGGTGCGTTGGCTGTCAAATGCCAGCGCCAATAATCGCTGGGTGCCAAATCGAGCGCCTGATCCATAAACACACCGCGCTTCTGGGACGTAGAAAACTTGCCGCCGTACCATGTAACCCAGTTAAAGGCTTTGAGCCTATCTACAAGCTTCCAAGGCTCACCTGAACCAATCAAAGTTGTCGGAAATGAAAGCGTATGAAACGCTACATTATCTTTGCCCATGAACTCCACATAAGTAACGTCGTCCGCACCCTTATCGGTACGCCACCAGCTCTGCCAATCCCTGTCTTTGGCTACGTCGTTCGCCTCCGCCCAGTCTTTGGTGGCCGCGATATATTCAATAGGCGCATCAAACCAGACATAGAAAACTTTGTCCTCAAACCCCGGTCTGGCAACACCCTTGTAAGCAACGGGAATCCCCCATTTCATATCACGGGTAATCGCACGGTCATGTAGGCCTTCGTCGAGCCATTTATAGGCAATTGATTTGGCTAAATTCGGCCACCCCTCGGCCTTATCAATCCATGCCCGCAAACGATCTGCCATATCGCTTTGCTTCAAATACAGATGGTTAGTCTCGCGGATTTCCACGTCTTTAGAACCGGACACCGCCGAATACGGCTCAATTAAATCCGCAGGATCCAACAATTTACCGCAAGCGTCGCATTGATCGCCGCGCGCACCGTCTTCACCGCAATTCGGGCATATACCCTCTACATAACGGTCAGGTAAAAACCGACCGTCTGCATTGGAGTAAATTTGCTCGGAGACCCGTTCTTCTAGCAAATCGTTCTTCTCCAGCATGTGTGCGAAATGCTGTGTCAATTCGTGATTTGACTGTGTGCTGGAGCGGCCAAAATAATCATAACTCATTTTAAAATCTGCACCGGCCTGCCACTGGGCATCGTGCATTTTATCACAATAGCTAGACACCTCCATGCCTGCATCTGCTGCCGCTAATTCTGCAGGCGTTCCGTGCTCGTCAGTGGCACAAATATACAAGACTTCATGACCCAATAACCGCATAGCCCGCGCATACACATCCGCCGGCAACATAGAGCCCGCCAAATTGCCCAGATGCTTGACCCCATTGATATAGGGCAGTGCCGATGTGATGAGAATACGTGCCATATTTTCCCTTTTAGATGTTTTTTCTAGACTTTCTATTATCTCAACGACTACCTAATCAATTCCCACCTTTATGCAAGATTTTATCTATATTGCTGTTTTTCACAAACAATGTTACAATTAGGTAATGACCATAAGGTCAGATGACACGGCCATAAGGTCTGAACAAAAAAGGGGGGAGCTTTCATGCTCAAATCAATCACTTTAAATTTACTTGGAATCATCGTTGCAACTGTCGTATTTTATCTATTGGGATATCTTTGGTACGGGATGATTTTTTCTGAAATGTGGCTAACTTTTAACGGTATAWCTGAAGCAGATGCGGCCGCTCAAGCTGCAAAAATGGGGAATATGATGTATATTGGTGGTATCGCCATCACATTAGCGCAGGTCTTAGGTCTTACCTATATTTTACACCTTGCCAAAGCATCAACTTTGTTCACGAGTGTGAAAACTTGCACAATCATAGCCGTACTCATTGCACTACCACTTATGATGTATGCACACATTTATGMAGGTGCATCCCAGGAAGCCATTGCGCTCAATTTTGCGCATACYTTGGTTGGCTATATTYTGGTTGGGGTCATWTTAGGYTTCTTCCGCGGTAAAAAAACAGCTGAWGASTAATARAGACCAGTAAATCACAATCTAGACAGGCGGCATTAATGGCCGCCTGTTTTTTTACACGAATATGCATTTACAGGCTTGCAATTGCTAAAAGAGCGCAGTAACACGCGCTCCTAGACTTGTTCGCCAAGTCTGCCCCTATAGCTCAGCTGGTAGAGCACCTGATTTGTAATCAGGGGGTCCGCGGTTCGAGTCCGTGTGGGGGCACCATTCTTCCCTTATATTTCAATAACTTAGCAGCATGTTTTTCAAATGYKYWTMYYCAYMWRTNCTTWMWRNATRKKYCYNAGTAAGCACATAGTAAGCACGCTTGGAATTATTCGAGCATTTGCTAAAACTAGGTACCCTTATATGCGCCCATCAATGGGTTCGGTTCACACTCATAAGATTTTACTGCCAATTGAGCATTATCAACATCAAAAATCCGACGAATCACTACCGGAATGATAATGATGTTCAGGGGGGTATTTGAAAAACTGATACGCGTGGAGCCTACGGCTGGGGATGAAACATGTCTAAATGCCACTGTTTCCCAGTATCGAATTTCCCCTTATCACTATGTGTATAGTAACCATAATAAGAAAAATATACAATTACCCTTGAAGGGGGAGTGAATTATGGCTAGCAAAGTACTTCAACTTGAAGGTGAGGGTTCAGAATGGTCAACTTTGTCGGGTCGGAAGSAAAGCACAGAAAAACACATATTAAGAACAGGTTTTGTAAGTTATTACATACACTGATACCGACCCTTTTGTTTTCCACACTCATGTTAGCCCCAGGCGCATTCGCACAATGGGACGAACCCGGCACTGGCGGCGGCGGCGGCACATCATCCGAACCAGTCGAGCCAATTGTAGAATGGGAAAAACACCAAAACGCTGATGAGCGGCTAAGAGCCTTTGGTGATGACCTTATGGGCGACGGTATTGACCCACATACGGGCGGTATAACGTTTGAGCATACTGATATTGTGTTGCCAGGTAATAACGGACTTGATGTTTCGTTGAAACGGCGACGCTCGCAAGGATATCTCTACCATGAGGACGTAGATGCAGAATTTGGTGATTGGGAATATCTTGTGCCGCGCATTAAAGTTGTGTCTGCTGCGACAAAGCCTTGGACAGGTGCGCGGTGTACATCATCCTATAGTACTTTGTTTCCTACGTTTACTTGGAAGCAAAGTGTTACAAGTGGCAGCGAGTATTCTCAAGGTGTGTCATTAGACGTACCTGGTTTTGGAGCGCAGCAAGTTCTGGAAAATCCAAGTGGATCCCGTTGGCCTGCTGGGACAACACATGCAACTAAAGATAATTGGTATTTGACGTGCGGCAGCGCCAGTGATGGCGGTCAAGGGTTTATCGCCAAAGCGCCCAATGGCAACACTTACCGTTTTGACAAATTCATTAGCCATAAGGCCAAAGGATTAGGCTATGTCGGTGCTATACCCATGTCGCGTTATGTGTATATATTAGCGGCCACAGAGGTCACAGATGTGCATGGTAATTGGGTGCGCTATACCTATGACGGTGCGGGGCGTTTGACCCGAATCTACAGTAATGACGGGCGTGATATCACGCTGACCTATGTGGGGTCATCTAAGCTTGTAAGCACAGTCAACGCCAATGGTAGGCAGTGGCAATATTCTTACCGCCAGTCAAATTTCAGAATACCCTTTTGGGAAGCTTGGAATTACCCCCAACTTACCTCGCAAGTGTTGTCGAGCGTTGTGCAGCCAGACGGCAAGAGCTGGACGCTGAATATGGACTGGATGCACGCGCAGCCGTCTCCAGCCGAAAATTGCCAAAAAGAACTTGTGACTGTTACCATGACCCACCCTTACGGCACAACGGGCACGTTTAAAATAAAGGACTTATCACACCGGTATGGCTATTATAATGTTAGCAATACGCGCAGTCAAAATTGTCCATATGTCGAACAATGGCCAGGCAGCGGCGGCCTCGGCCCCGGATTTTTCCCAACGGTACAAACCAGCACTATGGCAGCTATTGAAAAAACCCTTTCAAGTGCAACCATGCCGTCAACAAATTGGACATATACCTATGAGCAAGACGCAGGGCCGTCAGGATCGTCTGGAACGGACAGGACCAATTGGACCAAGGTGCAAGGTCCGGGAACACACATTACATATTATCATGAATGGCCCGCGGAATCGCTCGGCGGCAAACTTTTAAAGGAAGAAATACGGGCAAGCGCCGGAACGGCAATCCTTAAAACGACGAACTATAGCTATGTGCACGACGACAATGTTGGCAATACATTTGTCTACAGTCCCACCAGCAAACATGCTGTATTGACATCGAGTACGTCCGTGCAGCAGGACGGAGATACGTTCACGACGAACACAGCTTATAACACGACATCCACGTCCTCAACTTACAGTTTTGGCAACCCTATTCAGACCAGTGTTTACTCTAATGTATCAACGACACCGCGTGTTACGGATAAGACTTACGAGCACAACAAATCCAAATGGATACTTGGCCTGCCTAAAACCGTCACCACCAATGGGCGGAATATAGCGACCTTTACCTATAACTCTCTGGGACAAAAAACTTCAGAGACCCGTTACGGAGCCCTCCAAGCCTATTTCGGCTATAATGCAGACGGTACAATGGCGTGGGTGGAAGACGCGTTATTGCGGCGCACCAGAGCCTATGACTGGAAGCGTGGTACCCCGCAGCGTATCAGGCGACCGGACCTTATCTCCACCTACCAATATGTGGATAATAATGGCTGGCTGACCAGCACCAAGGACGCCAAAGGTAATACCATCAGTTATAGCCGCGATGTTATGGGACGGTTGACAACATACACCCCGCCAACGCCTTGGATGCCAACAACCATTAGCTATGCCTTTGGTACCAATATCACCCAAACCATTAGCAAAAACTTTGCCAGTTCTATTATCACCTATGACAGTATGTTCAGACCAACATTGGTAGAAACTACCGATAGCAAGCCCGGTGTTGGTAGTACCAGTTATGTTAAAACCACCTATGATGCTGCCGGGCAAGCCATATTCACGTCTTTCCCCTCAGCCAGTAACAATCCTACGGACGGCACCACCACCGCCTATGACGCGCTTGGTCGGGTGACATCTACCGCAGAGAATGTGACACCCTTTGCCACGACTTTACATCATTACTTTAATGCCAACCGCAACCGCATCACTGATGCCAGCGGCGCGGAAACCATGTATTACCGCTCGGGTTATTCCGGGCCAGGTAACGGCCCGATCACGGCTATTCTCCAGCCTACGGGGATAACCACCTATATGTACCGCAATGTGTGGGATGAACTTACATCTGTACGACAAGTGGGCACCTGGAACGGTGTCGCTAAAGACGAGAGCCATTATTATTACTACAACAACCGCCAGCAACTGTGTCGCCACTTTACCCAGAGCGGTCTCGGGGCTGTGTTTGCATATGACGCTGCAGGACAGATGACATCTTATAACCGGGGTGTGGGCTCCGGCTCGACCTGCGATACGCCTGCGGGCAATGCTCCAAGTAGTGACCAGCCCCACAATGACAAAGGCGAGACAGAGGGCCCCAAGCAGGTACAAGCGTTGGGCAGAAACCTC
>NVTC01000007.1 GCA_002732905.1 Robiginitomaculum sp.
ACCGACAGACACCGTCTCTCCTCCAGCTAGTCAACGTGCACTTGCCTGTCCCAAAGAAGAGAACTTAACCACTATAACATAGGCTGGAGTACCGTGGATACATTCGCGTGTTTTATGTGTAAATCATTGAAAAAACTATAGTTTTTATTAAATCCATCATGGATACCATAAGATAGTTATCCAACATCCTCAAACCCCGCTCCTTCCCGTCTCCGCTCACCCCGGCGTAGGCCGGGGAGGCGGGAATCCAGTCATGACTTGCAAAATACACTGGGCTAGCATAAGTTCACTATATGTTCTATGCATATATACTGGCAAGCAAACGTAACGGTACTTTGTATCTGGGTCACACAGACGATCTTGGCGAACGCATTTTACAACATAAATTAAAAGCCAATTACGGATTTTCTTCAAGACATAATTGTGTTCGTCTGGTCTGGTTTGAAACACACGAAACGCGCGAATCCGCTTTCAAGCGCGAACGTCAAATGAAGAAATGGAACCGGGCATGGAAGCTAAGGCGCATTGAAACAAACAACCCCGAATGGGATGACCTATATGACTACTTAACAACAGATCAAGTTTATCATCCGCGCCATCAATTCCAAGTAGCAAAACTCTAACTGGATTCCCGCCTGCGCGGGAAGGAGCGGAGGTTGGGGGGATGGCATGTTGCTGTTAATTTCTTGCATTGCAGAAATCTTATCCACGGTTCTCCGGCCTATGTTATAGTGGTGATGTTCTCTTCTTTGGGACAGGCAAGTGCACGTTGACTAGCTGGAGGAGAGACGGTGTCTGTCGGTGTAGATATTTTGGTAACACAAAATGGTCGGCCAGCTCCGGGTGAGGTCCTTGTATCCCCGACTGATCTACGGGCCCCCTATGTACAAAAGGCGCTGCCGTGTGGCCTCTTATGAGGTTTATCTGGCCCATCACGAAATCAAACTAAGCGCTCTAATCTGGTAATTCCAGTGTTGGGCAAGACCACACGGACGTCCCATTTATTTGGGAAAGTTCAAAACCAAATAACAAACCGTCAGTCCGAAAGGATGTGACAAATTTTGGGGTGCGCCCTGAGCAAAGCGAGGAAGTACTCTTGGGGTGCTCACCTCTACCGATACTGCAAGTCGTGTAGCTATTGACTGCATTTGACTAACCACTATGAGTATTACGATAAAAACAAACATCACACGGGGAAATACATGCCAAAGAACGTCAATGAGAACAAATACGAAAACAAAAGATACAGGACGTTGGTACTCGTATTACTGACACTATTATATGCGTTCAACTTTATTGATCGGCAAATCGTCGGTATTCTAGCCCCATTCTTTGCTGAGGAACTTGGGCTAAGCAATACGCAGATCGGTTTACTCACCGGACTAGCATTTGCTTTCCTTTATACTTTCATCGGCATGCCTATCGCTTGGCTTGCTGACCGGTATAGTCGTGTCAACATTATTACCATTGCCCTCGCTACATGGAGTGGATTTACAGCCCTGACTGGGTTTGCTGGTAACTTCACGCAAATGGCACTTGCCCGAATGGGTGTCGGCATTGGTGAAGCAGGTGGCAGTCCGCCCTCACATTCTATTATTTCAGATATGTACCCTAAGGAAAAGCGTGCGAGTGCCCTCGCCGTTTACTCACTTGGTATTCCTTTCGGGATTATGTTTGCATATTTCACAGTGGCCTTATTTATGGGTAAATCTGGAAGTGAAGTGCCGTGGCGGCAAATATTCTTCACACTAGGTGGGCTTGGTATTGTTTTGTCTGTTATACTTCGTTTGGTCATTCGTGAGCCAGAGCGCGGCGCACAAGAGCGTAAAAACAAAACGGATAAGCCTGTCGAAGCACAGAAATTTTCAACGGCACTATCAACACTCCTGAAAATTCCTTCTTGGTGGGCTATGTGTTTAGGTATCGCATCGGCATCATTTGTTGGATATTCTTTCAACGCATTTCAAACCAAATATCTCATTCCGTTTGATCCAACGTTTGACATAAAAACCCTAATGATCGTCTTGGGTATCATCAACGGTATTTCATATGCGGGCGGGACTTTCTTTGGGGCAAAAATAGCCGACCATTATGGCAAGAAAAACGTCCGTGCTTATGGTCTCATCCCGGGCATTGCGATTGCTATCGCCTGCCCGTTAGCGATTGGTAGTTTTTGGATAGGGTCCGTTTGGGGACACTTGGCTTTCGTGACAGTATTTGTATTTTTCCTCGGTGTCTATCTCGGCCCAAGTTTCGCYATTGCGCAAACTTTGGCACCKATCAATATGCGWGCYATGTCGACCGCAATATAYTTCTTCATATTGAATATGATTGCGATGGGTCTAGGYCCAACRGTTACGGGTGTGATGGCCGATATGTTTGCCAAAAACAATGATAGTGTTCATGCCGTGCGGTTAGCCATGACAACTACGAGCTTTGCATTACTTTTATCTGCGGTGTTTTTCTTCATTGCCGCAAAACACCTCCCCAAAGACTGGGCTGATGCGGAAAAACGAAATGAAGGTTCATAATCAGTTTGGCAAAAGGTCAGAGTTGCGATAAGGAGCGAGCCTCACATACACATATAGAGAGACTGAACAATGATTCCTCGTTACGCCCGCCCCGATATGGTTGCCATTTGGTCGCAAGAAACCAAGTTTCGCATCTGGTTTGAAATCGAAGGCCATGCTTGTAATGCTATGGCCGACTTGGGTGTTATCCCGAAAGCTTCTGCYAAAAACATTTGGGATAAAGGCAGCGCAGCTGAATTTTCGGTTGAGGCTATCGACGAAATTGAGCGTGAAGTTAAGCACGACGTTATCGCTTTCTTGACCCACCTCGCCACATTCATTGGTGAGGATTCGCGTTTTGTACATCAAGGAATGACTTCATCAGATGTGCTCGACACAACGCTTTCTGTACAGCTTGCCCGTGCTAGTGATCTGCTCTTAGAGGGCATGGACAAAGTTCTGGCGGCGCTGAAGGTTCAGGCGCTTGAGCACAAATACACGCCAACTATTGGTCGTTCCCACGCTATCCACGCCGAACCAACTACATTTGGCCTGAAAATGGCGCAAGCCTACGCAGAATTTGAGCGTTGCCGCGAACGTTTGGTTGTAGCGCGGGCTGAAATAGCGACCTGTGCTATATCTGGTGCCGTCGGTACATTCGCCAATATCGACCCACGCGTTGAAAAATATGTAGCAGAYAAGCTCGGMCTTACTGTTGAGCCGATCTCTACCCAAGTCATCCCGCGTGACCGTCATGCTGCATTTTTTGCCACTCTCGGCGTTGTCGCTAGCTCTATTGAGCGCCTTGCTACAGAAATTCGCCATTTGCAGCGCACCGAAGTTTTAGAAGTGGAAGAGTTTTTCTCCAAAGGGCAAAAGGGTTCTTCTGCCATGCCCCACAAGCGCAATCCTATCCTAACCGAAAACCTGACTGGACTTGCTCGCCTCGTACGCTCAGCCGTTACCCCTGCCCTTGAAAATGTAGCTTTATGGCATGAGCGGGACATTTCTCATTCTTCCGTTGAGCGGGGCATTGGTCCAGATGCGACTATTCATCTACATTTTGCCTTACATCGTCTAGCTGGTGTAATGGAAAAATTAGTGGTTTATCCTGAAAATATGTTGGCCAATCTCAACAAGCTTGGCGGTCTCCATAATTCACAACGCATTATGCTGGCGCTGACACAAAAGGGTATGAGCCGTGAGGACGCATACCGTGCCGTGCAGAACAGTGCTATGGCTAGTTGGCGCGGTGAAGGCGACTTCCAGGCGCTGTTAAACACTGATAGCACAGTAACTGACCGGTTAAGTTCGGACGAAATTGGCGAGATGTTTGACCTTGATTATCATTTCAAACGAGTTGATGAGATATTTTCAAGGATATTTTCTTAGTCTTTATATACACTTACACTGTTTTATCAAGAATACACCCTTTCGTAAATGAAGGGTTATGATATCGTTTGCCAAAAAATAACCATTGTCCTGTACCAAAGCGATATAAAAATAATACTGGATACGGCTCACCGAGTCTATTTTTTTGCTTTCTCTTAAAAAGAACATCACGAAAATTTTACATATCTAACTGTATATGTCGGATGCACGGCCTAAATATCGGGGTAAAGGTAACTTATGACTAGACTGATCAAATTTATATTTTTTCCAATACTCATAGTCGTGGGTATGGGGACAGCCACACAAGCGCAACAGCGCCCAGATATGTATGTAGTGATATTTCGCGCAGATTGGTGCGGGCCCTGTAAAATTGTTGAGCCAAATCTAGACCGCGCACTACGAACACTCAATGATCCCGGTATTCGCATTGTCACAATTGATGTTACAGACAGCCTACGTATAGAACAAAGTGCCCATATAGCCTTTGATCACAACATCGTAGCGCAATATAATCAGTGGTACGGGGTCACGGGCTTCGCAGCTATGATTGATGCCGATACTAAGAACACGCTAGGCTGCGTTAATGTGATGTATGACGCTCATGCTATGGCGGCTCACATTCGAAATTTGAAAACCTATGCGATGACTAACCAACCATCATTTGACATAACCTGTCCGGCACCAAACGCCGCGCTTTAATTGTCGCTAATCTTGGCCAATGACCTGCGCACGTGCTTCGGTCATCAACACGTCCATACGGCTGCGAATTTCAACGTCTGACAATTGTACGCCAGCAGCTATAATATCCTGCTTTATTTTGCGAAATACATCATCATCGCCTGGCTCTTCCATATCGGACTTTATAACTTCCAGAACATAGGGCGTCACGTCATCACCGGATTTTCCGATCAGATCAGCGACCCAGATGCCAAGAAGCTTATTGCGCCGCGCGTCAATTTTAAACTCTTGCTCAGCAGTTAAGACGAATTTCTTCTCAGCTATATTTTTACGGTCATCAAAGGATTTCATCTTGGCTCCAATCAGGTTGTGCTATTTTGGTCATTTTACCAAGGCAAATTGGAAAACGCCAACTAAATTTTCTAAATATCCCCAATAATAATTACTCATTTTTTAACAGATAGTCTTGTGGTGTGCCCAAGGCTCAGATAAATTCCTGTTTTAGAGTGCGAATCAGCACGTTTTCAGCAGAGATACTATGTCACGGCGAGAAAAAATCTACGAAGGTAAAGCTAAAATTTTGTATAAAGGGCCAAAACCGGGCACTCTTGTTCAATATTTCAAAGATGATGCCACAGCCTTTAACGCCAAAAAGAAAGCTGTGCTCAATGGTAAAGGTGTTTTGAACAACAGGATTTCAGAACACATAATGCTGATGCTGGGTAAAGTTGGCATTCCGACCCATTTCATTAAACGTCTGAACATGCGCGAACAGTTGATTAAAGAGGTGGAAATTATCCCCCTCGAGGTTATTTGCAGAAATGTTGCTGCCGGTTCCATTTGTCCGATGTTTGGGCTTGAGGAAGGCAAACGCCTGTCCCGCTCTATTATCGAATTTTGCTACAAAAAAGATGAGCTTAACGATCCTTTGGCAACCGAAGAGCACATTTTGGCATTTGGTTGGGCGACTTCACAAGAAATTGATGAAATGACAGCCCTCACATTACGTATTAATGATTTTCTCTGTGGTATGTTCGCAGGTATCGGCATAGATTTAATCGATTTTAAAATTGAATTTGGCAGATATACTGATGAAAACGGCGATCAAGTAATTTTACTTGCTGACGAAATCAGCCCGGACTCGTGCCGTCTATGGGACAGCCAAACTCAAGAAAAGTTAGATAAAGACAGGTTTAGACGTGATCTTGGTGGTCTGATTGATGCTTATACAGAAGTCGCTACCCGCCTTGGTATTTTAAAACCAAACCCTAAAGCCCCGCCCAAATTATCCGTGGTATCAAAAGTCTCAAATGAGGATGAATAAATGAAAGCCATTATACATATCGGCCTTAAGCCGGACGTCCTAGACCCGCAAGGCCGTACAATTGCCCGCTCACTTGCCCATMTGGGATTTGACAGTGTRACCAAAGCTCGACAAGGCAAAACGATAGAACTCGATCTAGATACAGAAGACGCCAAGAAGGCAAAATTAGAGGTCGAGAAGATGTGCAAAAAATTGTTAGCAAATACGGTAATCGAAGATTACCAAATCGAAATTGTCGAACAGGACTAAACATGCAAAGCGCAGTAATCGTTTTTCCCGCTTCCAATTGTGACCGCGATGCTGCGTCTGCTTTGGAGAAAATTACCGGCCAGAAACCACTCATGGTTTGGCATGAAGAAACCACTCTGCCCAAGGTAGACTTTGTCGTCATTCCTGGCGGGTTTTCCTACGGTGACTATCTACGCTCTGGCGCAATTGCAGCCCGCTCACCGATTGTACGCGATATCATTAAAAAAGCTGGGAACGGTTTACCCGTAGCTGGTTTTTGCAATGGCTTTCAAATCCTAACCGAAGCAGGACTTCTTCCCGGTGCGCTTATGCGTAACAAAGGTCTACGTTTTGTTTGTCGTCCACAAAAGTTACAAGTGGTCAACACAAAAACCATGTTTACGACTGGCTACAAAGACACACCGGAAATTACGGTGCCGATTGCGCATTTTGATGGCAATTATTACGCCGATGATGAAACATTAAGAAAATTACGAAAGTCAGGTCGTATATTGTTTAAATATATCGACAACCCTAACGGCTCTCTGAACGACATWGCTGGTATTTGTAATAAGGCTGGAAATGTGCTCGGTATGATGCCCCATCCTGAACGTTCCGTAGATCCTTTACACGGCGGCACWGACGGTATTGCATTATTCAAAAGCGTATTGGAGGCAGTACAATGAAAAAGGTTGAAATTACTCCTGAAGTTGTCGCCGAGCACGGACTATCCGAAGGTGAATATAAAATTATTTGCGAGAGGCTTGGCCGCACACCGAACATAAATGAGCTGGGTATTTTTTCCGTAATGTGGTCAGAGCATTGCTCTTATAAATCATCCAGAAGGCATTTGAAAAAATTKYYYMSYRAKKGYSAMCGSRKMWWTCAWKRSMYKKGWGRAWRCSMWGGWRKMMTYGMKWYWRWYRRKKGYRRMKKRWKTRWTKWYWRRMYGGRRRGYYWTAACCACCCTTCTTATATTGAGCCTTACCAAGGTGCTGCCACGGGTGTGGGCGGTATTATGCGTGATGTATTTACTATGGGTGCACGACCTATCGCAAATTTAAATGCGCTAMGGTTCGGTGAACCRTCACATCCCAAAACCAAATCTTTGGTAGCGGGTGTTGTTCACGGCATTGGTGGCTACGGTAATTGTGTGGGTGTTCCAACCGTAGGCGGCGAAACAAATTTCCACCGTGGGTATAATGATAATATTCTGGTCAACGCTATGTGTGTCGGCCTCGCCAAAGCAGATAAAGTATTTTATTCTGCCGCTAAAGGTGTYGGCAATCCTATCTTTTATGTAGGCTCTAAAACYGGGCGCGACGGAATACATGGTGCCACCATGGCATCAGCCGAATTTGATGATGATAGYGAAGWAAAGCGCCCWACMGTACAGGTCGGTGACCCTTTTACAGARAARCTTCTGATCGAAGCCTGTATGGAGTTRATGGCTACKGATGCTATTATWGCCATTCAAGATATGGGTGCAGCAGGACTAACCTCGTCTTCTATTGAAATGGCTGACAAGGGCGGTGTTGGCGTTAAAATGAATTTGGATAAAGTCCCDCAACGCGAAACAAATATGACTGCYTACGAGATGATGCTGTCRGAAAGCCAAGAGCGCATGCTCATGGTTATCAAGCCYGGYAAAGARCACATTGCMATTGAAATATTCAAAAAGTGGGAYCTYGATGTTGCCGAAGTCGGTGTAACAACCRACACAGGGCATCTGGTYCTTACCCATAARGGCAAAACYGTTTGCGACATTCCTATYGCRCCRYTRGGYGATGAYGCMCCAAATTTAAATCGWCCATATTCYAAACCAAAARAATTGGACATTTTGARYAATGATCCAGTGATTGACCCAGTWGAACGCGGGACAGACTATAAGGACATAATATCCATCCTTATCACKAGCCCGGATATTGCCTCGAAACGTTGGATATGGGAGCAATACGATAGRTCRGTTATGGGTGATACCGTACAAAGCTCCAATTCTGGCGGAAATGCTGCAATCGTTCGAATWCACAACACYAATAAGGCCGTGGCMATCACCACCGACTGCACACCACGCTATGTTGCWGCGGAYGCATTTGARGGCGGMAAACAAGCCGTTGCAGAAACATACCGAAACTTATGTAGCGTMGGCGCAGAGCCAATCGCTATTACAGACTGCCTCAATTTTGGCAATCCAGAACGCAAAGAAGTTATGGGGCAATTYGTRCGCTCCATTGAAGGTATTGATGCRGCTTGCCGAGCMTTGGACTATCCAGTCGTATCTGGGAACGTGTCTTTGTATAAYGAAACCAATGGCCAAGCCATCCCCCCTACCCCTTGCATTGGCGGTGTAGGCTTAATYAAAGATTTAGACCGTTACGCCACTCTTGCGGGTGCCAAAGCAGGTGACCATCTTGTGCTGTTAGGAAAGACAGACGGTTGGTTAGGTGCTTCTTTGTATGCACATCTAATTCTCGGACACGATAAATCAGATGTGCCGATGTACGCACCCCCGCCCGTTGATTTAAAAGCTGAGAAAGCGGCGGGCACTTATATAAGGCGCCTTATCCGTGATAGGCGCGTCAAYGCCGTGCATGATTTGTCTGATGGCGGTCTAGCGCTTGCYGCCATTGAGATGGCATTTGCTAACAAGCTTGGCTTTGAGCTTAAAGGTTCTGCGGATGTACCTCTTTATGCTTGGTTATTCGGCGAAGATCAGGGGCGTTATTTAGTTGCGGTTGAAGACAATAGCCTCAACCCTGTCATCAGCACGGCTAAGAGTTTGAATATTCCTGTACAAAAAGTAGGTGTGGYTGGCGGYGACCGTTTAATTGCCACAGGTGCATTTGACTTATCCCTAGAGGATACCCATATGGAGTACGAAAACTGGCTACCAAATTATATGGCCRATTANGAAAMGYWGACTSGGAGACACATATGGCTATGCAGGCCGATRATATTATTGCCATGATAAAAGATGCGCTACCTGATGCACAGGTTGAATTGGTTGATTTGGCTGGTGACGGTGATCATTATAAAGCCATTATAACCAGCTCCTCATTTTCTGGACTATCCCGCATCGCCCAACATCAGGCCGTTTATGCTGCCCTCAAAGGCAAAATGGGCGGTGAGCTACACGCTCTTGCTCTAGAAACTAAAGCTGAATAACAAATATACTTACCCATCAATACAAGGAATAACTATGACAGATACAGTAAATGACCGGATCAAAAATACCGTCACGGCTAATGACATTGTGCTTTATATGAAAGGCACGCCAACTTTTCCACAATGTGGATTTTCATCAACTGTGGTTCAAATTTTTGATTATCTTGGTGCGGAATATGCATCCGTTAATGTCTTAGAAGACTCTGAAATTCGCCAAGGCGTTAAGGACTACAACAACTGGCCCACCGTACCGCAAGTCTTCGTAAAAGGTGAATTTATYGGMGGTTGCGACATTATGCGAGAAATGTTCGAAACCGGCGAATTAAAGACACTATTGGCTGATAAGGGCGTATTAAAGTCCTAAATATACGGTTTCCGCTTATATTCCACATCCTGATCATGTSTATTTGYAGGTTTTAACTATATCTTGATATAAATATCCAAATAATATTTCACAAAATAAGGGGTGAAATATTATGGGTCTAACGTTTAAACAAACTGACAAATTGCGGTCTAGAGCTGATGTCATTTTAGATGCACCAGAAAATCGAAACAAAAAGCGTAAAATAATGCGCGCACGTGCATTCAGCAATATACTTTCAAATATATTTATATGGAGCGGCTTAGCTTTCGTAGTATATTGCACTTCATTATACATAGGCGCTTTTATCGATGTCAGAGAAGTTGCAGGTTCCAGTCAACTGGTTCGCATCCAAAAAGTGAAAGCAACAGTTGACCAAATGCCGCGTATAAAACAACGCACACTAATATCACCAATTATTGAACGCCTGGCTAGCGATCGTATCTATATGCGCAGAGGTCAATCTATTCTGGCAACTTATTCATTACCGGAAAAGTCCAAACTAAACCTGACTATCAAGCAATGCAAAACAGCACCAGTTTTGGAAATTTTTTGGTGCCAAAGGGTAAGTGACCAAAATAAAACAATAAGTAATAAAACGACTGGCTTCGTGGAATTTACAGCTGCTAGGCCGGGTTTTTATCATTTTAATAGTTACGTAGTTGAAACACCAAATACAGTGCTTAATACTAATTTTGATTATCGCGTAGTTTGGCAACGGGGTGAAAAACGGGTAAGATAAACCGAGCAAATTCCCGAGACAATGATCTAGATTTACTGAACTAAAAGAAATGTGTTTTCTCATTAGCCGTTTTATTTAATGTTATCATACCATTAGGCAATAACCTTTACCTCRTCTAAACCATATCATGCTACATAGTACTTCTAGTCATGAAATGGGAAGCATAGCTAAATTTAAAATGGCATTAGCATTTAAACAAACTAATCATAATAAAACTTGGCAGGATTTRTTGGTTGAAGAATCCGAGATAAGCCTGAAACGCCGTAAAGCTGTTCGTGAGTGGACATTTAGGCGCATGTATTTGAGCGTCTTTATATTAGTAACTGCTGGTTTTGTACTTTATTGTAGTTTATTTTATATTGGCGCTTTCGTTGATATTGGCAAAATTGTTGGTGTTAGCCAGTCGGTTCGCGCACAAAAAGCGCAGCAAAATGTAGCCAATATGGCAAGAGCTAAAACACGAACAATTTTCTCACCAATACTCGATGGTTTTTCTCTAAATCGTATCTATATGCGTAGAGGYCAATCYATCTTAGCAACGTATTCATTACCGAGTARCGCARGACTATCGCTTACAATTAAGCAGTGCAAATCCCAGCCAATACTGGAAGTGTTTACATGTAMRGTGYTGGGTGAGCAAAGTGCAGAAATCAGCAACCGTTTAAATGGTTTCATWGAATTCGTTGTGTCGGAGCCAGGGTTTTATTATTTTGAGGATAAGGTTRYCAAATCGYCAGMCACAAACTTAAARGCYWATTATGACTATCGTATMATYTGGCAAAGAGGTGGTAAGCAGGCGCAAAAATTGCGCCCACTTGGTCTACGTTAAAAACAATTCTAGCGAGAATAAAATTCCACAGTTARGTTTGGTTCCATAACAACTGGRTACGGCACTTCATCAAATGATGGTACACGTACATAAGTTACTTTCATGAYYTTTGGATCTAGGTCGATATATTCAGGAATTTCCCGCTCAGMACTTTCCAAAGCTTCAAGAACCAATGCCATAGTRCGGGATTTCTCACGGACCTCAATAACATCACCTGGCTTACAGCGGTAAGACGGGATATTTACTTTTTTACCATTAACGAGAACATGGCCATGATTAACAAACTGGCGTGCTGCAAATACWGTCGGTACAAATTTTGTCCGGTATACAACAGCATCYAAACGGGATTCCAAAAGACCGATTAGATTTTCAGAAGTATCKCCACGCATACGGTCAGCAGTTTTRTAAATRCTGCGGAATTGTTTCTCGGTAATATTGCCGTAATAGCCTTTTAGCTTTTGCTTRGCGCGCARTTGTGTACCGTAATCCGAAAGYTTACCACGRCGATTTTGGCCATGTTGYCCWGGTGGGAATGGGCGTTTGTTCACTGGTGACTTTGGRCGRCCCCAGATATTTTCACCAACACGGCGATCAATTTTATATTTAGCGGAATGACGTTTTGACATGCTTATGCATCCTTTTGCGACGTGGCCCGGCTCCCCGACCAATCCGAAGAGCGATAAAAACGGCGGTACCACACCAACCCGTAATCCCCTGCCTTAACAGAGTTGCGCGTCTTTTATATGCAAGTGGCGCAATGTCAAGCAAGGTTTGGGGAGAATATATGTATATTTAACCTACGAGTAGCCTGCCTGTAATAAACAGCATTGTTTGAAATGGGCAATTAAAATAAAGCTACTCCTTACGTTCAAAACCGTATAAAAAAGGAACTTAACCAGCCATTCGAATACACAGGTGAATTATGTTCATAAAAACTGCAACAATTTTGATTATATCCATTCTATTCTGTGGATCTGCTTGGGCAGATGAAAAAACAGAAAAAACAATTGTAAATGCAGTTGAAATAGGCATGCCCAAGGCATTCTCTACACTTGAGAAATCCGTAAATATCAATAGCGGAACCATGAACTTTGCAGGTGTTAAACAAGTTGGCGCCCTATACGCTGCAGAGCTGAAAGAGATAGGTTTTAATACCCAATGGATCGAAGGCGTTGATTTTGGTCGCGCCGGACATTTAGTTGCATCTTACGGTACATCTGGACCAAAAATTCTTATGATTGGTCATCTAGATACTGTGTTTGCTAAAACTGATGATTTCCAGAATTATGAACCTTTGGAAAACAACAAAGTCAAAGGTCCCGGTACTACGGACATGAAAGGCGGCGATGTTATCATTATATCTGCGGTACGCGCCCTAAAATCKGYTRGCATCCTAGAYGATGTGCAAATAAAAATAGTTATGACAGGCGACGAAGAAAGTAGCGGTCAACCACTATCCAAGTCCAAAGCAGCACTTATTGACGCCGCCATTTGGGCGGATGTAGCGCTCGGTTTTGAAGACGGCGACGGCAATATTAAAACGGCCGTAACCTCACGGCGCGGCAGTGTGGGTTGGACACTAACCGTTACCGGACGTGCTTCACATAGCTCGCAAATCTTCACAGACGATGTTGGTTATGGTGCCGTGCTTGAGGCCGCGCGTATCCTAAACACTTACCGCGAGCAATTATCTGCTATTCCCAACCTTACTTTTAATCCAGGCCGGGTCGTTGGCGGCACCCGCATATTCGACTTAGATGCAGCAAATACAAGCTCTGCATTTGGCAAGAGGAATGTAGTTGCGCAAACTCTCAAAGTAACTGGCGGTATTCGCGCTATATCTCCAAAACAGCTCGCAGAAGCAAAAGCTAAAATGCAGGCAATTACTGAAAATAATTTACGCCATACTTCTGCGGTCCTTACATTCCGTGATGGTTACCCTCCTATGGAACCAACCGATAACAATGCAAAATTACTGGCTATATATAGCGATATTAGCCAGTCATTAGGTTACGGCGAAATACAGGCCGTTGATCCTCGCAAAGCAGGAGCAGCCGACATTTCATTTACAGCACAATATGTTGATTTCGCTCTCGACGGCCTCGGTCTTATGGGTAAGGGCGGGCACACCAAAGATGAAACCGCCGATATGACGAGTTTCAAGAAAAATACGGAAAAGGCAGCTATCTTGATTTACCGATTATCGCTTGAGGATTGACGAATTTTGCAACAATCTGCAACACACTGTTTTAACTTTCACAAATGATTGTCTAGCCCTACCGGGTTGTTTGTGACAAGCGAGTTATATGAATAACACACCCGAACATAACCCTCAGCGCGCCGGCCTGTTAGCTGGTGTGATTGCTTATCTAATGTGGGGATTTTTCCCTGTATATTTTAAGATCACCGGAGAGATACCACCACTGGAAATACTATCCCACCGAGTCGTTTGGGCGATACCGTTTGCGGCGTTYATCATTTTACTAMGAAAGCAATGGCCTCAAGTACGCCAAGCCATCGCAAATAAAAAAACTCTAGGCGCCTTGATATTGGCCGCATTGTTTATTGCCTTTAACTGGGGGCTATATATTTGGGCCGTCCAGGAAAACCAAATTTTGCAAGCAAGTTTAGGGTATTATATCAACCCTTTGATTTTTGTATTGGTGGGTGTTGTCTCTTTTGGTGAAAAATTAAGTCGGTTACAGCTCATTGCGGTTGCATTAGCCTCCATCGGTGTAGTAATTTTAACAATTTACGGCGGGCAATTTCCGTGGATAGCCATGAGCCTTGCTCTCAGTTTCACTGCTTATGGTGTCATTCGTAAACGTACAGAAGTAGGCTCCCTACCCGGCCTATTTATTGAAACTTGTGTTTTGTTCTTGCCCTCACTGGCCTATTTGTTCTGGCTGCAAGGCAAAGGGAGCTTACATTTTACCAATGTTGACCCAGATATGATGGCGCTCCTCGTGCTTGCTGGTCCGCTCACTGTATTGCCCTTGGTCGCCTTTGCATTTGCTGCCCGCCGCCTGCGATTATCAACCCTTGGTTTCTTGCAATTTATTGGCCCCAGTTTGCAATTCCTTATGGCAGTTTTATACGGCGAGAAACTTACTTTAGGCGTACTTTTATGCTTCGGGTTTATTTGGACTGCGGCCACAGTGTTTGTCTGGGACGCAGCACATACTCGGTTGARATCAAGARCCWAACARGTGCTCTASCCTYTGCYCTTRCCTCTWCCTTKKGCAAGCGCCTTGATCATCCCGCGCATTGTGCGGACTTCTTGTTCCGTCATTTTAGCGCGCATAAATGGAGCGCGAATATTACGCTTCATGAGGGCCATTTTAGCAGGTGGATGGAAATATCCAGACTTTATCAACTCGTCTTCAAAATGCTCGAACATCCGCACTAAATCTATCCTACTTGCTGGTACCGTATCTGGTTCATCAAATATGGGTGGTAAATTTTCATCTTCGCTAGCAGCCCACATATAAGAAAACACTCCAACGGCTTGTGCCAAATTTAAACTCTGGAAAGCCGGATTGATAGGGTAAGTCAGGATTTCATCAGCAAGAACTACATCGTCATTCGTCAGCCCAGCTTTTTCTGGTCCGAACAGGATACCGCACTTAAGTCCCTTTGCCATATGGGCCCGCATTTTAACACCGACCGAATTGGTGCCTATCACTGGAATTTCCAAATCTCGTCTGCGCGCTGTAGCTGCGGCAACATATTGCAAATCGGCAACCGCATCTTCAGTAGTGGCATAAATTTTGGCTTGTTCCAGAACTGGTAGAGCACCTGCTGCCATAGCGTCTGCATCGGGATTTGGCCAGCCATCGCGCGGCGCAACCAGACGTAATTCACTCAGGCCAAAATTAAGCATGGCCCTTACAGAACCACCAATATTTTCGCCGAGCTGTGGCCGTACTAAAATAACCACAGGCTGAGCCGTATTTACCGCGCATTGCGCGACAACACGTCCTAATTGGTCCTTTGTCGTCTTACCAGTATTCTGGCCAGTATTCTGGACTTTATGGGGTTTTTCCACAATGCGGTCACTTTCTCGCTATTTCGCTCAGCTTAGACTTTTAATCCAGAACAACCAGTGTTAAGAGGCTTTCAATTAAATTTAATTCGCTTTCAGAAAAACTTATAGCGATAATATCAAACGAAATTCATAGAGGCAAAAATGGCAAAAATTAAAGTAGCAAATCCGGTCGTCGAACTTGACGGCGACGAAATGACCCGCATCATCTGGGACATGATCAAAGAGCGCCTGATCCTGCCTTACCTAGATATAGATCTACATTATTATGATCTCGGCATGGAAAGCCGCGACGCTACCGACGACCAAATTACCATTGATGCGGCCAATGCTATCAAGAAATATAATGTTGGTGTCAAATGCGCTACTATTACACCCGATGAAGAACGTGTTGAGGAGTTCGGCCTAAAGAAAATGTGGCGGTCACCAAACGGCACTATCCGCAATATTCTTGGTGGTGTAATTTTCCGTGAACCTATTGTCTGTAACAATGTGCCGCGCCTTGTGCCAGGCTGGACGCAGCCTATTGTTATTGCCCGTCATGCTTACGGGGACCAGTACAAAGCCACTGATTTCCTTGTCCCGGGCAAAGGTAAGCTGACAGTAAAATGGGAAGGTGAAAACGGCGACRTTATCGAAAAAGAAGTATTCGATTTCCCAAGTGCCGGTATCGCCCAAGCAATGTATAATCTTGAYGACAAAATAGTTGATTTCGCTCGTGCYGTGTTCAATTACGGTGTCACYCGYAAATGGCCCGTTTATTTATCAACRAAAAATACGATTTTAAAAGCTTATGATGGCCGCTTCAAAGACATATTCCAAGAGATATACGAAGCTGAATTTGCTGAACAATTCGCAGATTTCGGCGGTGAATACCAACATCGTTTAATCGATGATATGGTTGCATGTGCCATGAAATGGAACGGCGGCTATATTTGGGCTTGCAAAAACTATGACGGCGATGTGCAGTCCGATACAGTTGCCCAAGGCTTTGGCTCTCTCGGTCTAATGACCAGCTTCTTGATGACACCAGACGGTAAAACAATGGAATCCGAAGCKGCCCACGGCACCGTTACCCGCCATTTCCGCAACCACCAAAAAGGTTTGTCGACTTCTACCAACTCAACCGCCTCCATCTTTGCATGGACACGCGGCCTGGCTCATCGTGGTCGCTTGGATGACAATCAAGCCCTCGTAGACTTTGCAGAAGGTTTGGAACGCACCACAATCGCWACYATTGAAAATGGTCAAATGACCAAAGATTTAGCTTTATTAGTCGGTGATAAACAAGGTTGGYTGTCAACTACGGGTTATCTGGAAGCMATCGCAGAAAACTTCGAACGGGCTATGGCWTAGKCTWWAARWAWMMYWKRWKRRYKKAKYRSRMYTWWWTCYMRYYYKYYYWWTRMMYVCWWSYWWYCWMRMYTRRGCGACCAATCACTGCATTAAGTCCAAACCAARTTATTCAGCYTCACTCCAYACRGCTAACTCATTGCCATTTGGATCGGARAAGTGGAARCGCCGGCCGCCAGGAAACGTGAAAATTGGTRCCGTTATCTCCCCGTCTGCGKCTTTAACTGCGGCTAGTGTGGCTTCCAAATCTTCGGAATACAGTACAACCAATGCACCGTCTTTTGAAGGCTTACGGTCAGATTCCGCATCMAGACCGCCGTCAATACCTGCACCCTGAAAYGATGCATAAGTCGGGCCGTAGTCAATATAGCTCCATCCAAATGCTTTRGCATAAAAAGCCTTACTCGCTGCAATATCCGTAACGGGAAGTTCTATATAGTTGATTRTTATTGYCTCAGTCATATCCACCTCTTTTTCAATGTTGTTTGAGCAAGCGCCAATCCCAATCCCAATGGTCAATAAAATCACACAAAACGGTATTATCCGCATCACGACAACCCTGCTTTTATYGCMGYSAGTGCATCATCTGCACCGTCTACATTAGAGCCGCCTGCCTGTGCCATATCTGGCCGACCGCCGCCGCGCCCGCCAACTTTCTCTGCGCCTAGATTRACCARTGTYGCAGCGTTATAGTCTTTGGTGAGATCAGATGTAACCCCAACGGCAACGGCAACTTTTCCGCCGTCWACGGCTATAAATGCTACTATACCGCTGCCTAGTTTTTGTTTCTGTTCTTCAATCATAGTGCGCAGGTCTTTGCCGCTTACACCTTCCAGAACACGGCCAATAAATTTGATCCCGCCAATTTCTTCAACCGTAGTYGCACCRCCRCTGCCGCCAAGTGCTAGCTCTTTCTTGAGTTTTGAAACTTCYTTTTCAAGYACCCGTTTTTCTAATGCCAATGTMGCAACACGTTCCGGCACATCRGAAATTTTKATTTTYAGTGTRCTGGACACAGCCTTGGCATAGCCCGCTTGTTGCTCAAGATACARACGCGCCGCTTCGCCGGTCACAGCTTCAATMCGGCGAATGCCCGCAGCAACYGCTGCTTCGGATGTGATTTTAAACAGRCCAATATCACCAGTKCGCGCTACATGTGTGCCGCCGCATAACTCGACCGAATATGGATGGKCTTCACCYTYTGGTAYATTYCCYAAAGAAAAYACYCGCACTTCATCGCCGTATTTTTCACCGAACAGTGCCATAGCCCCTGCTTCGATAGCATCGTCCGGCGCCATTAATTTGGTGCTAGCTTCAGAATTTTCCAAAATCACAGCATTAACCTGAGTTTCAATTGCCGCTAATTCGTCGGCGGTAACACCCGTACCGTGGGAGAAGTCAAAACGGATACGCTCTCCGTCGACCATCTGCCCTTTTTGTGTCACATGCGTACCCAGTACGCGCCGTAAGGCCTCGTGCAGCAAGTGCGTGGCTGAATGGTTGTTTTTAGTTGTGCGGCGATTATCAGGAGCAACATTTAAATTGAGTGTTTCACCAACTTTGATGCTGCCCTTAATAGTCGCAAAATGCACATGCAAGTCCCCGGCCCGCTTCAGGACATCTTGAACAGTTGCCACCTGTGATTTCCCAGAATTAGCCCATCCTTTATCACCTGCCTGCCCACCGCTTTCTGCATAAAATGGTGTGGATTTAGTGATAAATTGAATTTCGTCACCTTTGTTAGCTTCGTCTACCAAGGCGCCGTCTTTGACAATTGCTAAAATTTCACTGTCGCCCACAAGCGTTTCATATCCGGTAAATTCTGTCGCACCGAATTTCTCGCGCAAGCTTAGCCAAACCGCATCTGAGCCAGCATCACCGGAGCCACTCCAATGAGCGCGGGCCGTTTCTTTTTGCACCTGCATGGCTTTGTCATAGCCTTTAACGTCCACATCTATACCTTTTGAGCGCAGTGCGTCTTGGGTGAGATCAAGCGGAAATCCGTATGTATCATAGAGCTTAAAGGCCACATCTCCAGGAAGTGTGTCCCCCTCACCTAGATTAGCCGTAGCATTATCAAGCAAAGTTGTGCCGCGCCCGAGAGTTTTACGAAAACGCTCTTCTTCTTGCAGCATAGTGGTTTCGATATTTTCTTGTGCGCGTTTCAGCTCACCGAACGCATCACCCATTTCCTCAACAAGTGTCGGGACAAGCCGGTGCATAAGCGGGTCTTTGGCGCCAAGGATATGTGCATGGCGCATAGCGCGGCGCATAATACGGCGAAGAACATAACCACGCCCTTCACGAGACGGGCTAACACCGTCTGCAATCAAAAAGGAAGCCGAACGTAAATGGTCGGCGATAACGCGGTGAGAGAACATAGCGTCCCCCTCGGCCTTGACCTTGGTTGCTTCGACGCTGGCGCCAATTAGATTTTGGAACAAGTCGATATCATAATTGTCGTGCTTGCCTTGCAAAATAGCCGCAATCCGCTCTAACCCCATTCCTGTATCGATAGATGGTTTGGGCAAGTTTACTCGTTTCCCGTCTGCAAATTTCTCGTATTGCATGAACACGAGGTTCCATATCTCGATAAATCTGTCACCGTCTTCGTTAGCGCTACCCGGAGGGCCCCCGGCAATTTTATCGCCGTGGTCATAGAATATTTCGGAGCATGGCCCACAAGGCCCCGTATCACCCATAGCCCAAAAATTATCAGATGTAGAAATTGAAATTATCTGACTATCGCTTACGCCAGCAACTTTTTTCCAAACATCGCGAGCATAATCATCTGTATGATAAACTGTGATCAATAACTTGTCTTTGGACAGACCAAAGTCATTAGTAAGGAGCTTCCAAGCATATTCTATGGCATCGTCTTTGAAATAATCGCCGAATGAAAAATTACCGAGCATTTCGAAAAACGTATGGTGGCGCGCCGTATAGCCAACATTGTCTAAATCATTATGTTTGCCGCCTGCCCGAACGCACTTTTGTGAAGTTACCGCACGTTTGTAAGGCGGCGTTTCCGCGCCTGTGAAATAGTTTTTAAACTGTACCATACCCGCATTGACGAACAATAGGGTCGGATCATTATCCGGCACCAAAGGGGAAGACYTCTGRACGGAATGRTCCGCTTTYTCAAAGAAATCYAAAAATTGTTTTCGTATGTCGCGTAGGGCTGTCATGTATCTCTCAAGTTTATTGCACACCACATATAGAAAGAGCGCTTAGCAGTGCCAAGCGCCCATTTCGGTTTTTGATGATTATTTTGCAGAGATTATGCCTTTAATTCCACCTCTTTATCACCATCACGATCTTTTGGCATCAAGAGGTCATCCTCTATGAGACCTGCATTTGCACGGATTGTTCGGTCAATATGATCTGCAATATCCGGATTTTCCAGTAAAAATGCACGGACATTTTCCCGGCCTTGCCCGATACGCTCGTCGCCGTAAGAATACCACGAACCGGATTTTTCGATAACATCAGCAGTTACACCCAAATCAATCAATTCGCCAGTTTTAGAAATGCCCAGACCATACATGATGTCAAATTCAACTTGGCGGAACGGTGGTGCGACCTTGTTTTTGACCACTTTAACGCGGGTTTGATTGCCAATCACTTCGTCGCGGTATTTGATGGCACCAATACGGCGAATATCAAGACGGACGGATGCGTAGAATTTTAACGCATTACCGCCGGTCGTTACTTCGGGGGAACCATACATAACACCGATTTTATGACGGATCTGGTTAATGAAAATCACCATGCAGCCAGATTTTGAAATGGAGGCGGTCAATTTACGCAAAGCCTGGCTCATCAAGCGTGCTTGCAGACCCGGTAGGCTATCGCCCATTTCGCCCTCAAGTTCGGCGCGCGGCGTCAAGGCAGCAACAGAATCAATCACCAAAACACTAACAGCGCCAGAGCGCACCAGTGTATCTGTAATCTCAAGAGCTTGCTCGCCCGTATCTGGTTGAGAAATCAAAAGCTCATTAACATCAACGCCCAACTTAGCGGCGTAGATAGGRTCMAGCGCRTGYTCAGCRTCAATAAAKGCRGCRAYACCRCCCGCYTTTTGMGCYTCGGCAATYACATGCAARGCCAAAGTBGTTTTGCCGGAACTTTCGGGGCCGTAAATTTCAACCACGCGTCCAGCGGGCAAKCCGCCTATGCCCAGTGCAATATCCAAACCGATGGAGCCCGTAGARATVGCTTCKACATCCATGTCTTGCTTCTGGCCTAATTTCATBACAGAGCCTTTGCCATATGCGCGGTCGATTTGGCTCAATGCGGCTTCTAGGGCTGCGGCTTTTTTRCTGTCCGGTGCTTTGCCAACAACGGTGAGTTCTGGTCTTTTCTTGGCCATGTCTGGCTCCTATGTTTTCTTTTATGAAAACAACCGGAGCCCCTCGGTTGTTCTAAAAAAATCAGGCTTTAAATCGGACTGCCTGAAACCTATGTGCTCTATTTGTTCTCATTTGGCAAGTGAAAAGAACAAGAATAGAACATCTCTATATGCATTTGAATACACTATACTGTATTTTACGTGCATTTGAGCCTTATTTTATAAGGGTTTCAAGCATTTTTAATATTTCGATGTTTTTTCCATAAATTTTGATGCATTTCTGCCGTGAACGGGACCCCGAAAGCAATTCGAGAGACGTTTTTGGCGTGCCGAGCTGCTTTGCCAGCAATTTTACTAAAGCCTGATTCGCCTTCCCTTTATCCGGCAAAGCCCGCACACGCACTTTAAGAACAGCTCCGTCCTGCCCAATAATAACCTCTCCAATATGATCGCGTGAGGCTTTGGGTGTAAGATGTATAAATAGACGCACCCCGTCGTCATCTCTACGCCACGGCCTTGTTGCATTATCTGCACTGCCCATTGTTACCGCCCTGCTCTATTGATTAAACCCAATTATTATCCACAATTAAATCACAGCTCTTACGAAATGATGTARGCTATTTCAATCGGCCGCCTTGATATTGTTCTCKTTATGTTCTATTGCGTATTCATGCGCARACCGACCAACATTCAAACMCTATACATAGACTTTGATAGCTTTTTTGCATCGGTCGAGCAGCAGTTACGCCCACAYCTACGCAACAAACCCATGGGTGTTTTACCTTTGGACAGTCAGTATTCTGGGTTTATAGCGGTTAGCCGCGARGCMAAATTATTAGGTATCAARCGCGGGGCGCGTTTGGTTGATGTGCATGAAACCTGGCCGGAYTTTCCCGCTGTTGTTGCCCGTCACGATGTTTACATACAAGTACACCAAAAGATTTTAGCGACCATGGAAACGGTTTTACCGGTGCACAAAGTCTGGTCAATAGATGAGGTGGAATGTCGGTTGATGGGGCGAGAACGTGATAATTGGCVAGATATTGCCATGCAAGTCCGTAATGCCTTAGCGCAGACAATCGGACCATATATYACCCCGTCTATCGGATTTGCTGCCAATCAACTCCTTGCAAAAATTGCAGCCGAAATGGATAAACCCAACGGACTTGTCTGTTTGCATCCACGCGACATGCCCAAAGCCATACATAACATAGAAATTTCCGACATTCCCGGCATTGGTAAACGTATGGGCGAACGGCTAGAGAAAGCTGGCGTTATGACAATGCCTTCTCTTCTCCGCCTCAGCGGCAAACAGATGCGCGGATTATGGGGTAGTGTCGAGGGCGAGAGGCTCTGGGCGGGCTTGCACGGCTATGCGGTCGARAAACCAGCAACAAAGCGCGGTATGTTTGGCCATGGACGCATCCTGTCTCCAGATTGGCGRAACCSTAGCGGCGTGCGTAATTGCGCACGGTTATTATTGGTTAAAGCCGCAAGGCGTTTACGCCGTGAGAACTATGCTGCCATGCGCTTGTCTGTGTCCGTCGGATTTCAAGATCGGGGCCGCCTTAGCCGTGAATGTAATCTGTCCCCACCAGCATTCGACGACCAAACYYTATTRYKSTCTTTAGARCACTTRCTATCYWCTCTCTGGAAAGCCGCRCCAYCGGATCAACCATTTAAAACATCTATTTGCCTRTCTTCTATAGTTCCGCTTCAAACTCGTTCAGAAGACTTGTTAGAACCGGAAATCAAACGCAATCGCCGTAGGCAATGGGAACATCTCAGTACGGTTCTGGACAAGCTCAACACCCGTTATGAGGCTACCGTTGTCAGTCAGGGTACTCATATAGAACCCCCTGGTGGTTACGCTGGCGGTAAAATAGCCTTTGGACGWATACCGGATAAAGMGGAYTTCATTTAAGAGCTTATGTATTGTCCCCAATTTGCGCGGCCAGACTMGCTGCCATGAATTGGTCTAGGTCGCCGTCTAGGACGCCGTTTACGTCTGAGGTTTCYACACCAGTACGCAAATCTTTGATCATTTGGTAGGGCTGCAGGACGTAGGAGCGGATTTGACGTCCCCAGCCTATTTCACTTTTGTTATCAGCAGTTTCTTGGGCTTCTTCTGCRCGTTTTTGCATTTCGGCTTCGTACAGGCGGGCGCGGAGCATATCCCATGCGCGGGCACGGTTTTTATGTTGGGATCGGTCATTTTGGCACTGTACGACGATACCGCTTGGCTCATGGGTAATACGGACGGCACTGTCGGTTTTGTTGATATGCTGMCCMCCWGCMCCMGAKGCMCGRTARGTATCAACCCGRCAWTCGCTCTCRTYRATTTCKATKTCRATTGTRTCGTCAATKYYRSGRTMWRMYSWTSSRCWSRMWMRKSKGSKAKSKYGRCRSKCWGWMSWWYSAMWYKKMSWARYWSRCRMMWRKMTGWGYAMAMMGCTCTCAGTTTTGAGCCAACCAAAAGCGTTGGTGCCTTTGATGAGGATTGTTGCCGATTTAAGGCCGGCTTCATCACCGGATTGTTCTTCTAGAATTTCAACCTTCATACCGTGGGCATTGGCCCAGCGCACATACATGCGCAACAACATTTGCGCCCAATCCTGAGCTTCAGTACCGCCTGCGCCGGGATGGATTTCTACAAATGCATTCAGCCCATCAGCTTCACCAGATAACAGGGCCTCAATTTCGGCTTGCCCAGCTTGTTTCTTAAGAGATATCAATAACTTAGTTGCTTCTTCTAACACATCTGTGTCATTTTCCGCTTCGGCCATTTCGACCAGTTCGAGGGCATCTGTCGTATCAGTTTCCAGATTTACTACCTGCTCCATAGCCGTCTCTAACCGCCCACGTTCACGCATCATAGATTGGGCCTGAGCGGCATTATTCCAGAAATCAGGACGTTCTATCAGGGCATTGATCTCCGCTAGGCGGCGTTCGGATTCCTCCGGGTCAAAGACGCCTCCTCAGCAGTGCAATGGACTGCTCTATTTCCGTAGCTAATTGATCGTGTTCCGTTGCCATATCGGGCCCTTATGAGAAAATCTATTTGGGGTCTAATACAGCCCGTCGTCCAAGTCCACATCATCTTCTTCAGGAGTAGGTGTAGGGTTAGGACGCGGCTTTAAGCCCGTTGCAGGRATATTTTTATTTCCGCCAATAGGCACATCAGTTACAGGAACACCCTGCCCAGGTTCCGMCCCAAACTCCAACCCTGRCTCAGGCACTGTATYTTCYAAAACACCACCAAAGCCGTAATCATAATTATCAAAATCACCCGTATCGCCGCCAATATTTATCTTAGAGTTATTACCGCCAATACGRGGCTCTGTGCCSGGYTTAAACGCTTCATAGATAAAATCAGGAGCMCCAATATAGGAAGGTTCGCCCGTGACCCTGTTKACAGGTGCCAGCAATACTCCGTCMGGAATACGGAAGGATGTTTTTGGTTTTCCCTTAAGTACATCTGCCATAAAGAAGCGGAAAATTGGTCCGGCCGCTTTGGCTCCGGTCTCGGTACCGAGCGAGCGCGGCGTATCATAACCAACATAAACTCCGGTTACTAAATCCGGYGARAARCCCATRAACCAAGCRTCCTTAAAATCATTAGTAGTCCCAGTTTTGCCTGCAATGGGGCGACCAAGGCGTAGCATTTGCCGCCCAGTACCGTTCTTGACCACGCCCTCTAGCATAGAGGTCATTTGGTAGGCGGTAACAGGACTTACAACCACTTCACGTTCATCGGGAAGTTCAGGTGGTAATAACCCTTCACTCCATTCTTCCATCAYACACTCTGGACAGCCGCGTTTRTCATGCATGTAGACGGTTTCGCCTTTATTGTTCTGCACACGGTCAAGCAGGGTCGGCGTAACTTTCTTGCCGCCATTCACAATCGTAGCATAAGCCGACGCCATTTTGAGGAGTGTGGTTTCCCCTGCTCCGAGCGCCCAAGCCAGTTCGTGTTTAGTCTCGTCGTAAATGCCGAACTGACGACCATATTGCCCTATGATCCGCATACCAATATCATTAGCAAGACGCACCGTCATAGCGTTCCGTGATTTTTCAATGCCGAGACGTAAGGTCGACAGACCGTACCATTTACCTGCATTAAAGTTGGCTGGCTTATAAAATACGGGACCGCACTCTTTCTCTTCTTCGTCGAGAGTACCACGAAGCGCTATTTCGGCGGGTACTGGTGCGGGGGTTTTCTCTATTTCTGTTTCTTCATCTTGCGGCCCAAAACGAAGCTTGCTTTGGCCTTCTCTAATTTGTTCCATACAGCTTTCATCGCGGTCATTGTGCTCAATAACAAACGGTGCGTCTAAAACTTGGCTGACCGGAGTTAATCCACTGTCTAAAGCCGCCTGATATACGAACGGCTTGAAGGCCGATCCCGGTTGACGGTAAGCTTGTGTTGAGCGGTTAAACTGGCTTTGTGAAAAGCTGTAACCCCCAACCAATGCCAGCACCCTACCCGTGTGAGGATCCATAGCAATAATGCCGCCGTTGACTTCCGGCACTTGGCGCAAATTATATGCGTTAGCAGATTCTGTATCCGGTTTGCGCTCAACCAAAATTACATCGCCTTTGGTGAAGACGTCCGTGATGACTTTGGGCACAGCGCCCATTTTATAATCAGGTAGAACTTTCTTCGCCCAATCGATATCTTCAACATTAATTGTGCCGTTCTCACCTTCGATGAAACCTATTTCCGCGATATTGCCTTTAGCCTGTAATACCACAGCGATCTGCCAAGGGGCAGTATCAGGTGGCCCCTTATACTCTGCAAGAAACTCTTCCCAATCCACACCATCTTCAACGGTCGTCAGTGGACCGCGGTACCCATGACGTCGGTCATACATTTCCAAGCCGCGCCGTAACGCCTTACGCGCCGCTAATTGCATTTTGGTATCCAATGTCGTGCGGATAGACAATCCGCCCTCATTTAGCTGTTCCTCGCCGTACAGACCATTGATCTGTTTGCGGACTTCGGAGACAAAATACTCAGCGGCCAGATATTCCTCGCCGCGCATACGCTGTGCTATTACTAGCTCTTCCAACTTAGCTTCGACGACTTGCTCCTCGGTAACATAACCGTCTTCTGCCATACGCGAGAGAACATAGTTACGGCGGTTTATCGCCTTTTCCATATTATCTTCAGGCTGATAATTATTGGGCCCTTTTACCAACCCGGCGAGATACGCCATTTGCCCAAGGGTTAGCTTATCGAGAGGTTTATCGAAATAATTTAGTGATGCGCCAGCAATACCATAAGCTCTGCGTCCGAAATAGACATCATTCAGATATAATTCGAGAATTTCATCCTTGCTGATAGCTTTCTCTATACGTAAGGCAATAAATATATCGCGAACCTTTCGCTCAATACTGCGCTCATCTCCAACTAGAAAATGCTTGGCGATTTGTTGTGTTAGGGTCGACCCACCTTCTAATCGCTCCCCTTTAAGCTGATGCTTTATATTAGCTAACTGGGCGCGAGTAAAACCTTTAGGGTCAAAGCCATTATGAGTATAAAACCTTTGATCTTCTGAGGCGACTAAAGCATACTGCAATTGTTTGGGGATACTTGAAATAGGTACAAACACTCTTTTTTCGATACCGTACTCAGCGATTAATTTACCGTCACCCGCATGCACACGGGACATAACCGCTGGAGAATATTGTTGTACGGCTTCTAGTGTCGKMWARKSMCGKGWMKWMMGRMYARTAWAWWYMMSMMSWRWYWKRWTKGYWWWMAWTSCYMRCNACANCAGCCMGMAMSRMRMAMRWAWWWKRCRRWKYGCCAAACCAGCGGCCATTTTATTTGCTTGACCCATTTAGGGATAGCTATCGGTGAATGTGCTACTTGGGTACTCATGCAGGCCTTTATCAACTAAAATTGGGCGCAATTAAGGCTGAACCCGATTCCGTACACTATAATCTTTATCCGTATCGTTGTAACTGTGTTTGTTTATAAAATATCACACGCTCACTACAGTGCGAAAAACATCCAAATAAGAGTTTTTAATCTCCATATTTTTCACGTGCCCGTTACGCAACATAGCTTTATGCAATTTCCTTAGCCGCCAGCACGGGATATACATATAAGCATGATGCTCCACGTGATAATTCACCCAATATGGGGCTACCAAAATACGAGCGACAATATTGGCTTTAGTTGTTCTAGCATGTGTTAATGGATTGTCGGTTTTGGCAGTCATGGCGTGTTCAGCAATATTGCGGATACGTAAGACAAGTTGAAAACCAGTCAGTAGCGGTAATAGCCATAAGGCAAAGTAAACCCACCAATAACCAACCAGATAGCACGCTAAAAATAAAATGAAATTGGCCGCATATGTCAGGGCTATACTTTTAACCTTAAAAGCCTGATCCGTAGTTTCATCTGCTGGTGATTTGCGAAATGTCATATACAACTGACCAATTCGCAGTTTTAATCCAGTCAACCCAGACAAATCTCGTAACACTTTGCGCACTAAACTAAGTTTAGTCGCGGGAAATGCTGCGGATAATCCCAAATCCGGGTCTTTATCTTGCTGAGTGAAGCGGTGATGTTTCAAATGATATTTCCGGTAGGCATTTAATTCTACGCCAATGAACACGCCCAACAAATATTGCCCTACAAATGCATTGAGCTTATCTGATTTAAACAAAATTCCGTGGGAAGCATCATGCATGAGAATAGCAATCCCCAATTGACGTCCGGAAATAACAGAAAAGGCAATGATGAAAGTGAAAAAGTTGGGCCAAATCACAAACATTGCCATCATCAGAACAATTGTGCCCCAACAGTGTAAAACRAGTAAGGCACCCGCAAGGTCAGACGTYTGTGCTAGCGCCTTAACTTCGTGTCTTGCTATATAGTCTTGTTTGGCCATATCTCACTATAACTTTATACGGGCATAGAATTCAAGAACTAAGCCAATACTTATGAAGCAGTTTTGCTTTTCTTAAAGTGTCGATCAATTGCTTTAGTAACACCTTTCATGAGTTTTTTACGGTGCGACGACGAATTTAAGAGTTTTTCATCTGACTTATTGGATATGAAGCCCATTTCTAGTAATACAGCAGGCACATCCGGTGCCAGCAAAACATATAAGCCAGCTCGGCGGTGTGAATTCCCGACCATGCGGGTTTTCTTTTGCARYTCARAGATAAGGATATYYGCGAACTGCCCTGATTTTGTTAATGTTTTTCTCTGTGCAAGGTCAACAAGTATATCACTAACGGGCATCGATTTACGTGTCAGATCTACATCAAGAACCCAGTTTTGATTGTTAACAACTTCGTATGTTCGCCCCTCTGCACGCGTTGCCAAAGTATATACGGAGGCTCCGCGTGTGGCAGATGATTTCAACGAATCCGCATGCAAAGAGATAAACAAATCCGCACCAGCCTTGCGGGCAATAAGCACGCGCTTGTCATGCTCTACATATTTGTCTGTCGTGCGGGTCATGACGACTTTGTATTTACCGCTCGCCAATAATTGTCGCCGCAGTTCCAATGCGGCTTTTAAGGTTACAGTTTCTTCACGCACTTTGGCGCTACCAATGGCACCCGGATCATGGCCGCCGTGGCCCGGATCAATCACTATAATTGGTTTTTTCACTAACTTTGGTAGGCGCGATGCCTTAAGTCTTGGCACAGGAATACCGTTCACCATTTCTGTGCTCGCACCGCCGGACATCACAACCGTCAACACATCATCTTTAAAGACATGGGATATGTATTTCGCGCCAGTATTCAGATCAACGACAAGACGAAGTTCGTTTTCGCCGCGTTTTGCAAAACGCAATTTATTTATTGCCCCAGCGCCCCCTAAATAACCTTTGCCTTTTGCTTTGGCTAACAAGGCAGGGCTAAACTGTGTTCCTGTTATATCCATAACCACACGCGGATTGCCGCCGTCCATAGTAAACACTTTAGGTTTTTTATGAGTATCAATATCAATGTGTAGATGTGTCTGATTACCTTCGGTCGTTATACGGATATCGGATATATCAGCAGCCACAGCTACACACCCGAACGTCATTAAACCGACAAGCAGGAGTATTCGCAGTGGCAAAGCAATTAACTTCATATCATCCCTAATGCCTGCAGACTTTTGACGAAAGGTTACTATTTTAAAAAAAACACATCTAGGCTATGTAATTTTTTCTTGGCAATATTGACTTTAATGTGCCACATACACGATCAGGCTTTGGCGCGACTCGTCAAAACCATATTTTAAAGGCTCCATTCGGGAGCTGAATTAGGAATTTTATGCGCATTTTCGGAAATATCGGCATACAAAAGCACGCGAGCAACCTTGCGTCAGCCAATATCGCTCGAATACTTGCGCTTTATCATATATTTATAACACACATTAAGCCGCTCACCTTTGCGAAACTTCATTTAAACAAATCTCTTTATTTAAATAAATCCTTGGCGCTGATCCCCATAGAGGAAGACCGCGCGCCACATACAGGTTTCCACCGGAGTTATAGCGGCTCTGGAGAATTTTATGTCACGAACAATGTTAATCGACGCCTCCCACCCGGAAGAAACCCGTGTGGCAGTGGTCGACGGAACCCGTCTGGAAGAACTTGATTTTGAAAGCGCTGCAAAGCGTCAAATACGCGGAAATGTTTATCTCGCTCGGGTCACTCGGGTAGAGCCCTCACTACAAGCTGCATTTGTTGAGTTTGGTGGTAATCGCCACGGCTTTTTAGCGTTTTCAGAAATCCACCCCGACTACTACCAGATCCCTGTTGAAGACCGTCAGGCTCTCATAGAAGCCGAGCAAGCAGAAAGCCTGCAAGACGAAGCCAATGATGACAAAGCCGCCGAAGCCGAAGAAAAGGCGGAAAAAAAGAAAAAACCTGTCGCCAAAAACCGGCGCAGAGGTAAATCTGTTACCAAAAAAGAAGATGCGGATGATGTATCTGATACTGAAGCTGAAGATACGGACGATACTGAAGTAACCGAAGAGGATGCTTCGAGTGAAAAGACGCGCAAGGGTACCAAGAAAAAAAGCAAAGACGAAGACGATGTCACTGATGCAGTTGAAGAAGAAGTAGAAGAAGAGCAGGCAGAGCAGCTCAACAAGCGCCGCAAGCGCATGTCAAAGCGTCGCTATAAAATCCAAGAAGTTATCAAGCGCGGCCAAATTTTACTGATCCAAGCCGTTAAAGAAGAACGTGGTAATAAAGGCGCAGCCGTCACTACATATATGTCTTTAGCCGGTCGTTATTGTGTGCTTATGCCCAACACCCCTCGCGGCGGTGGCATTTCGCGCAAAATCGCGAACGGGTCTGACCGCAAACGCTTGAAGGCCGTAATGAGCGAACTATCCGTACCAAAGGGTATGGGGTTGATCGTCCGCACAGCTGGTGCCAAACGTACCAAAGCCGAGATTAAGCGCGATTTTACTTATCTTTCTAAATTGTGGGACACCATTCGCGACACTACTTTGAAAAGCATTGCGCCTTGTTTAATCCACGAGGAAGCCAATTTGGTCAAACGCTCTATCCGTGACCTCTACGGCAAAGACATCGACAAGGTTTATGTACAAGGTGATGAAGGCTACCGTCTTGCCAAAGACTTTATCAAACTTCTTATGCCGAGCCATGCTAAAAATGTTCAACCCTATACGGACGACATTCCTTTATTTTTGCGCTATCAGGTCGAGAGCCAGATCGAGGGCTGTCTAGAGCCAATTGCCCAACTTAAATCAGGTGGCTATTTAGTCATCCACCCAACCGAAGCACTTGTCTCAGTTGATGTTAACTCTGGCCGTTCAACAAAAGAACGTAATGTGGAACGAACGGCACTGAAAACTAATATGGAAGCGGCGGAAGAAGTTGCTCGCCAAATGCGTCTGCGTGATTTAGCCGGGCTTGTAGTCATCGACTTTATTGACATGGACCAAAATCGTAATAACCGCGCCGTTGAAAAGAAAATGCGCGACGCCCTCGCCCAAGACCGTGCACGGGTACAAATGGGACGCATTTCCCAGTTTGGCCTCATGGAATTGTCACGACAACGTCGTCGCCGTAGCCTTCTGGAAGGTTCAAGCGCATCGTGTGAACACTGTCACGGTGTTGGACGCAAGCGTTCCGTTGAGTCCAGTGCCTTGAAAGCCCTGCGCGCCGTCGAAGAAGAAGGTGTTCGTGGCAGTGCCGCTCGGATACGTTTGAAAGTTACACCGAAAGTAGCCGCTTATTTATTCAACGAGAAACGTGAATTGTTAAACGCGATCGAAACTGACAACGGCATGTTTACAGAAATTGTTGCTGATGACAGCCTGATCCGCCCTGCCTTTTCTATCGATATCACATCGAGGAAATCTGGAACAGATATTGATCCATTAGAGGAAATTGCCAAAGAACACCGCAAGGCGGCCAATTCACGTCGTTCAAAGTCCAAAAGAAACCAAGGCAAACAGCAAAACAAAGCCGAGGACAACAATGCTGAGGAAGGTTCAGATAAACCCGATACAGAAGAAACAACAAAATCATCCCGTAGTCGACGCAGGCGCGGCAGACGTGGTGGTAGAAACCGTCGCCCGAACCGTGACACTAATAAAGATAACGCAACAGCCGATAATGAAGCAGTGGACGAGAATGCAACTAAAGACGCACCGGAGGCCCAAGCAACAGATACAGCCAAAGCCGACGACACTAAAAAACCGGCACGAAAATCTAGAACGTCTGCAAGAAAATCATCCGCTAAACAGGTGGAGGAAGCCGTTACTGACGAACCAAAATCTGAAAAGCCAGATGCTAAAAAACCGCGTAGAAGACGCAAACCTGCCACCCAAAAAGCCAAGCAGGACAATGCAAAAGAAGTAAAAATTGACAAGGTTGATGAGAAAAAACCAGCAGCAAAAAGCAGAAAAAGCACTGCTAAAAAACCTGTGACCAAGAAAACAGAAACTGCTGATGCTGACATAAAACCAGAGGCAAAATCTAAAAAGCCTACACGCAAGAAAGCGCCTGCAAAGGCGCCTAAAAAGCCCTCTGCAAAAACCTCTAAACAATCAAAGGCTGGCAAAGTTGAAGAAACCAAACCTGCTGAAGCAAAGAAAAAAGCAGAACCAAAGAAGTCCGGTTGGTGGCAAAAACGCAAACCTTTCGGCTAGCACGCTAAACCATCTATTCCCGCTCATGTCCGTTTATGCGGCATGAGCGGCAGTATAGAATAAAGAGTGGAGAATAGAGTCCGCTTTATTCTAATAAAATCAGGTTTTGTTTACACCCAAGTAACGCTCGCTCTTTAATAACTACAGTCGTAATGATTCGTATTGGTGTATTTCATGAACGAACTGATGAAATCTGTGTTAATCTTGTCCAGCGCTCCTCAGACGCAAAAGGCCATAAATAAAGCATTTGAAGCCCGTGGTTTCACACCAATTGGGCTTAACATTAATTGCCGCGAAAATGACAAGTTGCCGGAACGACCACCTTCGGCCATATTATTGAAAACACAAAAATTTACAGAACAACTCAACAAAACAATTGCTTTGATCAAGGCGCGCTACGTTGGACTAAATATCCCTATCTTAGTTTTAACATCATCAACACAAGTGCCAGAAGATTTAATTTTTGATTCAGTACTCTTAGAACCATGCCACCCAGCACAAATTGTTTTGCGCACAATAGGCCTCATTCGTTTAGCGCAAATGGAACAAGAAATAGGTTTACGGCTTGAAACCCTAGAGCACGATTTTGGCATTACGCATACGCGTCCAGATATGAGTACAAATGAGCCGTTTAATATTTTGTTTGTCGGCAAAGCTTCACCCGAATTCATGGTAATCATCAATGCATTGCAGCGTAAAAATGTCCGTGTCGTCGCTGCATTCACATCTTTTACCGCATTTGATTATTTGTACGAGCAAACATTTGATGCGGTGGTGATGAACGGGCTAATGTCTCTAGATTCAGCTCTCTCCGTCACCCAAACCATGCGTAAAAATGCTAAACTATTCCATGTACCCGCATTATTAATGGCAAACGACATTAGCAAACGCAACCAAGATGCGGTTTACGATGCCGGTATGAATGATATTTTGAATATAGACGACAATCTTGAAGACATCAGTACACGCGTATTGGAGCAAGCCAATTTCCACCGCCTACACCAAAATTTAAAACATGAATTTGGCATGCTCGGCGGTGATGTTTGCACCGATACGGCTACCCAACTCTACAACAAATCATTTTTCAATGCACATCTTTCTCGGGTGTTTAAATTCTATGACATGCAAGATATGCCCGTGTCTTTATGCCTGATCCGTATATCGCCTCATGACGACAACAAAACGGATGAAGCTATAGGTGCATCCTATCAACAAATCGGCGTTATGATAAAAAATCTTGTACGTTTACAAGACATTACAGCCCGACTTGAACCCAATCTTTTTGCTATTTCATTTCCAGGGCAAACGGCAGGTCAGCTTGGCCCCGTCATAGAACGGATAGAATCTATTCTAAAATGTGCTACACTCAGTGACCCGTTGACCGGTGCCATCTTAAAAATAAAACTAGAATTGACTATGACAACTCTAAACACCGCAGGCGCAACCGCTTCTGTCGCCTAACCGCGCACCAAGATTTTGAGAGTTTGTTCCACAGTGTTTAACCGAACTTCTGGATCATGCAAAACTGCAGGAACAAAAATGGTTTGGTCAGGCCGCAGACGCCAATTTGGATGCGACTGCATGGCCCCCATAACCACAGCAGGGTCTTTGATGTCTTCATGGCGGAATGTAAAGACGGCTCCCTTAGGCCCCGCGTCAATTTTAGCGACCTTAGCGGCGCGAGCAAGACGCTTAATCGACATAACTTGCAATAGATAATGCACTTCTTGCGGCAATGGCCCAAATCTATCAATAAGTTCAGCCGCAAAGGCATCACCTTCTTGTGCATTTTCTAACTCGGACAAACGGCGGTAGAGAGATAAGCGTACATGCAAATCTTCCACATAAGTATCCGGTATCAAAATAGGTACACCAACATTAACTTGAGGTGACCAAGAGCGGTTGGTGACACTATCATCTTCGCGGAGTTCCGCCACGGCTTCTTCGAGCATGTGCTGATACAGCTCCACACCCAAATCTTTAATATGGCCAGATTGCTCTTCGCCGAGCGGATTACCGCCCCCGCGCATATCAAGATCGTGACTGGCCAGAGAAAACCCTGCGCCCAATGTATCGAGAGACTGCAATATCTTCAGACGTTGTAATGCCCCCTTGGTCATAATATGTTGTTCGGGGGTTGATAGATAAGCATAAGCCCGCACTTTAGAACGCCCTACCCGCCCGCGCATTTGGTAAAGTTGCGCCAGACCAAAACGGTCTGCTCGGTAAATAACCATGGTATTGGCCGCAGGTATATCCAGCCCGCTTTCAATAATAGATGTTGAGAGCAGCACATCATATTTATGGTCATAAAATGCAGTCATCACATCTTCAAGTGCAGATGGTTTCATCTGGCCGTGGGCCATGACATAGCTAACCTCCGGAACATGCTCGGCCAGAAAATCTTCACAACGACGTAAATCTGCAATCCGCGGTACAACAAAAAAACTTTGTCCGCCCCTATACCGTTCACGCAACAATGCTTCACGCAATATCACCGGATCCCACGGCGTGATATATGTCCGTACTGCCAGCCGGTCCACAGGTGGTGTTGCAATGAGAGATAAATCACGGATACCGGAAAGCGCCATCTGTAAGGTACGCGGTATGGGCGTCGCAGTCAGCGTTAGTACATGAATATTTGCCCGCAGAGCTTTCAGCCGTTCTTTGTGGCTTACCCCGAAACGTTGTTCTTCATCGACTACCAACAGCCCAAGATCGGAAAACTTTATGGTCTTGGCTAGCAAAGCGTGGGTGCCAATAATAATATCGCACTGACCCGACGCTAATTCTTCGCGTGCGACTTTGGCATCTTTAGTGTTTACGAGCCGTGACAATTGCCTAATTTTTATAGGGAGACCTTTGAACCGTTCCGTAAAGGTAGCAAAATGTTGGCGGGTCAATACCGTCGTCGGGGCAACAATGGCAACCTGTTGCCCGCTCATAGCCATGAGATAAGCCGCCCGCAAAGCCACCTCCGTCTTACCAAACCCGACATCACCACATACCAACCTATCCATAGGACGTCCGCTGGTTAAATCTCTAACTACGTCTTCGATGGTATTCATCTGATCTTCGGTTTCCACATAAGGGAAACGAGCACAAAATTCCGCATATTCTCCGAAATTTACTTCAACAGGATCACAAGTTTTAAGCGCGCGAGCAGCAGCAATTTTAATCAACCGCCCCGCCATGTCTTTTAGGCGTTGTTTAGCTTTGGCCTTACGGGATTGCCACGCCGTACTGCCGAGCCTGTCCAAGACCGGGTTTTCACTAGCGGCCCCATAGCGCGATAGAAGTTCAATGTTTTCAACAGGTAAGTATAATGTGCTACCACCTGCATACTCGATCTCAAGACAATCGTGAGGCGCATCCTGCACCGGTAAAGTCTTGAGGCCTCTATACTGGCCAAGACCGTGATCAATATGAATAACCAAATCACCTTCGGACAGCGCAGAAACTTCGGCGATAAAATTCTTGCCCTTATGACGGCGTCCCCGCCGCACCAATCGATCACCGAGAATGTCTTGCTCGCTGAGGACACTAAGGTCACCAAAAGTAAATCCGTTCTCTATAGGCAAGACAATGCGTTTAATATGCCCCGGAACCAGCTTGGCTATGTCGGTCGCTACATCAATGGAACCGATAACAAGATCATGGTCTGCAAATACACCGCCGAGCCGTTCACTTGAACCGCCCGTCCATGATGCCAGCAAAACTTTTTGACCGGATTTCGCCAATTTCTTAAGATGCCTAGTCGCAATATCAAAAACATTCACGCCTTCTGTTTGGCGCTCTTTGGAAAAATTACGGGCGCTGGCTGCAGCCATATTCATAGTGTTATCTGACAGAGCCAAAGAAAAATTTGAATGCTTGCGTACGATCAAACCAGATAATCTTTCTTCTAGCTCCGCACCCATTAGGTATAATCGTTGCGGCGGTATCGCTTTATAGGCGGAAGCTTCTTCTGCATGGCCTTGGCGGGCTTCGAAATAATCGGCTATTAGTTTTTCGCGCTCAACGCCAGCTTCAGTGCTTAATGCATCAAACGCCCACAAGGACGTATCTGGAACATAATCAAATAGCGTCTCGACCGTATCAGTGAACAAGGGCAACCAGTGTTCAAGTCCTTGATAACGGATGCCTTGGCTAACGGCCGCATAAACTGGATCATCACTTAGTCCGCCTCCAAACGCTGCAATATAAGATGTGCGAAATTTGGCTATGCTCACAGGGTTCAGGAACACTTCACTAACGGGAGCCAGATCAATACGTTTGTGGGAGGTTRKAGWGCGCTGACTWTCSGCATCRAAWGWACGSAKMGWTTCSAMYKCRTCMCCRAARAAATCMAGCCKTACYGGYTCGTCAAACCCYGGCGGAAATACATCWACCAAACTACCGCGCAGTGCATAGTCACCCGGCTCAATYACYGTGGARGCTCGGGTRTARCCGTTCATGGAAAAATATTGCTCTAAGTCTTCGCGCTTTATTTGTTCACCCGGYACAAGGCGCAATCCTGCCTTACCCATAACCRCGCGYGGCGGYACTTTTTGGGCCAGRGAATTTATGGTGGTAACRAGGATRGTTGGACGCGYAGYGTCTAAATGCTGTAATTTGTGCAAACACCCTGCCCGCTTTGCAGCGATYGTCCTGCTCGGAGATACACGGTCATAGGGTAAGCAATCCCAAGACGGAAATTGYAACACTTCAATATMAGGTGCAAAAAACTCTACCGCCCCTCGAAAYGCTCCGGCRCGGCTATCGTCGCGGGCAACAAAAATATTAAGACCACCTCGCCGCTTTGCCGCGCGCGCAAATACATATGCATCGGCGCCCTCGGCCAATTCTCCAACCTGCCAAGTYCCCTTGGCATCTGCATATGTGTGTATGGCCAGCACTATTTTAAAATATCGGGCGTGAAGCTACATAGTTTTGAGAATAATGGCGTATCAAATTCGCTCGGTGTTGGTTGGGCACCTGTGATCCAGTCAAAAATATCATGATCTTTTTCTTCGAGCAGGGTTTCGAATTGCGAAAATTCAGTTTCGCTCAACTCTGCGGCATGGGCTTTGGCAAAGCCGCCGAGAATTAAATCGACTTCTTTAAAACCCCGATACCCGGAACGGTGCATCAGTTTTTTTATACGTTTAGCTTTTTCTATTTCGGGCATAAGAATCTCCAACCACGTCCCTATATTCCTTGCAGGAATGAAAAACTAGGCGCAAAATGTATTTATGAGGCCAGATATTTTATTYCCGYTATTTGCTGATATCAGCACCGTGTCCGGTGTCGGGCCGCGCTCTGCTGAATACCTTGAAAAATCAATGGGTCGGCGGATACGCGACATTGTGCTAACGCCGCCCAATGGACTAGTAGAACGTAAACGCTTACCTGGCATATCGAGTGCAGTTGACGGGGATATGGTTATCCTGAAAGTRCATGTGGACACKCATAAACCCGGAGCAACTCGGCGTTTACCGTACCGAGTATTTGTCAGCGACGCAACGGAGCAGTTGGAACTGACCTTCTTTCATGCCCGCCCAGATTATCTACGGCGCATGTTGCCTGAGGATTCCGAAGTGGTCATATCTGGCAAAATCGAACATTTTCGTGGTCAGCTACAAATGACCCATCCAGATTATATGCTCCCTGTAAAAGAYGCAGATCAAATCCCGGAATTTGAAACCGTCTATCCGTTGACGTCKGGTCTGTCACAGAAAATGGCKCGCAAGGCGGTTGTGGGTGSGCTTGCAACATGYCCARAACTGCCYGAATGGCTCGACCCTGCTATGGTGGACAAAAACCAGTGGCCAAACTGGTTGGAAGCCCTGCAACACTTACATGCGCCGGCCAGCAAGATTGAGGCGGGCGAGGATACCCTACACCGTAGCCGTTTAGCCTATGATGAATTATTAGCCCGACAATTGGCCTTGGCATTGGTWCGTGAACATACACGCAAGCAGCACGGRCGYAGCTTCGAAGCTAGCGGTGAATATGTGCAAGAAGTCCTAGACGCCGCACCGTTCAAGCCRACAGGCGCACAATCGCGKACATTCGMAGAAATAMAAGCTGACCTARGYGCMWCAACTCGTATGGCACGYTTACTACAGGGTGATGTGGGTGCGGGCAAAACTTTCGTTGCAGCATTAGCCGCAGCCCATGTTTGTGAAGCRGGGGCACAAGTGGCCATCATGGCCCCTACCGAGATTTTAGCACGGCAACACAAAATATCTCTAGGRGCATTCCTCGCACCGGCCAACCTAACCGTAGAAGCCCTAACTGGACGCGACAAAGGCAAACAACGCGCAGCCATACTAAGCGGGCTAGCSGAYGGGCATATTGATGTATTRTGTGGCACCCATGCTTTATTTCAAGAGCATGTGGAGTTCGCAGACCTTGGTCTAGCCATTATCGATGAGCAACACCGATTCGGAGTACGTGACCGCCTCCGCCTCAGTCAAAAAGGCCATAAACCTGACATATTGGTTATGACYGCTACGCCCATWCCGCGCACCCTCGCCCTAACCTCATATGGTGATATGGATATTTCACGGCTYGATGAAAAACCYTTRGGCCGCAAACCGATTGAAACCCGCATCGTACCCGTAGAGAAAATGCAARCAGTGATAGACGGWCTTGAACGGGTTTTAGACAAAGRCGAACAGGTATATTGGGTWTGTCCCTTGGTCGAAGATTCTGARGTKCTGGATTTAGCGTCTGCAGAAGAACGGTTTCGCCATCTCACCGCCCGCTTTGGCGAYCGGGTCGGATTGTTACAYGGGCGYTTGAAAGCCAAAGAAAAAGAARCMATMKCAGAAGGSTTYAARCGCGGRCARTRYGATATTTTRGTSGCRACYACGGTSATYGAAGTYGGYGTSRACGYMCCWRRYGCYACSGTCATGGTCATAGAGCATGCGGAACGRTTTGGACTAGCGCAACTGCAYCAATTGCGGGGACGTGTWGGCCGTAATGACAAACAATCTTCTTGTATMTTGCTTTATAAAGGCCCYCTCGGCGTTAGCTCCAAGGCGAGGCTAGAAATYATGCGCGAAACCGAAGACGGGTTTTTAATCGCCGAAGAGGATTGGACTTTRCGTGGTTCCGGYGATYTACTCGGCTCACRGCAAAGCGGKATGCCCGCTTATAAACTCGCYAATCTCGACAARCACAAAGCCCTRCTRGAAACTGCRGTTACAGATGCACGMYTRCTRGCAAGTACAGATCCAAAACTACAAAGCGCACGCGGTAAAGCTATTCTCAACTTRCTRTATTTGTTTGAACAGGATGTTGGGGTTAARTTGATGCAGTCTGGGTAAYGRTTAAAGYGAAGGCGTTGGCYCATCMAWTTTTTCCAAATCTTCATCGGATGCGACCATRCCGCCAGAAATGATCATCTTGGCRCCCTCTTCYGGTGTCATATCMAGGATTTTCAAATCCGTGCGTTTCACAAACAGCAAAAAMCCKGAYGTCGGGTTTGGTGTRGTCGGCACAAACACGCARACATAWCCYTCTTTTAGGTGCTTCTCAGGTGCACCTTTTARMTYTGAYGTRATGAACCCRATCGCCCACAAACCTTTGCGCGGATATTCCAGTAGGCAAACCTCTTTGAACGCTTGATCTTTTTGGCTGGCCATTGTGACAACGATTTGTTTCAGGGTTTTATAGACATTGCGTACCAATGGCACACGCGATACGAGGTTTTCTCCGAACCGTAATAAACGGCTGCCCAAAAAATTACTGGCAACAGCACCYAACATCCAAAGTGCGACAATGGAAATTATGATGCCAAGCCCCGGAATTGCAAACACCCATTCCGGAACATAATGAGACGGAATTAGCGGCTTCACTTTGGTATCAACCATACCAACAAACCATGTAATTAGCCAAATCGTAACACCRATCGGAAGYGCAACAACTACGCCTGTAAAAAARCTATTACGCARAGAKGCAAAAAAATGGTGYYTTTTARCAGGTTGTTCAGRTGGWAARTTTGTCATTATGATGKCTTTCRRAWRTCTGTATGRTATTGTAAGCTGAACTRGGCTTACCAGTAAAYAGTATTTTCGTGATAAAGGTGAAATATGACGAAATTAGGATATATACATATACGTATCATCTCGAGCGTGCTGATGGTGGTGTTTGGAATATTACTTATACTCGCGTCTTGGTATTACCGGGATGATTTGTTCCAGTCAATTTATGACCCCGGTGAGCCTTTTCAAACAATGGCTTTACCGTCTGCACCCGACTACGGCGCTGATACTGGATGGCTAGTGAGGCCCGATGCAAATATTGACCCTATCGATATTCCTGGTGGAGATGTTTTTGTCATTTCACCAACCTTATTTCTTGGTCGCAGCCATTGGAATGCACCAACAAATTTTGCGAAACTGAGGGGTGAATTTGAGCGAGTAGTGTTGCCAAACTATATATTGCCTTTCAAGTCCGCAGGACGAATCTATGCACCGCAATATAGGCAAGCGGCACTCTATACGTTCTTGAATAACAGAGATGATTCCGTGCTGGCAATGCAATTTGCCTACCAAGACGTGCGCCGTGCCTTTGAAGTATTTTTGGCAGAAAACCCGCCTGAACGGCCAATCATTCTGGTTGGATACGGCCAAGGTGGTTTACATGCACAAAGATTATTGGCTGAATATTTTAGCAGTGATTTGAGCCGAAAACTAGCGGCAGCTTATATTATTGACCATCCATTCCTGCTTGATAGCGCACCCAGTTTTAAGCCCTGCGCCCGCAAGCAAGATACAAATTGTGTGATTGCTTTCGGGGCATTTGAGCCCAAAGAAAAAAGGCGAGCGCAGCGGTTTACCGACCGTACTCTTATCTGGGATTCCGGAAACATGATACCGGTTGGTGGTCGGCCACTNNTTKATNGCGTCAANNMAMYYWYRYSGMCNKWYRKWTMGNCNRAWWAYGSRCMWGCNCKKKKMSAKCWTSSWSKYGTRGNSRCCGAAGGCTTAGATTTTGAAACCACCCCCGTACCTATGCCGCAGCAAACCGGGGCACAATGTCAGGACGGTGTTTTGCTGTTAGACAAACCAAAGCTTAAAAATTTGCGTCGCCTCAGTCGCTTTGGCGGCAAATACCGTACCTTGCCGTCTAATCTATTTTACGAAGACTTGCGGGTCGATGCTGTGCGCCGSGTACAATATYTAATCGATAARGACATATTGCCAAGGCGAGCRCCATTGATGGAAATGGAAACCATMGAAATAGAAGACAGCCCTGTYACTTTACCRTTAAAGCCKTTAAAACAATAACTTAAAGAGACTTGCTYAAGCGGTCAAACGCCATGATGTCATTGAGAAGGGCTTCAAACTCATCGGTGGGTATCATGTTAGGACCATCCGAAGGTGCRCTCATGGGATCAGGGTGTGTTTCCATAAATATGGCCGCCACCCCTATGGCCGCCGCCGCACGGGCTAGTGTYGGYACAAATTCTCTYTGACCGCCAGACGTRCCGCCCTGCCCACCAGGTTGTTGCACGGAATGGGTTGCGTCAAATACAACGGGCGCRCCAAAGCTTTTWAGCGTYGGCAGGGCACGAAAATCYGTCACCAAAGTATTATAACCAAAGCTAGCACCGCGTTCACAGGCCATAATATTAGAATTGCCTGCCTCAAGCAGTTTATTCAGGACATTTTTCATGTCCCAAGGTGCAAGAAATTGACCTTTTTTGACATTAATGATTTTACCCGTCTGYGCGGCTGCAACTAATAARTCTGTTTGACGGCACARAAATGCCGGGATTTGCAAAATATCWGCGACTTCGCCCACRCGYGCRCAYTGYTCRGCAGTGTGYACATCCGTCAATATTGGCAGYCCWATRGTCTCTTKWATYTCRGCAAAAATCGGCAAAGCSGCATCWATRCCAATACCRCGCGGCGARTGAATACTCGTACGGTTAGCTTTGTCGTAGGAGGATTTATAAACAAGATTGACACCGACATTWTCRGCRATTTCYTTAAGCATAGCAGCCGTTTCAAGTGCATGCTCACGGCTTTCCATAGCACACGGCCCTGCAAAAATGGTCAACGGTTTATCATTGCCAATCTCGTAAGTGCCACCATTCGGTGTTTTTAGGCTTATAGTCGCATTCATTTTAGTCATCAAAATCTCCTAGACTTCATATGGGGTAAGCCCAAGGGTTTGCAAAGTGAAAATTTCGTATTAGTCCTGACCGTCAACGCACGTTACAGGTCTTTGTTCTTTCGTATTCACGGACAAGTTAAACACATCTGGCCGCCCATAATGACCATCTACATCAAGATCAAATTTACCACGGGCAATATCATCCAAATCTATCTCAGCCATAACTGTAGCAGGTTTTCCAAAGACGGGCTCAGCCAGAACATCACCCATGGGAGAAATAATCAGGCTACCGCCATTTATTAAAACTGTATCCGGCTCAATACCTTGTAATGGCACAAATGCTGGGTCATTTACGTCTGACATAGTCATGAACTGGCAAGCACTTATGACAAAGCACCTACCCTCCAGAGCGATCATCTGCATGGTAGGCAACCAAACATCTCTATCATCAACGGTTGGTACACAATGAATTTGTGCGCCTTGCGCATATAAATGCGCCCGGTAAAGCGGCATGTAATTTTCCCAACAAATTGCCATCGATACTTTGCCAATATCCGTGCTCGCAACCTCCATAGTGGAACCGTCCCCAACACCCCATATAATYCGYTCCATAGCYGTYGGCATAAGCTTGCGGTGCCAAGCTAAYAYATTCCCGTCGCGACCAATTGTGACACTGACGCAATATAGCGTACCGCCGTCTCTCTCGATCAAGCCTGTCACCACATTCAAACCTGCATCTTTTACCAGTTTTAGTATTTTCYRCATCTCTGGAGARTTACGTTCAAYTGCWGCATTATAGTACTTAACGAACAGGTCTCGCCCTTCHGGGTTACGCATSCCAACTCGCGCGCCAAAATCCACGCCCTTAGGGTAGCCACCAAAAAATGCCTCGGGGAATACGGCTAAATCGACACCTTGCTTCTTCAGTGCTGTGAGCTTTTGAGCAAACAACGATAATGTTGCCTCAAAATTAAACAGTTTGGAGCCAACTTGCACGGCTGCGACCAATGTTTTTCCCATAAATATCTCCCAGCTATAACTATTTAATCGATATTTGAAAGCAATATCATTTGGTGTCAATCACCCATATTATCAAATACCCGCATCAAACTATCGTGAGTCCTTATTAAACAGCTTGAACGGGCAGAGGAAATCCTTACCTGTAAACCCTAACTCTATGAGCTAAGGACTACCATGACCGCAAAATCCGTAATCGACCTCATTGGCAACACACCGCTTATCCGCCTCAATAAAGCATCCGACATGACTGGATGTGAAATTCTCGGTAAAGCCGAGTTCCTCAATCCGGGGCAATCAGTCAAAGACCGCGCAGCGCTTTCTATAATCCGCGCTGCAGAAGCCGCCGGGACGTTAAAACCCGGTGGTACCGTGGTCGAAGGCACGGCTGGCAATACCGGTATCGGGCTGGCTATGGTTTGTGCTGCGCTCGGGTATACCTGTAAAATTGTTATCCCGCGCAGCCAGTCTCAAGAAAAGAAGGATGCGATTAAACTGGCAGGCGCTGAGCTGATAGAAGTCGATGCTGTGCCCTACTCTAATCCTGACAATTATGTGCGTTACTCAGGTAGGCTCGCCGAAGAATTGGGCACGCTCTGGGCTAACCAATTTGATAATACTGCTAACCGGGACGCGCATATACAAACCACGGCTCCGGAAATATTTGCACAAACCGATGGCAAGATAGACGGATTTATATGTGCCGTAGGKTCTGGCGGYACGYTGGGMGGTGTGTCCTTAGCGCTAAAAGAAMTGAACCCAGAYATTCAAATTGGCATAGCCGACCCGGGTGGTTCCAAGTTGTTTTCCTATTACAAAGACGGCGTATTGGAAACCGAGGGTGGCTCTATCACCGAAGGTATTGGTCAAGGCCGGATTACCGATAATCTTGAGGGTATCATTGTTGACAAGGCATACCGGATAGACGACGCGGAGGCTCTCAATATTTTATTTGATCTCACCACCCATGAAGGTATGTGTCTCGGCGGATCATCAGGCATCAATATTGCGGGTGCTATGGCGATGGCCAAAGACATGGGACCAGGGCATACAATCGTGACTATGCTGTGTGATTATGGTTCGCGCTATCAATCCAAGATTTACAATCCTGAATTCTTGCGTAAGAAAGGGTTACCTGTACCAAACTGGATGTAACACGATGAAGAACGCAACTAAATTTGCCCATATAGGCCGACCAAAAATTGGTGTTGGCACCAGTGTCAATCCACCGATTGTCCGTGCTTCAACTTTGTTGTTTGATAAGGCGGACGATTTGTATAACGGCGGGCACCGTATTTACGGGCGCCACGGCTCCCCCGTACACGACGCGTTATCAGAAGCATTCTGTGCGTTAGAGAACGGCGCAGGAGCAACACTGACCCCATCTGGTCTATCTGCGAATACATTATCCATTCTAGCGAATATCAAAGCCGGCGACCATATTTTGGTTACCGACAGTAGCTACGGTCCCATCCGCAATTTTTGCAACACGCAATTGACTAAATTCGGTGTTGAGATTGAATACTACCCCCCCGGCATCGGCGCGGGCATATCGGCACTTATTCGCGACAACACCTCCTGTATTTTACTGGAAAGCCCCGGTTCTCTAAGCATGGAAATTCAAGACTTGCCAGCAATTGTAAAGCGCGCCAAGCAGCACAAAATTACAACCATTGTCGACAACACTTGGTCCGCAGGACTGGTCTACGCACCACTGGATATGGGTGCGGATGTTGTTGTTCATGCGGCAACAAAGTTTTTTAGCGGGCACAGCGACGTTTTGTTCGGAGCCGTAGTCTCTCGCACCAAATCTATGGCAAACAAGGTCGCCAAAACCGCCGCCGCATTTGGCAATTCCACATCACCTGACGATGCTTACCAAATCCTGCGCGGCTTTCGCACCGTCGTTACACGGTTTGAACAGCAAGAGAAATCGGCCATTTCATTGGCAGAGTGGTTGCAGAGCCATGCCAAAGTTAGCAAGATCGTGCACCCTGCTTTTGCTTCACATCCAAACCATGATTTATGGCAACGGGATTTTACGGGTTCCTCTTGCCTGTTCAGCATTGTTTTAAAGCCGTGCGCAGAGAGCGAAGTCCTTGCCCTCCTCGACCGGCTTGAAATTTTTGCCAAAGGATTTTCCTTTGGTGGATTTGAAAGCCTTGTTATACATTGTGACCCACAGCTTAACCGTGACCACGACCCAAAATTTGGCGGACCTTTGGTGCGCATAGCTTGTGGATTAGAGGATATAGACGATATGAAAAACGATTGGCGTCAAGCATTGACCGATTTAATCCTGTTAAAGTCGGGTGCGTAGGTTGTTGCCAAAACGCAAAAGGGGTTGGGCGCTCTGGATAGTCACGGCATTTTTCATGTCGATACTGGTGGCTTGTGGCCCGACTAAACTGACGATCAGCAGGGCTAACCTCAAACCCAATGGCCTAGCGGCAAGCCCTGTTCTGGTTACTCAAGCCACGTCTTTACAAGACTGGGAAGACAAAATCAGACCCCGCTTACAAAAAGAATTACAGCAACAAGTATTCGGGTTTTTGCCGGACGCGTCCAGCACACAAATCATCGATAGAAAAACCATTGCTGAAAGCGCTTACGGCGGCAAAGCCTCCATCGAAGAATACACCCTTACGGCCACAGCCGTGTTCGGCGGCAAAGCGGCCACTACCCTCCCTTTTAAGATGGTCGTTGTTATACCCAAGGACAGCACGGAACCACTTCCTGTCATTATGCTGCAAAGCTTCTGCCCCAATCATAACACTGTACAACATCCAGGCGTCAGCAAACCCGCAGGCAATGGGTTTTCTTGTGACGGCGGCGGCCTTATGTCCAAGACTATGAACTACGTATTTGGCCGCTATATAGCGACCCCGCCYAYGGAAATGATTCTTGAACACGGTTATGCCCTTGCCGCACTGTACCCATCAGAGTTTGTGCCGGATCGCTCTGAGCGTGGATTATTGGAGTTACGCAGGCTTTCCGAAGGATATACGGACGATCAAACCCGTTGGGGCGCGATCGCCGCTTGGGGATGGGGATTTTCACGGGCGATTGATGTGTTGGAACAAGACGAACGTTTTGCCAAAGACGGCTTCGTCACTTACGGGCATTCTCGCTACGGAAAGTCTGCCTTAGTMGCTGCTGCATTTGATGACCGTGTCGGCGCAGTTATATCGCACCAATCGGGTACAGGCGGCGCTTCTCTCAATAAATATAAAAAAGGTGAGAGCGTCGGCGAAATTACCAAAACTTTCCCGCACTGGTTTTCGAAGRSCTATGCYGATTATGCAGGCCGTGAACAAGACATGAGCACCGACCAGCATGCTTTGCTGGCTTTAATTGCCCCGCGACCATTATTTCTAGGCAACGCCAGACGTGATGTCTGGTCCGATCCAAACGGTGCATTTCGCGCTGCCCAAGCCGCCAACTCCGCCTATAATATCTATGATAAACAAGGGCTTACACAGGCTAAGTTAAGTGAATACACCCCGGACGCCGACATAGCTTTCTGGATCCGCTCCGGTACACACGGCATCGTCAAAGAAGACTGGCCAGCATTCCTAGAGTTCATGGATGCACATTATAAATAAAGAATGGCGATTCCGGTAGGATTTGGCATCTTTAGTTATTTCAAGCACTTAGCTTGGCTAACCGCCCTTTTGTACTTCTATATAAATCAATGGCTTAGAAGGATATTTGGCTAACCTTATTGCGCGATTATATTCTCATCATTATCCCTGACAATGCGGCCAACTCTTACAATGCCTTTATGCCTCCTCGTGGTTGTATATGATGTGAGTTAATCAATTTTGCATTTTGGGGGAAACAGTGTATGTTCACCATCAATAAGCGAGGTATTTATGTGCGAATTATTGGCAATGCTAGATTTGGCGGCTGAATAGAGAGGAAAAAACAATGATTGAATCTACCAACACTATCATCACTATTTCATCAATGATTATTGCCATACTGGCCGTTATTATTGGCCCGTGGCTGTCGGCTCGCGCTCAACGAAAAGCAATGCTTGGACAAATGAGACAACAATGGATCAACGACCTTAGAAAACTGATAGCAAAATTATTGAGCGAATCCGATTTCTTGTGTGTATTAAAATCTGATAACAGACAATTAGAGAATGATGGCGTTCCTATTGTAAGATCGATGACGTTGATTGAAGATCAGATTTCTCTAATGCTGAACCATAATGAACCCGACCATTGTGCTTTAATGGTTGCTATGCATACATTGGCCATAGCAGCCTTAAAAGGAGATGGCAAAAAATGTGAAAAGCTTAATAGTGAGGTGATGAAACAGAGTGTAAACATTCTAAAGACTGAATGGGAAGTCGTCAAAAAACGCTGATCACAGGTCATGTTTCGTATTTTAGCTAGTTTTGTATTGCGATAAATTGTGCGAAGTGATGTAATTTAACGGTAGATACGACAGTGAGTGCGGCCTATCCAGAGCCGGATAGATTGGTTTTTGGTTTGTTTCGCCAGCTCTACCTCAACTATATCGATGTATTTTTTGAGACTCTCTAAACCACAATGTTGTTCGCAATCCATATCAAGTCTGCTAAGAGTTTTCATCCGGTTTTTAGTTGCTTTTTTTCCATCGAATTTAACCGCTTCAGACTTCCGGACTATCTTCTCAAAATCTTTGTGATTGAAAGATACTAAAACGGCGCCAGACTCCACGCATGTTGCAGCAACGTACGGATCTGGGCTATTCGTAGGTATTATGTCACGGAGTCGGGTAAGTGAATGACCAAGTTCCTCTAAATAATCCCCTATGCTATCAGGAACGTCTTGATCTGTAAAAAAATGTATATCTGATTCTTGCTTCAAGCAGCCTCTAACCGTGCGTGAGCAATATCTTTTCTAGTTAAGCTCGGAAAATCAGCAAGAATATCCTGATCGCTATAACCAGCATTGATGTACCCTTTTATTGCGCTAAGAGGTATCCTAGTTCCTGAAAAGACTTGCTGAGAAGACATAAGTTGACGCTTCTTTATGATTTCACCTTGTTGATCATCAGTCCTTTTATTCATCGCACGAATATCATTRCGGGCGCTGGTAGTGACTATCTCAAGAGGTATTTCTACTACAAACTGCTTAGTAGTAACTTCTCGCAATTTATTTGATTTAGGTTCCTTAAAAACAACGTGCCGGTTTTGCACCCAAAGCTTCTTAGAAGTCCAATCACTCAGGCCCATTTTTTCAAGTTCGGACTCTACGCGTCGTAATTCACCTAATGGAACTTTATGTTCGTTTCGCAACTTATCCAAAACTCTTAGCTTCAATANGTCCTTAAAAGAATAAGCAAATGAGTATGGTGACCTGGGGTTATCTTTTATCTTTATAGATGGTTTGACAAAACCAGAGCGCCGCCAATTACTTAATTGACCGCGTGACAGATTAGTCAGACGAGAAACTTGCTCGTCGCCAAATGCACCCATTATATTACTTTCACTCATGTCTGACATCTTATCACTAWAAATGAACGCTTTACATGAACGTTTCCTAAACATTCTGCAATGTATTTAACCGCAATTTTTAATTGTTTGATTCCTAAAATTTGGCTAACCTAAATTGGGTTAGCCAAATACGCGTGTAAGTCATTATTTTAATTGCATATTATTATGAAATGGCGATTCCGGTAGGACTCGAACCTACAACCCCCTGCTTAGAAGGCAGGTGCTCTATCCAGTTGAGCTACGGAACCGTTTGCGGGTGTATATGGTGTTCGTCTTAATGCGTCCACTGTTTTAGTGCGTTCTTTGATTATACGGACACATTAATGTGTTCTTTGATTATAGGGACACATTAATCTGTTCTCTGATTATATGGACACATTAATGTGTCCAGGGGAATTTACGGTCAAAATTGAAGTTCTCACCATATGAACGGCCTTTAGGCTTATGTTCGGCACGCTCTAGAACCTGAAATGCTATGCCGTTAGCTTTGGCGTAAGTGACGGCTTCTTCTTTACTGTCAAAATTTAAATTGACACGACGCATCATATCCGCACTTCCCGCATTTCCTGTTAGGGGATCGATGGTGACTTTATTATCGGTTGGAAAGTCAATCACCCATTTGCCATTGCCGTAGCTGCCGGACTGAACGGAATTGGGTGCTGGTTGGTGAATAATAGAATACATGGATATACCTCGTTGTTCGAAAATGATGTCTACAACCGAAAGCTATGCCTGTAAATTCTAATAATTAGATATTATTGTGAAAAGCCTTGTTCAGCATTCTTTTTACATCGCTTAGACGGTCTGTAGAACTAGACACAGCAGCAGGATTATTGGTTGCTATCGCTTCTCGAGGGTTTTGTGTTCGGACTTGCGGTTCTGCAACTGCGGCACTTACATATTGTTGCGGTTGTTGTGGTTGTTGTGTGTGTAGTTTGGGGGCTTGCGTGTTGCTTAATGCATTCCTCGTACGCCAGCTTTCAAAAACCCCATCCATATACTCACTGGATATTTCACCAGAATTCCACAATTCAGTAAATTCTGCACTGGAACTATGCGGCCGCCTGTCCTCAGGCAGATTATCAAGGACAACCCGCATGGGTAAATTTACGCTTTCGCCGAATATCATAGCTTCGGCAGTCCCCAGAGACGGTAGAAATGACAATAAATCAGCCGCACCATCAGGAATAGCAGCCCGGACAAAATTTTGGTCCCTTTCATTACCCAAGCGCATAGARAAAATYGTACTGCATTGGGATAATGTTGARGGYTCYAGYTCGGACGGGCGTTGGGAAATAATCCCAAGCGAAACACCGTATTTCCGGCCCTCTTTGGCAATGCGAGAAATCGAACGTCGTGTCGCAGCAAAACCGCTGTCAATATCGGCCGGGATATACCTGTGCGCTTCCTCACATACCAACAAGATAGGGATTTTCCGTTGGCTCCACATAGCCAATTCAAAAGCAAGTCGGCTCACTACAGAAACAACAATATTAAGGGTCTGCGCAGGAATACCGGAAAAATCTAAGATGCAAATTGGCTTACCAGCCACGGGAATACGAAATATTGCGCCGGTTAGCTCTTGGATAGAACGCGGTGCAGCCTGATTTCTGAAAACGAACTGATAACGTGGGTCGGCCATCAAACTGTTGATGCGGCGTGTTAAGCGCTTGTAAGGACCAATATTTCCKGAGTTCTCTAGTTTCCCCATATAGTATTCAAGTAATTTCAGCATATCACGCATGCGGTACGGTACGGGTGAGTCCAGTGAAATATGAGCGGCAGCACGATGTAAGTCATTTGTTACATCGACCATTTTTGAGTGGGAGCCAATATTGGGCCCAGATTGTTTTGAGTGGTCGTAAAGTTGCTTGGCTTTTAGGATAACTTCTTGCAGGACATCAATTTCTTCGCGCTTATGATCTAAAATTTCTGAGGTGAGAAGCTCTGCCGTTTCTTCAAAATCAAACAACCATATGGGTAGATCAAATTGCGCCTGACCAATAACCGCAGCCTTATCACCAAAACTTTGTGAATATTCATTGTGTGGATCAAACAACACAACATGAGCATTGGGGTTTTCGTCCAATATAGCTTGCAAAACTAATGCCACGGTACATGATTTACCTGAGCCGGTTGAGCCAATAATCGCGAAGTGTTTCGACAGCAAATCATTTGTCTTAACGCGAGCAATAATATTATCGTCTTGCTGCATACGCCCAACGGCAATACTCGGCGCATTGCCCGTTGAAAAAATGAGCTCAAGTTCTTGAGATACCACTGTTAACACAGGTTGATTGAGCACAGGGAATGTACGAACGCCCCGGAAGAACTTGGTTTCTCTGGTTGTCTTATTGGTGGAGATTTCACCCAGAATACTTAAATGAGCGATGCAACCATCATGCAGACCTTCATCGTCTTCAGCGCCTACTCTAAGCTCAGAAACCATTGCCATAACCAAAGAGCTATTCGTAACAATTTTCAAAATTGTACCAAGCTCAACCAAATGCAATTGGTTGTTCATAATTATCGTTTTATTGACGCTAATAACTGCGTTCGAAGAGCCTACCGATATAATGCGGCCAATTTCGACCTGTTTTGCTGGACGCTTTAATATTGCGGCATTCGAATCATGCTGTGCAGTTTGTAATTTGCTTGTTGGCATAAATTGTTCCCACCCTAGTTAAATGCAAACAACCATAACCAGGTTAGGAAATACTTACCAAAACGAAGATATTACGCCTAACGACGTAGGCTATTTCACTAATATAACGAGGAAAAGTGGTCGGGGAGACAGGATTCGAACCTGCGACCCTCTGTTCCCAAAACAGATGCGCTACCAGGCTGCGCTACTCCCCGACGGAAATAATGGGTTTTAAAGTCTGCCTGACTAGACTGTATTACGAGAACTGCTCCTCGAAGTGAAAGTGCTTTTAACTGCTTATTTTAAATACGCAAGCCCTGAAAACAGAAATATTTTCCAGTTTTTTTGTGTTACGGAGCTTTTGTGAAATAGCTATGCTGCAAGATGTCACCAGGGCGGATACCCAGAGCATTTGCCTGCCCACCCGCAATCTCAAATACAGCCGTTACCGGTGCCTCCGAAGTCATGGAGCGCAGTGAAAAAGGCTTAGCCGAGTGTTCTATTTTTAAAATCCGTCCATCAGCACGGACAAAAATCACATCGAGGAAAACACTCGTATTTTTCATCCATATAGAGGCAACTTTTTCTTCACCGAATTCAAATAACATACCTTCATTGGCGGGCACATCCTTACGGAACATCATACCGCGCGATAACTCGGGCTGTGTATCAGCAACTTCGATGCTAAAAACATGAGGCGTATTATTAGACACAATGGTCAAGATTTCCCGTGGACCAAAATCCATAGGCGCTGGCGCAGGTACATTTTGTGCGCTTACAGGAAGCGCGAGGCCAAGAGACACAGCGATTACAGTCAATAAAAGTATATTTTTCATAGACGTGTCTTAGCTGAAGCTATTTTATGATGCAAACAAATCATCACGAAAAAATCATGTTTTCTCAGTGCTAGTAGAAGGGGTTTAGCAGTCACTGATGGTAGTCCCTAGGGGAGTCGAACCCCTCTTTCCTGGTTGAAAACCAGATGTCCTAACCGATAGACGAAGGGACCACGCAAACAGCGAACCGCTCATATATAGTCGTGTCTGTTATGGTGCAAGCCATAAACACAAGAAAAATGCAGATTTTTCCTTAAAATCAATCCGCTATTGCTAAATCACTTATCTGCACATCAATTTTGGTTCGCCCCTTCCATGTATTTTCYTTAAGGCGGGCTGCAATATGCACATGCGGCGGRTTTGGYGCCAATAATATATCGGCTAACCCTGTTTCCTCGGCGCGAAATGCGATKCCHGCTAAGCGTATACCCGAACCATCTTCAAACGCGCACCGCACATGCCCGCCGTTCAACCTTTGGGCATATGTTATCCGCATATCGGCGAAGGCAAATAACGGCTCTGGCATTTTAGCGCCGTACGGTCCGACCCGGTCTATTTCCTTGATCAAGTCAAGACCGACAGCAGATGGGCTTAGCAATGCATCTATTTTCAHGGCCGARTTTTTGCGSGCCTCGAYTACACTTTCACGTAAAYAGTTATCGATAAATAYTTGAAATTCCGGTATTTTTTCTTCKGMKACTGTCAARCCTGCCGCCATAGCATGGCCGCCGCCAGCATCCAATATACCTTCCGCGCGCGCTGCGATAATTGCCGTGCCCATATCCACRCCGTACATTGACCGGCCTGATCCTTTACCAATACCGTGYTCATTTACACCGATYACAATAGCRGGGCGGTTRAACCTGTCCTTGAGACGTCCCGCGACTATGCCGATAACGCCCGCATGCCAGCCTTGCATCGCTATACAGATAACCTGTGGGCCRTTSGGCGAATCGATCCCCGGTATTTTCTCGACCWKYTCAAKTGCTTCCARCAATATYCGGTCYTGAAGGTGACGGCGCTCTTTATTGATCCGGTCAAGYTCTGYTGCAAACCCTGTTACCTCTTCAACATCGTCACTAGACAGCATACGCGCGCCCATATCGGCCTGACCTATGCGTCCACCCGCATTGATGCGTGGCCCCAAAATAAACCCACCATGATAAGTAGTRWACGGCGSATTTGTWCCTGCAACTTCTGCCAGAGACGCCAAGCCAAGGTTAGGTYYATTCGACAGTACTTTCAAACCCTGGGCTACAAATGCACGGTTAAGCCCAGTCAGCGRCACGACATCRCATATTGTACCCAGTGCGGTTAAATCCAACAATGACARYAAATCCGGCGTGTCATCAATGCCGCGCCGTTTTGCTTCACGGTTCAAGGCAACCAACAGCATAAACACYACCCCCGCTGCCGCCAAATACCCAAGACCMGATGTATCGTCTGGACGGTTYGGGTTRACCAAAGCATATGCGGGCGGCATCTCGCCGCTCATCATATGGTGATCGATAACAATGATAGGTAAGTCAATATTAGCCGCCGCCGTAAGCGCTTCACCGGCACTCGCACCACAATCCACAGTGATCACCAAGTCTGCTCCGGATTTTTTAAGATCTTTAAATGCTTGGGCGGACGGGCCGTAACCCTCTTTTACTCTATCTGGCACATACAGTCCAAACTTTGCACCCAGCGCCCTGCCCCAACGGATTAATTGTGCCGCAGATGTTCCCCCGTCCACATCATAATCCGCAAATATTGTGATGGCTTCGCCGGCTTCTATCGCATCCACTATCCGTGCCGCCGCCTTATCCATATCCATAAGTATAGAAGGGTCAGGCAAATATTGCCGCAGAGTCGGGTTTAAGAACTTCTCAGCATCAGCAGGTGCGACATCACGTCCTGCCAATATTTGTGCCGTAGTTTGGCTCAATCCTTGTTTGGTAAATTCAGATATTTTAGCATCATCATCATTACGCATGAGCCATTTTTGGCCCCGTACTGATGAATTTATGCCCAGCAGTGCTTCAGACACACCTACTGCGGGTCGTCTTTTTTGTACGCGTCAGCTTGATTGCCGAGATCTTGCATTTCGCGCATAATTTCAGCATCGGATTTAGGATCAACTAATTCCGGGGCCATAAAGCCGTCTCGTTTTTCTATCATTACATCTGCGGCCAGATCCCATGTCTCGCCGGAACGTAAATTTTTGGGCTTCTCCGCCGCATCAGCTACATTAGGGTAATCAGGAATATTTTCTGCTTCCTCTTTGAACTCAGGAAACTTAATAAAGTCCATATCGGGTAATTTCATACTGGCACAACCGCTTAGCAATGCGGCGAGCATTACAAGGCTGGTAATGGGGCGAAGATTAAAATTCATGATTCCATCCATTTTTGATCATCAATATGTGCCAGATACGCCAGAAGGTCACGCAGTTTTTTATGAAACAAATTTAGGCCGACGAATACGGCTACAAAAACGTTCAACAATTAAATATTAGTCGTTGGATTGACCGCTAAGACGCTCTATCTGATTTTTTGCCTTTGTTGGTATAAATCAACAACGGCTTGGCATTACCATTGACCACTTCGGCATTTATGACGACTTCTTCAACGCCTTCAAATGTTGGCAAATCATACATTGTATCCAATAGGATATTTTCCATGATTGAACGGAGGCCACGAGCACCAGTTTTACGCTTAATAGCCCGTTTTGCGATAGCGCGTAGAGCGCCTTCATTAAAGCTGAGCCGAACATTTTCCATATCGAACATCAATTGATACTGTTTTACCAAAGCGTTTTTAGGTTGGCTTAAAATAGTAATTAGCGCACTTTCGTCCAAATTTGTCAAAGTAGCGATAACAGGTAAGCGGCCCACAAATTCAGGAATAAGACCGAATTTCACCAGATCATCAGGCTCAATGTCCTGAAGAATTTCTCCGACATCCCGTTCTTCTTCTTCCTTTAACTCACCGCCAAACCCCATGCTGACATTATTACCACGTGCAGCGATAACTTTATCAATACCAGCAAAAGCGCCACCAACCACAAACAAAATATTTGTCGTATCAACTTGTAAGAATTCTTGTTGTGGATGTTTACGGCCACCTTGAGGCGGTACGGAAGCAACTGTGCCTTCCATAATTTTCAACAAAGCTTGTTGCACACCCTCACCGGATACATCACGTGTGATAGACGGATTATCAGATTTACGGCTAATTTTATCAACTTCGTCAATATAAACAATGCCGCGCTGTGCTCGCTCCACATTATAATCAGCAGATTGTAGAAGTTTCAAAATGATATTTTCAACGTCTTCACCAACATAGCCAGCTTCGGTCAAAGTCGTTGCATCGGCCATAGTAAACGGCACATCTAAAATACGTGCCAATGTTTGCGCCAACAATGTTTTACCGCAACCAGTTGGACCTATGAGTAAGATATTAGACTTGGCAAGCTCCACATCACCTTGTTTAGCGGCATGGTTCAAGCGCTTATAGTGGTTATGAACGGCAACAGATAAGACACGCTTGGCATAGTCTTGACCAATGACGTAATCATTGAGTGTATCGCAGATCTCTTGTGGAGTTGGTACACCTTCTTTGGAATCTGCAATGCTAGATTTACCCTCTTCGCGGATAATATCCATGCAAAGTTCGACACATTCATCACAAATGAAGACGGTCGGCCCAGCGATTAGTTTGCGTACCTCATGCTGGCTTTTGCCGCAAAAGGAACAATACAGTGTATTTTTTGCGTCTGTACTGTCTGACTTACTCATGTCATTTCCACTTCTGTTTTCTTATTATCATCAATTAATCGGTTACACTGCAATAAATATGCCGGACTATATGCTCTATTTTGTCCTTGAATATGACAATTTCATTACAAAGTCCTTATTTTTTCTCATATAGATACACAATATAGCTAACTTGCCTTGCTTAAGTCTATTTTTTGTTTTCGCCGCGTGTTGAGTAAACATGATCAACAATACCAAATTCTTTAGCCTCGTCAGCCGTCATAAAGAAGTCCCGGTCGAGAGTATTTTCAATTTCCGCATATTTTTTGCCCGTGTGTTTCACATAAACTTCGTTCAGGCGTTTTTTAAGCGCTAAAATATCCTCCGCATGACGCTGAATATCAGAAGCTTGCCCCTGGAAGCCGCCGGAAGGTTGATGCACCATGATACGAGCGTTTGGTAGTGCGATACGCATATCCGGATGGCCAGCACAGAGTAACAAAGAACCCATAGATGCCGCCTGCCCCATACACACTGTCGAAACCGGGGATTTGATATATTGCATAGTATCATAAATCGCCATGCCAGATGTCACGACCCCGCCCGGTGAGTTGATATACATGTATATTTCTTTTTTCGGATTTTCTGATTCCAAAAATAAGAGCTGTGCCGTAATCGACATAGCCATAGCGTCATCAACGGGGCCAGTTAAAAATATAATCCTGTCCTTGAGCATGCGCGAGTAAATATCAAAAGCCCGCTCACCTCGGCTGGTTTGTTCAATAACGGTTGGCACCAAATAGGAAATGGTCTCATAAGGGTCTTGCATGTTTTTATCCTTGTGTATTTTGCTACCGACTCGCAGCCATAGTTCTCGCTCATAATCGCGCGGAATAGTTACCTCAATGTTTATATTGTAAATAATAATTCAAGGGGCAAAAGACATTATTTGAGCGCACAAACTCGTGAGACAGCTATAAAACGAAAAACGCCCTACATGCTTGCAGGGCGCCTAACTGTTTAAAATAACTACAGTCCGTAGATTATATAGACAGGTTACTCAAAAGCATCTTCTTTGAACAACTCTTCGCGGTCGACTTTTTTGTCTGTGATTTTTGCTGTTTTAACAATCAGATCAACGACTTTTTCTTCAAATATAGGCGCGCGYAATTGGGCKACCGCATCAGGGTTCTTCTGGAAGAACTCAATGACTTGTTRCTCYTCACCCGGATAACGACGCGCTTCGGCGACMATGGCTTGTTGYAGTTCTTCATTSGTRATYTGKAYGTCAGCTTTCGCGCCCATTTCAGCCAATACCAAACCAAGRCGYACACGGCGTTCTGCGATTTTTYTRTAGTCCGCTTTTAATTTTTTATCAGACTTTTTGGCRTCATCTTCRTCCAATTKACCTGCTTCTTTTTCTTGCTCAACCTGAGCCCAGATATTRGMAAATTCGGCTTCCACCATGTTTGGYGGCAAATCAAAAGCATGCTTGCTGTCCAGATCGTCCAGGATAGCCCGTTTCATTTTCATGCGTGATTGTTCTTCAAGCTCGCTTTCGGCCTGCTTACTGACGACTTCTTTCAGGGCTTTTAGATCTTCAAATCCAAATTTCTTAGCCAGCTCGTCGTCAAGCTCAGCAGGTTTACCACCTTGAACTTCTAGGACTTCAGTTTCGAATACGGCTTCTTTATCGGCTAGCTCGGCAACTTGATATTCTTTGGGGAAAGTCACTGTCACATCAAGCTTGTCACCGGCTTTGGCACCGATCAACTGATCCTCAAAACCCGGAATGAAGCTACCGGAACCAATCACCAATTGGTGTCCGTCCATRGCGCCGCCTTCAAATGCTTCGCCGTCAACACGACCAACAAAATTGATCAATACGGCATCATCTTTCTTGGCTTTGGCGGTTTTAGCTTTTTTCTTATAAGAAATCTGGTCTTTGGTCAGRTCGGCCATGCGCTCATCTAAGTCTTTGTCTGCAAGCTCACAAGTCAAACGCGTGAATTTAAGTGTTTTTGGATCAACAGGCTTAAACTCTGGAATAGTTTCGACTTCCAATGTGTACTCAAGATCAGCTTTACCGCTAGTAACGTCTGCACCGTTGGCACGAAGCTCAATCTTTGGCTGACCGGCTGGGCGTAGCTTGTTATCTTCCATGGTTTTTTGTGTGGTCTTGGTAACAGTCTCCTGCACCACATCATTCATGATGCTTGTTCCGAACATTTTACGGATATGGGAGATCGGCACTTTGCCGGGGCGGAAGCCTTTTAGGCTGACTTGTGGCTGCATTTCTTTGATTTTTGCTGCCAACTTGGTTTCCATATCCTCTTTACTTACCGTTACGGTAAAGTTGCGGGAGAGACCTTTTGATTTTTGTTCTTTAACTTGCATGTCCATATCCAAATTGTTCGTTTGCCGCGTCATATTAAATCTGCGTATATAATTTCTAATAAACAAGGCTCCTATTATCAAGTACGCCAAGTTTGTGCCGCGCCTTATGTCACGGCTTAAACCAATGTGCAACGGACTTTTTACCCATTTGCATTTTGCGCACATATGCCACATAGAATGGCTAAWWMRGACACAGGAACGGCAATATTATGGAGTTTATCCCCGAAGGCAGCATGTGGATGTTTTATCTGCTCTTGTTTATAGGCCCATTCGTACAAGAAGACACCGCCGTCATTGGCGCGGCCAGCCTGTCATTGTCTGATTCTAATCCGTGGTTTGCAATCTTCGCCGCCGTTCTGGCCGGCTTAATCGTTAGTGATTCGTGGAAATACTGGCTTGGATGGGCTGCTAAGCATCATTCTTGGGCAAAAAAATACGGCGAACGTGAACGGGTACAAAAACTAAAGGGCGTTGTGCAAAACAATGCCGTAAAAACTCTGATCACAGTCCGTTTCCTACCCATGGCCCGCATACCCACCTAYCTAGCCACAGGTTTCTTCGGCGTCCCCTATATTAAATACTGGTGCTCCATAGCCTTCTCTGGCTTCCTCTACGTCAGCATGTTCTTCCTTGCGTTCCATTTGCTAGGAGAATTGGTCGGCGAACAAATCAAAGTGTACTTGCCGATCGTAGCCGTTGGTTTGGTCGTGACGCTTATAGGTTGGCTGTTTTTAAAGAAACGGTTTGGGAAAGAATAAAACCTAAACATCATCTCCTTCACCCAATTCCTCTCTCCCACCCCGCTCATACCCGCGCAGGCGGGTATCCAGTTAAGTATCCTAGGTATAGCAGAAACATAAATTATAGTTTGGAAAGTTTCGGATAAACATCTTGATAATTAGCAGGAAGCAAATTTGCTAAATTTTGCTGTACTGTTTTTAACAACTCATGTCCAATTTGCCTAATACTTGCAGAATAGACAGTGTTTATTGGTAATAACTCTTGATCACCTTGCATGCAAATCCATGGCTGATTAGCAGGATTATTATATAAATCCATCATTTCGGGAACGTTTTTCCCAACATGGCCTCCATCTGTATTTCGAAGGTTAACTATTATGTCTCTTCTCGTCAGTGAAATAGACGGGTAGAGTGTACAATTTTGAATTTTTTCGAAAAGATTGTTTTTATTGGCAGCCAAGTTGAAGCGTAGCATATTTTCCACAATTTCTTTTCCTAGTTCAGTATTTTCCTCAAACTTCATCGGATGACTGATCACTTTTCTAATTACCCGTTTATTCCACCATATATTAAACTTGACGTTTGATTTAAATGATGGTGGGTAATCGTCAAGAGGTGCAATGAAATCAAACGTGTCACCCATGCGCATATGGGCTAATTGATGTTGGTCGTTAAGAACTACTTCACTTACTTCTTCTGCAGTATCTAAAAAGAGAATCTTTTTAGTGAAATTTAAAGCACTTAAGATACTCGTTGATGCTCCTGAATGACAAAAATTTGCAACTTCTATTGCAATACGCGGTGCCTCCCACTTATTTCCCTTATCATAAGAAAGGCACGATGCGGCTAATGCGCAATATTTATCCTTTAATTGCTTGTTATACTCAGCCGTATTTCTTCTTCTAGTTTTTGCCTGTCCCATTATACAAGCCGATTATCATAATAACACATCTGTAATTCAGTAAACTAAAGGAATTGAATTGTATATATATTACGGCAACAATCGCACTGCTAAATCCCACTGGATACCCGCCTGCGCGGGTATGAGCGGGTTTTAGGGCTAGTGTTTTGCGCTTAAAGAGGCGTAAATTTAGCCGTGAAGTGCCGCAGTGCAGGTGGTTCGTCTATTATTTTGTAACCGCGTAAATCGTTGCTGGTTTTTGCGATTTCTTCGCAGACTTCGACGATGTAATCTGCGTGGGCTTGGGTGTAGACACGTCTTGGCATGGCTAGGCGTACCAAATCCAGTTGTGCGGGAATTTCTGTGCCGTCTGGTTGGCGACCAAACATCACCGTACCGATTTCGCAGGAGCGGATGCCCCCGACTTCGTAGAGCGCGCAAGCCACCGCCTGCCCCGGATATTCCAAAGGCGGGATGTGCGGAAGCCAAGCACGGGCGTCGATAAATACCGCATGACCACCAGCAGGCTTAACCACAGGAATGCCCATTTTATCGAGACGTTCGACGATATATTCATTGGTGCGGACGCGGTACCGTAAATAGTCCTCATCAACCACTTCCGTCAAACCTTGGGCAATAGCTTCTAGGTCACGTCCGGCCAAGCCGCCGTAAGTCGGGAAGCCTTCGGTCATAATCAACCGCATGCGCGCCTTGTCAGCAAGCACATCATCATTCAGTGCCAACCAGCCGCCAATGTTAACAATAGCATCTTTTTTGGCCGACATGGTCATGCCGTCTGCGTCTGCGAACATATCGCGGACAATATCCGGAATAGAGCGGTCGCCCTGCCCCTCTTCGCGCATTTTGATGAACCATGCGTTCTCGGCAAAGCGGCAGCCATCTATGATAAACGGCTTACCAAAGTCCCGCGCAATCTTGGCAGCACCTTTGATATTAGCCAGCGACACAGGCTGCCCACCGCCCGCATTATTGGTCACAGTGATCATAACGCACGGCACATTATCGGCGTTTTCTTCCATAAAGCTTTGCAGCTTATCCAAATCAATATTGCCTTTGAACGGCGACAGATCGGACGGGGTTAAACCCTCTGCACACAGCAAATCAACCGCCTTGGCACCTGTRATTTCRATATTCCCGCGYGTGGTGTCGAAATGGGTGTTGTTGGGGATCATTTTACCGTCCCCGCCCAAAATAGAGAATAAAATAGCTTCGGCTGCACGGCCTTGGTGGGTCGGGATGATATGTTTGAAGTTCATCAAATTCTTTACGGCCGCCTCAAAGCGGTCAAAGGACGGCGAACCGGCATAGCTCTCATCGCCGCGCATAATTGCGGCCCAYTGCTCGGAACTCATAGCRGAKGTRCCAGAATCAGTYAGYARATCAATCAGCACATCRTTTGATTTAAGRTGRAACAGGTTATAGYCCACATCTTTCAAAARCTGCTGGCGTTCTTCCAAYGTAGTRGACCGAATAGGTTCGACGGATTTAATACGGAAYGGYTCTATAATCGTTTTCATTGCTTACTCCAAATCTAAGCATAAAAACGTCGCGGTTGTCCTACCGACCGCGCTCGACGTTGCGCAAGACCTATCAAACAGAGWTTTAAGACGCAAGCCTAATTTGAGCCCTTTARGGCYTRGACAAACKYYKRGNCAAACTTTGGGCAAACTCTGCCACSGTRTCCGTAATTTTGTCCCATTCGGCTTGGTGTTGAGCCATATCAATATTGACCGCCTGACCGTCTTTCGCCACCACAGCACCGTTCACCATGGTCAGCACAACATTCGACGGGTAAGCCGCAAACACCAAAGTCGCATAGGGATCATAATTAGGCTGCATGTTGGGCGAACTGGTCTCGATGATGATTATGTCAGCGAGTTTACCCGGCTCTAGCGAGCCTATTTTGTCCGCCATATCAAGGGCCTTTGCACCGCCGATTGTTGCCATCTGCACCAATTCTCTTGGCTCGAACTTGCTGACCTCGCCGCTCTCGATACGGGCAAGCCGCGCGGCATAATTCATCACATTTATGATATCTAACTGGTTAGAACTCATAGGGCCATCTGTACCCAGCCCCATATCAACGCCCGCCTGACGGGTTTGCCATGCTGGTGCCATACCGGAGCTGTCTTTGGTGTTTGCTTTAGGGTTATGGGAGACCCCAACGCCGCGCGCTTTCAAAATCTCCATGTCGGTTTCGTCGATATAGATGACATGAGCCGCCAAAACATTGGGGCCTAGAAACCCAATATCGTCCAAATATTTCACCACGGATTTATCCTGTGTCGTATTTGGAAAATTGGTGGCAACAGTGTCTTTCTCGTTCACCATTTCCGCCATGTGCAAAATTACCGGCACACCATATTCATCGGCCAATGCTTTGGATTTCATCAGCATCTCAGGCGATACCGAATAGGGTGCATGGGGGGCTACTGCGGGCGTAATCAGGGCATCATCTTTCCAAGCCTCGATAAACTCGCGCGCATATTCAAGGCCGCCGTAAACTTCCGGCGCGTCAACAACGGGAAAGCCTATCACCGTCTCCCCCAGAACACCGCGCAAACCGACCTCTTTGACCGACTTAGCCACCTCGTCTTCGTGGTAATACATATCCGTAGTCGTGGTGACCCCGCCCAATGCCATTTCTATGGCGGCATGGCGTGCAGACACCCTAATTAAATCCCGGTTCAGGAGTTCTTTTTCTAACGGAAAGAAATAGTTGTAGAGACGGTCATGGACATCAACCACACCACTTTCTGCCAAACCCCGAAATGCCACCATGGATAAGTGATTGTGCAGATTGATCATGCCGGGCATGACTATGCCGCCCTTTGCATCTATTATTTCGGCATTTGGGTAGGCGTTTAAATCGCAGTTCGCTGACACAATCTCGATTTGCGCAGCGCGTACCACTACACATCCATCCATGATAATATCAAAATTCTGGTTCATGGTCAGAACTTGCCCGTTTGTAATGAGCGTATATTCAGATTTTGGCTTCTCCTCAGGCACGCAAGCACCAAGAACACACAAAGCGCTCCCGACTGATAATTTAATAATATGCTTCAACATCCCCAGCTCCTGACAAATCCAATGGTCGTCCAGACAATACTCCATTTATCTCGGACATCTAAGTGAAAGTTCAATTATTTTAAAACTGACCGCAATTCTTTCAAGCCGTTTGCCCATGACCATGGCTTGCAAATAATATTCAGGCTGTCAGGGTAACATTAGGGAGAAAGATCAATGCTTATACGCCTAAAGAATTGTCACAATGTGGAAGAACTGCGCCTGTTGGCTAAACAGCGGCTACCCGGCCCTATCTTTCATTATATCGACGGGGCTGCGGACGATGAATTGACTTACCGCCGCAACACATCCGCTTTTGATGATTGCGACCTCATACCCAATGTCTTGGCGGGCGTCACCGATATTGATATGTCGGTCGAGGTAATGGGGCAAAAATTGGACATGCCTATATTTTGCGCGCCTACAGCACTGCAAAGATTATTTCACCCGGACGGTGAGCGAGCCGTAGCGCGGGCTGCGGAGAAATTCGGAACTTTGTTCGGGGTGTCTTCCCTCAGCACAGTGAGCCTTGCCGAAATCGGAGAGATGATAAAAACCCCGAAAATGTTCCAGTTCTACTTCCACAAAGACCGTGGACTAAATGACGTGCTGTTAGAGCGCGCCAAGCAGGCAAATTTCGATGTCCTGACCCTGACAGTAGACACCATAACGGGCGGCAACCGTGAACGGGACCTGCATACAGGTTTCACTTCACCGCCGCGTCTTACACTCAAAAGCATGTTCAGTTTTGCCGCTCATCCTGCGTGGACATTGGCCTATCTTATGGCGCCCGCATTTGAACTGGTCGAACTGAAAGACCATGTGTCCGAAGGCTCTAATGTGTCTGTTTCCGTCGGCGAGTATTTTTCGACCATGCTCGACCAGTCTATGAACTGGAAAGACGCCGAAGATTTGTGCGCCAAATGGGATGGTCAGTTCTGCCTTAAGGGTATTATGAGCGTTGCGGATGCCAAAAAAGCCGTAGATATTGGCGCAACCTCTATCATGGTTTCCAACCACGGTGGACGCCAGTTAGACGGCTCGCGCTCACCCTTTGACCAAATCGCGGAAATCACGGATGCAGTCGGTGGTAAAATTGATGTCATCCTAGACGGAGGCATAAGGCGCGGCACTCATGTGCTCAAAGCCATCGCTGCGGGCGCTACCGCATGCTCCGGCGGACGTATGTATCTTTATGCGCTCGCAGGTGCAGGTCAGCCAGGTGTTGAACGTGCGCTGCTAAACTTACGCACAGAAATCGAGCGGGACATGAAACTACTCGGTGTCACCAAAATGTCGCAGTTAAGCCGTGATATGTTGCGTTATCGGTAGTTTTAGGCTATATCTCCAGAGATCCCCCCTCCCACCGAGTCGGTTCGGGAAAACACCATATAATAGGAGACACAAATGACTATTTTTACCAACGTATCTAAACTTATCTTGGGCACTGCAGTGCTAACTTTGGCAGCCTGTAGTACAACGGCTACCGCACCCGCTGAGCAGGAGAGCGCAGCTGAAATACAGCCAAAATCCCAAATGATGGAAGGGAAACATAAAGAACATATGGGCATGAAACATAAAATGAAAATGGATCATAAAATGATGTCCAAAATGGATATGGGCAAAATGGATATGTCCAAACTCTCAGATGAATGCCAGRCCATGATGACTAAAATGAAAACCAAGATGGCCAAGAAGCACAAAGACGGCGGTATGAACGCGGACAAGAAAAAGCACGACATGTCTAAAATGAAAGACCACGACATGAGCAAAATGAAAGAAGATGGTTCAGAAGAAATGAAAGCCAAAATGGCTGAGAAACATAAAAAAATGAAAGCCATGCAAGCCAAGCACAAAAAATGCATGGCCGAAATGAAAGCAGCAATGCCAGCTGAATAGTAGCTACCACAAGTCTATTATTGGTCGTAAGTTACGTAAGTTGGAATTTCTTGGGTAACTTGCGGCCATTAATTATATCAATAAAATAACAACCCATTCAAACTTTTGACCCCCTCAAGAGGCTGGGCAAGGGGGTGACAYAAAGATTAATTACTCCAAACGTGAATGACACCTTGATTGTCCATTACAGCGAACAAGCCTTCGCAGTTTTTGATGTTAGGCAAYRAATGYAYATGCTTAGGAAACAGTYTTGTTTTCAAATAGGCTCTTTGAGGCCTTTGAGATGGCTTACATTCAGACGGCCATGAAAATTYGTCGGGAGATGAAATACTGAAACTTAGGGCGCGAATGCTGGTATCTAAGTCATGATATTCATGAATTTTATATGCATCGATTGGGAGCCACAAAGGCAACCAACCTCGTCGGAAAGCGCTATCTATTTTTGCGTCTTCAATTGTCTCGTAGGTAATGTATTGTCGCGTATCACCACAACCAGCACCAAATAATATGGAAATTCCTGCAATGAGGCCAGCAAAGTTTCTTTTCATTACCTCAACTGCCATAACCATATCCATACAACGGCATCAGTTTCTAWTCATTTTGCTCATTGWCATTCATGACCATGTTGWATGTTGATTCTGWMGTTTCACAANNAWAYATWTTYTCTCTGANNTCRCATTGTTWYTCATACCGCGTAYTGATATAAAAGAGRYATRTYTTTTATAAGCGACATCTGACANTTTNTTTTATATCAAGCYTGTGACTKTTTGAGTATGTTCGCCAATAGAAATTGGCAATCACATTCACACTATTGCTCTTATCCCTAAATTCGATAGATGTAGCATTCCCCTTATAATCTTCATCATATTTATCCGCAAYAGCATTATACAYMCCCGAACATTCTGCATAATATTTGGCCWYTCCRTAAGAGCTATCTCTATCAGCTAATGATCTGAATACTCTCATTCTGGCTTCCTGCTCACGAGTCGCAACAATGGTGTCATTAGCTTGTTTTGCAAGGCTGTAAGTTGATGTCGACACCAATAAAGCACCCATCATTCCAAATATAAACTTTACCATAGTTCACCCCTTTAAATCATGTCCGCATAACACACTCCACCCAATTTATCCACAAGACATTCCCAAACTGCATTGGCTCATGTTTTATTTATGACCTTTATAGTCCACTCCCGTTCATGAATGGAAAGTACCGAGCGTAAGCCTGAAACAATAGAATGGTTAACCTGCGAGTAGTTTTTAATCTAGCGCTTTATGTCCGCTCTTGGGGACTTTGAGACTTCCGTTATCGGGCAAAGCAAACAGCCCTAAAATCTAATTTAAAGTTAGCAAATTTACTAAACAACGAGATATTTACTGAGCAGTTTTTGCGCAGCAACGTTTGAATGCGGCCCGTCATAGTTGAAAAATGTRNAAAAGTGGANAAAAYCARTGCKCCATTYCNACWMRNGRAATGGCGCGAGTGACGGGACTCGAACCCGCGGCCTCTGGCGTGACAGGCCAGCGCTCTAACCAACTGAGCTACACCCGCTYGCTATTAACATGYGTTTCAACAAGGCGCGTTTACTAGCCCGCTCTTTTTATAACGTCAACGGCTTTTATGCACTAATGCAGTTTTATTTTAAACGGTGCTACCCTCCATAAATTCGAGGTCTTTCACTGTAAAATTAGCGAAGTTCACAAGACATCCCTGCGCTACACGTTAATTATCAAACCTGAAGATAGACTGATCGCGGGCACGCTCATCAAAACGTAGTTTTCTGTTAATCGGTGCATGGGCGCGAGAACGACAGGCGGGACGCTCACAGAGATAACAGTTCACACCAATGGGGGTCGGCTGTATTTCTGCCTTATCCTTGGTATATACCAACTCACCAGCATGTTTGAGTTCGCACCCTAACCCGATAGCCACCATTTGCGCATGTTGGCCGTGGGCACCTTCAGGGCGCAGAACGGCACGGGCTACACTGAAATATTTTGTACCGTCCGGCATTTCGATAACTTGCGGGATTGTTTCTCCGGGTGTCTGGAAGCAAGCATGGATATTCCACAAAGGACATGCCCCCCCGAAGCGCGAGAAATGAAACTTACCCGCACTAAACCGTTTTGAGATATTACCAGCCATATCGACCCGCACAAAGAAGAACGGCACACCGCGTGCGCCTTTTCTTTGTAAGGTCGTCAGCCTATGCGCCGTCTGCTCATAGCTGGTATCAAAACGGCGGGTCAGCAACTCCACATCATAATGATTGTCCTGAGCGGCTTGTAAAAACCGGCCGTAAGGCATCAACACGGCTGCAGCAAAATAATTAGCGAGGCTAAGCCGGGCCAAATCATCAGCTTCTTTACGGGGCAAAATCGCCTTGGTAATTGTCTCGTCAATAAGGTCGCGGCACTCGAGTAGACCGAGCTGATAAGCAATCCGAAACCGCCGTCCAGATTGCGGCAAAAGTTCAGACAAACTCAAACGGCGCTCATGGGGATCAAATAAGCTCAACCGGCCCGGCAAGATATCCGCAGGGACAATCCGGGTTGTTATACCGTGGCTCTCAAATAAGCGCGTACTCAATGCCGTATGGGGCTGGCGGATATTGAGCCCTAACTCATCGGCTAGGTTTTCAGCCGCTCTGTCAATGGCATCAAAATGGTTTTGGTTGTCCTGTATAAAACGCCGTACATTTTCGACCGCGCCGGAACTTTCTTCCAAAAGTTCAACCTTATCCCGGTCTGCCAAAGGATCATGTCGCAGAGACGCCCGTACGGTCAATTCCTCCGCGCGTGAATGCAGTGCGATAAACGCCCGAGCAAAATCCGGGCTAGAGCCGACACTGTCTCTTAATTCCGCATTAGAAATTGTGTACGAACCATAAGCAGGGTTTTTCAATATGGTTATAAGCTCCTGCACCATTTTAGCATCAGACTCGGGTGATAACTTGGCTATATCAATATCGTATACATCCGCCAGACGCAGCAAGACCTTTGCGCTCATAGGGCGCTGGTTGCGCTCAATAAGGTTCATATAGCTGGTGGAAATACCAAGATCATCAGCCATAGCGGCTTGGGTCAAACCCAAAGATTGCCGTAACTGCCTAATCCGTGGCCCGATCATAAGTTTTTGTGTGCTCATACCGCATTATTTACAATTTTGACAAYTTTACAAGTTTTATCTTTACAAWCCATTCTTTTGYACCCGCAAATGCTAGCCCGCACTATTATCTTCGCCTACATAAACATTGACTTAGATTCTATGGAGCCAACAATGACAGCAATTTCACCGAACACAGATATTCCCCGTCACCGGGTGCTGGCTAAAGTTGTAGGGCAACTTCGTCCGGCGTTCGAGACTATTCTCACTCCGGACGCACTCCTCTTCCTCGCCGATCTTGAGCGCCGCTTTGGTCGCGCTCGGCGCAATATGTTGGAATACCGCCAAGACCGCCAAGAGCGGTTTGACTATGGTGAGTTTCCAACCTTCCTACCCGAAACGGCTCATATCCGTGCCGGCATGTGGGAAGTCGACCCCATTCCCCCTGCCCTTCGTGATCGCCGTGTAGAAATCACTGGGCCAGTTGATCGCAAGATGATGATCAATGCACTGAACTGCGGTGCCAAAATGTTTATGGCGGATTTCGAAGATGCGTCAGCGCCGACATTCGATAATGTTATCGACGGTCAAATCAACATGTATGACTTCGCCCGTGGTAACTTGGCTTACACAGACCGCGCCAAGGACAAAGATTACAAACTGAACGAAGAGATTGCCACTATGTTGGTGCGYCCTCGTGGTTGGCATTTGGAAGAAGCCAATATCACAGTAGATGGCCGCCCAATGTCGGCGAGCTTGTGTGATTTTGGTTTACATGTTTTCCACAACGGTAAATTGCTCGCAGAAAAAGGTATGGGGCCTTTTTATTACTTGCCGAAACTAGAGAGCCACAAAGAAGCCCGCCTGTGGAATGATGTATTTAACTTTGCTCAAACCTTTGTTGGTATTCCCCACGGTACGATTAAGTCCACGGTACTGATCGAAACCCTACCCGCAGCTTTCGAGATGGACGAGATTCTTTACGAACTGCGCGCTCATATAACGGGGCTTAACTGTGGCCGTTGGGACTATATTTTTTCTTATATTAAATGCCTGCGTAATCATAAAGGTTTCGTCCTGCCTGACCGTGCTGAGGTCSGTATGGATAAAGCATTCCTGCGGGCTTATTCCCTCAAGCTTATCGAGACCTGTCACCGCCGTCGCGCCCACGCTATGGGCGGAATGGCTGCGCAAATTCCTATCAAAGGTGATGTTACCGCCAATGAGGTTGCCTTTAACAAAGTCAGGCTCGACAAAGAGCGTGAAGTCATGGCTGGCCATGACGGCACATGGGTTGCCCATCCGGGTCTTGTCTCTGTGGCAATGGAAGTTTTCGATGCCCATATGTCCGGCCCGCACCAAATTTTGCGCAAAGGTCTGGCACCAAAAGTCACTGAACAATCCATGCTCGCACCTCATACAGGGGCGGTCACAGAAKCTGGTATCCGCACCAATATTTCTGTCGGCATTATCTATATCGCAGCCTGGCTATCGGGTCGGGGTGCAGTGCCTATCCATAATCTAATGGAAGATGCAGCCACAGCAGAAATATCCCGCTCGCAAATCTGGCAATGGCTCCGCCACGGCGTTTTTGTGGAACTAAGCGAGGGCGGTAGTGCTAAAATGAACTCGGAATTGTTTGACCGTATCTTCAAAGAAGAGATCGAGAAACTAGAAGATACCATGAGTGTATCAGAGTTCCGCAAAGGTCACTACACCGAAGCCGCCGAAATTTTTAAGAAGTGCGCCACTAGCGTAGACTTCGTCGATTTTCTTACCCTACCCGCCTACCAACAACTACTTAAATACTCTTGACCCCTAGAATATTGGAGACCCAAATGACCAAACGTAAATCATATGCAAAAATAGAAAAGAAGCTTTTGAAACGCTACCCTGACGGTATTGCACCGGGCGGTATTAACATAGATGATCTTGTTCAACTAAAAATCCAGAACACCTATAAAACCCATCTGGATATCGCCAAGGAAATGGCAACCATCATGCGTAAAGACATGAAAGCCTATGATGAAGATGCCGGCAAATTCACCCAGAGCCTTGGTTGCTGGTCTGGTTTTCACGCACAACAAATGATCAAGTCCGTTAAGCGGATGAAGGGTACCGTAAAAGGAACATATGTGTATTTGTCCGGTTGGATGGTTGCGGGTGTGCGCAATAGTTTTGGTCATTTGCCAGATCAAAGCATGCACGAAAAAACCTCTGTGCCAGAACTCATTCAAGAAATTTACATGTCTCTGCGCCAAGCCGACGAAGTTGAGCTGAACGATTTGTTCAAAGACTTGAGCACTGCCAAAGCATCCGGCGATGAACTCACGACCAAGAAAGCCATCAAGGCAATCGACGGCTTCGAGAGCAATGTTGTGCCGATYATYGCAGAYATYGACGCGGGCTTTGGTAATGTCCACGCCACYTATTTRCTATCCAAGAAAATGATTGAAGCYGGTGCWTGTTGYATCCAAATCGARAACCAGGTKTCTGATGCTAAACAGTGCGGWCACCAAGACGGYAAGGTTACCGTRCCGCGTGAGGACTTCATCGARAAACTACGKGCAGTCCGTATGGCCTTCGAAGAAATGGGTGTAGACGACGGCGTTATTGTTGCCCGTACCGATAGCCTCGGCGCTGGCCTGACCCAAAAAATTCCKGTCTCTACCGCCCCCGGCGATWTGGCCGCAGAATACACAAAATGGCTTGAGACCAGTGATGTCACAGATRCCAAYCCGCTGGACGAAGGTGATGTAGCCATTCAACTGGACGGTAAATTGGTCAAGCCCGAACGYYTACCAAATGGTCTTTATAAATTCAAACAGGGAACCGGACGCGCGCGCGTCATCGAGGATTGCATYGCAAGCCTTGTTGACGGCGGSGCCGATCTGCTCTGGATCGAAACTGCAACACCGGATGTATCCGTCATCGGCGGTATGGTTGATGCCATYCGCRAAGTYGTCCCRRATGCCAAGCTAACTTACAAYAAYTCYCCGTCCTTTAACTGGACTTTGAATTTGCGCGGTCAAGTRCGCGARGACTGGATTGCCGCTGGTAAAATTACCGAAGAYGAATATCCAGAAGGCTTGCCCCTTATGTCTGCGAAATAYGACGACACGGAACTCGGCCTTGAAACCGACAACCGYCTRCGGWSTTTCCAAGGCGACATYGCTGCTAARGCTGGTGTGTTCCATAATTTGATCACCTTGCCAACATTCCACATGACGGCKAAATTCATGGATGATTTGTCGCGCGGATATTTCGGCGAAGACAAAATGATGGCTTATGTCAACACTATCCAACGTGAAGAAATTCGCCGCGAAGTCTCCGCTGTRAAACATCAACAYGAAGTTGGTTCTGACATTGGTGACAAATTCAAAGAAATGGTCGGCGGYGAACGCGCCCTYAAGGCCRGTGGTCACAAAAACACCATGAACCAATTTTCGAATGTAGCTTAAGCAATAGGCATGCATATGAAAACCTTGTCCCGGGCAGAAATGCTCGGGATTTTTTGGTTCAGCTTCGGTAAATAAACCGCCAAAACCTTGTCTAGTTTCGTATATAAGTCCCGACGGGGTCCATCTATCAACCTTTACAATGGTTCCCGACCTATGTAGGGATGCCCTAAAGGATAAAAGCGGAATTAGGGAGGGTAATGGTGATTATCTTTTCCTATCACCCCCAAGGTCGCGATCTTCTTTCTTTCGGATNAKCNCSTGNCKCANWTCTANTCYMCCTTTTTTTATATAAACATCCTGTGCGCCGCTTTTAGTTAGTATCAGCACATCAATTAACGGGGTTTTGCAGGCTCTTCTTGCACGGGGGCCGGCTTCGCGGGCCGTTAGGATGACTAAATCGGAATCAGCACAGGCTTTGGCTACGCCTTCGGGTTCGTGTACGATACTCATGATTTTTCCTTTGAGATTTATCCGACACCCCAACATATCGCACAGGCTTTCGCTGTCCATATAGGAACGCTTTTCTGCGGTTTTCAAGCCCGCCTGTTCAACGAACCTAGCGCGGCCAAATCCGTCACCGCGCTTGCGGTCAACCCTAAGCACATCGACCTCGTCCGGGTCCCAAAATGCGATGCGGGCCTCTGCGGAAATACGCATGTCAGGATGCTCAATTCCTGCCCACATAATGCACGATACCAACACGACCACAGATCCAAGCATTCGTATGCTCTTTGGTCCAAGGCAGAGGCAAATAAACCCGAGCGAAAACAAACTAATCACGGCGGCATTCGCCCCCTTGATATAGATGAGCGCCCATTTCATGGAGCTGACCCAAGTCGCAACGGCGACCACATAATCAAGCCCTATTCCCATCACTAAAAGCGGTAATTTTTCCAACCCGAACGGCATGAGCAAAACGGCCAGAAACCCTGCGGGCATCACCACCATTGTGAATACAGGCATGGCCAACAAATTAGCAATAAAGCCCAATCGCGCGAAGCGGTGAAAATGCAAAGCCGCGAACCCGCCTGTTGCCGCACCCGCAACAAAACTGGTGACGGATATACCGATAAATCCGTTCCAGACACGGCGAAMSWKATTRSSKYKMKKSKTAAATTCACGGTGGTCYGCCCARTTTCTATAGACCGCTACCAAGGCCGCAGTAGCCGAAAACGACATTTGGAAACCAGCACTCAGCAAGCTTTCGGGATGCAACAKCAAAGTCAGCGCWGCCGCYAAAGCRACCGAGCGCATRGACACGGCACGGCGGTCAAATATTACCGCAATAAACACAATCACCGCCATAATGAAAGCGCGCTGGGTCGAGACGCTAGCACCTGAAATSAGCAAATACGWGGTCGCGATTATGATGCCAACRACAGCYGCCCATTTACGCATATCATAACGCCGYGCRAGCGGGCCAATACTRGCAAAAAACAGCGACGCCATAAAATACGCACCACCCGCAAGCAGTCCCATATGCARACCTGAAATGGCTARTAAATGAGCCAACCCYGCATGCCGCARTGCATCTGATTGTTCAGGCGGAATTCCGGAACGGTCACCCGTCAATAACGCYGCTTGCAGYCCTGCCGTGCGCGGCGGTGCCCTTGCTTGARTGCGCCGCGACATGGCATAACGAAACTTAACCAATTTACGCTTTGCCCTTTGGCCAATGGGGAGCTTATCCAGTTCAACCGTTTGCGGTTTCGAAATGGCAAAACCGTACCCACCAATCCTCTTGTAATATGCGGCCCGTGCGGAATCGTAGCCACCAACTATGGCCGGGCCCGGCGGTGCGGCCATCAGCGTTCTGAACTTGACGCTATCGCCCGGTTTAAAGCCGTAAGGTTTGATGCGCACCCTCACCCGCTTGGGCGTTTGTTCTGGCGTGAGCCTTTCGGCTGACCTAACCCTTACATAAAAATGCTGTAGTTTGCCGGAACTTTGAATATCCTCTATCCACCCAGTAAAGGTATAAGCACGGCGGAATTCGGGCAGGATAGGCGCTTCGGCGGATTGTGTATGGTGCACGGCACGGGTAAATCCTGCACTTAAAAATAATGCCAATAAGATCAATTCACGAGTGGCCGGACGGGTCCGCACCACAAACAGTAATGCATACAAAATTAGAGATATAACAAAAGCCAACAGCAAGTTAGGCTCCACTGACCAACCAAAATAAACGGCAATACCAGCTCCAAATGCTACAAGACACCACTCAAACCGCGCACGGGACAGGCTGCGTACAAAAACACTGCTTTCACCGCGAAATTTAGCAAAAAAACTTCGTATTTGCGGCGTGTTTATCCTGTTAATCCATGCATACTTTATGGTAAGCTCCCCCATCTTGAACTCTTAATTGGTCAAACTATGCCTATCACTAAAGTTGTAACACGTTTTGCCCCCTCGCCTACAGGTTTTCTGCATATTGGCGGCGCGCGCACGGCTTTGTTCAGCTATTATTTTGCCAAGCGTCACGGCGGCGAGTTTCGGCTTCGGGTTGAGGATACAGACAAAAAACGATCTACTGCCGAGGCTACACAAGCTATTTTAGACGGTATGGATTGGCTCGGCCTGCACCACGACGGCGATATCGTTTACCAAAGCAAGAACGCAGACAAACACCGCGCCGCCGCAGAAGCCTTGATCGAAAGTGGTCATGCTTATCAGTGTTATCTCACACCAGACGAGATTGCCCTCGAGCGCCAAAAGTCACACGATGAAGGTCGGGCTTTTCGCTCAACTTGGCGTAATGCTGGCCAAACAGCCAACAATGCTCCTAAGGACACCCCCTTTGTAGTTCGCTTCAAAGTCCCCGAAGGTGAAACGATTATTAATGACCAAGTCCAAGGCAGTATCACTTGGAACAACAAARATTTCGAYGAYCTTATYYTGCTGCGCGCAGATGGTAGCCCAGTTTATATGCTCGCCGTTGTAGTTGACGATCAGGATATGGGTGTCACACACGTTATTCGCGGTGATGACCATTTGATCAATGCCGGACGTCAAAAGCTGATCTACCAAGCACTTGGCTGGGACGTTCCCGAATTTGCCCATGTGCCATTAATTTTTGGACCTGACGGTAAAAAATTGTCCAAGCGCCTCGGTGCACTCGGCGTTGATGCCTATGCAGACATGGGGTATTTACCGGYGGGCATGCGCAATTATTTGACGCGCCTTGGCTGGAGCCACGGTGATATGGAAGTATTCGACGACACAGAAGTCACTCCAATATTCGAGCTTTCCGATATTAACAAAGCCCCTGCCCGTCTTGATTTTGATAAAATGGCATTTATCAACGGCGAGCATATGGTGCGGGCCAATGTGGATACACTTTTGTCTTACGGCAAAAAATTCTTTGCAGATAAAAACGAAGGGCCATTGAACGCTGCGCAAACGGAACGGTTGACCGCTGCTCTGCCCCATATTACGTCGCGCGCCAATACCTTGATCGAATTGGCGGATAAAGCTTTCTTTGTAACCAGAGAACGGCCTATAGAGATCACCGGAAAAGCAAAAAAACCACTAAAGCCGGACACAGAATCCCGACTAAGAGATTTGCATTCTGTGTTAAAAGGCATTAAGAAAGACGCATGGGTTGACCAAAATATTTTGGAACATCTACAAGCATATATTACCAAAGAAGACATTGGGTTTGGCAAGATAGGAGCACCGCTCCGGGCTTGCCTCACTGGCGGGGCGGCATCACCGGATTTGTCGCTTGTATTGGAATTATTAGGGCAAGATGAAGCTCTGGGGCGGATTGAAGACTGCCTAAATACGTATTTTTAGGACACATATTTTTAGAATTAAGAAAAGAGGAATTCATGGATAACAAAATTGAAAATCGCGGTACAGCTAAAGTAGCAATCGGAAGCAAAAACTTTGAACTGCCAATTTACGGTGGCTCTATGGGCCCAGATGCTATTGATATACGCGCACTTTACAATAAATCCGGTCACTTCACTTTTGATCCAGGTTATACTTCTACCGCCAGTACGGAAAGCCAAATCACTTTTATCGACGGCATTAAAGGCCAATTACTGTACAGGGGTTACCCAATCGAGCAATTGGCTGAACGCTCTACATTCCTCGAAACTTCTTACCTGTTGATCAACGGCGAGTTACCAACTGCCGAGCAAAGTGCGGCGTTCACAAATAAAATCACACGCCACACTATGTTGCATGATCAGGTTGAACGCTTTTTCCACGGTTTCCGTCGTGATGCCCACCCTATGGCTATGGTCTGCGCCACAGTTGGTGCCTTGTCCGCATTCTACCACGATTCAACCGATATCAATGAYCCTGTCCAGAGAAATTTGGCAATTCACCGCCTCATWGCSAAAATGCCRACCATTGCRGCRCGYGCCTATAAATACTCAATTGGCCAGCCTCATGTCTATCCTGACAACTCACTGAGTTATTCTGCTAACTTCTTGAAAATGTGYTTTGCAGTTCCGTCCGAAGAATATGTGGTTAGCCCGGTTATTGCTGACGCTATGGATAAAATCTTCATCCTGCATGCCGACCATGAGCAAAATGCATCAACCTCAACCGTGCGCCTTGCCGGTTCATCCGGTGCCAATCCGTTCGCGTGTATCGCGGCGGGGGTTGCTTGTTTGTGGGGCCCATCCCACGGCGGCGCCAACGAAGCTTGYCTCAAAATGCTCMAAGAAATCGGTACAGTTGACCGTATTCCCGAGTTTATYGCCCGCGCCAAAGACCGCGACGAYCCATTCCGCCTCATGGGCTTTGGTCACCGCGTTTATAAAAACTATGACCCGCGCGCCAAAGTTATGCAAAAAACAGCCCACGCCGTCTTGACCGAACTTAACATCACTGACAATCCGATTTTGGATGTGGCCATGGAGCTGGAACGCATCGCCCTAAGCGACGAATATTTCATTGAGAAGAAATTATTCCCGAATGTAGATTTCTACTCTGGTACAGTTCTTTCAGCATTGGGTTTCCCAACATCCATGTTCACAGTGCTCTTCGCVCTGGCCCGTACAGTCGGTTGGATTTCCCAGTGGAACGAAATGCTCGAVGACAAATCCCAACGCATTGGTCGCCCAAGACAAATCTATACCGGCGCACCACTTCGGGATTATGTAGCAATGAGTGACAGATAGGCGTCAATGGAATCTCCCCAAAAGATACATGATACAATTAAGCGTCTTTTGGRTAAACGTGATAAAGATGCACTCGCCAGTCAATATGATGTCGCGGTTTGCATAAACTCGGTAGMRGCAGCCCGACATGGTTTCGAGGCTATTCCTGTCCGGGGAACTGCCAAACAATATGCGCAAGACGTACTGGCCGTATTGAGCAAGCTGGCCGACGAGTTTTATGATAGCGACGGCGCGTACACATCTAAAGGGCTGATTGGGGATATCTACTCAGATGTCTACCAATATATCAAKGCGCAAATACCAGATGAACATGCTCACATTGACAAAAAAGAAGYMCGGCRCGTGCTTATCCAAGAAATGGCTGAATTGAGCCRACACATTACTGAACCGGCAAGCGTATTAATCRAAACGTGTATTAAATTTGAGGCTACYGGTAGTTCTGGCACACAATATTATCTGGATGTTACATTTACGGCGACATCAAAGCGCGATTTTACCATGATTGGTAAAATTTATGATGATGCGGCATATGGCGCTTCAATACTAGAAGAGCGGCTGGAACTCATAGACGATGAAGTTTAGCCAATGCGGTAAAGTCATTCGGCGGTTGCAGCACCTGATATTGGGTATGGGTAATCATCACCCAATTGAAAGCGGTCTAAAACGACATCTATTGTCCGCCCTGGTGTTCCAACAGGTCTTTCCCACGGTGAAAATGGTGTGATCAAAGATGCCAATTCTTGGGTTAAATCTATTAGCTCAATATCTGATAAATTATATTCATTAGGAAATTCCGTGTGTAACCGGATAAGTGTCGCATTCGCTTCTTTGCGCATACAAGTGCTAGCCGTGAAMTSYMKCWWAYWMRYRSSMTAARYYYYMRAWWTYCAWSMWWMMYWCWYMMWRWYWKMAAMYGYYMTWGCCGCNKYYTTDNTCAACGATATTTCCTTCGGTGAAACAACTGGGGTAAGCCAATTTAGCGGCGAACACCTTTGGTARCAGCGCMGTAAAATCTTGCACGAATGACTTACGATTTGCACGCGMAGCTTCRTCATARTTTAGTCCAGATTTCAGCAAYAATRTYGAGCGTCTCAGCCACCAAACGGTTGCTGGTGAATACCAAATTTGCGCGTTTGGTTCAGGACAAGCAGGCATTTTTTGCGTATATGCTGCAAGTGCGCTCCACCAGCCATTATCATTATCAAATGCATAAATAGCGCCTGGAGCACAGCCATGTTGTAGCATTTGATTTAATGCATCTGCTGAAAGATTTGATGCTTTTGCAAGTGTTTCAAAACTCCAAAACCATGTTTCCATRTAYTTCATTGCACTTTGATGTTTGGCTTTATCCAATTTTAGTAACATCAATATTTCCTGGGTTGTTTAATCGTTTATGCATTTGGAAAATATACGAATTATGGCGACCCATGATGTTCCAATGCTCTCGCATTATATTTGGGAATAAAGTTCATTTCCCAGTTTCGCTTAGCGCGCCTGTAAGGYTTTGCTAACGTATTGAGTTTTTGATATTTTGGACGAATTTTTTCCCCACTTTCCCCCACCATCCAAGATGCTAGGTAATCATAATCTGCCTCTAATTGCCTAACATATTCAAATTCAATTTCTGTTGTTTTTTTACAAAACTCTATGACAGGAAAACGAAGGCTTTGATCAGCAAGGCTCTCATGACAATTTTCAACAAATCTTTTTGCTGTGCTATTCTCATAACTCTCCAGCGTTTCGATTTTCCTTACAACTTCATTTACCCACAATATTTCTATGTCCGCTAGAGCTTCATTGGCACGTAGGTGGCCACTGGAAACGGTAATAGACATCGCGGCATGGCCCTCTCTGTATTGATCAATATCTCTGAAACCATAGATCGTCGCCATACCGACCAAATACTGTAGAGATGAAAATTCATCAGGCGTCGGACTGGTTGTACGCAAGGTGCTTTTGGATACACTAAATGCCTGAAAAGCATCGCCTTTATCGAGGAATGGGTCATTTAATATTTTTTCACTGAGAATAATCGCCGACTTTGCCCAGCCCATCATATAAGCATCAAACATTAATTCGCGACCCAGAACCTCATCATCGCCACTTTTCTTACCTTTTGTTCCGCGAAAAAGACACAAGGCATAACCGTGCATGGAGGGTGGGTAATCGGTCAAATCGGCGGATTTTTTATACCAGTCACAGGCGGCCTGTTTATCTTTTTCTACATAATACCCGTTATCAAGCAGCCAGCCCATATTGTGCATGGCCGGCCCGTTGTCGCCGTGATTTGCCAGCTCTGACAATTTGGTAAAAGCGGCCTTATCACCGGCCTTTGCTGCATCACCAAGGCTATTTGCCACCTGTCTTGATTGTGTCCATTTAATTGCCAGGTCATTGGCATAAGCGGTATTTGTCACACTTACGGCGAAGCCAAGACTGAGCAAAACCGCCAAAATATATCCAAGTTTTATCATAGCAAATTCCTTTTCAGTATAAGCTAATATACTAACCATGCTGGCATGCACCGTAATGACAGGCAAATCACCTTCGTGTTATTACTGTAATCTCAACAATCTACTATTTCCAACAACGCCTTGGCAGCCCTTGCATTGGAATTCCCTTGGCCTTTCCCGCTATTGCCGCGCCGCATCTTTGTTGTAGCTTCTTTGAGTGCTTTGCTTGCATCTGCGTGTTTTTGTGGGTCTTGCAAATAGTTTAGCGCCGCGCCGGATAATTTTTTACCGCTACACCTGAGCTGCATAAATTCTGGCATGAGCATTTGTTCGGCGGCTATGTTGACGATTGAGATGAACTTTGGCTTGAAAAGAAACATGGCGATAAAAAATGTCAGGGCATTGAGCTTATAGCCAACTACKGTCGGCACACCRGCTATGGCCAATTGTGATGTAACCGTTCCCGAACATGCGATGGCAGCATCGGCGGCGGCAAAGCAGTCCAATTTACGGCCTTCTTTGAGCAATATCACATCATGTAAATCAGGGTATTGCGCCGCTGCCGCAAGAACATCCTCGGCAATAGTRTCGGATACAGGCGAGACRATGGTCAARTTGGGYATAGAWTTTTTCAGAATTTTCACRGCGTCAGCAAATGGYTCGGCCAAWCGTTGGATTTCAGAAAGCCGACTGCCAAATAACATGACAAGCACCGGATCATTTTTGCCAATATTATATTCAGCCCGTAAGCCCGCGTCGTCTCCGCTGTTATAATCATCATCGAATACGGGATTACCCACATAAATCGTGTTGAGACCATGCTTGGTAAAATACGGTGCATCAAAGCTATGGATGGTCAATAAATGATCAACTATTCCCGCTAAAAYTTTTGAACGRCCTTCGCGCATAGCCCAAACTTGTGGRGCGACATACTTTATGATTTGCCCGTTAAACCSTTGTTTTTTAAGRCGTTTTGCTACACGCGCCATAAAACCCCAAGARTCGATCAACACCACTGCATCAGCYTTAGAGKCYATTATCGCATCCGTAGCCTGGCYGACACGCTCCATAATRACAGGGTAAGATTTAAGCCCTTCRACGAACCCCAAAATAGASAGGGGGCTGATATCAATAGCGCTATCTAACCCCTCTGCGGCAAGAGCCGACCCGCCTATGGCTGATAATTTCACTTGGTCGCTCGTTTGCTTGCGCAGTTGGCGCACCATACCTGCACCTAATTCGTCGCCGGATTTCTCTGCCGCGACAATAAATATATGTGGGAATATATGTTGTTTAGTCTTCATCGGGCCAAATCTAATCTACACCATAAATAAATATACCGTGCTTATCTGCTAATTTAATCACTTCTGTGCGGTTCATGACGAAAGCCTGCCCCGCAACCAAAACTATACCCGATAATTCAGCCTCTGCAGCCAGTTCAATTGTAGTCAGACCGATAGTTGGTAGATCAACTCTRGATTCTTGCTCAGGTTTTAAACATTTTGCCAGYACACCGCCGCGAATACTGCCTGGAAGTGCMGCAACACGYTYAAGCATCWTRTCYGTGCCTTCTTGAGCCTCTACCGCCAGCACCAAACCTTTGTTGACCACTGCTCCCTGCCCTATATCRGAATKRCCYATRAGTACGGCTATRTYCATRGCTTYCTTMATGTCAGCCTGATGYTCTTTTGCWGGCTTAGTTTTTCCCAATGGCCCCATCATCATTAGATTRGATTTGCAGATATCYTGCGGTGCCAAAATTTCAAAGCCTTCCTTCTCAAACAGAGAAACAATAAATTTCAGTAAACCATCATCGCCCTTGGTGGCGGCTTTCACGGCCTTTGCCAAAAGCGGTAAATCACGGATACTTGGCTTAAGGGTGGAAAAATCAGGGCGAGCTACATTTCCCGCCAAGGTGACATGTGTGCAGTTCTCTTGTTTGAACCGCTTGATCAATTTTCGAAATTCGACGAAACTGAAAGCATCCGAATTGACATCGAATTCCTCAGGCTCACAAAAACCGCGYAAAGYRGCCACATAAATTTCGTAGCCTTGCTCCTGTGCATCCCKAACAACTGCATGCGGCAAAGCACCATCGCCTGCTATCARYCCTATTTTTTTRKRGYSWRTTTTYNTNTGGCCTRYKTYWTTKKGGTGAATTTTCTTGGCCTGCGTCATTTTTATACTTTGGCGGGTAAACAAATCGGGCGCTTGTCACCAGTTTTGATAAACTCGACTATTTTCATAACTTGCTCGTGGTCCGCATATTGTGCCTCGACCTCGGCCAAACGGTCCTTAAAATTACCTTTTTCCGCAAAGATAGTTTGGTAGGCCGCACGTAAGTCATGGATTTGCGCCTTGGAAAACCCTGAACGTTTCAAACCAACAACATTTAGTCCGTTGAGAATTTGCTTATTACCAACCGAAATTCCGAACGGAATGACATCTTTGACAACCGTAGTCATACCGCCAATAAACACGTTATTACCGATACGGGTAAACTGATGCACGGCACAAAGTCCGCCAATAATAACATTATCACCTATGGTTACGCAGCCACCAACTTGGGTGCCATTAGACAAAATGACATTATTACCCACGAGGCCTTCATGGGCGACATGTGTACCAACCATGAAATAACAATCATCACCAATAATCGTTTCAGTCCGCCCGGCATCAGAGCCAGGATGGATGTTAACCAGTTCACGTAAAATTGTGCGCGCACCAATTTTAAGACTTACCGCACCACCTTGGTGCTTGGTATCTTGCGGGGGGTGTCCAAGGGAAACGAACGGATAAAATTGGCAATCCGGACCGACTTCAGTGTTGCCGGCTATATTGACCTGACTAACCAGCTTAACGCCCTTGGCTAGTTTTACATCAGGGCCAACTACACAAAGCGGACCGATTTCAACATCATCGGCCAATTGTGCGCTGCTATCCACATGCGCAGAAGGATGAATATTTATACCCATGTGATCACTCACCGTTTTTTTGCGTTAACGCAGCTGAAAATGCCAACCGCATGACCAATTCGCCGTTTACTTCCGCATGGCCAACAAATTTATAGAGCTGTTTACGCTTCTTTTCCAATTTACAGTAAACATAAAGAGTTTCATTTGGCTTCACAAATTTTCGAAACCTTGTTTTTTCAAAACCAGTAAAAGCAAGCAAATGGTCATTATGGTCAAAATCACCTCGTAGCGCCGCTAATAATGCACCTGACTGACCAATACATTCCATAATAATCACACCGGGCATGATGGGGTTATCTGGGAAATGTCCATCAAAATAAAATGCGTCCGGATGCGTATCAATTTCAGTGGCAATGGTTTCACCGTCGAACTTTACAACCCTATCCAACATTAACATTGGACGGCGATGCGGCAGATATTGCTCAATATCTGCCTGCCCTAACGGAAGGCGAACACTCATGATTTTTGCTTTGGCTTAGCCTGGGGCTTGGCCTGGGACTTAACCTGAGACTTGGCAAGGCGGCGGATTGCGCTTAGCTGTCGCAATTGTTCACGAATAGGCGTTGCTGGTGTACCGCCCCAAACTTCGCCTGCGGGAACATCACGTATCGGCCCTGCACCTGCGACCAAAATAGCGCCGTCGCCAACATTCGTATGATCAGGTAGCCCTGCTCTGCCGCCCATAATCACGCCGTCTCCAATATTACAGCTGCCTGCAATACCGACATGGCCTGCGAATAAACAATTACGGCCTACTTTGACGTTATGGGCGATTTGTATGCCGTTATCCAGTTTCGTTCCATCACCAATACTTGTGCAGCCGAACATGGCACGGTCGATAGTCGTCTGACAGCCAACCGTAACGTCATTACCTAATTCTACTGTGCCAATATGAGGGATGTCTATGCCGCCGTTTGCACTTTTAGCAACACCAAACCCGGCACCCCCAAGAACTGCGCCGTGGTAAACTTTACAATTATTGCCAATAACTGAAAACTCAATGACTACATTAGCACCAATTTCGCAGTTTTTACCAATAACAACACCTGGGCCGATAACAGAATTAGGCCCAATACTTGTGCCGGCTCCAATGTTTGCTCCGTCGCCAATGACGACGCCTCTACCGATATCTACGTCTTTAAAGCTATTATTTACCCCGTCTCCATAACCCAAAACTTGGTAGAGACGATCTAAAATTGATGAAAAATCAGCTTGTGGGTATTCGGAAATTAGCGGTAAGCCGCCCGTTTTTCCAATATGTTCTGCATTCTTAGCACTTACAAAGCAGACTGCGGCTCCACAGCCTAAAGCCTTCTTTGCAGCACCTCTGCCATCTAAAAATGATATATCCTTAGCACCTGCTTGGTGCACAGGCGCTGCATTTTCGATTATTATGTCGCAAAATTGACCTTCTGGGATGTCAACATCCAAACCGTCAAGTAGCTCCAAGAGCGAGAGTGGGCCTAGGTGTTTGTAAAACCGATTATCCACCATACCCTCTTACCCCTTTTTACTGTGCTGGCCTACTGACTTGCTTCTGCAAAGGTTTACGCGGCAAACGTTCCCGTACAACAGGCACCGTCTTCATTTGTGCATTCAAACGGCTAATAATGTCATCCGTAATATCAGCCTCTGGGCTGGTAAAAATAACTATCGACCGGTCAAGAATAACATCTGCTTTTTTCTCTGCCACAAGAGCTGCTAAAACAGTCTCTAGCTTGATATTGATTTTGCCAAAAGCTTTTTGCTCGGTTATTTGCAATTCACTCTGCTTATATTTAGCTTCAAGTTGAGATTTTTGAGAGTTTTCCTGCAGAGTTTTTGCTCGTTGCTGAAGATCTGGGCGAGATTTCAATGCTTCAACATTCATATTTTTAAGCTCTACCATCAGCTTGTCACGTTCAGCTTTGATCGGTGCTAGCTGCGCAATCATTTCGGCTTCCATTTGCTTGGCGATTGAATCGATTTGACGGTTAATGTGTTTACCGACATCAGAATCACGCAATACACGCGCCTGATCAACAACCAGAACAGTTGACTGGGCCAATGCATTATTGGCGAATATAAATGCTGTAGTTGAAGCAACGACAATAGTTTTGATTAAATTAGAAACTTTCATTTTAGAACCTTGTACTTGTATTAAATTGGAAGGATTTTGTTTCGTCAAAATCTTCTTTTGCAATTGGGACAGTGAAATCAAACCGGATAGGCCCRAACGGCGAATCCCAGAAAATACTTGCACCAGCAATAGACCGCAGAGCCAGTTGATCACGTATGATAACATTTGGGTCACCCGAAACCTTGAACTCATCATCTAAGAGGCCAACTGTRCCTGCTTCAATAAATAGACTACCCAAAAGCGATGCRACAAGCGGAAAACTCACCTCTGCAACCGCATGACCATAGGCATTGCCACCAAGAGCATTGAAACGCTGACCATCAGGGAACTGTGCRCTTRTTACCATTGTTCGCGGCCCAATACCCGCATTATCAAAACCMCGGAATGTTCTAGAGCCTTTAAAAAATCTGTCATTAATCTGTACAGAATCYCCACCCCAGCCAGTAATATAACCACCTGAAAGTTTACCTGTAGCAACGACATTTTTRAAAATTCCATAATATGTTGAAGCTCTAAACTCGGATCTTAGATATTTAACATCGCCGCCAAYACCTGCAAAGTCTTGCGTGAAAAACATATCAAAACCRCGTGTWGGTGTAATCGGRTCGTTCCTGCGATCCCAGCCAAATGTGTACCCCAAGACGGAAGACAACCGRTTRTTATCYTGCAAACACAATAATGGGTTCGATAGRGTTAGCTGTGCAGTGCAATCCACTTTTTCTTGTCGAAGCGCATAACGAGCTTGCAAAGTTGTATACTCCGTTAAACGGAATGCCAAAGTGACCTGCGAACCCACACGTTTCGAACGGAAACCAGCTTCATCGAAAAAGTCATTGGTAATATTAAATAGCTCAATACCAGCCGCTAAATTACGATTAAGGAAGCGAGGTTCTGTAAAGCGTAGGTCAATTTCCTGCCTATTTGAACTGGCACGAATTACGAATTTTAACTGTTGGCCACGTCCACGTAAATTTCGCTGGGAAATTGACAAGTCGACTAAGAAAGCATCTGCCGATGAAAAACCGGCTGAGAATGACAATTCACCAGTTGGTTGCTCAATAACCTTCACTTGGACGACCGCCCTATCGGGAGTTGAACCTTGTGTCTCAGTGATTTCTACTTCTTCAAAGAAACGTAGAGCCCGCACCCGGTTTTTAGAACGATCCAGTAAAATTCGGTTAAAGGCATCGCCCTCCACCAATTCCATTTCGCGGCGGATAACATAGTCCAGTGTCGTTGTATTGCCGACAATATCGATACGTTCAATATAAACGCGCGGCCCTTCAACCATATTGAAAACCAAATCAACAGTCTTGGTTTCACGGTTGCGTTTAATTTGCGGTTGGATATCAACGAATGCGTAACCGGCGGCGCCAGAGGCAAAGGTCAGTACGTCAATCGCACTTTCCAATTCACTGGATTTATAAATACGTCCGGTTCTAATTGGTACAATAGCTTCTAGAACCCTTTTATCGAGCGTTTCCAACTCTGTTTCTACAGTGATATCACCCCATGTATATTCTTCGCCCTCATCAACAGTGAACGTTATGTAAAAATCTTTCTGGTTCGGCACCAATTCGGCAACCGCAGAAATAACACGGAAATCAGCGAAACCCCGGTCTGTGTAAAATGTCCGTATTTGTTCACGGTCATATTCTAGTCTATTTGGATCATAGTTGTCGTTTGACCCAAAGAACTTCCACCAGATAGTTTCCTTTGTCGCTAATTGTTTGCGTAAGCGCCTGTCTGAAAACTCGTTATTGCCGATAAAATTGATGCGTCTAACCCCGGTTGTCGGCCCTTCAGTAATTTCAAATATCAAATCAACCCGATTTTGTTCCTGTTGCACCACTTTTGGCACAACTTGTGCGGCAAAGCGGCCAGACTGGCTATATAAATCAATAATACGCTGCACATCCGCCTGTACGCGCGAACGTGTGAAAACCGACCTCGGTGCTGCTTCCAATTCATCAGTGATTTTATCAGTTTTTAGTGCTTTATTACCTTCGAGAATTACACGATTGATAATTGGGTTTTCAACAACCCTGATAATCAAATTGCCATCACCTGGCTCAATTAAAACATCGGCGAACAAACCTGTAGCGAAAAGTGTTTTTATGGATAAATCAACACGCTCATCAGTATAACGGTCACCAGGAGCAATGAGCAAATAGGATGCGACCGTATTGGCCTCTACCCGTTGATTACCAATAACTCTAATCGATTTGATGAACTCCGGACGAGCCTGCACTTCAACTTGCTCCGCTTGCTCATCCTGCGCAAAGGCTGAAGGTGAAATCATAAAGCTAGCGCTCAATAGAACAAGCCCCATCAAAGCAAACAGGCATATACGCAAATTATTATAGCTATCGGTTTTAATCATAAACCCTACATTTATCCCGTATTATCAAACAAGCTCGAGATATACCCGATATCGTTCAAAGTTAAAACTAAAAATAGAGAAATGAGCACGGCAAAGCCGATGCGAAACCCTATTTCCTGTGCCCGCGCACTTAAAGGGCGCCGCATCACAGCTTCATAACCGTAGTAGACCAAATGTCCACCATCTAAAACAGGAATTGGCATTAAATTTGCGAAACCTAAACCAACGGAAAGCGTGGCAGCAAGGGATAGTAAGCTCATAAAAGCTATCTTCAATTTGTAACCTATACCACCCTCAACTTGTGAAGACATAATACTCACTTTACCAGTGTAGGCTAAAATTTTCAAAGGGCCACCAAGCGCTTTGCCGTTTTCTTTACCTTGAAAAATACGCCCGATATATTTACCGGTCATGGCCAATGTCGTGCCGACATTTTCAACCCCATAGCGAGAAGCTTGAACGAAGTTATAGGTTTTGTGGATAGTAGCCCCACCAATTGATACGTCTATTACACCGCCCGTCATGGTGCCGCCTATACCGTCTTTCTTGGTACGCCGTTCCGGTGTCACCATAAGATCAACTTGCTCCGTGCCGCGCTGTACAATTACCTTTAGATTCTCACCGCTATTCAGCGTAATGATTTGTATAACCCGGTTGACACTGCTCGCCTCTTTACCGTCTATGGTTAGTATTTTATCCCCAACCATAAACTCGGCGCGTGCGGCTGGCCCACCAGGTGTTACTTCATGTATTTCAGCGACTCGTTTATTTGTACCAAAGCCCCAAGCCAGTCCTGCAAACAATACAGCCGCCAGTATAAAATTGGCCATTGGCCCAGCAAATGCTACCAATGCTCGTTGGTGTAACGGCTTGAAATACAGACAGGATTTCCACACGTTATTACCGTGTTTTTTGTCCATTTCCGACTTTATCTTGGCCAGTTCTTCGGTATCAGGATTGCTAGCCGCGCCAAGATCACCAAGAAATTTTACATAACCTCCAAGCGGCACCCGCGATAACACCCACTCAGTACCAGACTTGGCTTTATAACGAAAAATGGGTTTACCAAAGCCAATAGAAAAACGTTCCACAGCTACGCCAAACATGCGTCCAACAGAGTAATGACCAAGCTCGTGGATAAACACCAATAGGCCAAGCACAAGCGCGAAGCTGGCAATGGTAATTAGCCCATTAAACATCCATTCGAGCATTTGTATTTTCCCCTACCTAGCCGTTAGCCAATTCTTTGGCCAATTCACGAGCTTTGACCCGCACACGCCCGTCAATTTCTAGTACGTCTTTTATCGTTTGTAAGGGCTTAGCAAAACTACTCTCGCTTTTAAAGCTATTCATGACTAATTCAATGCACTCAGTAAGGGCAAGAAACTTTAAATTACCTTGTAAAAAGGCATCTACAGCCACTTCATTGGCCGCATTCAGAACGGTTGGCGCTATACCGCCCGTTTCCAATGCCGTGCGTGCCAAACGTAAGGCTGGGAATTTTTCCGGATCCGGCGGGTAAAACTCCAATTGTCCGACCTGCGCAAAATCAAGTTGCTTAACCGTAGTTTCCATACGCTCAGGCCAAGCCAAAGCATAGGCAATCGGTGTGCGCATGTCAGGAGACCCCATTTGTGCCAGCACTGAACCGTCAACATATTCCACCATAGAATGGATGATGGACTGTGGATGCACGATGATATCGATCTCAGCTGAAGGGCGCGCAAATAAATAACTGGCTTCAATCAATTCCAGTCCTTTGTTCATCAAGGTCGCAGAATCGATAGATATTTTTGCACCCATATCCCATACTGGGTGATTGAGCGCCTGTTCGCGGGTAACCGATTGTAATTGTTCAATCGTAAATTCACGAAAAGGTCCCCCGGACGCTGTTAGTATCAAGCGGCGGACTTCTTTGGGGCGATCACGCTCCAACACTTGGAAAATTGCATTATGCTCAGAATCAACGGGCAACAGAGTGGTTCCAGCGTCTTTCACGGCTTCCATAAACAAATCACCGGCACATACTAGGCATTCTTTATTGGCCAAACCGACAGAAGTGCCCTGTTCGACCGCTGCCAAAGTCGGCTCCAGACCTGCTGCACCAACAATCGCCGCCATGATGAAATCCGCTGGCCATCCACCTGCCTCAACAACAGCAGAACGACCTATGCCGATTTTTATGCCAGTGCCTGCTAATGTATCCTTGAGGATATCTTGATTAGCCGCATCACCCAATGCCACAAATTCGGGGCGGAATTCCAGTGCCTGTTTGGCTAGTTCTTGAGCATTCGTATTGGCACTCAGACAGGCGATTTTATAATCATCGGGCGCAGAATCCCGTATCAAACTTAAAGTGCTTTCTCCGATAGACCCAGTAGAGCCTAATATGGTCACGCGCCTCGTCATAACGATTAAGCACCAACCATTGGCCAGATATTCGGCCATATTAGCAATAGGGCAGCAGCAACAACAACAATCAACATCAAGCTATCAATTCTATCCAAAAGCCCGCCGTGACCGGGAATAATACCGCCTGAATCTTTGACGTTTAGATACCGTTTAATGACAGATTCCAGTAAGTCGCCGAGTACAGCAAAAACGACCACAGGCACTGCTAATAATGCACCATATATTGGACTAAAGCCGATTATCCAAGCAGCCAGAGCGCCAAACAATGATCCAAACACAAACCCGCTGATCAAACCCGACCAGGTTTTATTGGGGCTAACCTTCGGAATTAATTTCGGACCTCCAATCGTCGAGCCACCCAAATATGCCCAACTATCGGCCGCAATAACCACAATAACAATGAAGATGAATTTGGCGAAACCGTCTGCGCTCACGCCTACTTCATCGCCACGCAGCCACAAAATCGCCAGGCTAGGCAATAAAACATACAATACCCCGAGCCCAGCCCAAACTGCCGCACTTTGGCCAGTGCGCCTCTGTTTTTCTAAATATGCAAAGAGAGCAAAAGGAAGAATATAACTCCAAGTTTGTTGCCACAGACCATATTGTGCCAAACCCAACACGGTAAACAAACACACTATTGGCAAAATAAAAGCCAACTTCCCCGCACCTGGGTCACTCATCCGCACCCATTCATATATGACACGGGTACTCACAATTAAGATAAATGCTGTTAATACCCAACCGCCGTAATATAAAGGTAAGCCACATATTGCTGCTAGAACGAGGCCAGATGCGGCCCGAATACCCAGTGTTTTAAGTTTTGAAGTCTTTACATCTGACATATCTAAGCCACCTCATCTGCTGATACAGCGGCTAAATTTCCGAAGCGGCGCTCACGGTTTTGAAAACTTGTTATTGCAGCCTGCAAATCATGTTTGGAAAAATCAGGCCACAATACATCGGTAAAAACAAACTCTGCATAAGCAGCTTGCCAGAGYARAAAATTRCTAATRCGTTTTTCGCCGCTGGTACGAATGACCAAATCAGGGTCAGGTARGTCGYRGCTATCTAGGTAGGTTTCGAACTTAGCTTCGGTGAGATCGCCTGCRTCCRCTTTGCCYGCMGCTACATCASTGGCAAATTCMCGTGCCGCCCGCAATATTTCGTCACGGCCGCCGTAGTTAAAGGCAATATTGAGGGAAAAATCCGTATTGTCTTTGGTCGTCTCCTCAACCCTATCAAGGAGTTCAAGCATGTCTGGTTTAAGCCCGGTACGTGAACCTAATATCCGCACCCGTACATTTCGGCTATGTAAAGTTTGCAAATCATCATTTACATATTTGCGAAGTAATCCGAACAATGCGGCGATTTCCGCCTTGGGTCTTGACCAATTTTCTGTTGAGAAACTATATAAAGTCAAACACTTAACGCCAATATTTGAAGCATCTTCAACAATACGCCGTACAGTTTTTACACCAGCCTGATGCCCAAACAGACGGGGCCGACCACGCGATTTCGCCCAACGGCCATTACCGTCCATGATAATGGCAATATGATGCGGAAAGTTATCTTGTTGGCGGGATGACTGCATGGCTAGACTTGCATGATCTCTTCATTTTTTGTCGACAAAGCTTTGTCGATATCGGCGATGTGCTTGTCCGTAGCCTCTTGCACTTTGCCAGAGCCACGTTTGTGATCGTCTTCGCTGATATCACCATCTTTTTCCATRTCGCGAAGACCTTCCATTCCGTCGCGGCGTACATTACGCACAGCAACCTTGGCGGCCTCAGCGTAATTACCAGCAATTTTGGTCAGTTCTTGGCGGCGTTCCTCGGTCAGAGCCGGCATCGGTATGCGAACTGTCTGGCCGTCAACCACCGGATTGATACCCAAATTACTTTCGCGCAAAGCCCGTTCTACACCCGCAACCATGGTTTTATCCCAAACACTGACGCTGAGCATACGCGGCTCTGGGATATTGATCGCTCCGACCGTGTATAACGGCACTTTCGAACCATATGCTTCAACCGTGATGTTATCCAGAATGGCCGTATGGGCACGTCCGGTACGCAAAGAGTTAAACTCACTTTTCATAGCCGTAATCGCGCCGTCCATGCGTCGTTTGATATCTGCTAGATCATAATCTGCCATTGTAGGCTCCTTTAGTGTTCTTATGCGTTTCTAATACATGAATTAGGACGTAATTATGGTACATATACCTTTTCCGGACATTACATCTTCGAAACGTCGCTTTTCCGCAATTGAAAATACAATGATCGGAATAGAATTGTCACGCATCAACGTTACTGCTGACGTATCCATAACCTGTAAATCTTTGGTGATAACGTCCATATAAGACAGAGTATCATAGCGCACTGCATCATCATGTTTAGCGGGATCTTTCTCGTAGACGCCGTCAACCTTGGTGCCTTTCAGCAGTGCATCACAGCCCATTTCAGCTGCCCGAAGCGCTGCCGCAGTATCCGTAGTAAAAAACGGATTACCGGTTCCTGCTGCAAAAATAACGATACGCCCGCGCTCCATATGTCGGCTGGCGCGGCGTCTAATATATGGCTCACAAACTGTCGTCATAGGAATGGCTGACATTACCCGCGTGTCCAGCCCGATACGCTCGAGCGCACTTTGCATAGCCAATGCATTCATCACCGTGGCCAACATGCCCATGTAATCTGCTGTAGTGCGTTCAATACCGGCTTCGGAAGCGGCTAGCCCGCGAAAAATATTGCCGCCGCCTATAACGAGACCGATTTCCAAACCCTTGGCATGGACGCTAGCTATTTCTTCAGCAATACGGGCAGTTACAGACACATCAATCCCGAAAGATTGCGCTCCCATAAGGGCTTCTCCCGATATTTTCAGGAGTACTCGTTTGTATTTTAATTTACTGCCCATGCCTATCCCTTGCTTAGTTACGACTCATCCGCTCGCTTATAGCGAATGATTATGCCCGCGTCTAAAATAAACGCGGGCATAATACGAATTTGGGATATGCAATGTGCTGCAAGAAACGCTTTATGCGTCTCCTAAAGTTGCAGCAACTTCTGCAGCAAAATCTTCAACTTTTTTCTCGATACCTTCGCCAAGTTGCATACGCACAAAGCCAGTCATTTCAATAGCTACACCCATAGATTTAGCTTCATCTTCGATGACCTTAGCGATTGAACGATCAGGGTCCATAACGAACATTTGGTTCAAAAGTACAGATTCTTTGAAGAATTTTTGCATACGGCCATCAACCATTTTTTCAATGA
>NVTC01000029.1 GCA_002732905.1 Robiginitomaculum sp.
ACTATCGCTGCGGGCGACGGATTGGTGGACGAACGCGTGGCCATGATACTCACATCCGAGGGGCCGGACAGGGTGCGCGATTTGATGAAATACGGGGTCGAGTTTGATACTGATCCGCGCGGTGATTTGGTGTTATCCCTAGAGGCCGCCCACGGACGTCCGCGCGTCGCACGGGTCAAGGGAGATTTGGCTGGTAAAGCTATCATCGAAACCATGGTCGACCGCGCGCGCGAAGCTAATCATATCACGCCACTTCTGGGTTGGCGGGCAGAGACATTGTTATCGGACGGTAAGGGCGGCATCGCAGGCGCTATGGCCCGTAAGGACGACGGCTCATTGATGGCCGTAGAAGCCGATATTACGGTACTGACCACTGGTGGTATTGGCGGGCTTTTCAAAATCACCACCAACCCGAAAACCTCTCGCGGAGACGCCATCGGCATGGCGGCGGTACACGGTGCCGTCATCCGCGATCCAGAATTTGTACAGTTTCACCCAACCGCCATAGACATAGACCGCGACCCCAATCCGCTTGCTACCGAAGCCCTGCGCGGCGAAGGGGCAACACTGGTAACGCGCAACGGTAAACGCTTCATGGATGCATATCATCCGGACGGCGAACTGGCCCCACGCGATGATGTATCCCGCGCCGTATTCGCACAAATCCAGAAAGGCGACAGGCCGTTTCTGGATTGCCGCAAGGCCGTGGGCGCGCATTTCCCCGAAGAATTCCCAACCGTATTTGCAAGCTGCATGAGCGCAGGTATTGATCCGCGCACCGCGCTTATCCCCATTGCTCCCGCCGTGCATTACCATATGGGCGGCATCAATACGGATGACCAGGGCCGTACCAATTTGCCGGGTCTTTGGGCCGTGGGCGAGTGTGCAGCTACAGGCATTCACGGTGCCAACCGCCTCGCCAGCAATTCATTGTTGGAAGCCATTGTATTTGGCAACCGCGCCGCACATGCAATCAATTCAGATAGCCAYCTAAATCGCCGCGCCGATTATATAAGGCCGCAGCCWTGGCTRGCCATGACACATGATGTYAGYGAAACCYTGCGCCGKGGTATGACCGAGCATTGCGGTGTTCGCCGTAACGGCGNAGGGNTTGAATAWMTTGCTCGGTATAATAGCYGATTTRACGGATCARGTCGGCGAAGCCAATCCGCTCATCACGGCACGGCTTATCGTTGTGGGCGCACTCGCCCGTGAGGAAAGTCGCGGTGGACATTTCCGCGAAGATTTYACAAAAGAGAGCAATCCGCCGCGCTCCTCTTATATCACCTATGATCAACTGGTTTAGATTATGAAGTACACAMATATCCCCCCCCTTCCGCATATCGTCATTGAACCTATGGTGCGCCGCGCTCTYGAAGAAGATTTCGGCACRGCCGGAGATTTGACCGCCAACCTTYTGGTGCCRGCAACTGCCACCGCTAAAYTGTATTTTAAATCAAGGGGCACAGGCRTSGTTTCAGGTCTGCAAGCTGCCGTTCTGACCTTTGCTCTGGTTGACCCGRATGTGGTGTTTGAAATTCACYRTCCCGATGGCTCCCGTGTGCGCAAAGGCACGGYCATCGCRAGCGTAGAGGGGYCTGTGCGCTCYTTRCTGATGGCGGAACGAACTGCGCTGAACTTCWTGGGACGGATGAGCGGTATCGCTACCCTGACGTCTAAATTTGTCGCCAAAATCGCACCTCATGATGTGCGCATTGCCGCAACACGCAAAACCACACCGGGGCTGAGGGCTTTGGAAAARCGYGCCGTCYTRCACGGCGGCGGWYATACCCACMGWGGYTCCCTGTCCGATGCTATCATGGTCAAGGATAATCATATTGCTCTGGCGGGCGGTGTTGATAAAGCCGTGCGCGCCGTTACGTCCGGCGCAGACCATATGGCCAAAGTTTCCATTGAAGTCGACACAGTGGCTCAGTTCAAAAAAGTCCTGAAACATCGCCCGGATGTTATCTTGCTGGACAATATGAGTTTGGACGATTTACGCACCTGTGTCGCCCTCAATAAAGGCAAAGTAACCCTAGAGGCTTCAGGCGGCGTCAATATACGCACCGTAGCAGACATTGCCGCCACAGGCGTAAATGTGATCTCCATAGGTGCACTAACGCACTCAGCTCCGAATTTTGATATTGGTTTGGACGCGGGTTAGCTGGCCAAGCCTACATTTGCATGGCCCAGTTTTCTACGTCCATTGCTGCTTGGCGCACGGCTTCTGAGCAGGTTGGGTGAGCGTGACAGGTTCTGGCTATGTCTTCTGAAGCGGCTTTGAATTCCATAGCGAGCGCGACCTCGGCTATCATTTCCGAAACGCCTGCGCCGATCATGTGAGCGCCTAGTATCTCGTCAGTTTCTGCGTGTGCCAAAATTTTGACAAAGCCGTCAGTTGCGTGGTTAGCACGGGCGCGGGAATTGGCCATGAACGGAAATTTACCGCTTTTATAGGGCACACCTGCTTCTTTGAGCTCTTCTTCGGTCTTACCGACACAAGCAATTTCAGGGTTCGTGTAGATGACCCCGGGGATAACATCATAATTCACGTGACCTGCTTTGCCTGCAATGAGCTCGGCAACCGCGACGGCTTCTTCCTCGGCTTTATGGGCTAGCATAGGRCCCGTGGTGCAATCACCTATGGCCCAGATATTCGCTGCAYTGGTYTTAAAGTGATCGGTTTCGATAAAACCGTGTTTGTCCGTATTCACRCCAACAGTATCWAGCCCMAGMCCATTGGTATAAGGGCGRCGACCAATAGCGACCAGCACCACATCGGTCTCTATGTCYTTAGGTTTTCCGCCWGYSGCAGCTTCGGTGGTWACYGTYAMACCGGATTTDGCKTTRGTMRCGCCYGTAACTTTGCGGCCGAGTTCAAAYTTGACTTTTTGTTTYTTGAACATGCGYRTGGCTTGTTTTTGWATYTCSCCGTCCATRCCCGGTAAAATGTGAGGTAGATATTCRACGACTGTMACYKCKGMACCAAGTCTGCGCCAAACCGAGCCAAGCTCTAACCCGATGACACCTGCGCCAATGACCAACATTTTYTCAGGTACTTTRGAYAGTGCCAAAGCGCCCGTAGAAGACACRATTTGTTTTTCATCAATATCTACATTAGGCAGKGTYGCAACTTCGGATCCYGTGGCAATCACGATATTTTTAGCCGTATATGTTTTRCCYTCAACTTCAACGGTTYCGCTTCCRGTTATTTTTCCAAACCCCTGAATATAATCRACTTTATTTTTTTTRAATAGGAARGCAATACCTTGTGTTAGCGCGGAAACGGTCTTGYCCTTGCTCGMCATCATCGCCTCTAAATCAAGCTCTACRTTGGTTTTTATGCCCAAGCCTGCGAAGTCTTTYYCKGCTGTTTCAAACATTTCAGAAGCATGCAACAARGCTTTGGACGGGATGCACCCAACGTTGAGGCATGTACCRCCRAGAGTTCCTCGTCCCTCAATRCAAGCKACTTTCAGTCCCAATTGCCCAGCGCGAATGGCGCAATTATAACCGCCAGGCCCGCCGCCAATCACCAATACATCATACATTTCTGACATGAAAACCTCTTATTTACATCTAAAATTCGGGCGCAAAATGACGTGCTTACCCAATCTCGTCAAGCGTTCAATTACTGTATTTTGATCAGGTTTGTGAACTCAAATCGTATAATATCAGCGAATAATCATCACCGAGTTATACGCATGTTGTAGAACATCATAGGATACACTGGTTTGGAAAAACCTACGAAAGCCCTTAACCGAACTATCCGCCATGACAATGACGGAATAATCCTTACCACGTTCTATTATCATCTCGGCAGGATTGCCAATGTCTGTCCATGAATCAACGACCTTTACGCCAGCGGCTTCAATAACGTTGCGCGCTTTGACGATTGCCTCTTTGGCTTCTGGCAGTTGTTCTTCAGTTTCAGCCACCGATAACAGAAAGACAGGACATTGGCAGCGCGACGCCAAAATAGCGTCTTGGCGCGCCGCTTCGATAGATTTTTCGTCGTTAACACAAATCAGATGCCCATGGTTTTCTTCAATCTCGCGGGCTAAAAGAACCGTGCCGTGGTGCTCTGTGACGACGGTACGTGTGGTTTTCCATTTGATTTTGCCGCGTACATTGGCGGCGCCTCTGCCGTGCATGGCMARAATSGTCAAATCATATTCATTAAGCTCACAYTCGTCGAGAATGCCCGCCGCTACATTAGGGGCAATCATCAATTTAAGYGCRATATGCGTGCCGTTTTTATCTGTATAGGTTTTCATGGTATCGCCGGTTGGGTCACCATAAGCCCGTTTACGGGTATCTTCTTCTTTCCAGTCCCCGTCTARGAAACCAAATTCGAACAATTGATCGCGAGCTTTTTTAAGGGCGCGCATGCCAGGGAGTTCAATACCCCAATCAACCATGTTTTGCCGCGCAAAATCAACGCCTGACTTCATACCTTTATCGATAGGGCGTACATACAGCAGCGTTATATCCGCGTCATTGCCCTGCCCGATTTTCACGGCATATTTCAGGCCCCGTCGGGATTCTTTTGATCCGTCGATACAGACAAGTATATTGAAGCGGGGTGCCCCCTCATCTGTCCCATCATTGTCATCATTAAACAGCGCTGTACGCATGGTTATCTCCTACAATCCTATTGCTGGCCAGTAGAACGACGCAAAGGCTAGCAAGATTAATGTGGACATAATCACCATTTTCCACCCAACTTTCAAGAAGTCTGTGGTTTTTAAATATCCTGATGCATAAACGATCGTACAGGCGGGTGTACCAATAACCGTCAAATAGGCAAATGCGGAAGAAATCGCAGTGATATAACCAAGGATAAGTGGGCTTTCTCCGGCTGTAGTCGCCATATTCAGCGATATAGGCCCAAGAACGGCCACAGCAGCACCGTTAGACATTGTGTTGGTCACAATGGTTGTCAGGGCGGAAACCGAAGCATAGAGGCCTATGCCGCTATCCATCCCGCTTGGCAGGGCACCAATGAAACTATCAGCAACCCAGAGCGCTCCGCCTGTATCTTTCATTTGGATACCCAATGAAATAGCCGCCGCATAGAGCCAGACTACACCCCAGTTAACCCCAGAGTTCAAATCCTCCCAACGCACAAGACCAAGAACCATATAAGTAACCGCGCCCAGGAGGGCGATTGTACCAAGACCGATTTCGCTYGAGAAGAATATCCAGCCAAGTAGTGTCAGGAAGAATACCAAAATGGCGATCCAGTCACTGGACTTCATCGGGCCTTCTTTTTCCACCTGTGTGCGCAACCTTACTACGGCGCGGTTCAGATGTTTATATTCAGGTTTGAACGTCATAAACAATATACCAATAACGAACGGCAATTGTGCCAAAAATACCGGATAGCAAACTTTTATCCAACTGACATAATCAACCAAATACTGTTTGGTAGCTTCGTCGCCGTTATAGAAAAATTCTTTCCAATAGCCGATCATAATGGCATTTCTAGCGCCGCCGGACGGTGTGCCAATACCAGCGATCGAACAGCCATAAGCAATAGAGAACAACAAAACGGCCGCAAGCCCACGAACTTTCTTAGGATCGTCCGATGTAAGCGTAATGAGGATAATGGCTACAGGTAGCATCATTGCTGCAACGGTATGCTCACCAATAACAGATGCCATCAGACCAGAAACCAAAGCAATCCCTACGGCAACATTCAGCGTTTTGGTGCCGGTCATGCGTATAATAAGATAAGCCAGCCTTTTATCGAGCTTCTGTTTYACGATAGCCACGGCCAACATCAGCGAGCCCATAATGAACAAGACAGAATCGCTCATTAACGATTCTGCGACTTGTTTGGAATCTACGTCTTTCAACATCAATATCTGAGCAATAACGATCATGAAGGCCACGGCAGGTAGTGGTACAGGTTCGGTAACAAACAAAATTACTGCGACTACAGATATGACCAGCACGGTTTTACCTGCATAGGTCAAACCGTCTGGTACGGGTGCCATATAAAGCAGAACGCCAACTATAAGTGCGAAAATAAGCCATCGTTTTTCCCTCAGGAAATAACCGGCACTACGCAAATTGCGGGTACCGTGTAAGCGAAAGCGGCGTGAACGTCGTGTAGTAAATAAAGCCATGATGGTCTCTTAAGGATTTATGCCCTTAAGGCAAATTATGATGCGGCGAATGAGTCGTATTCACAGTGAACATCAAATGTAGACTGTAAAAATTAATAAAAAGAACCCGCCGGAGAAACTCCGGCGGGTAAAGTGTTAAGCGGCAGCGCTAAAAGCTACTGACCAAATTTCATCTTCCAGCCAAATGTAGCTTCATACTGCTTCATTTCAGCTGTCAAAGAATGGAACGGGTTTGGACCGAGTGGTGTAACCTCATTACCTGTGATGGCTTCTGTAGGCGCATACATCACTGCAAATTCAAACGAATGTGTATCGTTCAATTTGTATTCACCACCAGCAGTAAAGTGGTCTTGTACGATACCTGGYGCTARAATATTTAATGTTATATCGGCRCCGCTGACAGGTTGTTGGTTATGTGCATAGCCTGCACGTAGTGTCCATTGGTCACTCGTATTCCATTCCGCACCAACTTTAAAGATACCAATATTATCCCAACCAAAACCAGGGCCTCCGACAGAACCGAACGGCAACAATACACTGGACGGATTAGATACAGAACCAGCATCCGAATATTTGATGTGCTTATAGTCAACAGAAATTGTTAAGTCAGGGCTTACATCGGCGGAAATACCAATTTGGAAATTGGACGGAATATCAAAATCACCGCCGTCAGCAAACAAGCCAGCATATTTATCAAATTTACTCATGTTGATTTTGGTTTGATATGTACCACCAATACGAATCTGATCTGAGAGAGCATATTCGACACCAATTCTACCACCGAAACCAGTAGATGTATCTGCACCATTATTAGTCAGAGCTGTTGGGTCTAACGTAGCGCCGCCAAAGACAGCCAAGCCAGTTGCTTCAAACATCTGGAAACCAAAAACCGGTGCAATACCGATTTTAAAATTACCCATTTGTTTTGCATAACCAACAGAAATCAAAGCTTGGCTTAGATTGACACCTGTCGTGCCGCCGCAAAACACGCCGTTGTCTGCTGGTACTTGCGGAGGTGCCATACCAAATAGGAACTGACAAGTTCCGTTTGTAACATCACGGTAATTAGTATTCATACCGCCGTTTGCCGCAATGGAAATACCCCATGAGGATGTATCATCAATCGCCTTTACGAAAGCAATATTCGGAATGGCAAACAGGTTTTCGGAAGATTTGACTTCACCAACCGGTGTGAAAGGCCCAACACCTGGAGGCGCTCCGGCACCATCAAATGTACCTGTAAACTTACGTTTTGGGCTAAACAATGAAACGGCTACAGTTAGTTCCGTTCCGATCCCAACCATACCRGCAGGATTGGTAATYATAGCCGTCGCATCGCKRCTATCAGCAACACCAGCGCCTGCTAGAGCYTTGTTACGTGCGCCTGCGCCGTGAGTAAAATAGCCTTCGGTCGCGAATGCGTCCATGGCTGTCAATGTCGCTGCGCTTGATAGCAACAGTCCCACTGTAATTTTTTTTATGTGTCCGTTCATTGTAATGTCTCCCCTCAGTTTTGACATATGTTAGTAATGATTAAATGCAAAGGTAGCCTCAAGAGTAAGGCCGCCTTTGCGGCTTCAAGAATTTGTTTTTTATTGTTGGAAAATTGCACTGGCATAATCCCTTAGACAACGCGTTCAATCATGAACATGAAAACGTCGCCGTCCATCCAATGAGAGACCAGTTTGTTACCAGTTGCCTTGCAAAATGCTTCAAAATCTTTGACGGCACCCGGATCGGTAGAAGCCAGCTCAAGATTTTGACCATTTTCCATACCTTTAAGTGCATTCTTTGCTTTCAAGATTGGAAGTGGACAGTTGAGGCCCTTGGTATCAAGGACTACATCAGGTGTGATATCAGACATAAAAACTCCTATTTAGTTTGCTTGGTGATTGTGGTGATTACATGTAGAGATTAATGTCAGACTGGAGAGCGCTCTCCATCCAGGTAGCAGCACCGCCTATTTCTATTTCATCAATCATGTCTTCGGTTTTCTTCTCAAACAGATCAATCGTCATCTGACAAGCAATCATGCGCACATCAGAAAGTACCGCAGCTTCACGAAGCTCATCAATAGATGCAACGCCCTTCTTCTTGATCAGGTTTTTCATCATAATTGATGTGCCTGCGGTAACGCCTGGCAACATACCAATCATATTTGGCATAGCCATTTGCATACCCATCATTGGCATACGCATAGAAGCGTTACCAAGCGTTGTAACACCGAGATTTAGCTTTTTTTCCAGCAAACCAAGTCCGTAAAACGTGAAGAACATTGTTACATCTACATCCATAGCTGCAGCTGTTGTTGCYAAAATAAATGGCGGATACGCCCAGTCCAGTGTACCTTTGGTACAAATAATTGTCATCTTCTTGGCGTTGCCAATATCTACGTCAGCCATCTAGCTCTCCTTAAATTTCCGATTTTCCCCGGTTTTATTTCTAAAATAATCGTCTTTTATTAGACGTTGCTATATTAGTATTCACGCATATAAAGCATTTATATCGGTTTGTCTATGTTCAATTATCACGTTAGCGTGAGAACAAGAGGTTCGCAAAATGGCTCTATATATCGGTTCAGAGATTTACCGGCGATCSGCGTTCGGGCACAACCATCCGCTTTCCTATGCAAGGCAAGCGTCTGTACTCGACATGTGCCGCATTCTCGGTTGGCTTGATGACAGCAATTTTATCATCAGCCCTACAGCTAATATGGCTACCCTCACCCGTTACCATGATAAAGATTATGTTCGGGCTTTGAAAGCAGCAGATGCCCGCGGTTCAGTAAATGTTGAAGCGCGCAAGCAATATAATTTCGGTACTATGGAAAACCCTTTATTTAAAGGCGTTTTCAATCGCGCAGCTACAACAATTGGTGGTTCTATAGAAGCGGCAAAACAAGCCTTATCTGGAGCAACGGTCTTCCACCCGTCCGGCGGAACACACCACGGTATGCGGGGCCGGTCCCACGGGTTTTGCTATTTTAATGACCCTGTATATGCAATTTTAACATTGCTAGATGCAGGGTTAGACCGTGTACTTTATGTCGACATTGACGCCCACCACGGTGATGGTGTCGAAGAGGCATTTTTAAGGGATGACCGCGTTACCACCCTCTCAGTTCACGAAGAAAACCGGTGGCCTTACTCAGGCAAGTTGGAAGATAATGACAAAAATCGTATAAACCTCCCTGTCCCCAAAGGGTTGAATGACAGCGAGTTTCTCTACATTTTTGACGAACTGATTCGCCCAATCTGCGAGGCCATAAAACCACAAGCAATTGTCATCACCTGCGGWRCCGATGCCSTARMKGCCGAYCCGYTATCAAAGATGTCCCTCAGTAACCAAGCGCTTTGGCAGGTAGTMATGCAGCTTAAAACCCATACAGAGCATTTGGTCGTCCTTGGTGGTGGTGGTTATAACCCGTGGACAACCATTCGGGCGTGGGTTGGTCTTTGGGGACTGCTGAGCGGCAATAAACTCCCAAAAACTTTGCCCGATGAAACACAAGCTATCTTGGCAAGGTTTGATAGTGATCTCATTGATGAAGAAGACAGATTACCAGAATGGATTACCAAATTAGAGGACGAGAAAACCTTGGGCAATATACGGGATGAGGTTAAACGGCGGGTAAATTTACTCGTTACCTTGCGTTAGATCTTCATCTAGTTCTTCGTCCAATTCTGTATCCAAGTCTTCGTCTGACGCTTCGCTCAATTCCTCATCTGACGCTTCGCTCAATTCCTCGGCTAACTCTTCGCTCACTTCTMKRCTTAGTTCTTCGTCCAGTTCTGCCAGCATYGCATCAATTTCTTGAGTTGCGCTATGCTGCAAGGTATGGCCTGTATCTGGAACAAATTCAAAATGTGCATTAGGGATCTGCTGGCCTAAGGTTCGAGCATGAATCGTCGGCGAAACTATGGTATCTTGGGTTCCCGCTAGAATTTTTACCGGAACAGTAATTGTCTTGTAACGAGATTTCATTGCATTCACTTCCTTCAGCAAATGCGTAATATCCTGAGCGTTGTTTTTAAATTCTTTCGGGCGGTATAACAAGCCAATAGCMGCACGGTCATGATAGTTCCGCGGGGGCTTCTTGGGCCAAAATATCGAGGCCGTAAATTCCGGCCCTTTCATCTCGCCTAAAGCTGGAAATAAAGTCCACCTAAACAATGTACCAAGGCCTTCCCCTGCCCCAATCGAATAATGGCTGGCGACACCTCCGGGCCAAGGATGACTTACCCCGGCCAATATTACCAATCCTGAAACATTATCGGGATAATTAATAGCGTATTTAAGCGCAACCGCACCGCCGTAACTTTGCCCAATAATAATTGGTTTTTCTACATCAAGTTTTTTGATAAGACCGTTAATTTGCCTAGTTTGGACATTCAATAGATAGCCGTCCTTTGGCCTTTCGGAATAACCGTGGCCAGGACGATCAACAAGAATTATCCTGCGGTTTTCAGACAATCTGTCACCGAGCGCTATCTTCATATCTAAAAAATTAGCGCTGGCTCCATGTATGAGGACAATAGGGGTAAGTTTCGAATCAGGTGCCCTGTTTATGTCCCGGTAATGGAGTTTATATCCATTGACCATTTTAAACTTACCCGTGGGCGGGTGAGCATCTTCCCATTTCTTTGTGTATAGGAAAGTATGCGCAATACCTGCCAACACAATAATGACAAACAGCAAAAATAGTATTTTACACAAAGTCCACTTCATATTGRTGTCCATACWATAYTGACCTACTTACTGACAAGTAAGTRCGCCTCTCCATCACAATCAAACGGAATTTTCGTGTTCTAAGCGAGCATGCCATAAAAGTTCAGCACCCAGTATGCTGCAATAAAGAACTGCACCAAGAAGAAAAAGAACCGAGCCTGTACGGCAATAACGCTTGTGGACAAAATATGAATGAGGGCTTGTACAACACGTGCACCCAGAAAAATCATTGCCAAACCGTTGGTCACATCTGTTTGCCCGGTCGCCATTGCATAAAGGAGTACACCACCGTACACAGGGAAAAATTCATACATGTTAGCGTGTGCACGCACYAGTCTACGAGAAAAATCTCCCGCATCTTCTCCAGTCGGCGAAAAGTCGTTGGCCTTTTTCACGCCCTTCAAAGTGAGCATGGTCCGTAGGCCAGCTAAAATCAGCAATATGAGTAAAAACAAGCCCATATAACCAAGTAAGGCCGTCTGTGTATTTGATAACGCGTTCATAGTATTCCCCTAGTTTTTGTTGATAAAAGGTGAATAGCAGAAAACTGACTGGACGCAAAGCGACAATTTTGAATGCTTGGCAAACGGTGTGTGTGCTAACGTATTGCGTTACTGACTTTCGGGGGTTGTGACTATGATGCCATCAATTTCGTCTGTAACCAAAATTTGGCAAGACAAACGAGAATGCTCACGGACCTCTTCAGCAAAATCAAGCATGCTTTCTTCCATATCGTCTTTGGCTTTGATTTTATCAGCCCAAGCATCGTCCACATAGACATGGCAGGTGGCACAAGCGCAAGCACCGCCGCAGTCTGCGTCAATACCAGGAATCATATTGGCCACAGCCACTTCCATAATTGATTGCCCTGCCTTGGCTTCGACCTCGCGTTTGTTACCGTTTTGGTCGATAAAAGTGATTTTTGCCATGATGWCTCCAAATGGAATTAATTTCAGACCGTATGTAATCAGGGAAAAACAAAATGCAAGTGGTTAGAGACGCTTGCAACACATGGCCGCACTATCCTATCAAGGGGYATGWGTAGAATCATCAAAACTGTCCACTTGACGGACGAAAATGCAACAATGGCGTTGGGCGCATGGCTTGCCCCATTTTTGCACGGGGGTGACGTAATTTTACTCAAAGGTGATTTGGGTGCAGGTAAAACCACTTGGGCACGCGGTTTAATCTGTGCTTTGCTTGGCGATGTAGAAGTACCCAGCCCGACCTATACTCTGGTGCAAACTTATGATGCCCCTAATTTCGAGGTTTGGCATTTTGATCTCTATAGGTTGAAGCAGGAAAATGATGTCTGGGAACTGGGCATAGAAGAAGCACTTGAGGACGGTGTATGTTTAATCGAATGGCCGGAACGGATTGATGGTCTACTMAACGGTACAGAATTGACGATTATGTTGAATATTGATGAAACAGGTCGTACGGCCAATGTAGTTGGAAATGCGGATTGGGAGGCAAGGCTTGGGGACGCGTGAACAATTAATAGAGAYTTTTCTTGAGGCTGCAGGATGGGGGGCTGCTGTGCGCACGCCAGTATCCGGCGATGCTTCGTCGCGGTCCTATGAGCGATTGACGCGCGGCAAAGAGAAGGCCGTACTCATGAACGCGCCATTTGAGCCAAATAATGACCCCTATACAACTAAGGCCAAACTGGCCGGATCAGACCCACACGCTTTTATCTGCTTGGCCACCGCCTTAACCAGACGCGGGTTCTCAGCACCACATATCCTATCTGCAGATATGGACAATGGACTGCTCATTCTTGAGGATTTAGGGGCGGACTTATTCGCACAAGTCCTAAAGCGGGAACCCCGCAAAGAACGGGAACTTTATAGCGAAGCCGTATCGTGTCTCGCCGCCATTTACCGTTCCAGTTTTGCTAGCAATATACAAACCCGTGATGCCAATTGGCATATACGCACCTACGATACCGACGCATTACAAGCTGAAGCGGATTTATTTCTCGATTGGTATGTACCAGAATTTGACACGCCTCTTAGCGAGACAGCCAAGGCGGAATGGCGCGCAATTTGGGCACAGGCCTACACCCATTTAGATGCCCATGCGCCAGGCTTGGCGCTCCGTGATTTTCATGCTGAAAATATTTTTTGGCTGCCGGAACGCACGGCCACAGGGAAAATTGGATTAATAGATTTTCAAGACGCCCTGTTCGCACACCCAAGCTATGATCTGGTCTCTTTGCTGGAAGATGCGCGGCGCGATGTGGACAAAAATATCGTAGGTAGTCTAATTTCACAATTTTGCGCCGAAGCTGGAATCCCAGATAATGATAAATTTCGAGCCGCCTATGCCGTTATGGGCGCACAACGCAACGCCAAAATCCTCGGTATTTTCGTGAGGCTCGCGAGACGGGATGGAAAACAGCATTATCTGGATATGATACCACGCGTAGCTGCACATTTCAGTCACGATCTAGCGCATCCAGCTTTAAAACCGTTATACGATTGGATCACTAATTACGCGCCGTCTACCAGCAAACATGCGCAGGCTAAACACTCTCATCAACCAACCAAACCAATAACAACCGCAATGGTCATGGCAGCCGGGCATGGTACGCGTATGCGGCCACTAACCGACAACACATGCAAGGCCTTGGTAAAAGTTGGCGGCAAAGCCTTGATTGATCACATGCTCGACCGCCTTGATGCCGCAGGGATCACCCGAGCCATTGTCAATGTACATGCTTTTGCTGACCAACTCGAAGCACATTTGAAAACCCGCAAATCTGGGCCCGAAATCCTAATTTCAGATGAACGAGCAGAGCTTCTTGAAACAGGTGGCGGCGTGGTCAAAGCGCTACCTTTGCTTGGTGATGACCCAATATTAATATGTAATATTGATGCAATTTGGACTGAACATAAATCCGTTTTACCCGAACTAATGCAAGCATGGCACCCACAGTCCATGGATGAATTACTCCTCTTAGCACCCATTGAAAACACGACCGGATATGACGGCAAGGGAGATTTTGAAACTGGGTTTGATAATCACCTCAAGCGTCGCTGGCAAGATACGGCGCCTTATGTCTATGCTGGGGTTCAAATTTTCAAACCTAAACTGGCTTATAATTTGAACGAAGAAAAATTTTCTCGCAATAAAATTTGGGGTGTATCCCTTGAGCGCCACAGTATAGTCGGACATGTCATGGACGGACTTTGGATGCATGTCGGTGATCCCGAAGCGCTTAAAAAAGCAGAACACATTTTACTAAAAGAGAAACAACAGTGAGCCTTTGCAAAGACTTRTTTTCATCTTCACATCCTAGTGTTTATACAATGCCGACCGGCGAACCGTTTCTGCGCAATCTTGCAAAAGGCCTGCAAGCCTCATTAGGCACAGATTTATCAAAGGCATTAATCCTACTCCCGACCCGCCGCGCCGTACGTGCACTAGCAGATGAATTTGTTGCTATTTCTGGTGCTCGTGCAACCTTATTACCGCTGATGCRTCCCCTCGCCGACATGGATGAAAACGAACCGCCTTTTACAACGGGAACCATAGATTTTGAAATTCCGCCAGCCATAGGCACAGTACGTCACCGCTTTGAATTGGCTAAAATGGTAGCGGCTAAAATGAGATATGAGGGCGGTGAGCCTGACGCAGCAACTGCACTGGCTATGGCAGAGCCCTTAGCACGGCTGCTTGCCGATCTAGCCATGGAAGAGCTGGACACTGACGCTTTCGCAAAACTGGACGAGAAACTCAACACATTGGCACAGCACTTCCAATCCGCATCCGAATTTGCGAAAATTGTCACCGAGCATTGGCCGCAATATCTAAGTGATAACAATTTAACAGAGCCTATGGCACGGCGCGTAACGCTGTTGAAAAAAGCGGCAGAGCTTTGGCGGGCAAACCCACCAAAGCATCCGGTAATTATTGCGGGGTCTACAGGTACACTTAAAGCCACCGCCAACTTGATAAAAACCGTAGCTGCCCTACCCCAAGGCCTTGTGATACTGCCCGGATTAGATACACATATTGATGAAATCGATGTCTGGGATAAAATTGACGCTCAACATCCGCAAGCATCCCTGAAAAATTTACTAAAGACACTAGACCTTAGTCGCGCCGACGTCCCCGTTTGGCCGGAAGTTAAAACCGAGGGCCGCGCTGCCATGCGCGCGCGCATCCTCTCCCATGCTCTCATCCCCGCCAGTTCCACTTATGACTGGCCGGCACGTATCGCCCGCATTGMCAAAAGCACGGGGCAAAGYAATGCCGTACARGACGGRTTRTCRGGCCTCTCTCTCATCCAAGCYCGTACATCTGAAGAAGAAGCCACCGTTATYGCRCTTATTATGCGYGAAACGYTRGAGCRYAATAAAAACGGMARAGAYAAAACCTGTGCCCTAGTCACCCCTGATCCAGCTCTGGCTAGACGTGTCCGATCGAAATTATCTCGCTGGAATGTAGAAGTAGACAGCTCCGCCGGAGAACCCCTTGAAGAAACCGGGCACGGCGCGTTTTTATCCCTTTCCCTAGAAGCCGCCCAAGACCCGTTCGACCCAATTGCTCTATCCTCACTCGTCAAACACAATCTATTCAAACTAAGGGACAATCACCGCAAGGATTGGGGCAAATTAGAAACCACTGCACTGCGAGGCACACGACCAAAATCATTAGACGAGGTCGCCGCACGTTTAGATGGCTCTTGCACGAACGGGTTTAAGTTATTGAAGGATATCCACACTGCACTCACGCCCTTACACGACATGCTCAACACTAAGACTGATGCCGCATTGCTCGCCAAAACCCATACGGTCTTAATGGAAGAGTTAGCTGGCGGCCCCGTAAATTTGTGGCGCGGCGAATCCGGAGAAAAATCCGCCGGCTTAATTGAAGAACTTCTTGAGCACGGCGCCTTATTTGCACCTATGAGCGGTAATACTTACGCAAGGCTTTTGTCGCATCTCATGCGCGGACGCGTAGCCCGCCCTCGTTTTGGTACCGAAGACCGTTTGCAAATTTTAGGCCCACTAGAAGCCCGTATGTTGGAGGCAGACACAGTCATCCTCGGCAGCCTTAATGAAGGTGTATGGCCAGCACATCCCACACCTCATCCTGTACTTTCCCCTGGCATGCGGGCGGCCATAGGCCTCTCGGCACCTGAACGACGTTTTGGCCTAGCCGCTCATGATTTTGAGGCTTTGGCTGCAAAACCCAATGTAATAATGACCCGCTCCATGCGCGGTGATGATGGCCCTACCGTACAGTCCCGTTGGCTTTGGCGCTTAACCACATTGGTGCGCGGGGCGCTCGGAGATGCGGCTGATGAAGCCCTAACACCAGAGAAGCCTTGGCTAGAATGGGCGCGGGCATTAGATGCAAACCGCGGTGTGCCAAGGCCAGCAAGACGCCCTGCTCCTTGCCCACCTCTCGACAAGCGTTGGCCAAAAAAACGCGGACTTTCTGTAACCCAAATTTCTAAATGGGTGCGAGACCCTTATTCGGTTTACGCCCAAAACATCCTCGGCCTCTATGCCTTTGATCCGCTAGACCAGACTATGGGTGGGCGAGAATTTGGACTTGCTGTGCATGCAGCCTTAGAAAATATCGATGGGGCGAGCACTAAGCTCATGGAAAAACTGCTCAAGCAAGAACTCAGCAAGGCCGGTTACGAGACCCATAGCTTTGCACGTATGGATGTACGGATAAACGCCCTCGCTGAGTGGAGCGTCAATTGGGCCAAAGACCGTAAAGACAATGGCTGGACAAAAGTCGACATAGAGAAAAAAGGCCGCCTTGAGTTCCCTACAAATGGTGAAGCGTTTATCCTCACGGGGATAGCTGACCGTATAGAGCGTAAAGGCAGCGATACAGCGATTATTGACTTTAAAACCGGGGCATATCCAAAATACAAAGAAGTTCAAGCCGGATTTGACCCACAAATGCCTTTGCTCGGCATTATGCTTGGTTACGGAGAGCTTGGTAAAAAAGCAGAAGCCACGGATTATCTGTATGTCAAACCGGGTGACAAAGAATACTCTCTTGTAAAATCACCACCAGCTAAATACCAAAAGGATGCTGATGAATATGCCAGTGATGCGTTCGAAGCTCTGCAGAACCTAATCGCGCATTTTGATAGTGCGGATAGCAAATATTACTCCCAACCCCGCGCGCAATTTGAAAATCCATACGGTGATTACGACCATCTAGCCCGACGAGCAGAATGGGCAACTGTGGAGGGCGAAACATGAGTTCCGCGTATGAAAACGCCGTAAACATGCAAAGCATGGCTGCTGCGCCAGATAAATCCATCTTCGTGTCTGCCAATGCAGGTTCAGGCAAAACTCGCGTGTTGGTCGAAAGGGTATCACGGATTTTATTGACCGGCACGAGCCCAGATAAAATCATGTGTTTAACATACACCAAAGCAGCCGCTGCCGAAATGCAGACCCGGCTATTCCAATCCCTTGGCGCATGGTCAATCATGAGTGAGGATAAACTCACGGACGAGTTAAATAGACTGGAAGGTAATACGGACACCCATAATCAGTCCCGAAGCCAACAAAGCCTCAACCGCGCCCGTTCTCTGTTCGCACGAGCACTAGAAACACCAGGCGGGCTTAAGGTGCAAACCATACATGCATTTTGTGAGCGCCTCCTTAAACGTTTCCCTCTTGAAGCCGGAATTGCACCGGGTAGCGATGCCGTAGATGAACACGATGCAAGCACCATCCAAAAACAAGTCTGGATAGATATTGAAACAGAAGCCGTTGGGAACCCTGATGGGAAATTAGCCCAAGACATCGCCCTTCTGGCTGCTCATAAAAGCGATCAGGACATGGACAAACTCTACACATGGGCCATGGGTAATGCCTATAAGATAGATAAATGGCAAGAGGCGGGCGGAACGGATGATTTAGCAGCATTGTTTGAAATAGACGCGGATTGCTCACCGGAAACCATTATGAAAGATGCGTGGGAGGCCGCGCCAATTGCTCAATTACGTGCCGCTGTAGCGACTATGATGAACGGCGGTAAAACAGATCAAACCAAGGCAGGGTATATAATTGCAGCTCTTGGTGCCCCTACGCCTGAACAAGCCTTTTCTCATTATGTGCACATGTTTTTCACCAAAGCGGGTACGCCAAATATAAGCATGGTCACCGCCAAAGCTGGCGATGTTGCTCTATCTATTTTTGGAGATAAAAAATCTGGTTATGGACAAGAAGCTTTGCGCATGATTGCAGCGAACGCCCAACTTAAATCCGCACATGTTCTCCAGCTTACGACCGCAGTTTATAACATAGCCGTTCTGGCAGTTGCTAAATACCGCGCCATAAAACACGAGCGCCGTGTCATGGATTTTGATGATCAAATTTATCTGGCACGAAATTTGTTGATGAATAGAGAAGCCAGCGAATGGGTACGCTACAAACTG
>NVTC01000008.1 GCA_002732905.1 Robiginitomaculum sp.
CCGATCTGAAAAGCGATGACACTCTGGCTTTCAGCCAAGTATCATCGTTGCTCTTCCCCGATATACTATAAAGTGTTTAGACTAGCCTGCTCTGCGAGCTGCAAACTTTTCCGCTTTGGCTGCTAATTGACGCGCACGGACGCGCTCAAAGCTGTCCAAAGTATCCAAAGCCATCCGCAGTTCGCTACTAAGCTCTGTATTTTGTAATTCGATGTCGTTAATGGTCACTTGCAGGTTCTTCTTGCGTAAAATCACGGAATTTGCGTATGAACCGTAAGCTACATACCCGTCTTTACGGGCATCGGGAGAAACTTCATCTTCCGGTACGCTGTTGTTTAATTTGAGCATTTGCCGCCCAAGATCTTCTCTTGTGGCTTCCAGCACTGCTACTCTTTTTTGTAAATCAGAAATCGCAAAGCGTGTCTTGCGCACGCTTTTATCCATTGAAGTATTCATTGTTTCACCTAACCCTAACTTATTCGGCGTTTTCGCCATTGATTAGGTTTGTACGAGAACAGCCTTACAATCTGGTAAACAAACATAAGAAAAATGGGATTTACATCAAATTGCATCAAAATAGGGCGTATTTACCGTAAAAATGAATTTTATCGTTAACATTTGGTTTACGGGATTCACGTATTGGTTTTTTTACGTTAACTAATATTAAGTGATTCGCCCATTTGGGCATGTCTTTGTGGCAATCCTGGCTCCAAGGACACATTCTGGGAGGGAAAATATGCGAGTTCTTCTAATTGAAGATGATATGGCGACAGCACAAAGTATCGAATTGATGCTGAAATCGGAAGGTTTTAACGTTTATACGACTGATTTGGGTGAAGAAGGTGTCGATCTGGGTAAGCTTTATGATTATGATATCATCCTGCTTGATCTTAATCTGCCGGATATGCCGGGTTTTGATGTGCTGAAGACTTTACGTTTGGCAAAAATCAATACGCCTATCTTTATTCTGTCCGGTACATCTGATGTAGACACCAAAGTACGTGGTCTCGGTACAGGTGCTGACGATTATATGACAAAGCCTTTCCATAAAGACGAGCTTGTAGCCCGTATCCATGCCGTTGTTCGCCGTTCTAAAGGACACGCACAATCTATTATCCGCACTGGCGAAATAGCCGTTAATCTGGATGCCAAAACTGTTGAGGTTGGTGACCACCGCGTTCACCTAACTGGCAAAGAATACCAGATGCTCGAGCTTTTATCTTTGCGTAAGGGTACGACCCTAACCAAAGAGATGTTCTTAAACCACCTTTACGGCGGTATGGACGAGCCGGAATTAAAAATTATCGATGTGTTTATCTGTAAGCTCCGCAAGAAACTAGCGGCGGCTTCCCAAGGCGAACATTACATCGAAACCGTTTGGGGCAGGGGTTATGTACTGCGCGAGCCAAACAAAGAGCGCATCAGCGCTTAAAAACTTCCTCCCACGAAGTATAAARACCCCGCCTTGGATTACCAAGGCGGGGTTTTTAGTTTTAGTAATCTAAGTTTCCGGCAGTTGCTTTTGCACCCGGCTTCATGACCAAGCACATGCCGCGCCAAGTGTTGGGATATTTATTTTTCTCTTTGAAACTTATTGTGGTCGCATGTTCGCGGTCACAAGCGTGCTCGAGGTTTTCCTTCACAGCTGCGGTTAAGGGCGGAACTATTCCGTCCGTAAATGTAGCCGGATTAGAACCACCAGTTCGAGCAGGCGCAAGATAGAATGCGCGAAACGCATCTAGAGCAGCTACATGGTAGATGCTGGCATGGCTCTCACTGTCTTTGCGTTCAATATATGTCCAACCCAATCCCTCCGGTGTGTTTGCCTCTAGAGCTGCTACTAGTTTATCCAAGCCTTCCTGCATAAGCACGGCTTCATCGCCCATGGTTAAATACAGGCGACGTTTTCCTGCAGGCATGGCTGYGAGATCCAATRCTGCRCCTTTACCCAAAGYCATTTCGTCCCACCATAGGCTCGGGGATACGGCAATATAATCGTCAAACAATGTTGGATCTTTGAGGAAGGTTTCGACGATGAATAGACCACCGAGAGATTCGCCAATAACAGCATCTTGCCCGTTGGTGCGGTATTTACCTTCAACCCACGGCATTACATCTTCGCGCAAAAATTTGCGGAAACCTTCTGAACCTCCTGGCCTAGTGCCCAATTCTTTTTCGTAAAAATCAGGATCACTAACTAGGGGTGTTATTTGGTAACGGCGGTTAACGGTTTCCACACCAACMAGAATAAAAGGTTCAAACGTGAAGTTRATATCCCGAGATTGGGCAATRCCCGCTATATGCGGAAAGTCTTGCTCAGGYCCACCGTCGATTACATAGACAACAGGAAATTTACGCTCAGGTTCTTCGTCATAATGAAATGGTAAGCGTATAGTCAAACGGCGGGTTGTACCTAAAACACTTGAGGCGATGGTATAAGTCTGCCCCATTATAAGTGGTTCAGGGTTGCTACTACCAACTTGGGTGGATTCTGCATCATTTGTAGATAGCGCATCAATTTTTGTACTATCGGCAGGCACACACGCGCCAACAACTAAGCCCATAAATAGGATGGACAATATGTTCTTTAATTTCATTTTTATTTCCTTTGAGCGGTTTAAGTATCCGGCAACACATCAGGCTCACCGGGCCAGATTGTTATATGTTTGGTGTGATCGTCTTCATCAACGTCAAGTTCGTGAACTGTTGCATTTTGCACGCTCATGCCTGCCTCGTGAATGGTATTTCTGTCACCGCTGACCAGATAATGCCAGTCGGGCAAATCTTTGCCTTCGGCTAGTAGGCGGTAGGCGCAAGTACGAGGGACCCAGTGCAGCTTACCAACATTTTTTGCGGTCAACTGTACACAATCCGGCACATATAGTTTGCGGGTMTCATAATTTTTACAGCGACATGTGCCCGCGTCCAGAAGTTTGCACCGGATATCTGTGACATAGATATTGGCATTATCCTCGTCTTCCATGCGCAGCAGGCAGCATTTACCGCAACCATCACAAAGGCTTTCCCATTCATCCTTGCTCATTTGGTTAAGGCTTTTGGTTTTCCAAAAGGGCTTAGTCATTAAAKAATYTTTTCCGYTGTCAAAMTCATRCCGTATTCTTACCKCATTAAGATGAAAAACCAACTGGGCATTTARCCTTTTAGRCGTTAAAGGRGAGTATGGAGACATATCGAGCAGATATGAATGTCGTCAATGAAAACGGCGACAAGAAAAAACGCCGCTGGGTGTGGGGTGTTTTGCTGAGCCTATTTYTGATTGGRGCKGYYTCCTTTTTATCAGCACGAAGYTATTTRYTGGACGGCCTRCCAGAAYTACCAACCAARCAATCAATGTGGGGGAAAAACCTACAACCCAATATTACCTTGTTGGACAGAGACGGTGTCGTGATTGGTCACCGTGGCCCTTTTTATGGACGTCCGCTTAAGCTATCAGAAATGCCGCCATGGCTCCCGGATGCGTTTTTGGCCATAGAAGATCAGCGGTTTTGGGAGCATCCGGGTATAGACCGCAAAGCCATTTTTCGTGCTCTTATAGAAAACTCCAAAGCTGGGAAAAAAGTTCAAGGCGGTTCGACGCTGACCCAACAATTGGTCAAGAATATGGTTTTGACCCGTGAGAAAACGTATAAACGTAAATTCCAGGAAATGTGGCTTGCTTACAAAATGGAGCAAATGCTGTCCAAGCAAGAAATTCTGGAGCTGTATCTTAACCGAGTTGATCTCGGCAATCGGGCTTTCGGTGTTGAGGCGGCATCCCAACGACTGTTCGGAAAGTCTGCACAAGAAATTTCCTTGTCTGAGGCAGTGGTTTTAGCGTCTCTCCCAAAGGCACCGTCCACATACGACCCTATAAAAAACCCTGAGGCTTCTGCGGGTAGATCACGGTTAATTTTGCAAAGCATGATGGCCCAAGGCAAAATATCGCCTCAGGAACTGCAAGATGCTGAGTTGAAACCAGCCGCGTTGAAAATTGGGAAAAGTGGTTATCTGGAGGAGAAAAATCTTGGACATGTATTTGATATGGTTGCCGAACAAGCAAAAGGCTTGATCGGGACACAGTCCGGGGATTTAATTATACACACTACGATAGATACGAAACTGCAAATCTATGCGCTGAAAACTATTACGACGGTGGTGGATAAATTCCAGAAGACTAAAAAAGTTAGTGATGGTGCATTGGTCAGTATCGAGACTGAAACTGGTGCAGTACGCGCACTTGTTGGTGGCCGCGATTATAATGAAAGCAAGTTCAACCGTGCTACACAAGCCTTGCGTCAACCGGGATCATCATTCAAAGCCTTCGTCTACGCCACTGCTCTTGAGGCTGGGTTTACGCCGGGTACAGTGCGTATTGACCAACCAACCACAATTGGTAGTGGTGAAACCGAATGGTCGCCAAAAAATTACACACGCCGCTACCGGGGRCCTCTGACACTCCGYGAAGCTTTGAAGCTCTCTATAAATACTGTTGCCGCACAAGTGGCTGCTGAGGTAGGGCCTGATAAAGTTGTCGAACTRGCGAACAGGTTTGGCATTACCACAAAACTCGGCGCAAATTATTCTATCGCCTTAGGTTCTTCGGAAGTACACTTAATCGATATGACCGCCGCATTTATGGTGTTTGCCAATGAAGGGCTGAAACACCCGCCTTATTTAATAGACAATATTACGGATACAGCTGGCAAGAACCTGTTTACGCACAGAAGCCGCCCGTCAGAGCGCGTTTATGCCCTGCCTTATGCCAGGCAAATGACCGGCATGTTGCGAGACGCTGTGGAAACTGGTACCGGACGCGGCGCCAAAATGGATGAACGGCAAGTGGCTGGAAAGACAGGTACATCACAGGATTACCGTGACGCTTGGTTCATTGGGTTTACCGCCGATTACACTACGGGTGTATGGATGGGTAATGATAACAACACGCCCATGAAAAAAATTACGGGCGGGTTGTTGCCTGTCGATGCGTGGAAAATGTACATGCTCGAAGCCCATAAAGGTAAAAAACGTCGTCCCCTAAAAGCGCCCGCACCCCGCGTAGCAGATGCAGAAACGCGCGCGCTCATATCTTTTTACGAAACCCTGACCAAAAGGCTCACGCGAGAACGTAATTTGGCTAATGGGCAAGTGGCAAAGACCTCGGCAGGCTCTGCCAATTAAGTATGGAAATTAAAACCTGAACACAAAGAATGCATGGTGAGAGGGGAAAGTTTGCAGGTTTGTATTTTAAACATGCTAGGCAATTGGATTGCTAGGAGAACTGGAATTCCGAGCAACATGAACGGTAGGTGTAGTAAGCTTAATGCGATCATAACCTTAAATTAAGCTATATTTAATGTACAGATGGACAGTCTGTGGTTTGGTTTTGATGGATAAGCGATGCGTATGCAGAATGTTAAATTTGTAAGTTTGATTTCCGCTTGCTGCAGCTTGGTTGGAGTTTGGCAAATTGTGGCGGCGACAGACAATAAATCTTTGCCAGATGACGGTACCTATCTTGAAGCCATTGTGAAATCCTTTGAAGAATGTTCGGCCTTGTGTAAGGCAGACAGTGATACGTGCCGCGGGGCGCAATCGGTGCAACCGGATGTCACCAAGCCTGTGGTCATATGCCATCTTAATAATGGTTTTGGTGCCAACCCTTTGTTCCCGTCCGTACCACCGACACCCTTGAATGCGAATATGGCGCTGGCTGACCTCAATGATTACCGCCGCAAATACGGCTTAAGCCCAGTTATACTCAACGGCCAGCTAAGTGCCGCATCGAAAGTACACACAGATGATTTGGCGCGGCACGGTAATATGTCACACATAGGTAGTGACGGTTCCCTCCTGGGGGAGAGGATACAGAGACAGGGTTACGATTTTAGTATCGCTGCAGAGAATGTAGCAGTTGGACAAAACAGTTGGGATATAGTGTTTAAGGCTTGGCAAGATAGCCCCAGCCATAACGAAACCCTGCTGCGATCAGATGTAACAGAYTTTGGGATTGCATTAGTGTATGAACCAAAAACAAAATACCAAACCTATTGGGCTATGGCGCTTGCTGCCCCGTTAGGGAAGCCGCAGATTTTTTACAGAGATACTGCTGTGCCGGAAACCACCAAAACTCATTAGCCAAACCTTCAATATGGTTAACATATCGCTAACGTCTCATTGGCATTCTATGGGCTAATGATTCGCCCTTTTGGGTGTGGATATAGGAGGTTTGCATGCGCCGTMTTTTTTTAACTMTTGCTATTTTAGTTTGGRCGTTAATGTCACTGCCCGCTTTGAGCYTTGCAGCGGATCAATATGCCTACCGCGCCGGACAACCATATTTGAAAATAACCGCAAACAGCCATACCGAGTGTGAAGCCCAGTGCCGTGGTGATGCAGCCTGTCGGGGTTGGAACTTTATTCGGCCAAATCCGCGTTCTCGCTCTGGTATTTGTGAGTTTAATGCGCGCAAAGCTATCCCCGTTTCTAGCCCCATAAGTATCAGCGGAGAAATTAACACCCGTGTTGACCCGCTAATGAGCCGCGCAGTGCCTATGGCTAACGGAAACACGGTTCGCGTTGGTACGCCAATCATGCCCAAGCCAGCCCCTAGCCGTGCCGCCTCAAAACTTCCAGCTAATATGATAACAAGAATTACACAACCTGTGCTGTCAGAGACAATCATAAGGGCGCCCATTCCAGCTGGTTTTAAGCCTATTTCAGAGGTCAATTTACAGCCATTCACTGGCCCTATCCGGCCGCGCTCTATGACAAGAGAACAAATCTACCGTGAGCAAGCGCTAGCGGCGCAAAAACGCGCGGCTGAGCAGGCACAAACGCGTGCTCAACAAGCTCAAAATAGCGCCGTTATAGTAAATAGACCACCGCAACAATTCGTACCTACAATGTTGCAGGCACCTAGAGCACCCCAAGTCCCCCAAACCCTCCAAATACCTAGAGTTCAGATACCGCCAATGATACCAACAGCCGCACCGAACCAGCAGTCGCTTTATGGTTCCTTACATGATGATTTGACCCAAAATATGACCCCTGTACCGCGCTCGCAAACTGCCCCCGATCAGGTCAATAACCCTGATGCACCCCTAGCTACAAGTCGTGCAATTCCGGTAATACCCGTACAAGCAGGCCAGCTCGGTTATCCGGCAGTTCCGGGATTAGCTGGCGGGTAGTTTATTTGACTTTGCAACAACGGCTGTGACACCTTTGATGGTCAAGCGACCCCAAGCGAACATCACGAACACAACAAACGAAGYCGTAACTCCAAACAACAATGCGCTCGTAATTTTTTGGRCATCAAAACCCAAAATAATCAATACGGATTGTATRCCYGCCAAAGCAGTTATCCCRCTTAGGAAAGCCCAAAAACCTTTCCAGTAGAATCTCAATAACGGATTTTTATGCTTGAATTTAAGCGCYGGTAACCAGAACAATGCGGCAAAGCCTACCGTGATAAAAAACATAATGGTAGCTGCGGTATACTGTCCCAACATGGTACACTCCAAATGATAGTTTAATTTTCATCATTWGCGTTGCAAGCAAGAGGCCAATTARGCTTGTTGCTTTGGAACCKGCTATTATAGTGCCGRTAATTCTTGAGGATAAGACATGCCAGAAAACCATTCAAATAACCACATTGCCAACCAACGYCACTTGTTCGACATGCCGGACGATATTGCTTATTTGAACTGTGCCTATATGGGGCCKYTGATGAAGTCTGCTGTGCAAGCGGCAGAGACAGGCATCCGGTATAAAATCCAACCATGGACTTATGGTGGATCCAGTTTTTTCACCTACACGGAACAGCTCCGAGAATTGGCCGCTAAAATGGTCAATACCAAAAGCGATAATATGGCGTTGGTGCCGTCTGCCAGTTACGGCATACAGGTTGCTGCTAATAATCTTCCTTTGAGCAAAGGCGGGGAAATATTGGTCATTAAGGATCAATTCCCTTCCCATGTGTATCCGTGGCGCGAAAAGGCCAAAGCTTGCGGCGGCGAGATAGTGACTGCAGAACGCCCAAATAACGGTGACTGGACGGCAGCCGTCTTACGCACCATCAGCCCGCGCACAGAAATTCTGGCACTGCCAGCTACCCATTGGGCTGATGGTGGATATCTGGATTTGGAAATTATCGGTAAGGCTGCGCGGGATAAGGGTGCGAAACTAGTGCTCGATTTGACCCAGTCCCTTGGCGCTATGCCTTTTGATGTCAAAACCGTGCAGCCAGATTTCATGGTCGCCGCAGGGTATAAATGGCTGCTGGGGCCTTATACTTTAGCCTATTTGTATGTAGCGGCCGAATGGCAGGGCGGCGTGCCGCTTGAGCATAACTGGATGAACCGTAAAGGGTCTGAAGACTTCGCAAGGCTTGTCGATTACCAAGACGAGTTTCAACCGGGTGCAAGACGCTTCGATATGGGCGAGAAATCTAACCCCGGACAAGTCATGGCCGCTTGTGCAGCGCTTACCCAATTGTTGGACTGGGGTGTTGCGAACATTTCGGCTACATTGGGTGCCCGCAATTCCCGTATGGCAGATCATGCACGACAACTCGGCTTGCATGTGGTGGACGATAAATTTCGTTCACCCCATTATGTTGGCCTAGAGTTTAGCGGTGGTGTACCGGACGGGCTGGCCGAAAAATTGGCCACAGATAATATTTTTGTATCCGTGCGCGGTAATTCAGTACGCGTAACCCCGCATCTCTATAATACAGACACTGATATTGACCGCTTGTTTGATGCACTGGGCTATGTTACGTCCCGCCCATGAAATTTGGCCAAGTGAAATGTATAATGCTTATAAGCATACGAATTAGTAGCCCGGTTACCTAAAGAGGTGCCGGGATATTTGTGCCCAAAGTGGCTTAAAGGTTAACACTTCCATTTTAAAGATTTTTCCATGACTGATTCTCTGAATAACAATGAAGATGCCCGCGATTACCGCGAAACTTTATTCTTACCAAAAACCGATTTTCCTATGCGGGCGGGATTRCCGCGCAARGAACCTGAATGGCTGGCCCATTGGGATAAAATCGATCTGTATAACACCCTGCGTAAGCAATGTGCCGATAAGCCGACTTACGTTCTGCACGACGGCCCGCCTTACGCCAATGGCCATATCCATATCGGCACGGCCATGAATAAAATCCTGAAAGACATTGTTGTCAAAGCCCAACAAGGCCTTGGTTATAATGCCAATTATGTACCGGGCTGGGATTGCCACGGCYTGCCTATCGAATGGAAAGTCGAAGAAGAATTTMGSGGYAAAGGYCGCACCAAAGAYCAAGTRCCGGGCAGCGAGTTCCGCWSKCGKTGCCGCGAATATGCGGGTGAATGGCTYGGTGTGCAGMGSGARGAATTTAAACGYCTTGGTGTCATCGGCGATTGGGACCATCCCTACAAAACCATGGAGTTTAAAAGCGAATCCATCATCTGCGGCGAGCTTCTAAAAATAGCAAACTCCGGTCAATTATATCGTGGTTCAAAACCAATCATGTGGAGCCCCGTAGAACGCACTGCCCTTGCCGAAGCCGAAGTGGAATACGCGGACAGACGCGCGACGCAGATCTATGTTAAGTTTCCTGTTCGATCTGTTTTCCACTTTGCGCATGAATCCGAAGAAGATCGCAAGGTTGTTGATATTATTTCAAGCCGATATGTTGGTAGTTCAATAGTAATTTGGACGACGACCCCATGGACAATTCCAGCAAATAGGGCGATTGCGTACTCACCAAAATTAAAACAGCAAGAGGGTTACGTTAAATACAATCACTATCGTGTTGATGAAATTGATGCGGATTTACCTTATGAACCTTGGTCAAAGGTTGGCGACAAGCTAATTCTAGCAGAAAGCTTATCTGAAAGTGTTCGGAGAGCTGCTGGAATTGCTGAGAATGGCCTAACATTGCTTGAAGAGGAAATTAACGAAGCTTTAGATAGGCTTTTATGTGCGCATCCTCTCAAGGATATGGATGGCGCAGAAGGAAAATTTGATTTTGATGTACCTTTGCTTCCTGGCCATCACGTGTCCGCAGACGCGGGTACTGGGTTTGTGCATACAGCACCCTCTCATGGTGACGATGACTATATAGTATGGAATGTATGGCATGCTCATCGGGTAGAAGCAAATATCGACCCTATCGTTCCCATGACCCTAGACGACGATGGCTGTTACACGGACATCATGCCGGAACGTTTGCAGGGTCTGGATGTTATCCGCACTAGCGGTAAAAAACGTGGGCAGGACGGCAAAGCTAATTCCGAAGTCTTGAAGGCTCTAATGGAGTGCGGTAATCTGTTGGCGCGCGGTATCATTATGCTTCGCGATGCCCATAGTTGGCGTTCCAAAGCGCCGGTGATCCGCCGTGCTACGCCGCAGTGGTTTGTCTCTATGTCCAAAGACGATTTACGCGGTAAAGCATTGGCTGCCATCAAGAAAACCACATGGTATCCGGCGCGGGGTGAGAACCGCATCCGCGCTATGGTCGAAGACAGACCAGACTGGCTGATTTCCCGCCAACGCAATTGGGGTGTGCCGATCACTTTGATTGTACACACGGATGGTCGCTTGCACACAGAACGTGCCGATGCGGATGCTATCAATGCCCGCATCCTTGCCGCCGTAGAAGCGCAGGGTGTGGATGGTTGGTTCGACACATCGCTGGAAACTTTCATGCCAGAAGACAACGAAGGTTGGACGAAGGTAACCGATATTCTCGATGTCTGGTTTGACAGCGGTTCGACCCATGCGTTCTGTCTYAAGCAAMGSGATGACCTHAMWGAYCGKGCWGATYTMTACYTKGARGGTWCSGACCAACAYCGSGGCTGGTTCCAAWSYTCRYTMCTMGARAGYTGYGCCAATTACGGCGAAGCGCCTTACAAAGCCGTGCTGACCCACGGRTTTGTCATGGCCGAAGATGGCCGCAAGATGAGTAAATCTCTCGGCAAYACYATCGCGCCCGAGCAAATCATCCGCCAGTACGGTGCCGATATTCTACGCTTGTGGACGGCGAGTTCCGACTTTACTGACGATTTGCGTATCGGGGACGAGATCATCAAAACTGCCGCCGATGCCTACCGTAAACTGCGCAATACTTTRCGYTATATGATMGGTGCGCTCGACGGTTATGACGCTACYGATGCSGTKGATTAYGCCGAYATGCCSGCKCTRGARCAATGGGTGCTCCACAGATTGTCCGARYTGGACGCTCTGGTGAAAGCCGCCTACAAAACCCATGATTTYAARAARGTYTATACGGCSYTGTTTAATTTTTGCACCAACGATCTGTCGGCTTTCTATTTTGATATCCGCAAGGACGCGCTCTATTGTGACCCCCTAGACAGCACCAGACGCCGCGCTTGTCGCACCGTTATGGATAAGCTGTTTAACCGTTTGACATTATGGCTAGCCCCTATCCTCAGCTTCACCATGGAAGAAGTTTGGCAGACACGGCATGAAGACGTCGACGGTTCCGTTCATTTGAAAGAATTCCCGGCTGGCGAAGATGGGTGGAAAAACTATGATTTGTCCCACGATATGGGCAACGTTATCACCTTCCGAAACAATGTAATGGAGACCATTGAACCCTTACGCCGTGAAGGGTCAATTAAATCTTCTTTAGAGGCAGGTATACWTGGGCCAATTGATTTTGTTTTGGAAAATAGCCTAAAGGCTATGGGAATTCCCTTTGTAGGTACGCATGGAACTACAAGTTCACATGAATACGATAATCCAATGGACCCAGTTGATACTTTGGCAGATTTTCTAATCGTCAGTAAATGCGATCTGTCTTTACCAACTTCTGATGCTCTTGTTCAAATTCAGGACTTAAAAGAGGACGGGTTTAGCAAGTGTGACCGCTCGTGGAAATACTTCAAGGCTGTGGACGGTGCAACTATCACGCCGCGCGATGTTATGGCTACGGAGCAATGGGATGCGAAGAATGCAAAGTARCCAACCTCAYATTCCGCTCATACCCGCGCAGGCGGGTATCCAGTTGGATATCTATCTGGATTCCCCTCTACAGGGGAATGAGCGGAGTTTAAGTTATGCCTAAGTTGAGTAAAAGCCTCTGGCTCTACGGCGGKGTTATCCCTGCTRTAATTGTTGTTTTTGATCAACTTTCCAAAGCTTGGGCGCTGAAAAAATTTGGTGTGCCWCAYAAYATYTGTGCRCTYAAYCCRYKTCCGGRSWWAGAGATCGAAGTCTCRCCCGTRTTTGATCTGGCACTKGTTTGTAATCAAGGTGTGAGTTTCGGCATGTTCAGCGAACATGCGGATATTGGCCGTTATGTTCTGACAGTTTTTGCCGCCGTTATGTGTATGGTTCTGCTGGTATGGCTTAGCAAGGAAAAAGATAAGCTCACGAAATTCGCACTCGGACTAATTATCGGCGGTGCTATAGGCAATGCAATTGACCGGGCTTTGTACGGYGCGGTGACRGATTTTCTCAATTTCGGYGATATYGGTTTCAAATGGGTGTTCAATGTAGCCGATAGTGCCATTAGCTGCGGTGTTGCGGGCTTGCTGATTGCAATATTTTTACAAAGCCGCGCTGAAAAATCTGCACAAAAATCAACATAAGTTAACTTGGCATGTCGGTTTTTATTCGTTACAAGCCATTAAATTTAGTTTGCATTCAAAAAACTTAGATTGAAATATTAGGAATTAATAATGATATCACGCAATTTTCTATTGGCTGGCCTCGTCGGTGCCGCACTTCTCAGCACTGGTTGTAGCACGGCAGGCCGTGCTCTTGGCATGTCAAAGACYTCMCCTAATGAATTTAATATTTTGACTAAGCCACCACTTGTTGTGCCGCCTGAATATAACTTGCGCCCACCACGTGAAGGCGAGCTTAATGTCGAAGAAAAATACGCAACGGTTGCAGCGCGTAAGGCTCTGCTCGGTGAAATTGACCCGGCTAAGCCTACCCAGGGTGAAGCGGTGTTAATTGCCAAAGCGGGCGGTGGTAAAGCTGATCCGGCCATACGCGTTATTATTGATGGACAAAATTCTATTGAGCGTAAAAACCGTGGTTTTGCTGACCGCATCTTATTTTGGAARGACGGCAAAGCYATCGGTCTTGACGGYACGCCGCTTGATCCAGACGAAGAAGCCCGCCGCCAAAAAGCCGTTCAATCAGCTACAGGCGGCAAACCAGTTGAGATTATACGCCGTCCCGGCGGTGCGAAACTTCCTGGTCTATAGACGGCTACCTCTCTTTTTTATCAACGCTTTTTTCTATCGACCCTAGTGCTTCATCGCGCTAGGGTTTTTTCATGTCAGGTTCAACCCCAACGATTCGCAGATTGCCCCAACACACTATCAACCGCATTGCGGCTGGCGAAGTTGTTGAACGCCCAGCCAGTGTTATCAAAGAATTGGCGGAAAACGCGCTAGATGCCGGTGCAACACAAATAGATATCCGCTATGAAGCGGGCGGCAGGCGTAGCCTCAGTGTTACGGACGACGGCAAAGGCATGACAAAAGCTGAGTTGCTGTTGTCTATAGAACGACACGCTACATCGAAACTATCGCCAGATAACGACGGGAAATGGGATCTGCTCAATATTGCTAGTATGGGGTTTCGCGGTGAAGCTTTGCCGTCCATTGGTTCGGTTTCGCGCTTAACAATTACTACGCAAATTATGAACGACGAGTCTGCGTGGGAGTTAAGCGTAGACGGTGGTGAGCTATCAGGGCCAAGACCTGCGCCGCGTTTTGGTTTGTCAGGTACTCGTGTAGATGTGCGGGATTTGTTTTACGCCACGCCCGCGCGGCTGAAATTTCTCAAGACCGAACGCTCTGAAAGCATGGCTATATCCGACATGGTCAAACGTCTCGCTATGGCGCGTGCCGATGTTGGATTTACCCTACACAACGGAACACGGGCTACACTTTCCTTGCCGCGTGAGGAGAATAATGAAGAGGGGCGGTTGAAACGTCTTGCCGATATTCTCGGGCATGATTTTCGCGATAACGCGCTGGCGATTGACGCGGAACGCGATGGTATAAAATTGACAGGGTTTGCCGGATTGCCAACATTTTCGCGAGGTTCCAGCACACATCAATATTTATTTATTAATGACCGTCCGGTGAGGGATAAACTTCTTTATGGTGCAGTGCGCGGGGCTTATCAGGACTTTCTGGCACGAGGTCGCCATCCTGTCGTGTCGTTATATGTGGACATCGACACACAATATGTCGACGTCAATGTGCATCCTGCTAAAACCGAAGTCCGGTTTCGCGACCCTGCTATCGTGCGCGGACTTATCGTCGGTGCGCTCCGCCATGCGCTCGCCGGAGCAGGGCATAGAGCTTCGACCACTACCAGCGCCTATGCGTTAGGACGGGCCCAAGTGGGCGGGACATTAGGGGCACACCGTTCCAATTTTGGCAATTACCAAACGCCGCCAATTCCGGACACCGAGACACAGCCTTTGATAGACGGGTTTTCTGCGCAAGTCGAAGAGGCTCCAGAATATTTTGCGCCAGCCCAAGAACAGCCACAACCTGCACCTCAAGATTTTTCCGACCATCCCCTCGGCGCGGCGCGGGCACAATTGCACGAAACTTATATTGTTGCGCAAACGGTGGACGGCATGATCATCGTTGATCAACACGCCGCCCATGAAAGACTGGTTTACGAACGCATGAAAAAAGCTATGGCTGACCAAGGCGTCGAGCGACAAGCTCTGCTCATTCCAGATATTGTAGATATGGGGGAGGGCGATGCGCAGCTTGTGTTGTCCCGTGCGGACGAGCTTTCAAAAATGGGTTTAGTCATTGAGCCGTTTGGTGTCGGTGCGGTTTGTGTACGTGAAACACCAGCTCTGCTCGGCGAAATGGATGTACAGGGATTGCTCAGAGATTTAGCCGACGACCTACGCGATACTGACGAGACGCTTTCGTTAAATGAACGYTTTGAACATGTTTGTGGCACTATGGCTTGTCATGGTTCSGTTCGTGCMGGYCGCCGCCTCAACGCTCAAGAAATGAACGCACTCCTACGCCAAATGGAAACCACCCCCCACTCAGGCCAATGTAACCACGGTCGCCCGACATATGTTGAGTTGAAGCTTGCGGATATAGAAAGGCTGTTTGGGAGACGTTGAAGGGTTATTGCAAAAATGCCGAAACGGTTTTAGTGGCCTCACTCGGCGCTAATATCCCGAAATCGCCATCCCGTAACATCCCAGTAGTCTCGGCCAAACTCCCATAGGCATTTGTGGCAAGRCGWCCGCCTACKGATAAGCGGGCGGCRCCTGCYYSMGCGAARTCTTGTTGAGAGTGCTGGACTAAATTGYCAAGGATCAACACATTTACTGGTTTGCTGACKGCACTACAAACTTTGTGSACAGYGTCTAGGTCTGGCAAGCCGGGAGCRAACAGTATRTCTGCACCTGCGGATTCGAAAGCTTGCAAGCGTTCTATGATATCGTTTAAATCAGTAGTGCCGTGTAGCAGGCCATCAGCGCGRGCGGTGAGAATAAAGCCATTTTCGGATTTTTTGGCTTCCTCTACGGCGGCTTCTATACGTTTTACCGTATCGGATAATGTGTAGATMGGGTTGTCWGRRTMGCCCGTAGTGTCTTCGATGGAGCCGCCGCAAAGATTAGACTTTGCCGCCCAAATAATGGTTTGTGCCACTTCTTCGGGGGCATCGCCAAAACCGTTTTCCAAATCGGCACTCACAGGAATATCCACGCAATCTGCTAAAGCAGTAGCATGTCGYAGAGCTTCACCGCGYGTYACYCCGTAATCATGTCGACCTAATGTCCATGCAAACCCGGAACTGGTTGTGGCGAGAGCGGAGAAACCGAGGCMTTCTAGGACACGCGCAGAGCCTTCGTCCCACGGGTTGGGAATGATGAACGGATTGCCGGGTTTGTGTAAGGCAAGGAAAGCTGCCGTTTTGGTTTTTTGTGATGTCATGGTAGAACTCCTTGCGCTCAGTATAATATATTTTGTTAAGGTAACAAAGGCAACCCGGGATGGTGGAAATTGCTTAAATTTAAACGGGGATAAGGTGTAGTGACAACCTGCGGTATTTTGCCCTATTGTGGGATAATAGATTGAAATAATGGAAAGGTAGTTTATATTGTTGCACGGCTGAGGTCAGCCATCACCATTTTTACTAACCGTAGGGAATTTACCATGGATAAGCCGCTTGATAAAACGGGAACAAAATCTGTGTCATCATTAGCTAAAAATTTGGGCCGTAAGCCCGTCGATAAAATTGTGACAAACACGTCGTTATCGGGGAAGCAAATTGCTTTAAGCCCTCTGGACGAACAGGGCGATGTTAAATCTGCTAGCACGGCTATCCGCGAAGCCTATGAAAACGGCGAGTATCCCTATGCGGAACGGGTTAAGGCAAAAGATTACGAGAAGCAAAAACGTGCTTTGCAGGTCGAATTGCTGAAAGTGCAAAAATGGGTTGAGGATACAGACCAAAAAATCATTCTGATCTTTGAGGGGCGCGACGCTGCCGGTAAGGGTGGGACGATCAAGCGGTTTATGGAGCACTTGAATCCTCGAAAGGCTCGTGTTGTGGCTTTGAATAAGCCAACTGATATTGAACGCCATCAATGGTATTTTCAACGCTATGTCAACAATTTGCCGACGGCAGGCGAAATGGTGTTTTTTGACCGTTCATGGTATAACCGTGCCGGTGTTGAGCGGGTTATGGGCTTTTGCGAACCAGGTGAATATCTGGAATTTATGCGCCAGACCCCCGAATTTGAACGCATGTTAGTGCGCTCCGGTATTCGTATTTTTAAATTCTGGTTCTCAGTGACGCAAAATGAGCAGTTGCGCCGTTTTAAATCCCGCGAGCTTGATCCGCTCAAGCAATGGAAATTGTCTCCGGTTGATAAAGCGTCGCTCGATAAATGGGATGATTACGCTGAAGCCAAAGAGGCAATGTTCTTCTACACAGATACGGCAGACGCGCCGTGGACGATTATCAAATCTAACGATAAAAAACGTGCCCGGTTAGAGACCATGCAATATGTGCTCGATACCCTGCCATACCCTGATAAAGACATAAGTGTCGTAACAGGAGCAGACCCGCTGATCGTGCGCGGCACAAAACATGTCATAAGCAATTCGGATCATATTTTAGGCACAAGCCTACATCCGGATATGCGCAAGGGGTAGAGCTAGTTACCTGCCAGCCCCATAAACACGACTTTGGCAGCGCCCCATATGCGGGTGTCGTGGATTTCGTAGCCGCGTAGGTTTGGTTCTTCTTCTTTGCCCATTTCGTAGATTATGACAGCGCCGTCCGCGATGAGGCCTTGTTCACCCAGCTTGCGTAAAACTGGTCTAGCTAGTTTTTTGTTGTAGGGCGGGTCTAGGAAAATGTGGGTGAATGGCCCCCTTAGATTGTTCGGTTCTATGCGAAGCTTTGTAGCATCGCGGCGATGGAGGCGGGTAACGCCGCCTAAYCCCATAGTGGTCGTRTTTTCGCGAATGGCGGCGCGGGCYTTTGGTKCTGTTTCTACAAAYAGGCAAAATTCYGCGCCGCGCGATAGGGCTTCTAGACCAAGAGCGCCAGAACCGGCAAAAATATCTATGACGATGGCGCCGTCCATAGCGGGCGCCCATGGGGCGGATTTCAAAATATTGAAAATGCTTTCACGCGCTTGATCAGACGTCGGTCGTGTAGTTTTTCCGCTAGGYGCCGTGATGTTACGGCCTCTGTTTTTACCGCCGACGATTCGCATTGTTCGCTCCTGGTTTTGTAGCTCCTGATCTGCGCGTGCCTTTTTTACCCTTATAGTTGGATTTCATTTTGGCTTTGCCCTTTAAGGTGCCAGCTGGGCGTTCTTTGGGTATGTCTACCAGATGACCTAATTGATCACGCAGTACTTTGGGTTTAATCTCTTCGACTTTACCGCGCATCAAATCACCTAATTGAATGGGGCCGTAAGAGATGCGGATTAGACGGTTGACTTTAAGGCCTATTGTTTCCAGTGCGCGGCGAACTTCACGGTTTTTACCTTCGCGGATGGTGATACTGATCCAGGCATTGGTACCTTGTTGTTTGTCCAATGTGGCTTCGATAGGGCCAGTTTGAATGCCGTCAATTTTCACGCCGTGTTTAAGCTTATCTAATTGGGTTTGGGTGGGCTTGCCATAAGCGCGGGCGCGGTATTTGCGAGCAAACCCAGTTTTGGGCAGCTCTAATTTACGGGCTAACTCTCCGTCATTGGTCAAGAGGAGTAAACCTTCGGAGGTCATATCCAACCGCCCGATAGAAATAACGCGGGGCAAGTCTTTGGGTAGGTTCTCAAACACGGTTGGCCGYCCACCGGGATCRTTGTGCGTTGTCAAAAGTCCAACGGGTTTGTGGTAACGCCATAGACGYGGAGATTGTTTRGCTTCTATAGGTTTGCCGTCCACCAAGATTTTTTCGTGGCCCGTTATCAAAAAGGCAGGCGTAGTYARRAGCGTACCRTCAACAGAWATYCGTCCGGCTGCAATCATACGCTCGACTTCTCGGCGTGAAGCTAYACCAGCCCGCGCCAATACTTTGGCAATGCGCTCGCCCTTTTGGGAGCTTTTTGTAGCAAGTTTCTTATTGTCGTTGTGCGGCACTTGACCATTCCTTTAATTTCGAGCAATCCATATACATGAATTTTGAAAATGACGAACACTATATGCGCCAATGTATAGAGCAAGCGCAAGCGGCAAGTGGGCGCGGTGAGGTACCCGTTGGTGCATTGATACTYGACCCCAAATCTGGCRAAGTGATTGCGYRCACTGGTAATGCTCCAATTGGGATTTGCGACCCAACGGCCCATGCCGAAATTTTGGCGCTTAGGGATGCGGCGTATAAAATTGATAATTACCGRCTGAGCGGGTTAACGCTTTATGTAACATTGGARCCATGCACTATGTGTGCAGGTGCAATTGCCCACGCCCGTATTAGCCGYGTGGTTTATGGCGCTTCCGACCCYAAAGGCGGAGCAGTAGAAAATGGTGTGCGGTTTTTTGAAACTCCGTCCTGTCATTCCAAGCCGGTAGTTACATCCGGTGTATTGGCGCAAGAATGCGGACAAATGCTCAAGGATTTTTTTAAAGCVCGACGBACCCGBCGATAAGACTTAAAACGTCCCACTVACAYTGARACGTAGGGTTTGRCCAAAATGACGGCKGSTNTTNNCAATAATRTCAACTTGGCCYAAGTCTCTACGATTTGTAAATAATTGGCGGTCACTTACGTCTCTGGCGTTTAGGATATTTACGATTTCGGCTTTTAGTTTTAATCCCAGAAAATTTTTGTGCTCGATAAATGCTGACAATTTAGGTTTCGTTTGTATTTGACCGCCAGCAGCAGAACTGACTGTGTCCAAACGAAAAGTTTGGGACCTGCTTATGTCCGAAATAGTGCCGCCGTAGGCCCAATCGCTTCCTTTAATATCATGGCGTAAACCGATCTCCCAAAACGTAATTTTATCGCTGTTGAGTCGTCGCACCCGTCCTGTCAGAGGATCAACGACACTTGATTTACGCAGGTCCAATGTTGCGTCTAGTTGTACACCGTCAAGGTCAAAAGCCTCGCCCTTTAGCGTCGCATCTATGTCCAAACCGTAGCGGTGTGCACTATCAATATTGCCAACCGCATCGCCGCTTGTGCCGACTGGAATACGGTCAACAAGGTCCGATATAAAATCTGCATAGAGCCGAATTTTAATGATATTGCCTTTGGTGAATGTTCTTTCAAACTCTACTTCACTGGCCCAAATTTGCTCCGGTACAAGATTGGCATTGCCAGTATTGGATAATTCATCGCGCAGGCTGACCGAGGAAATAAAATCGTTAAAATTGAGCTGGCCAACTTCTCGGGCAACCCGCGGGCGTACGGCGAAATTATCATTTACCTTATAGCTAGCCTGAATGAAGCCTTTTGGCCTGAAAAAACTACGCTGCAAACTTTGGGTGCCGTTTTGGGAAATTTGCGAGTACTCAAATCCGAGGGAGGTTTGGATATCCATATTAGATGAAATTTTTCGCGTATGCGCCAAGGTCACTTCGCCGCGTTTTTCGCTGACAATGGCACTACTGCCGCTGAGAGGGATATTAATAAATTGTCCACTGGGAATATCTAAAATCTGCAAACCACCATTTGCGTTGAGGTGGTTATAGGCGCCTTCAAAACTGACCTGCCAATTTTGCGCCTTATGGTCAGTCCAGCTATATTCGGAGCGCAATATGGTTTCGCTCGATTTGTTATCAGTTGAAAAGCGAGTTTCATCAATTATATTACTGCCGCTTAGGGTGATGAATTTTGCGCGAGAGGGACTATCCAAATACCGGGCAACACCGATAATTTTTAGTGTACCGTCAAGAGATTTAGGCCCGAAGGGAAAAGCATAATCTGCACCAATTTCAGCACGAAAATTATCTTGACCATTGTTAAAACTTGTCTGGTTATTATCACCACGCGCATCAAAAGCTGTGTGGCCGGAAAATTCAGTAATATCAAAATTGGCTTTGCTAAGCTCGGCATTTAGATTGAAAACATGGTCAGGACGTGGTGCCCAACTGATGCTTGTTGCCAACGTAGGTGTGTCATTACTAAAGCTGGAAACTTCATCACGGGTTTCGATGAGTGTGCCGTCGGTCAGGCTGCGAAATTCAAGCCCACGATTACCAAAGCGAAACGCCCCGTTTTTCAATGAAAGTGACCATTGAAGTTCGCCCGTGTTTCCAGAGACATTGATTTCCCCGCCGAGTAAATTTGGCTCAAGATGTTTGCGAAACCCCGGCGTCCACTCCCAATTGCCATTAATAGTCGTAGTCTTGTAGACCACATTAGCGACCTGTCCCGATAATCCAGGAATATCGAGGCGAGCACCGTCTAGTATTTCAATGCGKACAACGCTTGTAGCGTTTATACGCGACAGTCTATCGTTGGCGCTGGTTTTGCCGGAAATTCGTTTGCCGTTAATAAGGACATTCGCACCGCCCTGGCCCAAGCCGCGTTTGGTGTTGCCCCCGCCGGATATAGAAAACCCTGGAATTTGTACGGCCATATCAAGTGCAGTACGCGGAGCATATTGCGTGAAATAACCCGGAACGTATGTCTCAATGCTTGCTGTGCTGTTAGTGGTCGGAATAACTTTCTGAGCATAGGCATTTTGGAAACATCCAAAGGCAGTGATGAGTGTAAGCGCCGTGCTGGTACACAAATGTATGTTTAAAAATTTCAAAGCTAACCCTCAGGAATATTATGCTATTAGTAAAGAGGCATACCTATGGGTTAGTTTTGGAAAAGAAAAGTAAACAAAATGTCATCTGGTACTAATTTGGGTTAAGAATGTACCATTGACCACTAGGCGGAATAGTGTGGTGGGAGGAGCGGATTAGAAAGTTCCGCTCAGTTGAAGACGGTATGTGAGATCAAATTCGCGGGTACGGTCTTCAACACGTATCAGATTGACGCGGCCATTGTCATAGACCTCGCGGCGAAAATCATCGCTTGCATCAAATAGATTGCCCAGTGTGAACCTAGCTTTCATACCAAAAATGTCTTTGTGTTCGATGAACGTTTGCCCCCATGGGCCAGCAAATGTGAATTGGTTGATGGTTGATATACGGAAGCTTTGAGCACGCCTGAACTGATCTGCAAACACCCCCCAAGCCCAATCCGAATTGGGAATGTCATGGCGAAACTCAACGGCCCAATATGATTTAAAATCATTGCTGATGCGGCGCTTAAATCCCTGGATAGGGTCTTCAATGGATGAATTCCTTGCGTTGAGTGTTAAATCGATCTGGGTGCCTTTATAACCCCATTTGTCCCCTTTAATGGTTGCAGATAAATTCATACCGTATTGGTGGGCACTATCGACATTGCCAACGGCATCACCAACAATCAGGGTTGGATCAATATCGTCAAAAATGGGAATACGGTCAACACGGTCTGATATTAACCGACCATAGAACTCTGCCTTAAATGTATTGCCGTCGCCAAAACTTTTATCGAACTCGATTTCGCCGTTCCAGCTTTGTTGGGGGACGAGATTTGCATTTCCCGTTCTATCCAAATTGTCTTGTAAACTAACTGAAGATATAAAATCAAAGAAACTTAACTGACCAACATCACGCTCAATTCTTGTGGTGATCGTCAATTTGTCAGTGGGTTTATAAGTGGCAGAGACGAAACCCTTAGGTCGGAAGAAGCTACGGGTCAGTCCTGTATTTTGCGAAATTTGTGAATATTCTGCACCGGCTGAGACCTGTAGGTTCCATTTATCTGAAAGCTTACGGCCATGAGTAAGGGTAGCCTCGGCGCGTTTTTCTTCAACTCGTGAGGTGGCGCCGTAAAGCGGTTCATCAACAAAATTACCACCCGCATCCAAGAGCAATAAACTGGATTCRATATCAAGAACGTTAAACACGCCCTCTATGCCAATTTGCCAGTCACGACCGTTACTTGGTTTCCAAGAATATTCTGTGCGGCCGATAAGTTCTGATTCGTCTGCAACCCTAAAAAACCTCGAACCATCTATTTGCCCAAGGACAGGATCAAAGACGTCAAAACGCGATACTGTCGGAGAATGTTCAAACCTGTAATAGCCTATGAGTTTAAGCTTGCCATTTTGATCCTTCTTTAAAAAAGGTAATTCATAATCGATATCGATGCTTCCGTTTTCTTCGTCCTCGGCATTAGAGAACAAAGTTTCTTGTGTTGTGCCAGCCGCAGTAATGGCAGTTCGCCTGGAAACTTCTCGTCCGTTAAAATTAAACTGGYTGYATTTTWRRYTNAAATWKGMKRYWYRKWSCKSTKYGSKKWTYMWSRWWRMWKSGKYKGMSMMASMSSRWKSGKCSMMRKWWAACTGGCCGTCTTCATAACGTGTCTCGAACAAAACGCCATTTGCATCCGTCTGGGTTTCAAGGCCGCGGTTGCCGTTGCGAAACGGATTGCTCTCTGCGGTAAATGACCAGGCTAGTTTACCCGTTTCGCCAGAAACAGTTGCTTTGCCGCCGAGTAAGTTCGGTTTTATTCGGCTGCGCAATTCACCCCGCCATTCCCATGTGCCAGATATCCCTGTAGTTTTGGTGGTAACGTTAGCGACTTGTCCCGAAAGACCGGGAATATCCAAAGATGTGCCATCGACAATTTTAATGTTAACGACATTTTTTGCGTTGATACGGGAAAGTTGATCTCGTGCGTTGGTTTTTCCGGAAATGCGGTATCCGTTTAATAGGACATTAGCGCCGCCGTTTCCGAGACCACGCTTGCCAGTATTGCCAGAATCGATTTGAAATCCCGGTATGCGGCTTACCATGTCCAGTGCTGTGCGTGGCGCGAAGGCTTCGAAATAGGCGAAGTCATAATCTTTTCCGCARSWYKWKTYTKKKKTGKYTGMTRTTGCNAWYSKCARYMRSWRYWTCMWCRRCSYTRKYATTACTGTCCATGGCATTCGCAGTAGTGTTTAGAGTGAGGGCTACCAGYCCACCAAAAAGGGTGGTTTTGAARTTTTTCATTTTATGATCCTTTATGTGCCTGTGTAGAGGTACCTAAATATTATTGTATTTATTGGTTATTGTTGTGGGTGAAAGAGCTGTTATGTCCGTCACCTTTTTGGCTTATGTGTAGATAGCCTGGCTTGATAACAATTTTCTGCACATCACTTTTACGGTCAATGTAATCAGAAACTATGTTGCAATATTTGTCTTTATCTGCTTTGGYTAATCGTTTGCYGTTGATRAAAATATCCGTGGGCGTCATTTTAATWGTGACTTTRCTGYTGTCGGATTTCATATAGCCGTCAGCTTTAAGAACGGGAGTTARTCGGTCGCGCATAGCGTAATACTTCTTTTGCTGWATGYTGGCTTCCTTGCGCCCCATCTCACCTTGAACGCGGCCMATTTCGCCCTGCAAGCGTCCAAGYTCACCTTGYAAACGACCAAGATCACCCTGCCCACGGCCACTGATACCTTGAATGCGGTCAATTCTGCCTTGTAAGCGACCTATCTCGCCATAAATACTGYCRATTTCTCTTTGAGAYATGCTWGGRTTGTTGTGGAGTTTTAATTTAATGTCCGCCTGCTTTTTAGCAATATCACGTTCAATGTGAGCAATATCACGTTCGCGGCCTGCTTCATCCCTAGCTAAATCTYGCGCTTTATTGGCAATTTTACGTTCTATTTTTGCGATAWTATTTTTAATATCTTTAATGCGGCGTCCTTCCTTACGGGYTTYGTGRGTGAGCATGGCCTCTTCGCGTACTTCTTCTGCCCGTTCCAAGGCTTCTTCTCGCTGTTCCATTGCGCGYTCGMGGGCTTCCTCTGCGCGATCAAGTGCGGCTTCACGCTGTTCCTCAGCACGTTCCAAAGCYTCTTCGCGTTGTTCCATTGCAYGTTCGAGWGCTTCTCCTGCCCGTTCAAGCGCAGCTTCACGTTTTGTAGTAGYGCGCTCTATTTGCKCTTCGGTTGCCGYAAGTGCCCGATCGTTAATCCAATAATTAACCGCACTAGCGGTTGTTGGCGTAACAAGGGGTGTTGGCGGCACTGGTGGTGTCGGCATAACAAATGACCTTGTGAAGCCGTTTGTATCAACACGGTACCAGCYGTCRCCTATCTCMATATAMMGTTTGCCGTTTTTCTTTTTGACGACATAGCTTTTTCYGTCCTTYGCCCCGTTTCTRRAATAGACGCTATAGGCGTATTTGGMYGGGTATTCTTTGCCGTTTATAGTGTCGGTRCCKTTGCCGTCWGTACTAAARTCAAATGAAGTTGCCGTATAGGTTTTGCCTTTTACGGAWATTTCCTTCTTCTTTTTMTTCTTCACAACACTCTTCTTCTTCACAGCACTGCCCCAAGCATCAAGTTTAGGTGTTGCAGCTCCTGCTAGCTCATCCCAATCAGGAGCTGTGACAGCGTCTGGTTTGTGAGGATGTGCTTGGCTAGCCGTTGCGCCTAAGGTCATCACCAGAGCAAGTGCGCTGCCGATCATGACTGTGGCTGCGAGCCCACGTGAAGTACCGCTTTGCATGTTTTTGCCTCCTGTTCTTGAGGATGTGGTCCCCATGAGGCGTTTTAAGCGGTGCATCAATGGCGCATCGCGGCCATCAGCCGCTAGGGCGAATACACCGCCGTCTCTAGCTGCTTTCAAGCGGATGGTACCAAGTGCAGTTGCCAATCCTTCAGGATTTTTCGTGAGCATCACAGCAAAGTCGTCGCAAGCATGTTCCCGGTCAGTGTCCAAACCCTTACAGATAAACTGTACGGCCGGATGATAAAAGAACACGGTCTTTATGGCGATCTGTAAAATATTGGTCAGGTAATCATGACGACGGATGTGGGCTAACTCATGCAGGAGTACGGCTTCACATTGTTCCGGTGTCATGCCGGTAAAGAACCAGGTCGGTACCAATACGATGGGTTTTAAAAAACCAAATGTGATGGGGCTGGAAACATATTCAGAGAAATACGCACGTACTTTTGGGTTGACGCCGGAAGCTTCGACAAGTGCTCTAAAGCGAGCCTGACAATCTTCGGTTAGATCAGATAGACCATGGGTACGTAATTTATGTGTAAGGCGAAATGCTGATAAGTAACGCATACCAAGAACAGCAAAGCAGGCCGTCCAAAACATGCCGATCAACCCTGTGTAATCGCCTAGCTGTAGCAATGGGTTGCCAGTGTTGTTAGTGCTAGGCAAACCTAATGTTATGGTTTGCCCAATGTTTGCGTTGGCGACGATGCCATTCGTGGCGCCCGTATTGTAATAATAAAGGAATGTGCCGATAAAAGCACAGAGCAAGGCACAGAGCGTAATAATACCTGTGAAATAACGTGCTTCTGATGCCCGCTCGCGGGTAAGATTGCGAACGCCGTAGACAATACAGGCAGCTATGGCACCCTGCCATAAAGAATGTAGGACTGCCCAACCTAAGCTATCTGCGATGAGGGTCATGTTCGGAAGCAGACTCATTTTGCGCTCCCTTTAGCTTCGATTTGCGCAATGAAATCTTTGATGGCTTCGAGGTCTTCCCCTGATGCGGAGGCATCACCTAGGGCGTGCATGACCAGCTCATTAACATCGCCGCGAAACGCAGTTTTCATCAAACGCCCCAGTAAATTGCTCTGGGTTTGGCCTTCAGGCTGTGCGGCTGTATAATTATAAGATTTGCCGTCGCCTTGCTCGCGGGTTACGAGACCCTTGTCCTGCATGCGTTGCAGTTGCTTTAATATGGTGGTGTAGCCAACGTCTTTGCTTGAACCGATAACTTCATGAACGTGGCGCACGCTGCACGGCTGTTCATCCCAAAGGATTTGTAGAATTTCTACTTCGGCCTCGGAAGGTTTAATACTGGTTTGGTTTTTTGGCATTTTTCTTGGCATAACTTTTCCTCTCATCTCACCAAAATAATTATACGACACTCGTCGTAAGGTAAAGTTACAAAAACGACAGGTTTCGTAATTCGAGAGGATTTAATGAAGAAAACACTTGAGTCTAATAAGGTGATAGTGTCTCTTGCCTGGGATAATAATTTTTAGGGGAAGTTTATGTTTTACTTAATTCTTGGGGGCATAGCGTTGGCTGGGCTGCTAATGGTATTGTTCCAGATGCGCAATCACCACAAAGGGATGTACATTCTGTTTTTTGCAGAAATGTGGGAGCGATTTTCTTATTACGGCATGCGAGCTTTGTTGGTTCTGTACCTTACCAAACATTTTCTGTTTGAGAGAGACGTAGCCTATGGGCTTTACGGTGCCTATACGACTCTAGTTTATATTACGCCTGTTATTGGCGGCATGCTTGCTGATAAATACCTCGGCGCACGTAAAGCGGTTGTGATAGGTGCTGTATTGTTGGTTATGGGACATGCAGGTATGGCAATAGAAGGCGAGCCTGTGCAAGCCGGACAGGTAGCCGATGCAAGTGTTCTAAATATTTTTTACCTCTCTTTAGCTCTGATCATTGCTGGTGTCGGTTTCCTCAAGGCCAATATTTCAACCATTGTGGGTTCGTTGTACGACAAAACGGATGAGCGCCGTGATTCTGCTTTTACTTTATTTTATGTCGGTATCAACCTCGGCGCATTTGGCGGCGCGTTGATAGCTGGCGGTATTGGCGAAACATTTGGATGGCGTTAYGGTTTTGGMCTAGCCGGTATAGGCATGTTGTTTGGCTTGATTGTATTTGTTTGGGGCACGCCTTTACTTCAAGGAAAAGGCGAACCTAAAAACCCTGCTTTACTRAAAGAAAAAGTGTTTGCTGGTCTGTCCCGCGAGTGGATTATATATATATGCACAGCTCTGGCAGTATTGGTTATTTGGCAAATGGTGCGCTCACAGTTCATTGTTGGCTGGACGTTATTGTTGGCGATGATTGCTGTTTATGGATTCATTCTCTACAAGGCGGTTGCGACATTAACACCYCATGAGAGRGACAGAATTTTTGTGGCTTTGTTCCTTATCACAGTCAATGTTTTGTTCTGGGGCCTGTTCGAGCAAGCAGGGTCATCACTCACGCTTTACACAGATGATAGCGTTGATCGTGTCATCTTCGGTCAAGAAATTAAAACCTCTGTGTTCCAATCGTTGAATGCAATGTATATTGTTTTCCTTGGCCCAATCTTTGCRGCGGCTTGGGCTTGGYTAGCTAAAAAAGGTAAGAACCCAGCTGCCCCTATGAAATTTGGCATGGGCGTGATCCAGCTTGGCCTTGGCTTCTTGGTCTTGGTTTGGGGCGCAGGTAATGGTCATGACTTGACACCCGTTATCTTCATCTTCCTGATTTATCTTTTGCACACTACGGGCGAGCTTTTCATGTCGCCGGTTGGTCTGTCTGCAATGACACGTTTGTCACCGATGAAAATGGTTGGACTGATTATGGGCGCGTGGTTCCTGGCGTCTGGTGCAGGTAATATGGTTGCTTCATTCATAGCGCAAGCTACGGCTGCTACTGGGCCGAATGGCGAGAGTTTGGTTATGGGCGTTTATCAAAAAGTTGGTTTGGTTGCGGTTGGCGTTGGTATTCTCATGATGGTGGTTGCGCCAATGATTACGAAGTATATGCATTTGGATACTTTGGAAAATGATGCTGAAGATGCTGCCGCTGAACCAGCTGAATAGTCGTTGGTGAAAGTATTGAACAAAAAAGCCCGGGCATCTGCTCCGGGCTTTTTCTTTTGTCTGTGAATGAAGCTTACTTCATCATGCTTTTCATAGCCACGGCGGGGATGCCGTCCATTGGATTACGTCGCCGTCTGCATCCAATAGATTGCCGAGTATGCCCATGTCTAAGCCGTGCTCTTGTTGCTGGGCTCTGATTTGGTGACGATTGCTGCCGGTGAGGTTGCCCAGACCGCCAGACTGCTGTCTTCTATCGTTTTGGGCACCCTCAAGAGCAAGGCTCGCAAGCTGACTTGGCCATGCTAGGTTGCTGTGTTTTCTTGGACAGAGAACCCATGGCCATTGTTGTGACCTTTGGCAGCTTTTTCTTGAGTATACTCGTATCAATACCGGATTGCTTGGCGGCATGTCCCGCAACTGTCTATAACCCACAGGTAATAGGAACGCGAATCGGTTTAACAGGTGACTGTCAGTTCAGAAACGAGGTGTCCTTAAGGCAACATAATGCCGCGGATCATGAAGAACAGGGCGGCGGAGAGTAGGCCTGCAACGGGGACAGTGAAAATCCAAGCGGCAATGATTTTGAACAGCATGGAGCGTTCAACCAATTGTGCTTTGAAAGCTTTTTTAACGCGTCGTCTTTCCCACCAGGTGATTTCTTCTCTGCGGGCTTTGCGTTTTAGTTCAACAAGTATTTCACGTTTTTCTGCTACTTTTGCAGCATTGAATTTTTCGATAAACGCATCAATAGTTGCTTCGTCCTTTTCCTCTTCTTCGCGCATATGGCGGCGTATTTTGTCAATTTTATGGTTGTAATTTGTGTGCAAATGTTCGCGGAGGAACCCAACCCCGAATATACCGCCTACGGCGATATGGGTGGAGCTTACGGGTAAGCCCATTTGTGAGGCTATGATTACTGTAATAGCCGCCGCCAGTGCTACACAAAACGCCCGTACTTTATCCAGTTCCGTAATTTCGTTGCCGACGGTCTTAATTAACTTGGGGCCATATAGCGCAAGTCCCACGGCGATACCTAGCGCGCCGATCATCATGACCCAGAGCGGAATGCCGACCTTGGATGCAATATCACCACCGCGAACGGCTTCGTTAATGGCGGCCAGTGGGCCAACGGCATTGGCAACATCATTTGCGCCGTGAGCGAAGCTTAAAAACGCCGCGCCAACAATAAGGGGAATTGTGAACAGGCGGTCAATGCCCTTGCGCGTATTTTTAATACGCTCAGCACGTTTGGTAATGAGTATTTTTACGACACAATAGGTAATGAGTGCAGCGATAAAACCAACGATAACCGCTTGGGGAAACTCGATATGATGTTCTTTGATAAATGCAAGTTTTTTGAAACCCTTAAGAATGATGTATGTTGTAAAGGCCCAAGCCATTATGCCCATTAAGATGGGCACAATTTTTTTTGCCGCCGCTTTTTTGTCATCTTGTCGTAGAACGGTTTGCTTAATCAGCATCAGAAAGCTAGCGGCAATTATGCCGCCCATAGCAGGCGAAACAATCCAACTTGCAACGATTTTTTGTACCTGTCCCCAATCGGCAATGTCCCAACCGCCTGCAGCGATACCCGCACCGAGAACTCCGCCAACGATAGAGTGCGTAGTCGATACAGGTGCGCCTGAATAGGTCGCAATATTAAGCCATATAGCGGCGGAGAGTAATGCGGCTGTCATCACCCAGATAAATGTTTGGGTGTCAGGGATCATAGCTGGGTCAATGATGCCTTTTTTAATGGTATTAACCACATCACCACCTGCGATTAATGCGCCGCCAGTTTCAAATACGATGGCAATCAAAATCGCGCCTAGTAAAGTCACAGCGCCAGCGCCTACGGCAGGTCCGACATTGTTAGCGACATCATTTGCCCCAATGTTCAGTGCCATATAGCCGCCGATTACGGCTGCAATAACGAGAAGTGTAGAATCGATGCCTGTACCCGCCGGGTTTATTTGCATGAACAGGTAAATTGCACCCATAAATAGTATGGCCAGAAACAACCGACCTATACTCATAAAATTGATATCGATTAATTTACCGCTTGGGTTTCCAACTGGTTTGCGCATAATCGTCCCTATTCACTAAGACTGCAAAACCTACATATATGACAGTTTTGCTATATTTATATGTCAGAATAGTAACAGGGCTAAATTCGATTCGAAAGTCTTAAACAAAAATATCCACGGGTATTTGATGTGACAAATTAAACAGCAGAACCACCAACTGTCAGGTTTTCAATGTAAAGTGTTGGTTGGCCAACGCCTACGGGCACGGTTTGCCCTGCTTTGCCGCAGACACCAATACCCGGATCGAGGGCGCTGTCATTGCCAATATGCTTGATTTGCGTCAGTACGGTAGGCCCATCGCCGATAAGTGTAGCGCCTTTTACTGGTTCTTCAATTTTGCCGTTTCTAACACGGTAAGCCTCTGTGCATTGGAACACGAATTTACCGGATGTAATATCAACCTGTCCACCGCCAAAATTGGTGGCGTAGATGCCGTCTTTGAGATCAGCAATAATTTCGTCTTTGGGCTTGTCGCCAGACAGCATAAATGTGTTAGTCATGCGCGGCATGGGCGCGTGGGCGAAATTCTCGCGCCGACCATTGCCTGTGGCAGGGACACCTGTAAGCCGTGCGTTGAGCCGATCTTGGAGGTAGCCTTTCAGAATGCCGTCTTCAATCAGTACATTGCGAGCAGACGGTGTGCCTTCATCATCAATGGTGATTGAGCCCCGCCGTCCTATAATCGTTCCGTCGTCAACTACGGTCACGCCGGGGGCGGCAATGCGTTCGCCTATACGGCCCGCGAATGCCGAAGTGCCTTTGCGGTTAAAATCGCCTTCAAGTCCATGCCCGATAGCTTCGTGTAGCAATACACCAGGCCAACCGGGACCTAGCACAACATCCATCGGGCCAGCCGGGGCAGGGACTGCCTCTAGATTGACCAGCGCACTGCGCAGGGCTTCGTCGGCCAAGGCTTTCCAACTGTCCTCTGTTATGAAATCTGCATAGGCGGCGCGCCCACCTGCGCCAGCATATCCGTTTTCGCGCCGACCGTCTTTTTCTACTGTTACGGAAACCGAAATGCGCACCAAAGGTCTTACATCATCATAGCGCTCACCGCCTGCGCGCAAAATGGCGATGGTTCGGGTTGAGGCTGCTAGGTTAGCGCTCACCTGAACGACCTTGCTGTCTTTGGCGCGGACATAGGCATCAATTTTTGCCAACAGTTCTACCTTCGGCGAAAAGTCCGGATCGTCAATGGGATTAATAGCTGGGTATAATTGCTTGTTGGTACGTTTCGGCGACGGAGCCACGTTCGGCGTAACATGTCCCGCTTTAGCCAGTGTCACAGCACTGGCTGCGCGGCCAAGTGCATCCACGGTTAGCTCTGTGCCTTGGGCGAACCCCGTGGTTTCACCAGCAACACAGCGCAGGCCAAACCCGCGGCTCGTATCAAAATTGGCAGTTTTTAAACGTCCATCATCAAAACTGAGTGATTCGCTGGAGCCGCGCTCCATGAATAATTCCCCATCGTCCGCTCGGCGTAGGGTTTCATCGACGATTTTTTGGGCGTCAGCACGTCCAAGGCCACTGTCTTCAAATACAAAATTGCTCATAAGTTTGGAAAATCCGTAAAAATATCACTCTGTCTAAAATATATGGGGGCTTTTCGCCAATAATGGCTTGTCTTGCAAGCCCTAACACCATATTCATTGCGACCATATGGCACGGGACATGCGACAATATGTCCATTTGTTTTGGCTGTAACGGAAATTGAATTAGTTTAAATCCAGAATATCTGTGTAAAAATACAGATAGAATGAGGAGGGGATATGCGTATTTCGCGATTGGCGACTTTTAGTGCATTGACATTAATGGGACTTGCGASTGYYRKMRYKSMRWKKGYGRSMSGYAWARAMKKSMSRWYMKWYGSKRAKRTTSKYWKGMRKCKSWSSKTYWSGCCAGTGATGGATAGTATTACAAGCTTCAACAATTATTGGCTCGTGCCGATTATGACAATTATTGTCGTTGTGGTTACGRTCYTGATGRTCATTATTATGATAAARTTCCGGGCAAARTCTAACCCCGAACCTTCCAAGACTACGCACAATACTATGCTGGARGTTGTTTGGACGCTAGTTCCGGTCATAATYCTTATGGCTATATCRGTGCCAAGTATGAAACTTTTRTATTTYCAGGACGTGATCCCAGAAGCAGATTTGGTTGTTAAGGTTACAGGCAATACATGGAACTGGGAATATACATAYCCTGACTATGAAAATGTAGATCCTTATATTTCCAGTATTGTAGATATTCCGACCGAAGAAAAATTTGGCCTGAGTCATGCGCAAATAATTGCGAAAATTGCCGCGCGTCCAGCGGACGAACCTCGCCTAGATGGACGGCCTTATCTATTTGCGTCTGATGCGCCTTTGGTTGTCCCCGTTGATACGGTGGTCAAAGTTTTGGTAACGTCCAAYAATAATATYCATGCTTTTGCRGTRCCRCAATTTGGYATCAAAATCGATGCAGTCCCTGGMCGCATTAACGAAACATGGTTTAAGGTTCACGCCGGMGAAGAGGGWACRTATTACGGACAATGCTCGGAGATCTGCGGTGTYAAYCATTCCTTCATGCCTATTGAGGTCATGGTTGTGTCCAAGGCTAAATTCGAGAACTGGGTGGCYAATGACGGACAGTTCRGCRCGCAATATTCACAAAAYATAACTGGTGCGGTTCAAACCGTAGCCGCGAAATAGGAGGGGCRTATGTCCGATCATAAGCCTAAGTTTTTTACCCGTTGGCTRTTTTCAACCAACCATAARGACATCGGTACGCTGTACTTATGTTTTTCCATCCTCGGTGGACTGATTGGCGGCTATTTGTCATTTATGATGCGTCTGGAGTTAATGAMCCCRGGTATGCAATATTTTGATAGTCCGCATACATTTTCTATGTTTGCCTCTATGCACGGTCTGTTGATGATCTTCTTTATGGTGATGCCAGCCGTTATCGGCGGCTTTGGTAATTGGTTTGTGCCGCTTATGATTGGTGCGCCGGATATGGCGTTTCCGCGTTTGAATAATCTGTCGTTCTGGCTCTTACCAACYGCTTTGATTTGTTTGATTATATCTATGTTTGTGCCGGGCGGYCCGTCTGGTAATGGYTTCGCTGGTGGTTGGGTCATGTATCCGCCGCTGTCCACATCCGGTCATCCGGGGCCAGCCTTTGATTTTGTTATTATCGGTCTTTTGGCTGCTGGTTTYTCGTCTATTTTTGGTGCCATTAACTTCATTACGACAATATTTAATATGCGTGCGCCAGGAATGACCATCCACAAAATGCCGTTAATGGCATGGGGTGTATTGGTCACATCATGGTTGTTGTTATTGTCGATGCCAGTTTTGGCAGCGGCTCTTATTATGGAATTTACCGACCGTAATGCTGGCACTGGTTTCTTTGATCCGGCTATGGGCGGTGACCCTGAAATGTTCCAGCACTTGTTCTGGTTCTTTGGTCATCCTGAAGTTTACATTATGATTTTGCCTGCCTTTGGTATCATCTCTCACATCGTTTCGACATTTAGCCGTAAACCGATCTTTGGTTATCTCGGCATGGCCTATGCTATGGTAGCAATTGGTGTCGTCGGTTTTATCGTCTGGGCGCACCATATGTATACGGTTGGCATGGACGTGGACTTGAAAGCTTAYTTCTTGGCGGCGACATTGATTATTGCTGTGCCGACTGGGATTAAGATATTCTCATGGCTTGCGACAATGTGGGGCGGTTCTATTCGCATGACCATACCGATGATGTGGGCACAGGCTTTCATCTTCTTGTTTGTTATTGGTGGTGTGACAGGAGTTTACCTCGCTAATGCTGGTTTGGATACTGCGGTTCACGATACATATTATGTTGTGGCTCATTTCCATTACGTTCTGTCYATGGGTGCCGTWTTTGGTATCTTCGCAGGCTTCACATACTGGTTYGGTAAGATGTCYGGYTAYCTATATAATAARTGGCTTGCAGCGGCACATTTCTGGTTCTTCTTTATYGGTGTAAACTTGGTGTTYTTCCCGCAGCATTTCYTMGGRATGCARGGYATGCCGMGMCGTTATGTTGATTATCCGGCAGAATTTGCTTTYTGGAATAARGTTTCGTCTATGGGCGCAATGGTAACATTAGTYGGTGTCTTGTTCTTCCTGATYTGGTTGATCGAAGCCTTTATCGTCAAGCGTAAAGCYGGTGATAATTATTGGGGYGAGGGTGCYAATACTTTGGAGTGGACATTGTCCTCACCACCGCCATTCCATCAGTATTCCGTACTGCCTAAAATYAAATAARCCAAAATCGGGTRAATATGGAAACAGTTAGACATAATACYGGTAATGTTTCCGGGCTCAGCTTAGCTRGCCCGGGAGATTACTATGCGCTGATGAAGCCAAGGGTTATGTCTTTGGTCGTATTTACCGCTATGGTTGGTTTGATCAGTGCGCCTTCTTCTATGAACCCGGTTCTGGCCGCGGCATCTATCTTGTGTATTGCGGCGGGTGCTGGTGCAGCGGGTGCGCTTAATATGTGGTATGACCGCGATATTGATGCCGTCATGAGCCGCACTAAAAAACGCCCATTGCCTGCAGGCAAAATGTCGCCGTCCAGTGTTYTGGCCTTTGGTGTTATAATGAGCGTAGCCTCTGTACTYGGYTTATCCATCGCTGCAAATTATTTGGCGGCAGKGCTTTTRGCTTTYACYATCTTCTATTATTTCGTTGTCTATACACTTTGGCTAAAGCGCCGCACACCGCAGAATATAGTTATTGGCGGAGCGGCAGGAGCATTCCCACCCATGGTTGGTTGGGCGGCTGCGGGCGGTGGTATTACATCTGAATCATTAGTRCTATTTGCAATTATCCTTTTGTGGACGCCCCCACATTTTTGGGCATTGGCACTCTATAAACAGGGTGATTATGCCAAAGCCGGCATCCCGATGATGCCAAATGTCAAAGGCGCAAAATCCACTCGGTTGCAAATTTTTATCTATGCAATCGTACTTGCYGCTAGCTGTGTTTGGCTCGCGACAACATCCCTAGGCTCACCGTTGTATATGGTGGTTGCCGGTTTATTAAACCTGACTTTTATTGTGCTGGCTTTTAAAGTYTGGCGYTCTAATGCTGGTGATGAWGYAACCGGRCTTGATGAGGCATCACTTTATAAAGTGCGTGTCGGTGAGAAAGCAGCACGTAATCTGTTTGCCTATTCCATACTATATTTGTTCGCGCTGTTCGGCATTATTGCCGCCAGTCATGTTTTGTCCGGCTTTAGTGGGTAGAAAGAATATGAGTRATCCATACAATGCAAAAATAGACGGTTATCACAAACCAAGTGCTGAAGAATTGGCTGCGCGCAAGAAACGCAATTTTGCTATTGCWGCATGCTTGTTCGGCTTTGTTGGTTTTGTGTTTTTACTKATGTTGTATAAACTGGGAGTGTTCGGCTAGRTGGAGGGTGTRCRTRAACATAACTCCAACCGTAAGGTCGTCTTGAGCYTGAGTGTTACAGCGCTGGCAATGCTTGGCCTCGGGTTTGCRTCCAAACCTTTATACGACACATTTTGCCGGGTAACCGGTTAYGGCGGTACGACGCGTGTTGCTGAGCAAATGAGCGAAGTTGTGGTGGAGCGCGAAATTAARGTTAGATTTGACGCCAATGTTGCCAGTAATCTTGGTTGGACATTTAAGCCGGACGAAGTTGCTATGACTGTCAAGCTAGGGCAAAATGCACTAGCATATTATACGGCAACTAACGATACTAAATATCCAATTGTTGGTACGGCGAGCTATAATGTTTCGCCGATTAAAGCGGCTCCATATTTTTCAAAATTAGAATGTTTCTGTTTCACCGAGCAACGTTTGGAGCCCGGAGAAACGGTTAGCATGCCCGTTTTGTTTTTTGTMGATCCAGAAATGGAGAACGAYAAACGKCTRGACGAGATTAAAACTATTACTCTGTCYTATACATTYCACAGAGTTGAAAAYCCGACTRATGATGCTGTACGTRCYGAACAACGGCAAGCACAATTAGACAAATTGGAAGCCATWGATTTGGATATTCCGMAACCGATTAACACGACAAACACTCAAGGGAGGGGCTAATGTCCGACCACGCAATAGAACATGATTATCATCTGGTAGAGCCAAGCCCGTGGCCATTCCTGTCCGGTGTTGCCGCGCTYKKRWRGGGSCWYKRMRYSSKSRTMWKYKYKRSCGKVYKAYRYMSRCSSYCMRYRRRYSMCCCBAACGGCTTGATGGAATTTTTCTTCTCRCGCGGCATGGATATGTTCGGTGCCGATAAAGTTTCAAACGGTGGTTGGTTYTTACTCATTCTAGGTCTTATTYTYGCCGCAGGYGTCATGATCGGCTGGTGGCGTGATGTYATCAAAGAGGGTNATACAGGTGACCATACACCCGTCGTGCAAATTGGTTTGCGCTACGGCATGATCATGTTCCTGATGCAAGAAGTAATGTTCTTCGTTGCCTGGTTCTGGATGTTTTTCGAATTTGGCYTTTTCCACAAAATTCGTGCCGCTTGGAACCCTGATATTTTGGAAAATGCTTCCTCCTACGCCGAAGGTTATGGCGTCAATCAGGGCGGTCATGCCATCACGACAATTGACCCCTGGAATTTGCCCTTGATCAATACATTGATATTGTTGTTGTCTGGTACAACCCTGACATGGGCGCATCATGCTTTGATTAAAAACGACCGCAAAGCCGCGAGTATGGGTCTAGCTATCACTATTATTCTGGGCGCTATCTTTATTTATGTGCAAGGCGTTGAGTTTGTTGAAGCCTATGCAGAACGCATGACGGAAACCAATTGGTTTGACAGCAATATTTACGGTTCGACCTTCTTTATGGCTACAGGTTTTCATGGGTTCCACGTTCTCATCGGTGTCATCTTCCTGTCTGTTATATGGCTACGCATGGTGCGCGGCGGTATGACGCCGGAGCAACATTTCGGTTTCGAAGCAGCAGCTTGGTACTGGCATTTTGTTGACGTGATCTGGTTGTTCTTGTTCACATTTRTTTATGTGACATTTGGACTGAATTACGGCGGCTAAATAGTGGCTGATAACAGTAAAATTATGGGCGCTGGCCTTCGCGGTMGGTGCCCAAATTGTCTCGAAGGCCCATTGTTTGATGGTTTCTTGAAGTTTGCCMGTGAATGTCCGACYTGCGRGGARAGYTTYGMAATWGAAGATGCWGGYGATGGGCCTRCAGTTTTTGTCATTCTCATYGCGTCATTTCTAGTCGTTCCGCCTGCATTGATATTCCAAATGGTGTTGGAACCACCCGTCTGGCTGACTTTGCTAATCTGGATACCGATCATCATTATTGTTTGTCTTGCGTTGCTACGCCCGTTTCGCGGCCTTATGTTTGCTCTGCAAGTTATGAACAAGGCCGAGCAGGGACAGTTGGAAGACAATGAAAGTTAAATTTGGATCTTTGAGATTTAAGCCCATGCCGGGGCTAACCATCGTCACGTTGATATGTTTTGCTATATTGATATCGCTTGGCAATTGGCAATATAAACGGTTGCATTGGAAAACTAATCTTCTCGCCGAAATTCACCAARCCGCTAATGCTGCACCTTTGACGCATTTAGCCCAAGCGGATGCAATTTTGAAAGCCGGCGARCCATTAGACTTTCGCCGCATAGAGTTGAACGGTACATTTGTCACGCCTTCACAAAATGATGGTAGACCGTTTCATCTAATGCGTTCTGATGGCAAACGTTATTATTGGCGGCTCTATCAGACTTACCGCGACGGCGACGAAATTGCTTTTGTAGCTACCTATGATTTTGATGAAGCKRATAAGGCRGTGCCGCCAGCTACAAAAGTGGGGCAAGAACCAGTTATTGGTTATGTCCGTATGGTACAATTTGCCAACAAATTCATYCCAAAGAGTACGCCTGAGAAAAACCGTTGGTTTGCATTTAACGGTGCACCTGAAGCAATGAACTGGGCAGATACTGTGGACGGGGAAAACACACAAGTTAGCTATTTTATTGATCAAGTGATGGTTGCTAAATCCGCAGTAGATTTGCCAGTACGTATTCCCGAGATTGCCAATAATCATCTTGATTATATGCTGACTTGGTACAGTTTTGTGATTATTCTTTTAGTGATATATCTGATACTGCATAAGCGTGCAGGGCGGCTTTATATAAAGCATGGCCGCACATAGAAAGAAATTAACATGTCAAAGCGGGGCCATACTCCAAAACCAATATTCGAACCGTGCGCTGGCGGAGGTGTACAGTTGCGCGTACCGAAATGGGCAGATTTCGAAGATTGGGTAGACTTACGTAGAGCCAATAGGGATTATTTGCAACCATGGGAACCGACTTGGAAAGAGGAGCATTTGGGCCGCCAAGCCTATAAGGCCCGCTTGGCACAATTCAAAACCATGATTTCTGATGATACAGGGTATCCTTTTCATGTATTCCGTGCGGGTGATAATCGTTTGGTTGGTGCATGTAATCTTACCAATGTCCGGCGCGGTTATTTGCAGAGCGCACATATAGGCTATTGGGTTGGGCAAGAATTTTCCCGCAATGGTTTTGCGCGAGCTTCTTTGCGCGCCGTCTTACGATTTGCCTTTGATGATCTTGGCCTACACAGAATCAGCGCCGCAGTACAAGCGGATAACAATGCGTCAATCCAGTTGTTGGAAACGACCGGGTTTACTCACGAAGGCATAGCACGGCGCTATTTAAAAGTAGACGGGCAATGGCAAGACCATTTGATGTATGCTCGCTTATCGATGGATTAATGAGGCGTTTTAGCGACGACCCGTTTCAAGTCCAAATAAATTTATTAAATGTACGATTAACATAAAGCTTGTGGCAAGACAGGCCATGGCAATGATGATCCAGGGCACCATACGAGGCTGCAATTTATTGTGCTCGCGTGTGTGTAAATGATAGCTCAATATACCTAGGCCAAGACAGGCTATGAGAGCAAACAATGTATAGAGAATATTCGGTGTCATAAACCCTTATATAGGTGGAGTATTTACGGGTTCAAGAGCTGGGTTTTCCGATTTTATTTCGCTCTTATGTGTCTCAGTTTTTGTCGCACCTATATGGGTGGTTTTGCGCCAATAGGCCGGTGCAAATATAATTTCATATGCCGCAATAAGTGCCGGCCAGAAATAAAGCAGCCAGTAAAACGGCATAAAGATTGCATATTTAATCAAATGAAGTTTACCAGCCCTAAGCGCTCCGATAACTCCCGTTAATATAGCAGCGCAGTAACCCGTTACGCCAGCATATATTATGATAAGCGGTAAACTTGATGGTGGGGTAAGGATCATTTCCCGAAAGTAAATAATGGCTATTATAATGAGGCTAGGAAGATGTAAAAACGCCGCTAATAAGGTTGCCCCGATAGTAATATGTAGTGAAAATAGGTTTTTTATACGTGTACTTAGGGAAAAATTTCCACCGTCCGGCGCCTGTTTTTGAAAGCGCATATGGACGCGCCATGTCTGCATGAAGCCTTTAAGCCATCTTGAGCGTTGGGACATCCAATCCTTTAAGTTACTGACGGCTTCTTCCCCAGTTGGCGGAATAATTGTTCCAATCTTCAGTCTTTGACCGTCATGGTTTAATGCGTGAATGCGAAAGCTCAAATCCGCATCCTCAGTGACATTGTAGCTGTCCCAACCACCGCAACTTTCAAGAATGTCCCTGCGGATATGATTGCTCGTACCACCCAATGTAAAGGGTAGGCCTAAACGTGCAAGAGCGGGGTTCCAGACGTGGAACAGTGCTGCATATTCAAGTCCGAATAGTGCAGTTAAAATATTTTCCTTATCATTAAAATACCCTAACGGAGCTTGCACCACAGCAAGTTTTGGATCTGCCATAAAAGCAAGAGCGGCTTGCCTGATTTGGTCCGGGTGTGGTCGATCTTCAGCGTCATACACAGTGATAATATCTCCGCAGAGTGATTTTGGAGTGGCTTCAAACGCTRCGTTWAGTGCCTTGGGTTTAGTGCGTGGTTCACWGACAGGGACCTCAAWTRTTCGCACGGGAAAGGGTAAATTMCGCTTTACGGCTCTACAMGTTGGYTCGTCGTCTTGTTCTACAACTAAWACAATATCGAGYAAATTRTGTGGGTAATTGGTTTGCAACAAATTCTTTATCAAATTGTCGACCATGTGAGCTTCTTGGTAAAGGGGGACAAGAATAGTGAATGTTGGCCATTTTGCATTTGYCGTTTCTGTATAGGGGGWGRGATTGCCTTTTATGGTRATCAACAAGGCCAAAATACGTAGGCAAGCCATRCATATAACGAAAAGACTGAAACCCCAAAGCAAGACGTTTTGAATAAAGAAAGGTGAAAGCAGCCAAAGTGCCATTATAGCGCCGACAAAAAATAGTCYAAAATRCTGGACGCATGATGCTCTCCGGCATGTTTGCCATGCCCATTGGGGGCGAAGGTCAAGCGTATTGACCGGAATAGGTGGTTTTCTCTCGCCCATGTATATGCCGTACACGAYTGTTTTMTGTTTGACTACAAYTTNCTWGTNTTGAGGMRTTTCTTGATRGCGCGGCGTCCATTWATGGTTCAGACGCAGTTGCYGACCCTAAGAARTTTTATTTACGTGSASGTKGTTCAAACATAAARCCTTAAAYGAGTRSARTTTTGTCTATCCATCRTCCATTTTTAGRGCGGCGATAAAAGCTTCTTGCGGGATGGTTACGCTGCCGAACTGGCGCATTTTCTTTTTACCCTTTTTCTGCTTATCCAGAAGTTTGCGTTTACGCGATGCATCTCCGCCGTAACATTTGGCTGTGACGTCTTTGCGCATAGCGGCGATGGTCTCGCGGGCAATGACCTTGCCGCCAATAGCAGCCTGGATAGGAATTTTAAATAAATGGCGCGGGATTAGGTCTTTGAGACGTTCGCACATTTGCCGTCCACGGTTTTCAGCGCGGCTTCGATGCACCAGCATAGACAAAGCATCTACCGGGTCGCTGTTAACCAGAATGCTCATTTTAACGAGGTCGCCTTCGCGCACTCCAATCGGTTGATAATCAAAACTGGCATAGCCCTTGGATATGGACTTGAGCCGGTCATAGAAGTCAAATACGACTTCGTTGAGAGGCAGTTCGTAAACAATCATTGCCCGTGAACCAACATAGGTCAGCTCTTTTTGTACGCCGCGCCTGTCCTGACAGAGCTTGATAATACCGCCTAAATATTCATCCGGAGACAAAATAGTTGCGGTGATCCACGGCTCGTGAATTTCCTCAATTTTCATCACATCCGGCATGTCGGCTGGATTGTGTAAGAATTCCTCCGAGCCGTCTTTCAACACCAAAGTGTAGACAACCGATGGAGCTGTCGTAATCAAATCAAGATCAAATTCCCGCTCTAGACGTTCCTGGATAATTTCCAAATGCAATAGACCAAGGAACCCGCAGCGAAAGCCAAATCCAAGCGCTGCACTGGTTTCCATCTCGAAACTAAAGCTAGCATCATTTAAACGAAGTCGGCCAACGGCGGCGCGCAGGTCTTCGAAATCCGCTGCATCCACAGGGAATATRCCGCAAAATACAACGGGYTGAACGGGCTTAAATCCSGGYAATTTTTCAGTGCAAGGMCGTTTGTCATCGGTGATAGTGTCACCGACTGCGGCATCCGCGACCTCTTTAATGCTAGCCGTGAAAAAGCCAACTTCGCCCGGGCCAAGCACATCTATATCTTTGGGCTTGGGGAGGAATACACCAACCTTGTCCACGGTATAAGTGGCGCCGAAATTCATCATCCGGATGCGCTGACCTTTTTTGATTTGGCCGTCCACAACCCGGAACAGCACAATCACGCCCATATAGGTGTCATACCAAGCATCAACCAATAAAGCTTTTAACGGGGCGTCTATATCCCCGTGGCTCGGTGCTGGCAGGCGGGTGACAATGGCTTCCAGAGTTTCTTTAATACCGATGCCGGATTTGGCAGATGTTTCAATAGCCTCTGATGCATCAATGCCAATAACATTTTCAATYTGATCTCGTACACGTTCTACGTCGGCGGCTGGCAGGTCTATTTTATTAAGCACAGGCACAATTTCGTGGTCATGGTCGATAGCCTGATAGACATTGGCCAGAGTTTGCGCCTCAACGCCCTGAGAGGCATCCACGACCAATATAGAGCCTTCACAGGCAGACAGTGAGCGGGAGACCTCATATGCAAAGTCCACATGTCCCGGTGTGTCCATCAAATTAAGAATATAAGTTTCGCCGTCGTCTGCTTCGTATTYCARCCGTACGGTTTGCGCTTTTATAGTGATGCCGCGCTCTTTTTCGATATCCATATTGTCAAGAACCTGCTCGCTCATTTCGCGGTCGGTCAGCCCGCCAGTAAATTGTATGAGCCTATCGGCCAGGGTGGATTTCCCGTGGTCAATATGGGCAATAATAGAAAAATTGCGAATATGGGAAAGAGGTGTGGTCATAAAATTATCACATGAAAAGAACTGTTGGGCGTTTTCTATAGACTTACGCAGGAGGCGCAAGGGTTGATGTGCTAAAGGGCGGTCTGCAAAAGTATTGGGCACAGGCTTATAGGGTGCCGTCCCCGGGCAGTGAAATTTAAATTGGTTGTTTTAGGTTTGGTACGGCGGTGCACGGCTGGCCGTCTTAGACGGCGCAGAGCCAGAACTGGTTTTTTAAATTTTTCATACGCCAGCATAATATGCGCCACACCCTTTCAGGTTGACGTTATGCTTTCTAGTTCCGGTTCTGTCCTAATAAATGGGACGTCCGTGTGGTCTTGCCCAACACTGGAGTACCAGATTAGAGCGCTTAGTTGTGTTTCGTGATGGGCCAGATAAACCTCATAAGAGGCCACACGGCAGCGCCTTTTGTACATAGGGGGCCCGTAGAACAGTCTGGGTATCAAGGACCTCTCCCGGAGCCGGCCGACCACTTTGTGTTACCAAAATATCTACACCGACAGACACCGTCTCTYCTCCAGCTAGTCAACGTGCACTTGCCTGTCCCAAAGAAGAGAACATCACCACTATAACATAGGCCGGAGAACCGTGGATAAGATTTCTGTTATTTGAGAAATTAACTGCAACATGCCGTCCCCCATCTACCCCGCTATTCCTGTATGCACAGGGGTGAGTGGGTTATTGGCGTGGAATTTCATACTAGATGGATGGGGTGTTCCAAATTACCATGCCTAGCCAACTTGGCCAACTTGCTCATCCAGAAAGTCTTTTAGCAGTTCTGCGTAGGGTTCGGACTGGTTGCCCCAGTGGGGCGTGATTTGGGTGAGGGCGGCGTAGACGCCTTCGTGGATAATGGTTTTGGGGCCGCCCTTTAGRCCGCGCAAGCTTGCATARGGTAGCCAATAGGTAAAATGTGCGGTYAGYCGCTCRGAGAGGACACTTTTYTCATTGGTACGGAAGCTTAGATGCCCGCTCGTCTCTAGGCCTGAGAGGAGACGCTCGAAGGCTTGCTGTATCAAGGATAAGAGCCGCGCGAATTTTGGCCTAAGTTCTGGAATGCGCTCTAGCAGGGAGGTGAGATTGAGAAAGAAAAACCGAAAATCATTAATCTCTTCAAAGATGATATARAGGTAGATCCAGTTATCTTCTARCGCCATYGGCTTATTGACGGGGGCGGCTAAAACTTGCCTTAGCTCGTTCTCGAAGTCGGCGAACAGCTCGGTGATGATGACGTCTTTGCCCTTGTAATGGTAATATAAATTACCGGGGCTGATTTCCATGACGGCCGCKATATCGACAGAGGAAATATTKATCTCGCCCTCGTTRTTGAGCAAGGCAAGAGTGGTGCKGAGGATTTTYTCTTTGGTTTTTGARCGCGCCGCCATCAAGTTTACGGCCTATTTCTTAGCGGCAGGTTTTTTACGGGTTGCGGCNTTTTTCTTTGGAGTTGTTTTTGGGGATGCCGCTTTTTTAGACTTGAGCAGTTTCAACACTTCGTCAAGCTTGGCTTCGATAGCATCGAGGCGTGCTTCCACATCACTGTCGTGGTTGTTGCCACGTTTAAGGCGGGAGCGCATGGCGGAAATACGGTCGTCTATATCAAAGCCGTCGCCCATTTTATCCCCAAGTTTATCACTGACCTTGTCAAAAGCTTCTTTGCTTTTATGGGTGACGATCGTTTCTAGGACTTCGCCTTTTTCCACCAATTCGTCGAATACTTTTGATGTGCCTTTGGTTGCTTTGGAGAGACCTTCTTGCACTTCGCTAAATGCGCGGCCGTAAGCACCAATACCGGCCAGCCAGATTTTACGGGCTGTGTCAGGAGATTTATTGTTTTTAGGGGATTTATTGTTTTTGTCGGACATGATGGTCTCCTATAGATGGTTGGTGTTAGGCTGTTGCAGGTTTTGCGCGTAGTTTTTTAAGTTTACGTTCTTTGCGCGGAGGGAGTTCTACTTCAGGTTCGTTAAAGAAATCGCGGATGATATGAACGCTCTCGTCGCGCTTGGTCAGCAAGAACAAATGCCCCGCGTCCTCAAATTCGTGCAAGCGGGAATCTTTGATCATAAATCTTAAAATCTTGGCATTGGCCAAAGGCACAATATGGTCGCGGTCTCCAGCAATGATCAAGGTTGGCATTTTGAGGAACGGTAAAAGCGGTAGGCTAGACCAGCCGATCATACACAATAACTGAAACCAGTAGCCTTTCAGGCTTGGTGCCATCATATGTTCGGCAAACATGCCAGCCCCGTCTGGGCCGTCGCCGTACAGGGTTTCAAAATGCTGTTTGAGAAACTCTCTGTCTTTATAGCGTTTCGGTGACCCCATTTTGGATATGGCGCGGATATCACCAGGCACCATAGTGACACCCGGAGCCGTTGCGCATAACACTAAACGCTCTGTCATGTTAGGATATTGAAAAGCGAATTGCTGTGCCATACCGCCGCCCCAGCTAACGCCAAGGACATCGACTTTGTTGTAACCGTTTTCTAGTAAAATTTGCTTAGCTGCTTTTGCAGCCCACCACGGTCTATAGGGCACAGTTGGATCTGGCGATCCGCCAATGCCGGGCATATCAAAGGTGATGATATCGCGTCCCGTAAATTTATCAGCGAAGGCTTGCGCTATTTCAAGATTGGCGCCAATACCGTTAAAAAACAGCATAGGTGTGCGTTTACCTGCGCCTTTATCCGTCCCTTTCCACACGGCAGTGCGGAGTTTTTGGTTACCGACTTTGGTAAACCGGATACGCGGGGTGTTGTGATCGATATTAGGCATTGTAGTGTTTTCTTTCTATTGGGCTTAACTCGGGTCTAAGTGAATACATATTCACCGGGTGCTTCGCACAGCGGCGGAAATGATTTATTGCCCTGAGAACGCGGCGGCGCTTTCAATTCGCCAGAGCGTTCTTTGAGCCAAGCATCCCAGTGTGGCCACCAAGAGCCTGCATTTTCTTCTGCGCCCTCAATCCATTCATCACAAGTGTCTTCGATTTTCTTATTGGTGAAGAACTTGGCTTTTGGATTACCAGGGGCGGTGAGGAGAGATTGGATATGGCCACTTGAAGCAAGCACAAAATCTACATTGCCGCCGAACAGAGCCGTGTTGCGGTAACTAGCCCGCCACGGGGTGATGTGGTCGGTAACGCCCGCGAGCATAAAGCCGTCGACCTTGATGTTTTTCAAGTTGATTTCATTACCCATAAATTCAACGCCGCTGCCCTCATTTTCATTGACGCCGACGAAACGCTTGTCGGCAAACATATCCAGATAATCTGAATGGAGTTGCGCGGGCAAATTGGTCGTGTCGGCGTTCCAAAATAGGATATCAAAAGCGGGTGGATCTTCGCCGAGCAAGTAATTGTTGACCACATAATTCCAGATCAAATCATTCGGCCGCATCCACGCAAACACTTTGGCCAGCTCTTCGCCGGGCAAGATGCCTTTTTTGCGCGACATTTTCCGCGCGGCCTCGATACCAGCCTCGCTGGCGAACAAGCCAACAGTGCTATCGGTTTTCTCTGGGTCAAGTACACAAACCATCAAGGTATAAGAATTAATGCGGGTGTCGCCGCGCGATGCCAGTTCGGAGAGGAACAAAGACAATGTTGCACCGCCTGAACAGGCTCCGGATACATTGATTTTTTTTGACCGGGTGATTTTCATCACCACGTCCGTACCCTCGATTAAGGACTGAACATAGTTCTCCAGGCCCCAATGAGAATGCTGACGGGTTGGGTTGTGCCAACTCACGGCAAACATTTGGTAGCCTTGGGATGCGAAATATTTAATGACGCTGTTGTGGGCTGACAAGTCATTGGCATAAAATTTGTTAATCTGCGGTGGGATGATGACGAGCGGAGTTTTGTAAACCTTGTCCGTGAGGGGTTTGTACTGAATGATCTCCAACATCTCGTTTTTAAACACGACACTACCTTCAGACGTGGCCAGGTTTTTGCCAACTTCGAATTTGGACTTATCGACCATGGAAGGCATGCCGCCGTTTGTGGTCAGGTCTTTGTAAGCATTTTGCACACCCTTGACGGCTGACATACCGCCGGATTCGAATAAGCGCTTCATAGCCGCCGGATTGCCAAGTAATGTATTGGTTGGGGCAAGGCTGTCAGCTACAATATCAAAGAGAAAACGGGAGCGGGCTTGGTCTTCGGCGGAAATGCCACTGTCAGCTATCCAGCCCTCAAAGCCTTTACGGGCAGCAAGCCAATTTTGCAGGCCTGCTTTATACAAACGGTTGTGACGCCAAGTCGGGTCCATGAAACGGCGGTCGCGACGTTCAGGGGCAAGTTCACTTTCACCTTTGACTATTTTCACGACTTCTTTGCCGTATTCTTTTAGGTTTTTGGCAAAGGGCGCAGGTTGTTTGATGGCGCGGCCCATGAGAGTTCCAAAAGATTTCAGCAATTCTCCGCGCCGAATGCCAATCATGTTATTGACAGCAGTTGTGGAGTGTGCCGCTTTCTTTTCTAGATCTTCTATTTGCTTTGCCATTGTGTCTCTCTCCCGTTTCGTATTCTTATGTCAGAATTTTGGAAATAAATCCATTGGATTCATACGAGTTTACTCGTTTAGGTATAAAAAAGGCGCTCCTATGTCCCGTTTTGCGGGTATGGAGCGCCTTTTCCTATCGCGGCTTTATTGCTTTGGGCAATATTGGGGGGAGGTTAAGCCGCTTTAGTAGTTTTTTCTGTGACAGTTGTCGCAGTTTTCGCAATCTTTTTAGGTGCTGGTTTAGCAAGCGTTACAATTTTTTTGTTCAGCTTAGCAATCTCTGTTTCCAATTCAACCACACGGTCGTTAGCAGCACTTGCTTTCATTTGGGGTATGAATGAACGAAGCTGTGCAGAGCGTTTTTCAAAACGAGCTTTAGCAAAGTTAGTTACATTTTTACGTGTATCTTTGGCATATGTAGTTGCAACTGTTTCTAATTTTTCACCGCGAGCCGCGTAGTCGTCATAGCTTTTAGCTGCATTTTTAACGGCTTTTTCGTAGCGAGGTAGGGCAGCTTCGTAAGCAGCGCCAAATACGCCAACATAAGCACGGAAACCTTTGCGAACGAGTGCCGGAGTTTTCAAATTGGTTTTGAGGTTAGCAGTGAAGGTTGCTTTCGTTGTTTTAGTCTTCGGGGCCATGATAATATCCTTAGTTTGGCAGGGTGCTCTTGAAGGGGATTGAAAGCACCGTTTAAATTCAATAATGGATAGATAGGCACAAAGATTAGAAACCGCACCCTAATTTGAATTCACTGTCAATTAAGTCAGGGATATGATGGTTTTTATCATCCGCTCAATATCCGCCGCGCCGGACAGACTGTGGTCTGCGTTTTCAATCAGTTTCAATTCAACATCTTCGCTCACCAAAGCTTCCGCTACTTTCTGGGCATGTTTCCACGGAACGCTTGTGTCTTTCATGCCTTGGATGATGCGAACGGGGCATTTTACGTTAATGGGGCCATCAAGGAGCAGGTTGTTGCGCCCGTCCAAAATTAGCTCCCGGCTTATTTCGTAAGGCTCATCGTAATCGGACGGTTCATAATAGATACCGTCTTCCATAATCATCTTACGGATATCATCACTAAAATTCGCCCACATTAGCTTTTCGGTAAAATCCGGTGCTGGTGCAAGCAAGACAAGGGCATGGATACGTTTCGGACGTGCTAACGTAGCGAGAAGTGCCGTCCAGCCTCCCATACTAGAGCCAACGAGTATCTGTGGGCCATGTTTCTGGCTGGGGGTCATGGGGGTCAGTTCGTCTATAACCTGTACTGTATCCGCCGCCCAACGGGTAATGGTACCGCGTCTAAATTCGCCGCTGGAAACGCCGTGTCCAAAATAATCGAACCGCGTAAACGCTCTACCCTGCGTATCTGCCCACCCATGTAGAGCGCTGGCTTTGCTACCGTCCATGTCGGATTTAAGGCCGCCGCACCAAATAATGCCCATATTATTATTTGGGCTCTCTCCCGTACTTTGCTTATAAGCAATGGTGTTCGTATCCAGACCGCCGTAAGCTGGGGACGATAAATATTTTACTGTAGACGCATTTGTCATGATATGTGACTTTCCAAAACCAACTTACATAGTCTACAGACACTTATGAATATTTTACAGGTCGTACCGGAATTAAATGCAGGCGGGGTTGAGCGCACCACTATTGAGGTGGCGCAGGCGCTCAGAGCTGAGGGGCATGTGCCCCATGTTGTCTGTGCTGGTGGACGGTTAGAGGATGAGCTACGGGCGGCAGGCGGTATTTTACATCGTCTACAGGTYGGTAGYAAAAACCCCATGTCTTTRCGCAGCAATACCAAGGCTYTGATYRARATYATMAAAACCCAYAAAATAGATATCATCCATGCYCGTTCCCGYGCGCCYGCWTGGCCTGCGAAAGCAGCGGCCAAAGCCACAAATATACCGTTTATTACGACCTATCACGGCATATATAATGCMAAATCGGGTCTGAAACGTAGATACAATGCCGTTATGGCCAAGGGTGATATTGTCATCGCAAAYTCATATTTCACCAAAGASCATATCCGGSGAGAGCAYAATATCGATSCGGCKAATRTCGTCGTCATTCCGCGCGGTGTAGATATGTCACTATTTRATCCGRCGYTGGTGAACRGCGAAGATATTACGGCCATACGCCAAGAATGGGGTGTTGGTGTCAGTCCCGTTATTTTACTGCCCGGTCGGTTAACCCGCTGGAAGGGGCAATTGGTCGCCGTAGAGGCTCTCAAATTACTGGGGGGCAAAGCARTATTGGTTTTGCTCGGMGATGCGCAAGGTAGAGACGATTATGTGGCCGAGATTAAAACCAAAGCAGACGCTCTCGGCGTTGGCGAACGTGTTATTCTCGCCGGGCATAGCTGCTCTATGCCTACGGCTTTAATGGCAGCAGATGTGGTTGTTTCTGCTTCTACCGACCCGGAAGCATTTGGACGGGTCATGGCAGAGGCGCAGGCTATGGCGCGGCTGGTCGTGGCCAGTGACCACGGTGGTTCGARGGAAACCGTAATTGACGCGGTGGGCGGATATCTGGTTGCGCCGAACGATAGTCAAGCGCTGGCGGACGGGATCGCTAAAGTTTTTGCTCTCTCCACGCCTAAATATAATGCGCGTGCTAAGGCGGCCCGTAAGCGTATAGGCTCGGAATATTCTGCCGCCGCCCTTAAAACCGCTACATTGGCAGTTTACGAGCATTCGCTTAAGAAAACCGTTGATAATTAAGCCGCGAGACTGTGTAATATTATCTGAAACTTTGATTCAGTCCTTGAAATAGTGTAATCAAACCGCCATATTCCCGCGCGTATCGTATTAAACGATATTGAATGCAGTTATTTAGGAGACCAGCATAGCCCGAAGACCACACGCCGCGCCGCCCAAAAAACGAGGCCCGCGCATAAACGATGAAATTACATCGTCAAAAGTTTTACTCATTACAGAAACTGGTGAAAAAAAAGGTGTTGTCGCTATTGACGAAGCCCTTAATTATGCCCGTTCCGTAAAACTAGATTTGGTTGAGGTTGCGCCTAGTCCTGAATTGCCTGTGTGCAAAATTCTTGATTACGGCAAAATGCGGTTTGAAGCGCAGAAGAAAAAATCGGCCAACAAAAAACGCCAAAAAACCCAACARCTCAAAGAGATCAAAATGCGTCCGAATATCGACGTGCATGAYTACAAGGTGAAAACCAAAGCCATGCAGAAATTCTTTGACCGTGGGGATAAGGTAAAGGTTACCATTCGGTTCCGTGGCCGCGAAATGGCYCATATGAATTTAGGCCGTGATTTVCTHRACCGTGTCCGCGAGGATTTCGAAGAAACGGTCAAAGTAGAGTTCGCCCCAAAAACCGAAGGTCGGYTSATGACRATGGTKCTYGCRCCKAAATAAATTGCCTGCACATTGTTTKAATAACTTAAGATTTRCCGGATAATCCTGCGCGGGTTGACATTTAGAGACATTGCCATTATATCACATATGATATAACTGAGTGATGGACTTTATGCCTGCGTGGACAATTGTAATCTTGCCAGAAGTTCAAGCCGAACTTCTTGCTTTGCCCGCAGATTTACAAGCGCGTTTTCGCCACATAGGTAATATGTTGGTTGCCGATGGCCCCCAGACTATAGGCATGCCACATGTAAGGCATTTAGAAAACAAGTTATGGGAAATGCGCATGAAAGGTAAAAGTGGCATAGCTCGCGCCATATATTTTACAGTTGTAGGCAAGAAAATAGTTGTTTGCAGTGCATTTATAAAGAAATCACAAAAAACACCACGTCGGGAACTTGATAGAGCCCGCACAAGATTTAAGGATTACCGATCATGACAAAAACAATTAGCTTTGATGAAATATGGAAAGAAATGCGAAAAAATCCAGAGGTTTTGGCCGAATATGATAGGCTCACCCCAGAATACGCAGTTGCTCATGCCATGATAAAAGCCCGTGCCGAAGCCGGGTTGACACAGGCGGCATTAGCAAAAAAAGCGGGCATTACCCAGGCACAGGTGGCGCGCATAGAGGGTGGCCAGTGGCCACAACCCAAAACCCTGATGAAACTCGCCAAAGCCCTCGGCAAAACCCCCAGATTGGAATTTGTATAAGATTGTTCCGGACACCTAAACTTAGGAAACATATATGCCAATTTTCAAAAACCATAACGGTAACCTTACAAAATTATCAATTCTTCCTCTATCCAAGGAAAAGAAATTACAACACTTGCTGGAAACAAACCTGGAAACAGTGTTGGGCATGAAATTTCTTGCCACAGAATACACAACTACTTTTGGTGGAAGGATAGATACTCTTGCGGTTGATGACACAGGGGCGCCTGTAATCATCGAATACAAACGCAACAGGAATGATAACGTCATAAACCAAGGTTTGTCATATCTTAAATGGTTGCAAGCTCAAAAAGTTGAATTCTTTGAGATGCTGATGATTAAAAAACTTGGTAGATCAAATGCAGAAAAAATAAAGGTAGACTGGAAAAACCCACGTGTTGTTTGTATTGCAGAATCGTACAGTAAATTTGATATTRACACCGTTGAAGTTATTCCTATGCGGATTGAGTTGTTTAAATACCGGTATTATGAAAATGGARYMTKYMGWMTYGRKCMKKWWSRKGCGKTYSAYMMMAAWWKMMWRMMTAGCAAAAATTCGGTGGTCAAGCCAGTTACAGAAAATTCCGTTGAAAACCTCCTCAAAAATACAAGCCAGCCAATTAAGGAGCTTTGGAATGAACTCAGATCAAGAATAATTGAGCTTGATGAGAACATTCAGGAAAAAGTAACTCAAGCATATATCGCGCATAGAATTACCAAAAATTTTTCAGAAATACATATTGGTAAAAACCATTTGAAAATTCATTTACGGCCAGTTTCTTACAATGATCCAAAGAAACTGATCACAAAAATGCCAGAAAGTTATAACTGGACGATGGATAGCAGGGTGTATTTAAAATCCAAAGATGATTTAGATTATGTTTTTTCGTTGATAGAACAATCCTATAAGGATGTCTTATAGCGACATGCTATTTAGCGCTTATTTCTATACATATCCTTCGGCCAGCGTCTGTGTACCCAGAACCAGTCGGTTGGGTTCGCGCGGATTTGGTCTTCTATGAACTCTGTGATTTTTATGACCGTTGCACGGATGTCTGCTGTGCGGTTGCCTGTGTCCACTGGTTTAATTTCTTTGTGAATAGTGACGCGAAAATTTACGCCGCCTGTGCGGACAATTGACATGGGGATGAGCGGGGCACCCGTTTGCATAGCAAGGCGGGTCGGGCCGGGGGCTGTCATAGCCCCGTGGCCAAAAAACGGAATTTCGATACCCTCATTGAATTTCTGATCATTGAGAAGCGCGACACTATCCCCCATGCGCAGGGCTTTTATCAGTTCTTTTGCCCCTTTGGGGCCAGACTTGGCGACCATAAGCTCGATACCGTAAGCGGCACGTTGAGAGCGGATACGTTTATCAAAATACGGATTGTTGGTCGGGCGGTAGGTCACGCGGACGGGWAGCTTGGCTTGMGAAAAYACYGCYGCCATCAAYTCCCAATTGGCRAAATGRCCGGAWATTAAMACSGCWCCTTTTTTRTCGTGCTTCAGCTTTTCAAGAATTTCCARCCCRACGACTTCRACGTKKGAGTTTTTATCAAATACTTTGATRCGGCCRAGYARRGGAAACTCRCCGAARGTKCGCCCCATACGGTTCCAACTTTCCTTAAGCCATGTRTCWATYTGTGCATCNYSAGSSMYCSGGAAANGCYAATTTCATATTGGTCTTGGCAATRTGRTGTTTAGAWGTTTTTGGGCCGATATTTCCGATCAACCATCCGGCAAAACTGGATACTTGTTTCAGTGAGAACGGCAGCATGAGCAGGCGGACGCAATCATAGGCTAGCACTTCCAGCCGCCAAACAAGATGTTTAAAGAAGTTGGGCATCAGGATTTTGTCGCAACAATAATTGGATGCAGGATACGGCGGAGCGTGAGTTCGTCTTCAAACTGAACGGATACAGGCCAGACGGCTATATGTTTTTGGAAGCTTTTGGGGATACGGACATAGTCTTTTTCTGTGGTGATCAGGGTGGCTTCGTCTTCACCGGCCAAATCGATCAGGTTTTTCATATCCGTATCTTTATAGGCATAATGATTGGGGTAGGGTTGGCTTTCTACCAAATCGGCTCCAGCCCGTATCAGGGCATCAAAAAATTTATTAGGGCGACCAATGCCTGCGAAAGCATAGAGCTTGCCTTTTGGCAATTGGCTATAGGGCACAAGATGTGCTGCAATAACTGGCAGGGGTTTAAGCTGTGCCATAAGTTCTGCGCTCACCTCATATTCCGCTGTTGGTTTCATTAAAATCACGGCGTCAGCACGGGATAGTGCCGCTTGTAAAGGTTCGCGCAGGGGGCCWGCGGGAAATACACGCTCATTGCCAAACCCGATCTCTGCATCAACCACCAACAAAGACAGCGTCTTTTTCACCAAAGGATTTTGGTGGCCGTCGTCCATAATGATAACTTCGGCGCCCGTTTTRCCAAAGCCCGTCAGTGCCCCAACGGCTGCTCGTGCCCCGTCGTCGCGCCCTGCTGAYACCCAAACMGGGCCTTTACGCGCCAGCAACATTGGCTCATCGCCAATGTCTTTGAAAGTGTGTTTGGTTTTAACCAGTATTGGTCCTTTTTCTCTGCCGCCGTAACCACGCGWCAGCGCAACGGCCTTAATGCCCATACGGGTCAGGCTTTCCAGTAAATATGCAGTAATGGGTGTTTTACCAACSCCGCCAACACTAGCATTGCCAACRCARATTACCGGWATTTGCGGATCATAAGATATGGTGGTCGCAATGCGCCGCGCGGTCACTTGGCCGTATATCCAGCCAAATGGGCTGAGCACCGTGCGGATAAACGGCGCAGCTTCGCGGCCATGTTTGTGGTTCCAAAACTCTGGTGCGCGCATCAGTTAATCCTCTTTCGCCCAATCTTCACGGGGAAGCAGGGGGGCTAAATATGTCCAAACATAATCAAGCACTGCATCGCGGCTTTGTGCATATTTTAAAGCGGCCTCCGCCTTGGCTTTACGGGCTTTGCTGTCGGTCATATATTTAAGCACGGCTGGTGCTAATTCTTCTGGCGACAATACCCTGTCCGCACCGTCAAAAGCGAACATGGACATATAGGTGTCGGCGAAACTGGATATGTGGGTGCCAGTGATTACGGCGCAGTCAAGACGTGCAGGCTCCAAGGGGTTATGCCCCGACAGGCCTTCTAGTAATGAGCCGCCAACGAATGCAATTTTGGACAAGCTATACACCAGTCCCATTTTCCCAACGCGGTCGACTAAATAAACATCAGTATCAGCCGTAGGTAAACGGTTGGAAGAACGACGTACCACCTTAAGCCCCGCTTTAACGAGTATGTTTTTAACHTCTGCTGCCCGTTCAGGGTGACGSGGTGCCAGAATAAGTAATGATTTGGGCTTTTTGGTTTTTATCTCCAAGACGGTCTGCGCTATTAATTCTTCTTCGCCAGCATGGGTGCTTGCCGCACACCAGACGARRCGYTTRCCAATTGCGGCTTTTAGCTTTTCTAACTCGTCAGBATTTACCGGTAAAGCCGGAGCCGCATCTTTGAGVTTGCCTGAAGCCTCTATRTCTCGHCCCGTCAACCAGCTTAAACCATTYGCAGTGGCGGTATCAGCGGCCARRATTAGATCAAAACAMGTCAACAAAGCTTTGCCAGATTTTTTGCCGCGCTTAGCCCAGCGTTCAATAGAGGCCGCGCTCATGCGWGCATTGACCAAYGCCATTGGGATTTTACGAGYGYTGGTCTGCATAATYATATTGGGCCACAGCTCGCTTTCTGCGAATATAGCCAAATCGGGACGCCAATGGTCAAGGAAAGCCTTTACGGCTTTGGGGTGATCAGCAGGCGCATATTGGTGCACAGCATTTTTCGGGAGCTGCTCGGSCAGTAGTTCCGCYGAGGTTACGGTTCCCGTAGTCACGACAATATGAARTTTMGGATGTTCGGATAAAATTCGCAAAATGACCGGCATCAGCATTTGCGATTCGCCRACACTAGCGGCGTGGAGCCAAAYTATTTTTCCGCCGGGGCGCGGTATGCTCGCAATACCTTTACGCTCGTTTAGACGCACCGGGTCTTCCTTACCCTTCCGCGCGCGTCGGTTTAGCCACAAGGGCAAAGCCGGAGCGGCCATACGCGTAGCGGCGCTGTAGGATTTTAGGAGCGGCGTTTTTTTCACGACTTCACTTTCTTGCCAATTATGTTGTCTGCTTTTGTCTCTGCGGGCAAAATAATTTCGCTGCCCATATCTCGGTCACATTTTTGAGAAGCTTGATTGAGTATATCTTCTAGTTCTTTGCGCGCCAATTCAATATCCGCATTGCTGGCGTTCTTATCAACCCTCACGGGGCCAGCAAAGATAATCTTACCGCGCCCAAATGGTAAGGGCAGCATAAACCTGTCCCACGAATTGAACAATTTATTGTTCGAAACGGACAAAGCATAGGCAATCACGGGTGCTCCTGATAACTTTGCTAATCGTACGGGGCCTTCGCCCATGCGCATGCGCGGCCCGCGTGGTCCGTCTGGCGTCATGACAACACAATCACCATTGTTTATCACGTCAATCATCTCGCGTAGTGCCCCTGCGCCGCGTTTGTTTTTGTCTTTATATTTTGCGCGGCGTGAACCGCGAATGACATTTATGCCAAAGAACTTTCCAATCAAGGCGACCAAATCTCCATCTCTGGACTTGGAAATTAGAAAATGGGGTTTTTGCACCATTTTAGTCCAGCCCGCATTGGCCATCATAAACCGGGAATGCCACACACAGGCRACGAAACCCTCGCCGCTTTCTTGGAGAGGYTKRGASRCKKCCAAGCCCTCAACCTGCCACCGYGTCGTGTGYTTAACCAGACCCATATAGCCCCTTAGGAACAGTGCTAGGAAAACCTGCACAAATTTTAGGTTCATGAACCGTTTGAACAAACCTTTTCTCCCTGCTACGTTCGTGTTTGCAAGATAAACATATCGGGTATTTAACTCGGTTTTACAAGGGACGTAATGACACTGGATTTAGATACATCTCAAGGTCGCAAACAGGCTTATAAGGACTTGATCTGGGGTGATCATGGCTTTTTGCGTGTCTGGTTTAATAATCAACAYCATATTGGCACAGAAGGTGAAGATGAGGGCGGCGATGYSATGTACCGTGCCAATCAACCTTCGCCSAAACGCATCGAGAAATTGGCCAAAGACGGTATCAAGACAATCCTGAATTTGCGCGGCGAAAGCGATAAAGGCTATTATGCTTTGGAAAAAGAAGCTTGTGAAAAGCACGGTATCACGCTGGTGGATTTYCGCATGTATTCTCGCGAYACACCRAAAAAGAAAAGCCTGCACGGSTTGAAAGAATTGTTCGAGACAATYGAATAYCCATGTTTGATGCACTGTAARTCCGGTGCYGACCGYACKGGSRTWACGGGCGTGCTCTATAAGCATTTCCATCTGGGCGAACCCATTGAGGATGCGGTGGAACAGTTGAAACTGAAGTACCTGCATATGAAAGCTGGCAAGACAGGCATGYTGGATTTTTTCTTTGATGATTATTTGCAATATGCGCGGGACGGCGATTTAAATTTCATGGACTGGGTTGACCAGATCTACGATCCCGCAGACGTCAAAGCCCGTTTTATGTCCAGTTGGGTCGGCAATATCATGAGCGAGAAAATATTACGGCGGGAGTAGGTTTTATAACTGTTACCACATCTGTCATCCCGGGCTTGACCCGGGACCTCGTACTTCAGTCGAAACATTGAGGTCCCGGCTCAGCACCGCAAGAGCGGTTTGGCCGGGATGACAAAAATACTAATGATAGATGCACTGTYTACGAAAATTGCAATGCCCGTARTTTGGCGTATAGGCCGCCTTTTTTCATCAGGGTMGTATGTTTGCCGCTTTCTACAATYTTGCCCTCATCAAGCACGAAAATTTTRTCAGCGTTTTTGACCGTAGATAATCTGTGGGCGATKACGAAGACTGTGCGSCCTGCYGTGAGSAYRTCSAGAGCCGATTGTACYTTGGCCTCGGCAGCGGCGTCTAGKGCRCTGGTGGCTTCGTCGAGGAGCAGRATRGGGGCAYCRCGCAGCATKGCGCGGGCTAGGGCGATGCGCTGTYKTTGRCCGCCTGATAATTTGCCGCCACCCTCACCGACACGGGTTTGGTAGCCKTCYYSWARYTGCATGATAAAGCCGTGGGCGGCAGCCGCCTTGGCGGCGGTTTCGATGTCTTCGGGGGAGGCGTCTTCGCGGCCAAACCCGATATTGGCCGCGACCGTATCATCGAACAAGGTGATGTCTTGGGAGACTAAGGCCATAGAGTTTCGCAAGGAYGTAAGYGTGRCRYTSCGGATGTCCGTRCCGTCRATWGTGATACTGCCGTCCGTCACATCATAYARCCGTGCGATSAGGTTGATGATGGTGGATTTWCCGCCGCCGGACGGSCCRACCARTGCTATGGTTTGGCCCGGKTTCACTTTRAAATTTAAACCAGAAATAGCCTGCGTGCCGTCTTCATAGGTGAAGTTTACATYMYKGAAYTCAAGYGCGCCTTTWACRTCRCTMARMTCTACGGCATCWGSMRYTTCRGTAATRGTCGGCTTTTCGTCTATCACTTCAAATATYCGGTGCAGTGCCGCCAGTCCTTCTTGCAYTACATTGTTYAGCGTGCCGAGWGCRCGAACGCGCGGTGACATKGCTATCAACATTGTCAACACGCCAGCAATAGCGCCYGCCGTRGTRTGCCCGCCGACGACGCGGTAGACGCCGAGCGCAAATACGCCCGCTATRGCSACACCGCCGAGCACTTCTAGTATAGGATCAACCCTTGCTTGATTGGTGACCAATTTTAAATAAAGCCGTACCCGTTCGCTAAAYGAWGCGCCGAGCCTTGCGTTCTCATAGTCCTCTAGGCCGTAAGTGCGCACCATGCGCGCACCTGAAAAGCTCTCGCCTAATTGTGATGTAATGACACCGATTTGTTCCTGCGCTTCTTTGGCATTGCCGCGTAGTTTCTTGGAAATATTGAGTATAGGCCAAACGGCGATGGGGTAGACAATGAGAATTAAAAAGGACATTTGCCAATCGAGCGTCAGCATCACCACGATACAAAAGATTACGGTGAGGACATCGCGAACAAGGTTGGTCATAGTGCGCAGCATGGCATTGGTCAGAATCGTTACATCATTGGTGAAGCGGGAAATGAGCGTACCGGTCGGCTCGCGGCCAAAGCGAGCATAGTCAGCGCGGTGGATACTGGCGAACATGGATTTTTGCAAATCGCCAATGGTGTTCAGCGCAACCGAATTTGCCAAAATAGATTGTAGGAACATGGAAATACCGGAAACAATTGTCACGGCAATAATTACGGGCACCACAGTTAAAGCAAAGCGCTTGGCCTGTGCGCCTGCGTCCGTAGCAACGATATCCCCGCCCAAGCTACTGGCCACATCAATGATGTATGCGATCAAAAATCCGTAAGCCGCTGTTGCCGCCGCCAAGACAATCATAAAGACAAAAGCTAAATATAATCGGCCTCTGAAAGGRCGKATAAAGTCTTGCCACAAACGTCCAACCAGGCGTTTATCATCGCCTTGTAAATTYAGGATGTTKGTTTTGGACTTTATGCTTGTTTTAGACTTTATGTTTGTTTTGGACTGGGCCATTTATATCTTTCTACCCTATAACGCCGTCGTTGTCAGGATCAATGAGGTCATGGGCGTGTAAGATAAAGAACCGCATATGGGCATTATCGACCGTGCTTTGTGCCGCGTTCTTCCACGCGTCATAAGCCTTGGCGTAATTCGGATAAGCGCCGATATAGGTCATGTTATCCAGGTCGATAAATTCGGTTTTCATCGGGTCAATCAACTCGCCGCCAATGACGATGTGCAAGAGTTGTTTAGATTGCTTTTTGTCGGATTTGCGGTCGGACATTTTAGTCTCCAATTGTTGTRATTTTAGGGTGTCTTCCCGTTCTTTCACTTTTGATAATAACAAATCATGTAGATACGGGCTAGCACAAATGACGCCGTTTTCAGTAATATGGTCTTTGGCGAAATGAAATGCATTGCCGTCTAAATCTGTGGTCATGGCGCCCGCTTCATTGGCTATAATAGTGGCAGCAGCAAGATCCCAATCAGATTTAGGTGTGAAAGAAACGGTGGCATCGCGAATACCAGCGGCGACCAATACAATCCGGTAAGCCATGGAGTTGCGGATGGAGACTTTCATCTCCGGCCAGCCAAGTCGTTTGAATTTACGGGGGTAACCGACAATTGAGCAGCCCGCAATGGACGTGCATTTACTTGGGGATATTTTCTTGCCGTTCAGCCGTGCACCGGTCCCTAAGCCTGCTTCGAACATTTCGTCTAAGATGGGATTATAGACAACACCCGTTACGGCCCTACCGTTTTCAATGACCGCTAGGCAAATTGTAAAATGCGGTTTGCCGTCCATAAARGCGCGGGTGCCRTCAATTGGVTCCACCAYAAAACTGCACTTGGVBGTVATGCGTGATGCDTCGTCCTGCGTTTCTTCTGATAACCAGCCATAATTAGGCCGCGCCGCTTGTAAGGCCTTTTCCAGATAATCATTGACCGCTATGTCGGCTTCGGTCACTGGATGATTTTCAGATTTATTCCAAAATTTGGTATTGCCTTTGTAGAAATAATCCCGTGCGATAGCCCCGGCGGTGCGCGCGGTTTCTATGAGCAATGCCAAGTCTTCATTATTAGGCACCAGCTATCACCATGCTCTCGACCAAAAGGCTTGGGCAGGTCACAGGATTGTCCATAATGAGATCATTAGCAGCAATGATAGTTTTGAACATGTCCAGCAGATTGCCCGCGATGGTCACTTCGCTGACCGGATAAGTGCGCTCACCATTTTCTATGGCAAATCCGGCAATGCCGACGCTGTAATCMCCCGTGTTGGAATTAAGAGACGGACCRAACATTTCAGTGATRARCAGGCCTTCGCCMATRTCTTTCATCAGSGYRTCAGGYGTYTTTTYRCCYGCMTCCATCCAGACATTTGAACAAGAAAYWCCGGGCGGTGAGGACATGCCTCTATGGGCATGRCCMGTYGTGGWAAGYCCAAGYTGGCGYGCCGYRGMRCTRTTCATCARCCATGTTTTYARWAYACCRTTTTYGATAAGWGTRAGCGCTTTMCCCGCKACACCTTCMCCGTCCCACGGGTGGGAACCACCAGCRCGAACGAGATGCGGATCATCAATGATATTGATRTTTTCATGAAAAACCTGTGTGTCCATGCTGTCTTTAAGAAACGAGACACCACGGGCGATCGCTGATCCGGAAATAGCGTTGGTGAAGGAGGACAGCAGACTGTTGGCAACGCGGCGCTCAAGCAAAATTGGTAAATTCCCCGATGCCATTTGTTTGGCACCCAAGCGTGCYACAGCCCGATTACCAGCCTTGATACCAATACTTTCCGGTGTCTGTAAATCTTCTAGCCAGCGGGTAGATTTATAATCATAATCCCGCTCCATATTATCGCCATCACTAGCAAAAGCGGCAACCGACAGGCCATGACTTGAGGATTTCCAGCCACCTGAAAACCCGTCCGATGTCATCAGATATGTAGCACCTTTGACGCAATAAGCGTTGGCACCTTCGGCTTGGTTTACACCCTTAATACTGAGTGCTGMTGCTTCCAATTCTTGAGCGCGGGTCAGCAATGTGCCTGCATCCAAATCAATCGGATCGTAAATATCAAGTTCTGGCTTAGACTTGGCCAATTTATCAGCGTCCGCCAAACCGCAATAGGTGTCTTCCGGCGCCAGTTTTGCCATAGCCACACATCGTTCAGCTAATTTATCCAAACTATCGCTTGAAAGATCGGAGCTGGAAACACAGGCTTGTCTTTGGCCAACAAAAACCCGCAGGCCAATATCTTTGCCTTCGGAATTATCGATGTCTTCAAGCGCGCCGCCGCGCACCCCGATGGATAATGAGCGCCCATATGCTCCAACGGCTTCWGCMGCGTCAGCGCCGTGGTTTTTGGCGAGACGCAACAAGGCTTCAAGAGCGGGCTTTAAATGGTCAGGGCTTAGATCGGATGTCTCAGGTTTTTTCATGGCGTGCTTTTAGCAAAAAGAACGAGTGCCGCAAGCGCTATGTYGCRACCARGAACAATAAATACAGWGCCATTATGAGGAGGCTRAAAACAGTCATGACMGTTCCGTAGAAACGTCCGATGCTCTTRCTYGTGGTTTTTGAATAWCCGAAWGCGTGCATAACACGCCCAAGCGTAAATACGCYGCCAATGCCGTACATCCAGTAGGCAGATGCCCCGCAGGCMGCCATTCCGAACAGRCCGATCATGGCAAGAGGYGCATATTCCGTAAAATTRCCGTGTACGCGAATAGCTCTTTGCATGTCCTCATTGTCATTATGCCCCATAGAGATTTCTTGTGCGTTACGTTGGCGGATGACAAGAAATGTCAGTGTAAAAAGTATCAATATATTGATCGCTGTAAACAACGTCGCGATTTCAAATAATTCCATGATGTTTCCTTTTTAAGAATTGAGCACTGTCATAATGTCTTTATCGGGGATGGTCGAGGCTTTTTGCAAAGCTTGCCCGTGGGCTTCGGGTGGTTGTCCGCCTGATACTGCAAATGTGCCGTTATAGATAAATGTCGGCACCGCAGTTACACCCAGTTTTTGGAAATAGGCTAGCTCGGCTTTTAGCTTATCCAGGTCCCGTCCCGTTTCTAGAAGTTCGCCCACTAATGTGCCGTCCATGCCGATATTATCTGCGATGGTAGCTAGAACTTCAATATTCCCTACGTCTTTCAAGTCTTTGAAAAAAGCTTGAAACAAGGCCCCCGAAGCTGCATGGGCTTTGCCTTGTCCCGCGGCCCATTTAATCAATAGATGTGCTTTTAGGGTGTTTGGACGCATGGGAATATCGCCGAAATGAAATTCTATGCCTGCGGCTTGTGCAGCGCCTTCCAAATGCTCACGCATGGTTTTGAATTTGTCACTGCGGCCAGTTCCGAACTTGGCTTTCATATAATCAGAATAGGGCATGCCCCCCTCGGGGATACCTGCGTCCAACATAAACGGTCGCCAATTGATCTGGACTTCAATATCTGGGGAGGCGGCGATAGCTTTATCAAAATACTGCTYCCCCAGCCAACACCACGGGCAAACAATGTCGGAGACTATATCGACTGTAACTGGGGTAACGGGTTTTTTGCTCATAGCCTAGGCTAACTCTCTTTGGCGTTACTGTCTCACTTATTTTGAGATTTAAGGTTTGGTCATGTCTGATTTTGGCCTGTTTTGGCCGTAAATCAAACATGGTTTATCGTACATGCCGGGAATGTTCGGGATGGTACGCAGATAGTGTGAGCCGAGTTTTTCGGCAACCTTGATACTGGCAATGTTTTCTGGCGCGATAACGTGGATAACCTCGTCCCAACCCAGTGTTTCAAACGCATAACCGATACACGCTGCACCTGCCTCCGTGGCATAACCTTTCCCTGTAAAATCAGGGTGAAGCGTCCAGCCAACTTCCGGCTGCGGCCAACCTTCGGGGTTCCAAGGGCCAATGCGCCCTGCCCATTTGCCTGTGGCCTTTTCGATGACAGACATAAACCCGTAGCCGCGAATTTGCCAATGTCCCATAATAGTTGCCATGGAGCGCCAAGCCTGCTGTCGGTTCATGACCTCGATGCCTAAATGCCGTACCGTGTTCGGGTCAGCGAAAGCTTCCGCCCAGGCTTCGAAATCATGGTCAGGGTCTATTGCGCGCAAAATAAGGCGCTTCGTTTCTAATATTGGTTCCATAGCTTGGTTATGGCTTGTCTTGGCCGTAAATCAAGCGGGTGCGGCCTGCCTGCTTATCAAACCGTGTTTCCAACAGTTTCGAGCCGAGCTTTTCCGCTAGGGCAATACTGGGGATATTACCGTCAACTATGACATGGGTCACGCGTTCCCAACCAAGGGTGTCAAATACAAAGGGCAGGCATGCTTTGGCGGCCTCGTAAGCATAGCCCCTCCTTGTATGCCCCGGATGTATTGCCCAACCGATTTCCGGAGCAGGCCAACCATGCGGATAATAAGGCCCAATGCGCCCAACCCATTCACCCGTTTCTTTGAGAATAACAGAGAAAAAYCCGTAGCCYCGCACCTGCCAATGRCCAATRTTCATGGYCATGTTTTGCCAAGCCGCATTTTCATCACACGGGGTRTTGTTCCAKAGRTAACGKACACTRTCCKCGTCGGCCATCATTTCRGCCCAAAAAGGAAAATCCYTCGCCCCGTCAATGGGGCGAAGGATTARRCGKTCTGTTTCAAGTMTTGTTTCCACTATAATTCCCTTTTTGTCATCCCGGGCTTGACCCGGGACCTCGTAGGTTAGCGTAAACATTGAGATCCCGGCTCAGCACCGCAAGAGCGGTTTGGCCGKGATGACAAAATTATTTAGTCGGCAAGATCTGGATCCATTTTCGTACAATCTGCCATTAGTCCTTCAACGGCTGCAACGGAACTTAGGAAGCYTGCGCGYTCGACTTTGTTGAGGCGAATGTTGAGAACTTTCTCGACGCCGCGCTTACCGATGATTGCAGGTGCGCCAACATACAGGCCGCGGACGCCAGCAATTTGGCCAGATAAACGAACTGCGCAAGGTAAAATGCGGCGCTTGTCTTTCAAATAAGACTTGGCCATTTCGATAGCACTTTCCGCAGGTGCGTAATAAGCCGAGCCATTGCCGAGTAAGCCAACGATTTCGCCGCCGCCTTTACGGGTGCGGTCAACAATGGCATCGATGTGTTCTTGGGTCGTCCATTTCATTTTGATCATGTCCGGTAGAGGAATGCCTGCGACTGTGGAATAGCGGATCAGCGGCACCATAGTATCACCGTGTCCACCAAGTACAAATGCCGTCACGTCTTCGATAGAGACATTAAATTCATCTGCGAGGAAATAGCGGAAACGAGAGCTATCCAAAACACCAGCCATACCGACAACTTTACGCGGGTTAATACCGGAAAACTTTTGGAGCGCCCAGACCATAGCATCCAAAGGATTGGTGATGCAGATCACAAAGGCTTTGGGCGCATATTCTTTGATACCTGCTGCAACTTGTTTGATAACACCCAAGTTTTTAGACACAAGATCGTCGCGGCTCATGCCCGGTTTACGTGGAAAGCCAGCCGTAATGATGACAACATCAGCACCAGCAATATCAGCGTAATCATCCGTGCCTTTGAAATTGCTATCATTAGAAAATACGGCGCTTGCCTGATTAAGATCAAGGGCTTTGCCTTGAGCTGGCCCTTTGAAAATATCGAACATAACAATGTCGCCTAAGTCTTCGCGTGCCGCCACATGCGCCAAAGTTCCGCCGATCATGCCTGCACCAATAAGTGCGATTTTTGCTCGTGCCATTTTAGTCTCCTMAGTAAGTRAAATTATTTAGCCGTGGTTTAGGCCTGTAAAAAACAAAGCGCAACGATTGTTCGCGGTCTGTGGCAATTTATCCAAAAAAAAAGGCCACCGTGTGGTGACCTTTTCTTAGCGTATACTGTGGCGCTTATTTTTTAGCGCGAGGCTTTGCTCTGGTTTTGGCTTTAACTTTGCTTGGGAACCATTGTTCCAATTTAGTGCCGGCCCATTTATGACCACCCCAACCAAACGCAACGGCACCGCCAACACCTGCGGCGAAGGCTGCAGCGTAAACGAAGGACTTAAACGCTGTATTGACGATTTCATCACCAATGCCCATCTGGCTCAAGCCCATGAATGTGACAATTAAAATGGTTACATATTTGATGATTTTTCCGGCRGTATCACCCATAGCTTGAGTGGCAATACGAGAGATAACATTTGCGATGAAAAARCCAACGCCGATAATAATTGCGCCGAGTGTAATGCTACCGCCCAAACTCAGCAATTGGTCGAATATCTCGGTCAACTGGTCAATACCGAGGATGTTCATGGCGGCAACTGCACCCATCAGAGAAATGCCGATGAAGGCAATTGTTGCAATTATTTTCGAAGGTACAACATTAGAGCTTTTTTCTCCGTCCAATTCGCCAATGGCGCTTAGTGCTGTATCAATGCCCATTGCAGGYAAYGTATTTCTAGCTAAATTAGCTGCAAACTTACCAATTATGATGGAGAGGCCGAGGACAACGGAAGCCGATATCAATTGCGGAATATAGCTCATGACCTGATCAAGCATCCCCGTAAGAGGGCCAGTGATGCTGTCAATGTCCAAAACGCCCAAGGCGGTTACACCAAATAGGAATAAAACAAAGGCAAAAACAATGCCGCCAGCTGTTTTAGCAATTGTATTTGAAGTAGACTTGNNNNCATCATCATCAGTTCCAAACCGAGAGGCTAGGTTATCAACTTGCGCGGCTTCTAGTGTAGAGGTGACAGCTTCGCGGAATATTTTAGCTAAAACCCAGCCAATGAAGAAGATAAACCCTGCTGACACCACACGCGGTACATAGGCGAAAATATCGTCGAGCATGCCGCGAATGCCTTCCAACGGTTCTGCCAARGCTGGAAATTTTGATARACCAACCATAATAAAGAACAGCCAAAGCACCCAAAACACGGCTTTAGATAACGACTTGCCAATATTRCCGCCCGTRGTYTTGGCTTTGCGCCCAAGGCCCGTTTTATTAATTGCGCCTGATACGATCATGCCKGCTATTTTTGAAATAAAATAACCGAAAACAATTATTGCGAKYGCAATTATTAGATCRAATACCCATTSGGGTAAYCTGYYMATYAATAGTTCAATCTGTTCCATGTTAAACYCTCTAAAATCTCGTTTTAGACTCCTNATCTTTCTACAGAAAGAAGTCCCCCAAACTTATAGTCYGRCCAYAAACCACTAATGCGAATCTATGCCCGCATCAACACTTAGCGATTCTAACATGAACATAGTCTAAATAAAAGATGCCTTGTTATTGGGGATAAGCTACAAGAAAATACGATTCGACCTCTAAATAGCAAAGACTAAGGTAACAGGGACACGTACGCAGAATGAACAATTTTAAAAACCGTGGATTGTTTATTGCTTTGACCTTGATCGCATTTTTGATTTTGGCTCTGGCCTCATACACATTGTCAGTGCCGCCMACCCATCCAGAAACAAATCAGCCGGAAGTTATCCAAAATGAGCGTTGAGGCGGGSTTGCAAAAAMGGGTGGCTGCTGGTGAGCTGAATGCRGACGCAGAGCAGTTRATTRCYGCACAGAAGTTAGAYRATTTACTGAGGCGGTTAAAAAGATATAAACCAAAACGGACATTGCGCGGATGGGCGGCGGCGCCAAACGGTTTGTATATTTGGGGTGGTGTTGGGCGCGGTAAATCCATGTTGATGGACATGTTTTTCGAAGCTGCAGAGACTAAACCAAAATCCCGCGTACACTTTCATGCTTTCATGCAAGACGTCCACAAACGGATTGCAAGCTGGCGTAAGCTGTCCTCTAGGGAGCGYCGRAGCCAASCAAACYATGTGAGAGGTGCGGGCGACGATCCCATAGCACCCACCGCAAAGGCKATTGCGTCTGAGGCCACATTGCTCTGCTTTGATGAATTCCATGTTACTGATATYACGGATGCCATGATATTAAGYCGCTTGTTTACCGCTTTGCTCGCACGCGGTGTTGTYGTGGTAGCCACATCGAACCGTGCCCCTGATGCGCTTTATAAAGACGGCCTGAACCGGCAAYTRTTCTTGCCGTTTATTGATCTTTTCAAGCAAAAACTAGATGTGCTGTCCTTTAATGGTCTYGAAGAYCACCGYCTAAAAAAGCTCCAAAAAGCCCCTATGTATTATAGTCCGCTCGGCAAAGATGCTGATGCGGGTGTAGAAGCMATTTGGCRCCGCTTGATAAGGCCAAGCGAACCAAGTTTGCAAACCTTGAAGGTTCAAGGCCGCGAGATCAATCTCTTGGCTGCATCGGGSACCGCGCGYGCAARTTTTTCTGATCTCTGTGACCGTGCTCTAGGCGCGGCGGATTATCTGGAAATTGCTAAAAGTTTCACCACGTTAATTTTGGAAAACGTCCCGAAAATGGGTCCCCATAACCGTAATGAAGCCAAACGTTTTGTSACGCTCATTGATGCGCTGTACGAGAACAAAACAAAACTTGTTCTATCGGCCGCCGCGCCGCCGGAGCAGTTATATGACGCGGGAGATGGGGCCTTTGAGTTTGAACGCACGGCTTCACGTCTTATGGAAATGCGTTCAGATGAATATATCGGCCAAGAACACAGTATGGGGCACRGTTCGTCAGTTCTCGAAAGCTAATGCTTGATTTAGGATTTTTCAATCTCTTGCGCGTAATGCATTTCTATGAACCACTTTGTACAATTGCTTGCAAAATATAATATGTTACAAGTCATGCGCTATGGTTTGGTCGGCATTTGTGCTGCATCAACACATGGGCTTGTAGCCATGGCCCTATTTCATGTTCTGGCTCTTCAACCGACTTTGAGCAATTTTGCCGGATTTATGTCAGGTGCAATGATCTCTTACTTTGGCTCTTATTATTTTACATTTAAAAGTACTGACGGTCACCGCCGCTCAATACCTCGCTTTGCATTGGTCTGGMTTATYGGYATTGCGATCAATGTGGGYTTATTTCAAACTTTGCTGAGCCTCTATGCTGTACCGTTTGCATTGAACGTTTTCATCGCTATCGTCTTGACGCCCATCGCTCAATATTTGATGCTWAAATTTTGGGCATTTAAGMARTAACACTCTATTTTTTACGCTTTACAGTTTAGCATAAATCCACAAGATACGGTCATGCAYATAATTGAACAGTTAATCGCAGAACGGGCGCAAAAATTGATGAAACGGCAACAAGTATGGCGGTTCATACGTCCGGCGTTGTATAAAGCGTTGGGTTATGAAAAAGCCGTGGCTATGGCCGATACAATGGCAGAGTTGAACGGCTGGGATTCTTTTGCCCATGTCAGYGATATGCTKAAYCTGCCGCCGTTGGTSAGCGGSYTGGARCATGTGCCTGAGRGCGGAAARGTCATGATCATTTCTAATCATCCAACCGGCTTAGCTGAYGGTGTATTTGTTTACGATGCCCTGAAAGCCCGTCGTCCGGACCATATGTTTATGGCTAATGCTGATGCGGTGCGGGTCGCCCCCAACTGCACAGATATTATCATCCCGGTAGAATGGGTGGTCGAAAAACGCACGGCAGCCAAAGCCCGYTCAGTTTTGAAAGCATTGAAAAAYGCGATTAACAATGAACGCGCGGTGGTGATATTTCCGTCGGGCGTGCTGGCAAAAATGACATGGAGAGGRCTTCGAGAYAAACCTTGGAACCCGACCGCCGTCAGTGTGGCGCGCAAAAACAATGTCCCGATAATACCCTTGCGTATCAACGCTCGTAACTCGGCAATGTATTATTTATTTGCGCTCYTRAATAACGAACTGCGCGACATCACTTTGTTTCAYGAATTGTTCAATAAAAGTGGYTCGAGTCCCGAGCTTACTTTCGGGCCAGCCATAGATCCAACCACCCTACCAAAAGGCTCGGCGCAGGCCACACAAGCGGTGCGTGATATTGTAGAAGCTCTWTANGTTTGGGTTTAAGCGRYCCGGTTTAAACYACCCGTTCAACCAGCATTTTYTTGACTTCTGCAATAGCYTTGGCCGGGTTTAGGCCTTTGGGGCAGACATTGGTGCAGTTCATGATGGTATGRCAACGATAGAGMCKAAACGGRTCTTCGAGCTCGTCGAGCCGTTCGCCYGTGGCTTCGTCGCGGCTATCAATYAGCCARCGATAGGCTTGYAAAAGAACCGCAGGGCCAAGGTATTTGTCACCGTTCCACCAATAGCTTGGGCAGGACGTTGAGCARGACGCACACAAAATACATTCGTAAAGTCCGTCCAGTTTATCGCGGTCKGGCWCRCTTTGSCGCCAYTCTTTTTCWGGTGTTGGCGATGTTGTGTGYAGCCAAGGCTCRATAGACGCATATTGCGCATAAAARTTCGARAGGTCAGGCACYAGRTCGCGTACAACRGGCAAATGCGGCAGRGGSGAAATGGTAATCGTGCCGCCYTTRAACTCGTCGATACCTTTGGTGCAAGCAAGAGTRTTTTGGCCACCAATATTCATGGCACACGATCCGCACACACCTTCGCGGCATGAACGCCTAAACGCCAATGTAGGGTCAATATCGCTTTTGATCWTCAGCAGTGCATCCAAGACCATTGGSCCGCAATCATCGAGATCAACAGTATAGCTATCCCAGCTCGGRTTTTCACCGTCGTCTGGRCTRTAACGGTARACTTTAAACGTTTTGGTGGGGCCGGTTGCGCCTGCCCCAACTTCACCAGAAAGTGGCCAAGCTTTACCTTTACCGATTTTGGAATTCTTCGGCAGTGCCAGTTCAACCATTTTYACTCTCCAACTGATTTGCYTTGCTTATACGCTCTCATACGGAATTGAAAAGAGACAATTGGCCTCTASGGCACAGGAATAATGGATAAGGRGAAATRCRCATCTGATARGYCTATTTTGCTGTATTGGKTTTGYTTATCCCGCGTCCCGTAATTTATCCCAGGCTTTGAATTCGTAGGCAATGGACTGCTTGATCATTTCGCGCCAGACGGGTTCGGCTATCTCGACCGATAGACCTTGTTTTACTGCTTCGGCTTTGACTTTTGCAACAACATCTTCGATGCGCACACTGTCATAAACGGCGTCGCGGTCTTCCTTGATGCGGGCTGCMSMKKMCATMWWGSCYYKKMRGSGKRYSATSRKYSYKRMMRGYYCRSRSTSKAYMGRRWMGACSMCKGCGCGGACTTCGGTCATGGAGGTACAGTCTTTTGCGGGTTTAATCATCAGTAGGCCATCGTGTTAAAAGTTCTGGATCGAGATGGCGATTACGCCATTTCAAACGCCAACACAAGTGCGGACCGGTGGAGCGTCCTTTTGACCCAACTTCACCGATTTTCTCGCCGCGTTTCACCTCTTGCCCCGGTTTCACATCAATAGTGTTCATGTGCAGATACATGGAAATGAGCCCCTGACCATGATCGATCAAAACCATGGCGCCTTCGAAATAAAGATCATCGTCCGCCATGGAAATGACCCCGTCTGCAGGCGCATAAATAGGTGTGCCAACGGGGGCGGCAATGTCTACGCCGTAATGAGGCTTCTTGGTTACACCGTTCAAAATCCGCTGTGCCCCAAACGGCGAAGTTTTAGTAAATTGCTTAAGCGGATAATCAAACCCGTCCTTAAACCAAAGTGTTTGCTCGCGCGACGCGAACCCCGTTTTCTTGCGTGCAGAAGACGCACGGATACGAACAAGTTGCTTTTCAGTGAAAGTGGAAACTTGTGAGGGTGGTAGGCCGTCAATACGGGATACGACATATTCGCGGGGTTTGATTGGGATTTGGATTGAGGTGGACATTCCTTCTGGAGTAACCACATTAATGTTCTCAAAAGCTGGGGCATCCCTGTCAAAGCCAATAATCACTTGCCCTTCACTATCAGCTTTTACTTTCACACCACCAATCTCGACGGATGAATTTGGATGTGTTCGGCACCGAACTGCACCGCCTTGTTGCTGCACACCTTTGCAATAAATGACCTCGTTATAAGGACTGTCCTTAATTTGTTGTAAGGTAGCGCGGTAATCTTTCGCTTTTCTAGTTTGTTTATCTTCATCAATAGGTTTGCTTTGATTGACCAATGCATCTTTTTTGACTTTCTCAAGCAGTTCATCNNKAGACNNNTRATTTGCGCTTCACTCTCACTTTGTCCACAGGCGGTTAGSAATACTRCGARCAGMRMMCYYAASARCCATYTTATCCCTACCCACATCCGCTCGCTCCCGCGTAGGCGGGAGCCTAGGGAGATATCCAACTGGATACCCGCCTGCGCGGGTATGAGCGGGGTGTTGGGGGTATCTATCCGCATAAATCCCAAGCCTATTCCCCTTGGCTCTCTTGCCAACGTTTTAGACTTGCGCCCGCGTCCACATATGCCTCTTGCAAATCTTCGCTCCAGTATTTGATCTGCTCTAGGGGGATACGGGTTTCTGTGACTGCGCACAGGACAAAGCTTCCGGATTCCAAAATCAGGTAATCGGAAGAGCCATAGCTAAGTTTAGCTTCACGGTTGGCTTGGGTAAAATTTAACATGGGGACTTTCTACACGATGTTGATGGAAATCAAAAGAGGTCAGGTTGATTTTCATCAGTCTTTTTTTGACGAGGTTTTCTTTTGGGTTTGACGAGGGTAGGCATTCCGCCAATCACCGCTCCGCGTTTACCGTCGCTAAAAGTTAGGCTCACGGCTTGACCGGATTTTAGCGGTTTGCCTTTTCGGACAACTTTACCGTCWRCRTCACTGACCAAAGCATAACCCCGTTCAAGCACACCTTGGTARGAATAGGCTTCYAGTAATTTGYCTGCRCYCGCYAATCTATCGCGGGATTTTTGTAGCAATCTGCCCATGGACAAAACCACTTCRCGGCCTGCATTTTGMACRCTGTCRYTTTTRCGSGCAATATCKYGCACCAAMGCATCCGGTCGCAAACGGGCGGCGGCAAGATCAAACCGTTGGCGCGGGTTCGAGAGTACAGTGTCGAGCTTGGGGAGTTTCGCWGCKGCAAAACTAAGYTTCTTACTCTCGACGGTACGGCTCAAACCACGYTTTAAACGCAGTCCGTAATCTTCGACRGTGTCAATRAGTTCAGCCCGAACTGGCACAGCAATTTCTGCCGCRCCCGTTGGTGTCGGCGCTCGCTGGTCTGCTACATAGTCTATCAACGTCCAGTCGGTTTCGTGACCAACCGCAGAAATAATAGGGATGTCAGATGCGTACGCGGCGCGGACAACATTTTCTTCATTAAAACACCAAAGGTCTTCTATAGAACCTCCGCCSCKYGCSACGATTARYASRTCRGGSCKYGGCARWTYMKYSGTTTCSYCRWARTGATTAAAWCCGGTWATYGCYGCAGATATTTGCGCCGCCGCCGCGTCGCCTTGCACCARYACTGGCCAGACCAAAACCCGCAGGGGGAAGCGGTCTTCWARGCGGTGTAATATATCACGGATRACGGCACCRGTTGGTGAGGTAATYACCCCGATAGTTTGCGGTARRTAGGGTARYTCYTGCTTATGCTCWGCSYCRAACAAGCCCTCTGCCGYCARCATTTYYTWGCGCTTTTCTAGCATRGCCATCAAAGCGCCAACACCAGCAGGCTCTAACCTGTCGATAACCAATTGATATTGCGAGCGCCCTGGATAAGTGGTCAGTTTGCCTTCGACGACGACTTCCATACCTTCTTCGGGACGTACGGATAGGCGCGAGACCGCGCCCTTCCACATGATGGACGCGATTACGGCTTTGTCGTCTTTAACATCCACATACATATGACCGGACTTGGCGATGACNMMMNCGCCCAAGTTCRCCGCGCACCCGTACRCGGCCAAAGGTTTCCTCGACCGTGCGTTTGAGGGAAAATGCCAGTTCGGAAACTGAATATTCATGTACGTTAGTGGGCACATTGGAGGGTGGATTAGTCGGTGTCTGGTTCATGTTTACTCTTGTGCACTTCTCCGCCATAAGTGTCAAAATTTTAGTATGGAATCACCAAATGAAAGTTCCAACATGAAAGTTCTTCTTATTGGTAGCGGYGGGCGCGAACATGCACTGGCTTGGAAAATAAACCAGAGCCCGTTGTGYGATCAGCTYATATGTGCGCCGGGAAATGCCGGAATTTGCGAGATCGCTGATTGCGTGGACATTAAAGCCGATGATGTAGTCGGGCTAGTCGAYTTTGCTTTAAAAGAAGCTGTAAATTTCGTGGTGGTCGGCCCCGAAGTRCCTTTGGCGCTTGGRTTGGTGGAYGATCTGCTTAAGCAAGGCATAGCYGTATTTGGTCCAACCGAAGACGCCGCTATGTTAGAAACCTCGAAAGCGTTCACCAAAGATTTTTGTASCCGCCACGATATTCCAACCGCCAAGTATGATGTGTTTACCAATGTAGAAGATGCCAAAGTTTATCTGGACGRMATGACGGCACCTTATGTGATTAAAGCGGAYGGCCTRGCGGCTGGCAAGGGCGTGGTCATTGCCGAGACGAAAGMCGAAGCCGAAACCGAAYTGGACGCGTTTTTCTCTGGAAAATTYGGRRAYGCAGGCGATTGTGTCCTGATCGAAGARTTTATGACCGGGCACGAAATTTCATTCTTTGCTCTGGCAGACGGGAAAACGGTTTTGCCGCTTATGGCMGCTCAAGATCACAAGCGTGCTTACGACGGCGACAAAGGTCCCAATACGGGCGGCATGGGGGCYTATTCTCCRGTACCTGGATTTGATGATGARCGGCGCATTATGGACGAAATCCTGATCCCGACTATACRMGGCATGATAGCAGARGGYGCACCGTTCACAGGCGTCTTGTTTGCAGGYYTGATGATGACGACCGAAGGGCCAAAATTGATCGAGTACAATGTCCGCTTTGGTGATCCTGAATGCCAGGTGCTTATGCGCAGGCTGGAAACAGATTTGTTGGCAATGATGATCGCCGCCGCCAAAGGCAAGCTCGCAGATGTTGGCTTGGTCGAGTGGTCACAAAATGCTGTGGTCAATGTGGTGGTTGCTGCAAAAGGCTATCCCGGTTCTTATGCTAAAGGTGAAACTATAAAAGGTGTAGAAGCCGCTAACCTTATGGACGGCGTACAAGTGTTTCACGCAGGCACTACGCGCGGCGAAGACGGCGCATTATTATCTGCGGGTGGGCGCGTCCTTAATATCACAGCCGAAGGTAAGACAGTTGCACAAGCTGTAAAGCGTGCCTATGCTGCAATAGACGAAGCCATAAATTGGCCGGGCGGATTTGTCCGCAGGGATATCGCTAAACAAGCGCTTAAATAAACATTACGGGGATAAATTATGAAACATCTAAAATCAGTTTTACTTGGCGGCATAGCACTTGTGCTTTCAAGTTCAGCATATGCCACTGAAAAGGGCGGTGAGAAAACCACGACCATTATTCATGCGGGCCAAGTTTTGGCCGTTCCGGGTGCAAAACCGCTCAGCAAACAAAGCATTTATATTAAGGACAATAAAATCGTGAAAATCGTATCTGGTTATCAACTTGAGAAAGGCGCGTCAGTTATCGATTTATCGGATAGCTTCGTCCTGCCTGGCCTCATTGATAGCCATGTACATTTACGCATGGAGTTTAATCCTAATATCCGACTTGMTGNKSYCANCSAANGMGMCSMSGCSANACGNNGSCWATRATNGCGWKGSKMRAKRSTMGWWAAACGTTGATGGCTGGCTTTACATCTGTGCAGGATGTTGGCGGACCGGAAGAAGTTTTCGCTCTTCGCGATGCCATCAATGCAGGCAAGGTTGCTGGCCCGCGTATACGGGCGTCTGGCCGTTCCGTTTCCCCTACAGGCGGGCACGGCGATATGCATGGTTACCGACAGGAAATWTTRGATTTATTCCACAGCCCAACTATTTGCGACGGCGTAGCAGATTGCCGCCGCGCCACACGTGCCGCTATCAAAGCAGGTGCAGATGTGGTTAAAATTACCGCTACAGGCGGCGTGCTGTCCAATACGGCCGCAGGGGTAGAACAACAGTTTTTCAATGATGAATTAGAAGCTATTGTCGAGACAGCGAAGAAGATGGGCCGCAAGGTTACTGCCCATGCTCACGGTAAAACAGGTATTGATAGTGCTCTGAAAGCGGGTGTGAAATCCATCGAGCACGGCACATATCTGGACGTAGAAACCACCGCATTGTTCAAGAAATATGATGCAGTTTTGGTGCCGACAGTTCTTGCTGGCATGACCGTAGTTGATTGGGCAAAAAACAAAAATTGGCTGCCGCCCGCATCCAAGGCCAAAGCGCTTGAAGTTGGACCGCAGATGTTGGAAATGCTGAAAATCGCTTATGAAAACGGTGTCACTATAGCGTTTGGAACGGATACAGGCGTGTCAAAACACGGTGAAAATGCGCGTGAATTTGGCTATATGGTTGAGGCAGGCATGAGCGAAATGGACGCTATCAAAGCGGCAACTGTTACCGCAGCAAACCATCTGGAAATGGGTGGAAAAATAGGTTCAATAGAGCCCGGAAAATACGCTGACATCATAGCCGTAGACGGTAACCCGCTCACCCATATTGAAGAGCTTTACGATGTAGACTTTGTCATGAAAAACGGTGTGGTGTATAAAGGCGGGGAATAACGCTACCTTTATACCTTCTAGTTTTCCCGTTCTGCTCTGTGACGTTTTCGGGCGCGGGAGCCGGGACGATTGCGGCGTGATTTTTTGGATTTATTTTCGTTCGGTTTAGGAGACGTACGTTTACCGCCGTCTTGTTTTGCTGCTGAGCCTTTGGAGCCGTCTTGAGCTTTGTTGTCAGGTGTGTTTTCCGTACTGGCTACGGGCTGTTTTTGTTGGCGTTTTTTCTGGCGCCGTTTCTGGAAGTTGGCGTCAGTTTTTTTAGCAGGGCGTTTTTCCCCATGGCCTTGATTCTGACCCTGATTCTGGCTTTGGTTTTGACCCTGACTTTTACCACGTTCCTTTTTGCCCCGTTTTTTAGAGCTTGGCGCGGTTGCACCTTGATGTGTATCTCGTACATAGTCTTCGGNTTCGCGCTGCTTCACATGGTTAAACGTGCGCTCTGCATTGGGGTTTTTATTGGGATCCCATTCCGGTTCTGCTTCGACTTTACCGTCGTCCGTGCGCAACGGAATGCGCAGTTTAATAATGCGTTCGATATCGCGTAGCAAAGGGTTTTCGTCCGGGTTACAAAACGCAATTGCTGTGCCGGATTTTCCGGCACGGCCCGTGCGACCAATACGGTGAACATAGGCTTCGGCCACTTGCGGCAGATCAAAATTTAACACCAGTTCAACACCCGGGATATCAATGCCCCGCGCCGCTACATCTGTGGCCACTAAAATATCAACATCGCCAGCCCGAAACGCATCCAATGTCCGTGTACGCTGGTTTTGCGAACGATTACCGTGAATGGCTTGGGCGCTGAGATTGTTCCCGTTGAGCCGCTTTGCAATTCGGTCACAGCCGCGTTTGGTGCGGGAAAATAAAATGACCCGTTTGCCTTTATAGGCTTGCAGAAGGGCAATGGCCGCTTTGGTTTTATCCGGCTGCGCGATGAACATCACACTTTGGGAAACGTTTTCAGCGGTTTTAGATTCTGGCGAAACGGAAACTTCGACAGGGCTTTTCATATAGCGGCTAGCCAACTCGCGGATTTGGCGCGGCATTGTTGCAGAAAATAAAAGCGTCTGACGGTCTTTCGGGGTCAATGCCAAAATCCGTTTAATGGCAGGCATGAAACCGATATCGAGCATCTGATCAGCTTCGTCCAAAACTACGGTTTCAATCCAATTAAGGGTGATGATCTTTTGGCCGAGCAAATCTTCAAGCCGTCCCGGGGTTGCTACCAGAATATCAACGCCCTGTTTGAGCGGTTTAATTTGGCGTTTTAAATTTACGCCGCCGACTACACAGGTCGAGCGTGTGGTCAGGTTCTCGCCGTAATTACGGACGGCTTTGTCAATCTGTACCGCTAATTCGCGGGTAGGGGTCAAGATCAACACGCGGATGGCACGTTTGATGTTTTCGTGGCCACTATCTTTTTCCAAGGCAGCATCGACCCGTTGCAAAAGCGGCAGGGTAAAGGCGGCGGTTTTGCCCGTACCCGTTTGGGCTAAGCCGACAACATCCTTACCAGCCAAAATTGGCGGGATGGCTCCGGCCTGAATAGGGGTGGGATGCTCATAGCCCTGCCGTTCCAGTTTTTTCAAAATGGGAGAGGAAAGTCCGGTATCGGCAAATGTAGTTTTAGTCGTGTTAGGCATAAATATTCTATCTGGCTAATTTGATGCCGCTCTATAGGGCTTTGATGTGAGGGGCAAGCAATAGAATCGGTTGTATCTGTGCGGCATTTTGCGATTTTGTAGAATTGAACTTGGACGTCTGTGCTTTTGTGGTACACTGCCGCCTATGAAAAAGAAGAATACAGATTTTGACATTTTAGTGGTTGGCGGCGGCTTAGTCGGTTTGACCGTTGCTTTGGCTTGTGGACAGGCTGGGTTTAGTATTGGTGTTGTTGACATTAGCGAGCCATCCGACCAATTGGCGGATAGTCATGATGGGCGAGCATCTGCCATTGCAACCGCCAGCTTCAGGATGATGCGTGCTTTGGGCGTTGCAGACGCGCTTGCCCAAGGTGAGGATACCCATGCAGGGCCAATTAATAAAATTTTGGTAAGTGACGGGCAGGCAGGCGAAGCGCCTTCGCCGCTCAATCTATTTTTTGACAGTGCACAAATCGCAGAAACTAACGACGGCGAACCTCTCGGTTATATGGTGGAAAACCGCCGTATGCGCCACGCTTTACATGGACAAACTCAGAAACAAGACAACATTACTTGGATAGCCCCTGCGCGGGTCAGTGATATTGAGGCAGGTGCGGATAAAACCACGATCACATTCGATGATGGTAAAACCTTAAGTGCGACATTGTTAG
>NVTC01000009.1 GCA_002732905.1 Robiginitomaculum sp.
AGGATTAAAAACAGCACTCGAAAGCCTGACAGAACAAACGGCTGGTGGGTTAGCTATGGAGATCATTGTCGCGGACAATGATCCAAAAGGCAGCGCCCGTGACTATGTTAAGAATTTTGCTAAAACGGCAACGATCAATACTCACTATTTACATGTGCCGGAGCCCGGTGTTTCTAATGCACGTAATGGTGCCTTAAAAGCTGCAAAAGGCCGCTATCTGGCTTTCCTGGACGACGACCAAGAAGCCTGTGCAGGCTGGCTACAAACCCTATTGGACATATCACAAAAGCACAGTGCTGCACTCGCCTTCGTACCAACCCATGCCCGCATTGCTGGTCAATCTAAGTATAATGATTATTTGGTGGATTTTTTCTCGCGGTTTGGCCCGCAGATGAACGAGGGCGTGGTCGATGAATTTTTCGGCTGCGGAAATTCACTCCTCGATACAAAATTATGCACCCTGCCCGCACCGCCGTTTAGCCCTGCTATGAACGAAACAGGCGGAGAAGATGATTTGCTTTTCTCTGAGCTGCAATCGCAAGGCATTAAAATAGCCTGGTCACGAGCAGCAAACGCAAATGAAGATATCCAGCCGCACCGCGCTACACCTGCGTATGTTAAAATCCGCAGTTTTTCTAATGGCCAAAGCCCCAGCCAAGAATGCGCCGACAATAAAAACTGGCTGGGCGTAGGCAAATGGATGTTGGTCGGGACCGTACAATACGTGCTCTATACACCTATGGCTTTACTGACCAAAATCATAGGCAGACCATCCTATATACATTTCCTCGCTAAATCAGCGGCTGGTGCCGGTAAAGTCCTGTGGTTTGGCGGCTTTACCCCTAAACTGTACGGGGCTGCGGTGGTTGAAAATAAGGCATTTTAGGCCTGTCTCGCCAATAAGCAGGTGAAAACGAGAATAATTTTGCTGACGTGGCGACAAAGATTACCCAGCTTAGATCATTTTGCTGCAAGATGGTGCTTTCAGACAAAGAGACCATCAAAAACAATACCGTTGACAAGATGACCCAATAGTTTTCAACCCCACCACGGTACAAGCGCCCAAACGCCAACAATAATGTAATCAGATACAAAAGCCCAAACAGGATTACGGCGACAAGACCTGCCGACAACCAAGTTTCGATCCAACCATTATGGGCCGTTGGAACGCCCCACTCCAAGCTAAACCGCACCCAATAAGACGGCCCGTCCAGCCCCTGCCAAAATGTGCCGTAACCATACCCTAATAAAGGTTTTTCTCTTATGGCTGCTGCCAGAGCATTCCAAATATCCGTCCGCCCAGTAAGCGTGCGCTCTTTACCGATAATATCAAACATCATATCGGGCATAAAGATAATGAGAAACATCAGCACCGAAACACCAATAACAACGCTATACATCACCGGAATGCGTAAGATAGGGAAACGGCGAAACACCCGAATAACCAAAAACCCGCATATAGCGACCAAAGCAGCAAGCAAGGCCGCCTTTGATGTCGACATTAAAACCAGACCAAAGCAAAGTGCTCCGCCAGGTACCCATAACCACCAACGTTTTGGCTGCATGGCAAATGCACACATCATGAGTGCCAATCCCATGGCCATACGGACACCAAATGAATTTTTCTCTAGCCATGCACCCCGCCATGCGCCTTGGTGAATTTCTTGCATCTGCCCCAAGCTCGGTACCAATGTAGCTAAAAATAGACTAATCACAGCCGTCACCAGAAACACCAAGGCTAGGCGCTGCACTAACTCGTTCCAGTCATAGCGTGCGGCCAAGACTAACCCAAACAAAGTGGTCATGAGTAATGCTACACTGCGCCGCAAAGTAACATCCGGGTGGATAGACCAAATATAGCTAAGCCCACACCACAGGATGCAAGTAATGAGTAGCGGATTAAACACAGCCATGCGGATGACTTTCGGCAGCCACCGCAATGTTAGGAGCAAAATCAGCAAATAACCCGGATACCATAAATTACGCGCCAAAGGTGATGAAGAGGCCAAATCACCTTGATCGGTCAAAAGTAAAGCCACAAGAGCAGTAGAAAATTGGAATATTAATATAAATACCGTAATTTCTTCAGCCCAATATAAAATACGGCTCATCATACTATTTCGAGCGTCTACATTAGCGCTATAATTTACGGTGTCGCCGCCGCCCGTTATGCTTCCGGCATAACTCATAAGCTGTCCTCACGGCCTGAATATTGGTGCGGGCGTTCATTAAGAATGACACCATCACAGCGCCCTGCCATAGCGCCTATTTTCACATAAGCATCACCGAGAGATTTAGATTGCGCGTCTTGGGACGCACACACTAATATAGTGCTGTCCGCTTCTGGGCAGACCGTACTCATAATATCAGCACGATCCATAGCCGGAGTGTCCACAAAAATAGCGCCAAAGTATTGTCGTAAACTGTGCCAATAATCGCGGGCATTCTGAATATGTGCAGTTTGCCCCTGCCTGAACTGTCCCCACTGGAAACAGGTAAAGGCCACATTAGCAGCACTCACCATATGTAAGCTCATAAAATGGTTGTCAGTCAAGCTACGACCAGAATCGTCTACCATAGACGGTGTAACGCACCAAAATGGCACCGCACCAAAACTAGCGTCATAWGGGCCTTCAGGGYTTCCATATTGCGCCAACGCCGGCGGCGAAAAAAACCAACTTGCCTGAKCGTTAGACTGAATGTCCATATCCACTATCAACACTTGTTTGYCTTTCGGCAGATTRGCTGCGGCTATCARAGCCATGCTACGGGTAACAAATGACGTGCCTACTTTGGATGTGGGGGATGTAAAWACATAGACTGAACCGCGCCCATCYRCACGCTTGTTTTGTGACAAAGYCTCCCATGCTATTTGCAGGTTTTGGGTATTTGAACGTGTGTCCATAATACTTATGAATACGKTTTTTGATCCGTAGCGCCAAGCACGGGAATATCACCTTCCGGCCCTGCATATTCAGCCGGTTGGCTTACGGATACGTAAGATTGTGCAGGTACGCTGACATACGAATTGTTACCATCATAACTCCCGCTAGCATTAACCTGCTGCTGACTAGGCATTTCCATTTCAACAGGTGCGGGCTCCCCGTAAGGGCTCTGTTCATAGACCTGCTGATCATAACTCATGCCGCCGTCTACATACACATCTGGCGTATAAGCTGCATWGGCMKCAGGCGCATAGGCCGCAGGCGCATAGGCAGGCATGGGCATAACCTCTGGAACATAGTTGGGARCTCCGCCTGGTACAGCCTCTGGAATGTCACTGTTATAGACCTGCACGGGCATTGMGTTGCYCATCTNNGNTTGTGAGCCAGGACCATATAGTTTTGGATCTAGGAACACCCGTAATAAAGCCAGCATAAATACACTAAARACAGAACCCAAAAAAGCTAAAGCGCGGAGAATTTTTTTCATATTGCGCCCCTTACTTGCTATATTCGGGCGCGTAATAAATTTGATGTTTTCACTGGAGTTTTCCAATTGCTGTTCATCRACGAGVGCTTCGGTTTCYCTTGCTTGTAGRTCTTCCAATCTAAYTTCAATTATCGTTTTCTCGCGYACYAAGTTCTTATAAGTYGGTGCGAGTTGRCGCATGCGYTTTACTTTAGCRAYCGWYGCRKTRACYTGYCTTTGYARKGTCAMTTCTTGTTCKCGCAAACTRTCMGCYGTTGCTTGGGATGTRTTTCGTTGGGTYAARAGTGCCTGATACACMGGGTTCGGCCCRACACGACGACCRCCAACTGCTTGGCCACCATTACTATTRATCTGCGCTTGCAGYTCTCTAATTTCRGCTTCCTTGGCACGCACCGGATTRCTGGTCGGTAGATATTTAGCRAGTAATTGACGTTTYTCYAGTTGWGCCTGCGCCAATCTTTGTGAAGCACGGTCATCAATATACAAATTGATYGTTTGGGGCTCACGGCGTAATTGATCTTCGCTGGCCGCCAAAGATGCCTCAGCCGCCACTAACGCCCCGATCAATGTATTCAGTTGCGTCCGAAGCAACTCGGAACGGGTTTGTGCACCTGTCTGCTCGGTATCAAAATCTGAAATCCCGTTCTTATTGAGAATATTTTGGATTTTCGCTTCAACTGTCGCGAGCTGATCTTCAGTATCGGCTCTGCGTTCAGACAAATTTCCAGTTTTCGAGATTACAAATTTCTGTTTTCTAAAATTTGCATACGAGGTCATGAACGCATCTAGCGTTTTTACTGCCACCGCGCGATCTTGATGTTTATATGTTAAATCAACAATGGATGATTTTGGAGCAGCCATAACGGCATAAGATCTGTCCACCATCTTGACCAAATCATTCCAACGATCGACTTTATCAGCAGGGCTAGCTTTCACCCATTTTAGGTATAAAATTGGCGCGAAGCGATCCCCACCAACACCGCCATTAGCCGGAGAGGCAATCATTTGATTGATCACTTCATCAATGATGGCCGAGTTTTTAATAATGCCAATTTCAGTTAATGTAACCTGATCGGGCGTAGTCGACAGCGGGCTACGGGAATTAGTGTTGCCGGCAATAGGATTATAAACATATTCAGACCCCAACTGAACCAATATCCGACCATCAGCGATATATTGACGCTTGATATCACGCGTAAACCAAAAGCTAAAAATAGTCAGGACAAAGATGAGCGGAACAACCCAAACCAACTGCCTGGCCAACGCACCGGGTATCGCACTTAGCCTGATGCCGCCGCCGTCAGCGCCGCCATAACTATTTGTCCCATTTGTTTGTTGACCGTACTGGGCCATACTCATCCTCTCGTTAATACATTCGTTAACGCACTTGAGCGGCTAAAATTTAATATTTCCTTATCCATTTTTGTTAACTGTTGAAAAAAGACGATTCATTTCTAATTAAGGTCAGTAAATATGCATAAAGTTGGAAAAAATGGCCCAATTTTGGGAATTATGGCCATTTCTCTAGTTACACTCGTTGGCTGTACTGCCAATTCGGGCATGCACCCCTATCAAAAAACGAATCATTTGCGCACACAAAACACCGGAGTGGTTAACTATAATACGAGCAGATATGCACAAACTCGTGGGCCAAGTACACGTCAATTAAGAGCGCCGAAGTCCAATGCCAGCCGCTATGGTCGAAAAAACAATCAGGCAAACCAAGTGCCAGCGCCCGGCCCTTATGACACGTTCCAACGTTGGGTCGATTACGAGCCGCAATACAAGCTCTATCCGGGCGACCAAATTGATATGGTTGTCCAAAGCGCACCAGAATTGTCACGGACACTGACCATTGCTCCTGACGGACGTATTTCCATCCCTATGGCGGGCAGTATTATGGCTGCAGGGCGGACAATCCCCTGGCTTGAGCAAGCAGTTCGCACTGAGCTTGCTAAACAATTAGTTGACCCAACTACGGCGATTACCAACCGTTCTTTTGCCGCACAGAATATCTATGTCGGCGGGCAAGTCTCTCAACAAGGCACTTATGCTCTCAGCGGCCCCATTGGCWCTCTTGAAGCCATCANTATGGCRGGCGGTTTTCTACCATCTGCCAAAACCCGCGAAGTGGCTRTCCTGCGCCGCGCGCCAAACGGCGGGCTAATGATGCGGGTGATCGATCATAAGCGCGGWYTGAACAATGTTCGCTCTTATGCTGACAATATGCAGCTGAGACGCGGAGATATAATCTTTGTACCGCGTACGAGCCTTTCTGAAGTTGGCATATTTGTACAACAAATTCGCACCGCTCTTCCAGTTGATATCGGGTTAAGCTACAACCTTGGTGGTAATTTCAGTGGCAACTAAAGACGAGACCGCCTGCATAAAACAATTGCATTTATTGGTAGTTGGGGTTTTATAAGCGGGTTTTATTATTTGGGGAACAAATGCATATGCGTAACTTTATGATATCAATAGTTTGTGCCACAGGATTACTGGGCGGCTGCGCCGCAGCCCAAGTCACTGGTCAAGCGGCGGCACTCCCCTTCAAAGCAGTCTACAAAACCGGGGAATACACGGCCAAAGGTGTCTATTATACGGGTAGAGGCGCAGGAACAGTTGCTTATCACACGGGTATGTTTGCCGGCAAAGGCGTATATTACACAGGTAAAGGCGTTTACAATGTTGCCAAAGTCCCCGTAAAAGTTACCAGTGCTGCCCTCGATTCCAGCGTAAAAGTTCTGACGGTTACCACCCAAGTTGTTGATTTATCTGGCAAAGTCGTCTCGGTTAGTCGAACTTTGCAACGCGCAGAAGTTGACGGTTATGTCATGCAAGCCCGAGGTGCCGCAAATGTACTTGATATATTTGTTGATATATACAGAGGTTAAAATCCACTTTCTGACAAATTTGTAACCGGAAGTACAGGTGTCGCCAATTGCATTTTAAGCCAAGTTACGTTATAGTGTAATGTGAGAGAGCATTATTCTGGAGAGAACCATGAAAAAAATAGTAAAATCAACCATTATTGCCTTAGCTGTAAGCTTAGGCACGCTCGCCGTAACAAGTCCTGCTATGGCTGGGAGTAACCGTCATTTCACATCAACCCTGCAAACGCCTTCGGTGCCTGTACGCATTAATGTGACCCTCGGCGAAGACCTAGCCTACCGCGCGGAGAATCTCTCGACTAATATCCGTGACAAATTTAATTCGCGTTCACTCAATAACGGCTTTGCCAATAATGGCTATTTTGGGCAAAGAGATTTGGATATGCTCACCAAACGCCTCAAAACCAAAATGGAAGCTAGGTTGGAAAAAAACGGCATCACAGTTAGCGACGATGCAACAACTGTTCTTAATCTTATCATCACTGATGCACGCCCTAACCGTCCTACATTCCGTCAAATGTCCAAAAGTGTGTCACTTTCCACCCATAGTTTTGGTGTAGGTGGTGCGAAATTTGAAGGCACTTTAGTGAATGCTTCCGGCGAGCAAGGTAATGTTAGCTATAGCTGGTTTGAAACCGATATCATCTACGCCCAATATGGTGGCACATGGTCAGATGCTTACCGCGCCATAGATAAGTTTGCTCGTAAAACGGCCAAATCATTAAAATAATTATTTAGCGYACGCCCAGATATTTATGGGTTTGCAGGCTTAACCGCCATTTCGGATTGGCTATACAATATTCAAAAGTCGCGCGTTTATGCGCGTCGCTTTTATTATTTTCCAAATAGCTATCATCACGTGGTTGTAAGGAAAACACATTGAAATCCAGATATTCAAAGTCTTCAGGTTTGTTTTCTGGTTGCGGATAAACTAATTTCAGTTCGTCGCCGCTTTTTTGCACCAATTCTGCGTCCGCTTTGGGGCTAATGCACAACCAATCAATACCCTTTGGAGCCTTAAGCGTACCATTACTTTCGACACCAATTTTAAAACCGGCTTTATGCAGAGCCTCAATGAGATCGGTATCCAACTGTAACAACGGCTCACCGCCTGTGCAAATAACCCAGGGCTCACCACCGCGGTCATTACTTGGCCAATAAGAYATTACKTCTWGTGCAAGTGCCTCYGCAGTCTTGAATTGCCCMCCRCCCAGACCGTCCATGCCGACAAACTCCGTRTCRCAAAATTTGCACACGGCAGAGGCGCGGTCTTTCTCGCGGCCAGACCAAAGGTTACATCCAGCAAAGCGTAAGAACACGCTCGGCCTTCCGGTATGTGCGCCCTCACCCTGTATGGACAGGAATATTTCTTTAACGGAATAGGTCATGTGCTAAGCTCATCCGTATATTGAGCCCAGCCTTTAGCGCGCAACACACAAGCCGGGCATGTCCCRCAGCCATAGCCCCAATCATGACGCGTACCGCGCTCCCCCATATAACAAGTGTGGGAATATTGGTTGATGAGATCGACCAGCTTTCTCCCGCCTAACCTTTCAGCCAACTGCCAGGCACCAGCCTTGGATAAAAACATTAAAGGCGTATGCAGCGTAAACTCTGTGTCCATACCAAGGGACAACGCCCGCATAGTTRCATCCAGCGTRTCTTTGCRRCAATCAGGATACCCCGAAAAATCCGCCTCGCACATGCCCGCCACTAAATCACGTGCCCCATAGCGGTATCCAAGTGCCGCCGCAAAATTCAAAAAAATTATGTTCCGYCCTGGCACAAATGTATTCGGTGGCCCATCATCAGTTTCCACAATCTCGATATCGCGGGTCAATGATGTGTTACTGATCTCGCCGAGCACTGAAAGGTCTAAAACCCGGTCCGCGCCCAATTTATCAGCCCAGTGGGGAAATTGTGTACGAATTTGCGCCAATACGTCCAACCGACACTGCATCTCGACCATATGGCGCTGCTCATAATCAAAACCAACTGTCTCTACAAGGTCGTACTTATCCAGTGCCCACGCAAGCACGGTAGCGGAATCCTGTCCGCCGGAGAATAGAACGAGTGCTTTGGTGTGACTGGTCATGCCCGCCCTATATCGCGTCTTTTCTCCCATGACCAGTCTCTTGTCCCGCGACTTGGCATCTAAATTGAATGGGAAAGTGGCCTACTCACAAGAGCGAAACAGGTAGACATGAAGAAAGAGACGAAAATGGGTATTAAAAAGAAAATTCTTCTGGGTTGGCTGGCATTTGAAGCTATCAGCCTTTGCATAGCCCTTCCTGCGGTAGCCCAAATCGTTGACCGTATTATCTTCAGCACCGCCCCTCGTGCCGTTCATGTGGTTACGTCTCTTGCGCCGGGCATGACCGAAATCATTGTTGCTTCTGATGCACCCTTTATTGTGCTCTCTGAAGGTGCAGTTGGAGAAATGTCGTTAGCGCTAACGGTCAGCGGCACCATCAACGGCACAGCTTTTGGGGCGCAAGCACAGCATCCCGGCAAAATCCAAAGCTGTGTCATGTCGACCGCTACTCTTGCGACAGTCCTTTATACAGCCACCCGCAAAACTGCTACCAACAAGGGGGCGGTTATTGGTCAAGCCGTTATGATCCACATCAAATACGACCCGGCCTTAGCCCCGAAATTTGTTGTCAAAACTCTAAACCAGCCAGAAGCCAAAACCGCTATACCCGCAGTGGTTTGCAATTCGCTAAATAGCTAAGTAGCTAAGTTTATAAGCCTGCGCCGCGCCCCCCTGCAAACTCGACCAAAGCCGCAATACGTTTTTCTATAGGCGGATGGGTGGCAAACATATCTGAAATGCCGACACGCGGGTTTTCGAAGGCCATTTCGCGTACTTGTGCGGGAGCATCAAGCTTGGCATGGCCGGAAATTTTTTGCAGGGCCCTGATCATGGCGTCCGGGTTTTTCGTCAGCTCAACCGACCCAGCATCAGCAAGATATTCCCGCTTTCGCGATAAAGCAAAGCGGATCAACATTGCCAAACCATAAGCAATAACGATAATGGCAATGGCTATAATGACCAAGACGGCCGCATTATCACCACCACTACGGCGTGAACGCGCCGAGCGAGAAATATTGGTGCGGAACATACCGCGCACCATACCTTCGCCAAAAAAGGAAATAATCCCGACGAAAATAACGGCAATAATGAGCAAGCGAACATCTTTGTTTTTGATATGGGAAAGTTCGTGAGCAATGACGGCTTCYAGCTCTTCATCGTCAAGACTGTCCATCAATCCGCGTGTTAGTGTTATGGTATAATTCTTATCACGAATACCACTAGCAAAGGCATTCATCACATCTGTTTCTATGATTTTCAARCGCGGTGTCGTGATGCCGCGCGATATGCACAGGTTTTCCAATAGCTTATAAGCGCGGGGTTCCTCACTTACACTGACGGACTTGGATTTGGTCGCCATGTCAATCAGCGCTTGATGCCCCATAAATGCAATCCCAAACCAAGCCCCTACGCCAGCTAATGTAATGGGAATGGCGGCGGGTAAGGTATTGGCCGCATACGCTAACCCGTCTTGTGTTGACCCGCCTTGAACATACCCAGCCCAAAGTAAAAGCCCAGCGTAAACCATGCCCAAGATCAGAACTGGGAACATGACAAGCAATAGAATGCTCTTGAAATTATTATTCCATATGTGGGTTTTAAGTCCGTACGCGCCCATGGCTACAACTCAATGGCTACGATTTAATCGAAGCTAACGTTCGGTGCCACTTCCAAAGCTTCGCGCCCTTCGCTACTTTCGAAGAAGTCCCGTGGTCCGAAATTAAAAGGTCCAGCCAGCATATTTGCAGGGAATTGCTCGCGGCCCGTATTATATTCTTGGGTCGCATTATTATAGAAACGGCGTGCTGCAGAAATTTTGTTCTCAACATCGCTCAACTCGTCTTGTAATTSGAGGAAGTTAGTATTGGCTTTTAAATCAGGGTAAGCTTCACTAAGGGCAAATAATTTGCCAATGGCTTGTGTGAGCATGCCTTCGCTTGCAGCCGTATCCCCAACACTTTTAGCGGCAACAGCAGCGTTACGGGCATCAATGACCTCTTTTAGAGTTTCTTTCTCGTGCTTGGCATAACCTTTAACCACATTAACGAGGTTCGGCACCAAGTCTTGTCGCTGTTTGAGCTGTACTTCAATATCCGACCAAGCCTGATTACAGGTTTGCCTGAGGCCCACCAGTCGGTTGTAAATGCCGATAATGAGAACAACCAAAGCGACAATAACGCCAAAAAATATAAATAAACCAGTCATGAAAAATCCCTATTTGTGTACCTATAATGTAGTGGTTATTAGAGAATTTGCAAGTCTACAACGTCTTATCAACTGCAAAAACTCCGGCGCGTGAAAACCCTCGTGGGGCCATGCGGCCGGCCTGCGCGCGTTTTCCTTGATAGATTTCCCAATCATTGACACTATTACGCCGTCCTGAGCCATCCACAAAACACAAGCCCTCTTCGGCTTTGAAAATGGCAATGTCCTTAAGACCACCGTCTTTATAGTTTTGTAAACGCACCCCTTTACCACGCCCAAGTACAGGCAGTTCTGCCACATCATAAATCAGAATTTTACGGTTTTCGCCAATGGCCGCGATTTTTTCGCCGACAACTGCAACGCAGCGCAAGGCTTCTACACCACCTTTAACATTCAACACCTGCTTACCACCTCGTTTAGAAGCGATRATGCCCTCTTCCTTGACACGGAATCCATACCCKRCCGTACTGGCGACCACAAGTTCCCGCTCTGGATCATGGACGAACAAACCAATAGGCATGTGGTCATCTTCCAGATCAACCATAAGACGGATTGGCTCACCATTGCCGCGCCCACCCGGTAGTTTATCCGCCCCCAGTGTATAAAACTTACCGTTACTGGCGAACATGATAATGCTATCAGTGGTATAGGCGGGCACCGCAAATGCAGGRCCGTCGCCGTCTTTAAATTTGATACTAGACAAGTCCTCGACCTTACCTTTAAGCGCCCTGATCCATCCCATTTTYGATAATACGATTGTAACAGGTTCCTTGGMAATRAACGCTGTCGACATATCTAGTTCGATATCCGGCTCATCTGCAAATGTGGTGCGCCKTYTACCAAGCTCGGTTTTCGGTCCGTAGATATCACGGATTTCGCGCACCTGTTCGGCGATACGCGCCCATTGYAATTTTTCMGAYGCAAGCAGTTCTTCCAACTGCAGTTTTTCTTCGGCKARYTTRYCGTACTCTGCCTGAATTTCAATYTCTTGCAGCTTGTTTAAAGCCCTGAGGCGCATATTGAGGATAGCATCGGTTTGACGTTMGGTKAGTTYRAACGCGGCCATCAAAGCTTGTTTGGGGTTGTCCTCAAAACGGACAATACGGATAACTTCGTCAATGTTCAAATAAGCAATTTTYAGACCTGCGAGTATCTCTATGCGGTCTTCGATTTTGCCAAGDCGTTGGCGAGAACGACGACCAAGAACATCGCGGCGGTGATCAAGGAATGCCTGAATAACTTCCCGCAAGCCCATAACGCGCGGCGTTCCTGTTGCATCAAGAACATTCATATTCATGCTAAAGCGGTTTTCTAGCTGGCTTGATTTGAACAGGCTTTCCATCAACATTTCYGGGTCRATRTTCTTGTTCTTGGGYTCTAGCACGACCCGAATATCCTCAGCRCTTTCATCGCGAACATCGGCGAGCCAWGGATTTTTCTTGCCGTCAATAAGCTCGGCCAGTTTTTCAATAAGTCTGGATTTTTGCACTTGATAGGGAATTTCAGTAACGACAATCTGCCATTGCCCTCGCCCTAATTCTTCTATCTCCCAACGCGAGCGCACCTTAAATCCGCCGCGCCCAGTTGCATAAGCTTCGACAATGTTTTCGTGCGGTTCGACAATRATGCCGCCTGTCGGAAAATCTGGVCCTTTGACATGTTCGAGCAAGGTCTCAATGCGCGCTTTTGGTGCTTTGATAAGGTGCAAAGCTGCATTACATATTTCCGCAGCATTATGCGGTGGTATCGAAGTCGCCATACCAACGGCAATACCCATTGATCCGTTCGCTAACAAATTAGGGAAACCGGCAGGTAGAACGACTGGTTCTTCGTCTTCTTCGTTATAGGTGGCCCGAAAATCTACGGCGTCTTCTTCTAACCCGTCAAGTAAAGCTTTGCCCGCTGCCGTCATCCGAGCTTCGGTGTAACGCATGGCCGCTGCACTATCCCCGTCAATATTACCRAAATTGCCCTGCCCGTTGATGAGCGGGTAACGKGCCGCAAAGGATTGTGACAATTTAACCAARGCATCATAAATMGATGCATCACCGTGGGGATGATATTGCCCCATAACATCACCAACAATGCGSGCGCATTTTTTAGGCGCATTTTCAGGGTTCAGCTTGAGCTGTCGCATAGCGTAGAGAATRCGYCTGTGCACGGGCTTDAGCCCGTCGCGCACATCCGGCAAAGCRCGCATTGTAATCGTCGCCATCGCATAGGCGAGATAACGTGAGCCTAATGCGTCATCTATATTTTCTTCAATTATACGTACGCCCGGTTTTTTACTATTTTTATCTTTAGTGTCACTCATGAAAATTCCAAATAATGATTCGTAATCACCATACAGAATTTAAGGGTAATGTCCTATTATCGGCAACTTATTTTCCCAAAACACCGGTAATGCCAACTTTGCGATCTTTCGGGTCATACAAAACCCCCGGGTTCAGGATRCCGGASGGRTCAAGCGTATTTTTGAGACCGCGAAGAGCATCACGAAAGAGCGGCATGGTCTGACGCTCATAGCCACTTCTATGATCGCGTCCAATTGCGTGATGGTGCGTGGCCGTACCGCCAAGTGTGGTGACTGCCTCATTGGCCGCCGCYTTAATTACCCGCCATCTTGATAGAGCGGACGGCAAATCGTCTGTGGYACTTCCGTAGGCTCCAAATGTGTAATAGGGCGCAGGGCCGTCTGGGTAAATATGGGTAAACCGGCATGAAAAATATCCGGGTCGYCCGGTTGCATCGACGATGGCTTTATTAACGCGCTGCGTCACCCCTTTATGAAAATCCTCAAATTTATCCCAAGTTATTGCGGTTTCAAAAGTATCGAACAATACGCCGCGCCTGAGATATTCATCCCGATAATAAGGCATACGGATAAACGCATTTCGCCATGCGCCTGTGGCCTTATCCCTATCAGCACTCTGGCTCTCCGCCGTGGCCTGGCTTTCCGCCGTGGCTATGGACTGCTTTATGCTTTCTGGGTCGTATTTCCCGCCGTGGTCTGAAGCCAATTCAAGGGCACGTTCAATCCAGGCGGACAATGGATGATCCGCCGATTCAAATCCRAGTAATAACAAKGCATATGTACCGTCCCCAATCCCATTCTGCAGCGCCTCCATGGGGTCGAGCACACGRCAATTTGACGGGAATAGRCCRGATTGGGAAATAGCCCGYACCGCTTGTGCTGCCTGCAACAGRCYATCAAATTTTACACTGGCAGATGCRCGAAACACCGGRCGGGYCTGTAAACGCACCCAACTGTCHGTAATGATACCAAGTGTTCCCTCCGAGCCAAGCATCATGCGGTCCGCAGATATGCCAGCCCCTGAACCTGGTAGTCGCCGCGAGGTTAACTCACCGCGCGGTGTCACCATGGAGATRGATTCGACCAAGTCATCAATATGGGTATATTGRCTGGCAAAATGMCCGCCCGCCCGCGTCGCAATCCAGCCCCCCAAGGTTGAAAACCCGAAGCTTTGCGGGAAATGRCGCAATGTAAGCCCGTGCGGGCGCAGAGCKGCCTCGAGGTCAGGGCCAAAGATTCCSCCCTCGAAATGGGCCGCTCGGGAGATAGGATCAATCTCCAGCACACGATCAAGATACTGTAGATCAATAGAYACTACRCCRTTATAAGATGTACCAACATCAGGCTCGACACCGCCGCAWACACTGGTCCCGCCCCCGAACGGAACGGCGGCAATATTGTCTCTCTCCATCCATTCTAGCAAAGATACAATGTCCTGCTTGGACTTGGGGAAAGCCACATAATCCGGTGGGTTGGGTACATCGCGCATCAACATACGCAAAATATCAGCACAGCTCTGTCCGTAAGCATGAAACAGACGGTCATAAGGTGTGCTTGATAATAGATGTTTTAGYTTTTCTGGTGGATTRATACGAGGTTTGGGAAGCGAATAATCGCTGGTTTTAGGAATTGAAACAGGCGTTCCGGCGTCTGGRGAAATCAAYTTTATTGAATTTGCAATCAATGTGTTTTCWGTATCRGTTAAYCGAAAGGCGCTGTCCCCCCACCCCCAAAACTTCCGGTGCGTATGTTTTCCAAATGTTGACGTCATCACATCTCCCCATCTATGCACTTAATTGCCTATCTTTTGNATGGATGTCAAATTTACCARATTKAGGTCAAACTGCTTTTATRATCTTCACCATCCGGCTCCGCGCTTCYGGCATATCACGRTTATAAGWATGGAAAACGCGGGTTTTAAGAAAAGTRCCACTAAGGTTTAGTCCGGCTTCAATGTCGCCRTCTTCAATYTTGTTCTGACCSCGTAAAAATGGCGGCAATACCAACAGTTTTTCAAGATATGGTTCAGCTGCCTCCGYGCAAACGGCGCGGCCAGAACGCGGGCTAACATGGGTCAGGTTTTCTGTGGATCCTGTTGCGGCGCATTTCGACAAATCGAGGCCGTAACCCAAAGCCTGTAAAAGTGCCATTTCAAARCGCACATATAAAGCTGGCCAGAYGTCAACATCRTGTAATTGCCCCATTAAAATTTCGAAAACATCATAAAGCTGCGGATGCGGTTCGCGCTCTGGTAAAGCTTGCATGCACAAAGCCGAAATCGCGTTTAATCCAGCCAAAGAGCTGCGTTCTTGCATGAGGATAGCAGCGCGGGCATCGAGTGCTTCAACTGTGAATACGCCTAAATGCTCAGACAGRCGYGCATTCCARTTKACCGTGACCTGATTGCCRGGCTGYAATACGGGGCGCAAACGGCGTGATCTGCCACCACGGACTATACCCGCATGACGGCCTTTATCCTTAGTCAGTACATTGATAATTGCCGAAGTTTCACCGTGCGATTTTACCGACAGGACATATCCATCAGCCGCCCACTGCATTAGACATCAAGCCTGCTACACATCGAATTCAAGGCCGCTCTCTAGGTATTTACTGCGATCTTCGCTCCAGTTTTCACGAACCTTGACGAACAGGAACAAATGAACTTTTTTGCCGAATCTTTCACGCATATCATGCCGAGCCATTTGCCCTATTTGCTTGATAGTTTGCCCGTTCTTACCAAGCACGATCGGCTTTTGCGACTTGCGACGCACATAGATAATTTGCTCGATTTTAATGTCGCCGTTTCTCATGGGCGTCCATTTTTCGGTCTCTACGTGCGATGCGTAAGGAAGCTCATTATGCAAGCGCATAAACAGYTTTTCACGGGTAATTTCCGCAGCCATYAASCGSARYGGWATRTCGGCAGCYTGGTCAATAGGATACAGATACGGCCCAGAYGGCATATTGYCAGCMAGTGTAGAAGATAGTTCTTTCACRCCATTRCCTTTGAGGGCAGAAATCATGAAAATATCCGTRTAAGCATTTGTTTTTTCRAATATTTTTATCAACTCMAGYARATGYTCYTTCTCCATTTCGTCGATCTTATTAAGCGCCAAATACACCGGACGCTCTCCAGARCGTTTGGCAAGTCCCTTGATAACKCGGTCCGTATCTTGTGCGGCTTTTTTGTCTTGCCCCGAAGGCTCTTCRCCTCTGTGGACATGAGAGTAAGAAGGCGCATCAACCACATGGACAATAACATCCGCATCAGCAACGCCGCTCCATGCAGCATGCACCATTGAACGGTCAAGGCGCTGTCTTGGTTCAAATATACCGGGCGTATCCACAAGAACAATTTGCGTATTCCCATGCATGGCAATCCCGCGTACTTGAAAACGTGTGGTTTGAATTTTGTGGGTAACRATAGAGATTTTCTCACCGACTAGCGCATTTACCAGCGTAGATTTTCCAGCATTCGGCGCACCAATAATGGCAGCAAAACCTGCTCTTGTCTGCGTTTCTGTTTGTTTATCGTTCATATARTTATCATTTTTCAGTTATCATTTTTTTGGGGCCAATCTTCTAAGAGGTGCAGTGCTGCAAAACGTTCCGCGTCCTTTTTAGATTTTCCCGTGCCCTTTGCCGCACCCAGACCAGGCACGTCAACCTCTATTACAAATAAAGGTCGGTGATCCGGGCCACTCCTCTCTATTACAGTGTAAACAGGTATGCCGTATTTATTTGCTGATGCTTTTTCCTGAAGTTCCGTTTTTGGATCTTTATTGCTTTTCTTAAAAACATTCTCTARCTCTTCATGCCARAATTTGTCGTAAAACTTTCCKGCCGCATCCATACCGCCGTCAAGATAAATTGCAGCCAATAGAGAYTCACAAGCATCCCCCAGAATTGATGTTTTGTCGCGGCCACCTTGRCGCACTTCAGACGGTGACATYAGCAAATAAGCGCCAAGGTCAATTTTTCKTGCKATCTGTGCACARGCTTCCTTACGCACCAGTGCATTTAGGCGGCGCGCCATACTACCTTCATCACCTTCTTTACGGGCAAACAAACGTTCTGCCGTCAAAAGTCCGAGCACTCGATCCCCAAGAAACTCCAATCTTTCATAATTCGGTTTTTTACTGCGTCCATCACCATAGGACGGGTGAGTTAGCGCTTTTTCAATCAGGTTTTTATTTGTGAAAGAAATCTGGATTGCTTCCTCCAGACCCGCTAGCCGTTTTAACATTTGCGGGGAGACCTTATTTTGGGTATTTTTATTATCTGGCATCTAACGTAGTCCTTTAAAAAAGCGCCCTTTGCGCATTTTTCCCCACGTCCAAGGCTTTTTGATACTAAACCCTTCATCCACAGACAAGAGAATAAACTCAGCCCGCCCAACCAAATGACTAGCGGGCACATAACCAACACCGCCGACACTCGTAGGATAACGACTATCGAGCGAATGGTCGCGGTTATCACCCATGAAAAAATAAGTGCCTGCAGGCACACTATACACGCCTGTATTATCGGCCTCACTTCCAATCTGTTTATCCAAAGTCATAAACGGTTTTTCCATGCCGGAAAGAAACTCTTTGTACTGATGGAATTTAAAAAGATTTCCCACCCCATCCGTTTCAGTACTCACCGATATTGCTTCGGTTTTTTGCAAAATACCATTGATATACAAAAAACCGTTCTGCATCTGAATTTCATCGCCGGGCAAACCTATCAAACGTTTGACGAAGTGCACCTGAGTACCAACAGGTTTAAACACAAGAATATCACCGCGTTTAGGAAGGCGTTCGAATAATCTGCCTTTATTTATAGGCAATTGGACGAAGGGTGCCGCATATTTACCGTAACCCAACGAGTATTTACTAGTAATCAGATAGTCACCTTTATACAAGGTTGGCTCCATAGACCGAGACGGAATACGAAAWGGTCTGAACAAAAAAGTGCTGATGAGAAAAGCTATGATCAGCGCAATAAATATAGTTTTAATCAACTCAACAAATGAGCGACCAAGAGATTGCTTTTCTAGGTTGGTTTCTTGYTTAGTCATAAAAGCTCAACAATCACAAAGGCTTGCGCATAAGGATAATCATCGGTCAGGCTCAGGTGAATTTTCCAGCTYTTCCCCGCWTMGRCTTGTGCCTCTACACGCTTTAAAGCCGCAYCRTGTAAAATGATTTCCGGYTTACCTGAAGGAYAATTACTAACCTCTACATCATGCCAAGACAGAGCSCCTGTATGTGTGCCTGCAAGCGCCTTAGCGGTCGCCTCTTTGGCAGCAAAACGTTTGGCATAGGAGCTAGCACGTGTCGAGCTTGCATCAGAACGTTCCCGCTCACCTTTGGTAAATGTCTTAAGCGGAAACCGTTCGCCAAATTTGTCCAGCAATGCCTCTATGCGTCTAATATCGCAAATATCTGTGCCTATACCGATGATCAAAGGGAAACGCTCCGTGCTTCAGCAATCAATCTACGCATTTCCTCAATCGCAGGCTTTAGGCCCATGGAGATCGCTTCTCCGATAATAAAGTGACCAATATTGAGCTCTTTCACTTCTGGAGTTATTGCAATGGCCGCTACATTGTCAAAAGTCAGACCGTGGCCGAAATGGACTTCTAGCCCTAACGCGTCCGCTTGTTTTGCCCCTGCTTGCATAGCCTCAAGAAGTTCTTTCGCTTTGACAACATCGCCTGCATCMAGAGCATGTGCATAAGCACCCGTATGAAATTCCACCACTTGCGCGCCACAGGACTGACTGGCTGTAATTTGGTGAGGGACGGCTTCAATGAACAAAGACACCCTGCTCCCGTTATCAGTCAACACCCGGGAAATTGGTGTAATTTGGTTGTGTAATCCAGCCACATCCAAGCCGCCCTCAGTGGTGCGTTCCGCGCGGTTTTCTGGCACCAAACAAACGGCGTGCGGTTTGGTTGCCAAAGCAATTTCTACTATATCGTCTGCAACAGCCATTTCAAAATTTAAAGGCTTACCCAGTTCCAGACACAATGCTTGCAAGCGTTGCATATCATCATCGTTGATATGGCGCCGGTCTTCGCGCAAATGAGCCGTGATACCGTCTGCCCCCGCTTCAATAGCGAGCCGGGCAGCGTCTACCGGGTCGGGATGTAAGCCACCACGCGCATTGCGCAARGTMGCAACATGATCGATATTRACGCCTAATCTTGGCAATGTCTGGCTRGACCSCACTATTTWAGCCCCCGGCTTCCCGGTTTTACTGCAGGCATGGCAGCGAGTTCTGGCGGCAAATCATCTTTGTCATAAGACGGGAATACCCGTGATGCTAAACTGATAAGCGGCACGCCAATGTCGGCYTTTCCGCCGGAACGRTCAAACAAACAGGCGCCRGCAATTACCTTTGCTCCCGTCGCATTGATAGCCTCGATACATTCACGCGAGCTTAGACCTGTGGAGATRATATCYTCCATCATCAAAACCTTTTGGCCATGCTCAAGGGTAAATCCGCGCCTTAAGGTAAATTCACCATTCTCGCGTTCAACAAATATCGATTCCAGTTCAAGCTGTCTGGCCATCTCGTAACCAGGTATGACCCCGCCCATAGCTGGTGCGACAATAATATCCGGCATTACATCTAATGTGTCTTTGATTTTATCCGCCAAAGCCGCACACAATTGTGCYGTMAGCACCGGRTTYTTAAACACAAAAGCYTTTTGYAAAAACACSGGRCTGCGCCGACCGCTGGATAAAATAAAATGTCCTTCCAGCAACGCACCTGCTTGCTTAAACACATCTAAAACGTCATCGGTATTCATTATTGTTCCCTGTAATTCTTATTATACATCTGCTNTTNATACAHCGGCTCTTTATACATCAGCYCTTTATACATCGGCTCTGGCACGGCGCACAGCCACTACATAGGCACTTGCATGCATGGCTGCAACAATTTGTGAGAGGTGGCGGGTATCAGCAACTTCTATATCCATAACCATATCAAAGAAAGACGGTGAGCGTTTAAGCGTCTTGATATTGGTCACATTTCCACCTGCCTCGCCAATAATACCYGTCACAGCCGCCAGTGCGCCAGGCACATGTTCCAATGTTGCCGTAACTTGACCAACAGAAGCCGTTTTTRCAGCCGATTTTCGCCAAGCTAAATCGATCCATAAYTCCGGTTGATCTTCAAGTGTCGCTARAACATCACAATCAATTGTGTGAATGACAATGCCTTTGTCAGGTGTCAAAATRCCAACAATGCGGTCACCCGGTATGGGGTAGCAGCACTCACCAATATGCAAACCTTTGCCCTCGCTGAGACCGTCACCTTTGACATATAATTTTGCCGTATTGTCATCAATTAAATCACGGTTGATGACCGCGCCAGCCGGCMCATRTTCGCTGCGTCCAGGAAACACGCCRTYCATAAAGTCGCTTATGGACAATTTACCGTACCCGAGTGCGACATATAGATCGTCAACACTGTCATATTGCAACCGGGTCAACGCATCCGTCAAAGCGCTTTCGCTGAAGGTTTTATCTTCGCGGGCAAAAGCGTGATCAGCCAACATAAARCCAATTTGGCGGTGYTCTTCACTCTCRCCTTTGCGCGTTAAGCGCCTTAGGGCTGAACGGGCTTTGCCTGTAACAACCATGCTCTCCCAACCGGGGTTTGGCTCAGGGGTACCGCCACGAACGATCTTAACCACGTCTCCGTTCTTAAGGCGCGTTCGAAGCGGTTTTTCCTGTCGATTRATGATCGCMCCAATACAWGTGTCTCCGACTTTGGTATGAACCGCATAAGCAAAATCTAACGGTGTAGCGCCTAGGGGTAGAGCTATTAATCCACCTTTGGGCGTAAATGTAAACACCTGGTCGGCAAACATTTCYAGYTTTGCATACTCAAGAAATTCATCSGGGTCACCACCDTGCTCCATCATCTCGACCAACTGTCTTATCCGGTTCAACGGGTCATATTCACCTGATGTGGAACTGTCATATTCATAGCTATTATCTTTATAATTCCAATGAGCGGCGATACCGCGCTCTGCCAGATCATTCATAGMYTCGGTTCTAATYTGAATTTCMACACGCTGGTTGTCKGGRCCAAGGATGGTWGTATGGACACTTTGATARCCGTTGGGTTTTGGCACAGAAATAAAATCTCGAAACCGCGCAGGAACGCAACGCAAGTTCATGTGTAAGAGACCKAGCACCTCATAGCATTCTTCAACTGTATCYACGATGACACGAAAYGCATAAATATCAGCAACGTCCTCAAAGCTAATACCTTGGCGTTGTAGTTTACGCCAAATAGCATAAGGGCGTTTTTCACGRCCAAAGATACGGGCAGTTTTCTTATTATCTTCTAGTAAATCACGCAACATAATCGACAGGTGCGATATGGCACTTTCATGACTTTCCCGCCATTCTTTCAGGCGAGCTTCTATGCCTTCAAAAGCTGATGAATTAATGTATTTAAACGCCAAATCTTCTAGTTCGGCACAGATTCGTTCCACACCAATTTTACGAGCCAAAGGTGCATAAATYTCCATAGTTTCCCGAGCGATACGCTCGCGGGATGCTTGTTTGGGATGATGCTCTAGCGTACGCATATTGTGCAAGCGGTCACATAGTTTGACAATAAGAACACGCACATCCTTACTCATAGCCAGTACAAATTTTTGAAAGTTTTCCGCCTGCTGACCTTCGCGTGTCAACTCAGTACTTGAAAGCTCCAATTGCCCSARCTTGGTCACACCAACGACGAGTTCGGTTATCTCGTCGCCGAACTCGACCCGCATATCGTCTTCGGTTACTTCCGTATCTTCAAGAACATCGTGCATAAGCGCTGTGCAGATAGAGCGCGTATCCATGCGCARRTTGGCCAAAATCCCTGCTACGGCAACGGGGTGGCCATAATAGGGTTCACCAGAGTGYCGTTTTTGATTGCGATGCGCCCAGACACATGTGTCATATGCTCGGGAAATCAAATCTTCCAGAACTGATGGATTATAGGCACGCACCTTCGCAATGAGTGCTGTTTTATCAAGAAAATCAGCATTCTTAACAGGTTCCATATGTGCCGTAACGTTCATAGACATATGCTACGCCCGCATTTTTAGATACGCAATAGATTAGGCAGTGAAAAYACCTGTGCCGAGCAAACTTACGTGTCTTCCAATACACCKCKSCGGATTTGGTCTTGCTCTAAACTTTCAAATAAGGCTTGGAAATTACCTTCGCCGAAGCCTTCATTACCTTTGCGCTGAATAAGCTCAAAGAATATAGGGCCAATTAGGTTTTCTGTAAAAATTTGTAGCAACAATCCTTGTCCCTCGGTTGGAGCGCCGTCGATAAGAATATTACGTTTCCGCATTTCTTCTACAGACTCGCCGTGTCCCGGTAGGCGTTCATCAATGAGATCAAAATAGGTATCTATCGTGGACTGCAGAGGCAAACCGTTATCTGTGAATTKGTCAACCGTAGCAAATATATCGTCRGWCCCAAGCGCKACATGCTGRATACCTTCRCCGTTATAGTCGCTTAARAACTCCTCAATTTGGCTTTTRTCATCACGGCTCTCATTGATCGGGATACGGATTTTACCRCAAGGACTGGTCATCGCTTTGGATATCAAACCCGTTAATTTACCTTCGATATCGAAATAACGAATTTGCCTAAAATTAAAAATGTCCTCATAGAAACTGCCCCATTTTTCCATTTCGCCGCGGTGCACATTATGCGTCAAATGATCCAGATAGGTAAGTCCAGTAGACTTCTCRGACATAAGGTCACGCCAGCCATCTATGAATTTGAAATCAACATCATAAATCGTATCATCACCATAACGGTCAACGAAATACAAGCGGCTGCCACCAATCCCCTCGATAGCTGGTATATTAAGCTCCATAGGGTTYGCAGACGGTGGRCAGGCCACGGCACCTTGCGCCAAGGCTTTCTTATAAGCAAAGGCAGCATCTTTAACCCGAAATGCCATAGCACAAGCACTTGGGCCATGCACRCGGGCAAAGTTTTGCGCAAAGCTGTCAGGTTCAGAGTTAATAATAAAATGAATATCGCCCTGCTTCATCAGTACAATRTCTTTRGAACGATGATGGGCCACTTTAGCAAAGCCCATACCCTCAAATAATTTCATCATTTTTTCAGGTTCGTTGGTGGCATATTCCACAAATTCAAACCCGTCCGTACCCAACGGATTGTCAAATAAATCAGCCATGCTGGTCTCCATTATTATTTTGTTGAGCTATTAGTAACATATGTTACTATATGCAAGCAATAAYGAAACNAAAAAAGCAATATGTTTAATCTCGATACTTTTCTCCCTTACCGCCTATCGGTCTTGTCGCAAGCGATCTCGGGGCTCATAGCAAATGAGTATGAAARCAAATTTGGCTTAACCATCAATCAATGGCGGTGCCTGGTTATTATACATACCCATCAACCCGTAACCGCAAAGAATATTGGTTCCATTACTCTTCTAGACAAGATGGCCATATCACGTGCCTTAAAGGCATTAAAGAAACGATCACTTATTAAAAGTTCACCCGGGTCGGATGCGCGTAGCCAGATGCTAAATTTGACAAAAACAGGCCAGAAAATTTACAATGAAGTGATTCCAATTGCCCAAGATTACGAATCCCGYTTRCTGARCAGCCTCACGTCCAGTCAACAATACACCTTAGAGGTTATAATCGACAAACTMATACACGAGGCACGGGCATTAACTGTCAAAAAATAAYYRTTATACGTTCAAAATACCAACKARTSGATRTTTTTKCCATATCACAAACATTTCAYTCTACATCAATACATTAGTAGTACATACACAGCTTGTTATACCTTTGGTATGACAGGCGGATTGAAAAGTTGCCCCACATCAACCAGACAATCCGCCGCTCAATGCGCATTATCGGGCATATAACTTGTGTAAACTGGCTATGTAAATCCACGTTGTTGCTGGGCGCTTGTATGAAATATGACGTTAATTTTATCGTCTGTATCCACGTCCTTTTGCCAACCGCTTAACAAATGTTGTTTAGTAATTTTCGCCAGCGCTTCAATATGAATGTCTTGAGCATTCAGGCACGGGACCAGTGACAACGCTTCTCCGCCAGCATCTATGAATTCCTGTTTTGCATGAATAGAGAGCTCTTCTAAGGTCTCTAGGCTATCGGCAGAAAAACCGGGGGTAATGATCAATACTTTTCTCTTGCCGTCCGCGGCCAACTGTTTCAGTGTTTCCAATGTGTATGGTTGCAGCCATTCTTTAGGCCCGAAACGAGATTGGAATGTGATCTGTTTGGTAATATCAATTTCAGATAAATCTTCGCACATGAGTTCATAAGTACGGCGGCATTCATCCGCGTAAGGATCGCCCTTTTCGATATTACTAACGGGTAGCCCATGAAACGAAAACAATATATGATCCGGTTGCCATTCAAGTCCATTTAGATGCTGACGTAGACTGTTGCTAATGGCAGAAATGTAAGCGGGGTTATCATGGTAATCCCGCAAAAATCGTATGCCTGGTAAATCAGCACGCTTGGATATGACCCGCGATAATTCATCATAAACAGTTGCAACTGTTGCACCTGCGTATTGCGGATATAGCGGAAGGACACCAATTTTCTTACAGCCCCTTGCTTCTAATGAAGCAAGTGCGTGTTCAATTGAAGGTTGGCCGTAACGCATGGCAGGTTCCACATAAATATTGCCGGGCAATGCGTCTTGGAGTTTGGCCGCCTGTGCTCTTGTGATTTCCACCAAGGGTGCCTCGGGGGCGAATTCACCACTGGCCGTTCGAGACCAAATTTTTTGGTACGCTTTGGCCGATCTAGCCGGGCGAGTACGTAGGATAATACCGTGCAAAATGGGCCGCCAGAGCAACGGATGTAGTTCGATGACACGTCGGTCCGATAAAAACTGCGCAAGGTATTTACGCAAGGCCTTCGGCGTAGGCGCAGCAGGCGAACCAAGGTTTACCAAAATTATTCCGTAATGCTCCGTCACAAAAGCTCTTTCTATACTGCGTCAAATTTTCTTAGACCCTTGACGTTTTCAGCCAGTTCCTTACCAATAGTCACAGCAAAAATAAAGCGCCATTTTGTCACATTTTATGGAGGATACCAAATGAAAAAATTCTTATATCTCGCCGTAGCAGGAGCTGCATTGATCAGCGCCTCTTGCCAGCCCGCAACTCAAACTGATATGCCCACAGGCACAACGACTGCAACTGAGGTTAAATCTTCTGAACCAACAGTGGAAAAGGCGAAAGAGTTTTTAGAGAAATCTGAAGTAGAAATTGTCGAGTTAGCTTTACGCGGCTCAAAAATTGAATGGATCAACTCCAACTTTATTACCGAAGACACGAATTGGCTGTCCGCAAAAGTCGGAGAAGAATTTGGCTTGCTCTCAACTCGCCTTGCCAATGAGGCTAAGCAGTTTAACGATTTGACACTGCCAGCCGATATGGCCCGTAAACTGGACGGCCTCAAACGCGGTAGCAACTTCCCTGCCCCAGACAAGCCAGGTGCGGCTGCTGAACTTGCGACTATCATGACAGAACTAAACGCAGCTTACGGACAAGGTAGCTTCACCTATAAAGGCGAAGACTTACAACTCGGCGAACTTTCCAAAATCATCGCGACGTCTCGTGACCCGGAAGAACTACAAGCCATTTGGGAAGGCTGGCGCACCATCGCCCCATCTATGCAAAAAGATTATGCCCGCATGGTCGACATCATCAATGAAGGCTCCAAGGAACTGGGCTACGCAGATACTGGCGTATTGTGGAAAGCTGGTTACGATATGCCCGCTGATGATTTCACCAAAGAGGCGGATCGTCTCTGGACACAAGTTAAACCACTTTACGACGAATTGCATTGTCATGTTCGCGCCAGGCTCAATGATGCATACGGCAACGAAGTCGTTCCGCTTGACCAACCAATCCGTGCTGATCTACTCGGCAATATGTGGGCCCAAACCTGGGGCAATGTTTATGATATGGTCAAGCCCGAAAGCGATGCTCCAACCATAGACATCACCGAACTCCTTGCAAAAGCTGACTACGACGAAATTAAAATGGTCAAAGCCGGAGAAAATTTCTTTACAAGTCTTGGCTTTGATCCACTGCCAGAAACATTCTGGGAGCGGTCCCTGTTTACCAAGCCTCTCAGCCGAGAYGTGGTTTGTCATGCTTCAGCTTGGGACATCGACGATAAAGACGATATCCGCATTAAAATGTGTATMGAGAAAACCGGTGAAGACTTCACAACTATTCACCATGAGCTTGGCCATAATTTCTATCAACGCGCCTATAAAAATCAGCCTGTATTTTACAAAAGCGGTGCCAATGACGGTTTCCACGAGGCTATTGGCGATATGATTGCCCTGTCTATCACACCAGATTATTTGGTGCAAATTGGCTTGCTRGACGCTTCAGAAGTGCCTGACGCTTCCGCAGATATCAATTTGTTGATGCAACAGGCTCTAGACAAAATTGCCTTCCTACCGTTCGGCATCATGATCGACAAATGGCGCTGGAGTGTGTTTAACGGCGAATATTCACCGTCCGAATATAATTCGGGTTGGTGGGAGTTACGCGAAAAGTATCAAGGTGTACGCCCACCATCAGAACGTCCTGCAGACGCTTTTGATCCGGGTGCAAAATACCACATCCCTGGCAACACGCCTTATATGCGTTATTTCCTTGCCCGCATTCTGCAATTTCAGTTCCACAAAGCCGCTTGCGATATAGCTGGCAATGAAGGGCCATTGCACCGCTGTTCCATTTACGGAAATAAAGAAGTCGGCAAGCGCTTTGACGACATGATGCGTATGGGTTCCTCCAAACCTTGGCCCGAAGCTCTGGAAGCMTTCACAGGTACWCCAAAGATGGACGGCTCGGCTATCATAGAATATTTCGCACCATTGCAGACATATTTAAAAGAGCAAAATAAAGACCGAAACTGCGGTTGGTAAATGATTAGGGCTAGTCTTTTGACTAGCCCTTTTATTTTGTACTGATAAAAACTAACTGCACCTTTCGGGTGAGTAAATATATGCGTTTTCTGTTTAATCATAGAGTATCTATATGGTCATACAAATTTACCCATAACAATTTTCTTTACATAAACTATTGAATTTAAACTTATATTTGCAAAATATCATTATAATCCTTTTCTAATAGTTGGGGATGAAACAGTGTGTCTTTTTAATAAAAGTTGCGGCCAAACTCATGGTGTATCAAGGGGCAAACATTTACCTGTAGAAAATTATTTCCAGGTTCAAAAATCAGTCTTGGCTATAAAAAGCATTTGGCAAGAACAAGCACGTAAAAACAATTCAACGATTGAAACCATTTTTGACAACAACATACCAAAAATACTGCCTGTTGATGCATTGAAAATACAACATTGTTTGAACAATTTAGCGGCTAATGCTGTGAACTCCACCAATGATGGTTTGGTGCGCATAGTGGTTTCACAGATCAACAAACCAGGTCCAAAAGCAAGCATGCTATCTTATCTTGTAATCAGTGTCCAAGACACGGGCCCCGGCATATCAGCAAAAGACATGGGCGCATTGTTCGTGAAAAAGTCTACTCCAAACACTAATAACGGTGTGACATGTGGTGTGGTTGATACTGGCTTGCCAATGACACAAAATTTAATTACCGAACTCGGCGGTAAAATAATCATCAAAAGTGAAATTGGGAAAGGTTCAGTATTCTCACTTATACTCCCGCTCATCACTTCATCTACGAAAAAAGGCTTAAAAAATCAGGCGAAAATAAATGATATTGGCTCTTATTTCTTTGATTTAAACATCCTTGTTGTTGACGATTACAATCTCAACCATTTGACCCTCAAAGCACTTTTGCAGGATAACGTTGCCAAAGTTTATACGGCTTCCCATGGGTACGAAGCTCTGGAAATTCTACAATCATGTCCTGTCGATCTTGTCTTTATGGATATTCACATGCCTATTTTAGACGGCATTGAAACAACCTTGAAAATCCGCGAAAGCAAGCAGGATTGGGCAGGCGTACACATTATTGCTATGACCGCAGACCCCGATTATCAACACATGCATCTATGCCAAAAAATCGGTATGGACAATACTCTTGCCAAACCATTTAGAGTTACCGATATTTACGGTATTCTAGAAAGCTTTGCCCTCTCCTACAAAGTCGCGSYCTMTAAATAACATCGNAAAAAAGTGGACAACTCCSCTCACAATCCCCATTAATAGTCTATCACACGAAGGCACACGAAGGGGATTATTATGAAATACGGTATCTCAAAATTTGCACTAGGCGCATGTTTGATGTTGGCAGCTTGCGGGCCTGATAATGAAGCTAAGTCCGTAAACTCAAATGCACCCGACTTGTGTATTCAAAACGCCAGTATTTTTCAAGGCGACAATGTTCCTGCATTTATGCTAACAGTTAAAAACGGTGTTATTAATGAAGTTCGCCCTTACAAATTTGATACACCATACTGCGACACATTTTTAAATATATCGACTAAGATCGTTGATCTCAAAGGTGCCTATCTCTACCCCGGTTTTGTAGATAGCCATGCTCACCTCCTCGGCATTGGCCTACGCGAAATGACGCTTAATTTGGAGGGCACACCGTCAATCAAAACTCTAGTGCAGACACTCGCTGATGAAGTCGCCAAAACACCCAAGGGTGAAACCGTTTATGGGCGCGGCTGGATTGAAACCCATTGGCCTGAAGAACGTTTCCYAACCCGCCAAGACTTAGATGCCGTGTCACCGGATAATCCGGTACTCCTACAAAGGTCTGATGGTCACGCCATGGTGGCAAATTCTGCGGCTCTCAAAGCCGCTGGCATTACCAAAGATACCAAACCTCCGTTCGGGGGCGATATATTGCATGATGCTGACGGCGAGCCGACGGGCATGCTCATCGACCATGCTATGGGCCTCATCAGCGCGCTTATGCCCACGCTCAGCCCTGCGCGCAAAGAAGCCGCCTATATCAAGGCTTCAGAAGTGTACGCTGCTTACGGTTGGACGGGTATCCAGTCCATGTCAGTTGATGCCAATGATATTGGCTTGATTGAGCGCCTATCGGACGAGGGCAAACTTAAGATACGAGTTTATAATGCAGTGGATATGCAAGACGCAGAAGAGTTACTGAAAAATATGTCTGCGAATGGCCCTCAAATAAACAAGAACGGGCGGGTCACCACCAGAGGGCTTAAGTTTTATATTGACGGCGCTCTCGGCTCACGCGGCGCAGCATTACTGGCACCTTACGCGGACGATCCTGGCAACACTGGGCTTTTTCGGGTCAAAAAAGACTATATCATGCCGATTTTCGAGCAATCCTTGCGCGACGGTATTCAGATTTCTACCCATGCCATCGGCGACCGCGCCAATCAACTGATGCTCGACTGGTACGAGGAGGCTTTTGCCGCCGTGCCGGAAAGCGAGCGCAAAATCGCCAAGCCGCGCTGGCGCAATGAGCATTCTCAAATTCTCGATCTGGCCGATATTCCGCGTTACAATGAGCTCGGCGTCATAGCTTCTATGCAGCCGTCCCATGCTATTGGCGATTTGTATTTCGCCGAGAAACGCATTGGCAAAGACCGACTTGCAGGCGGTTATGCTTGGCGCAGCCTAATCGATAGCGGTGCGATTATTGCAGGTGGTTCTGATGCTCCGGTTGAACGGGGTGATCCCCGTGTCGAGTTTTACGCTGCCGTGGCCCGCAAAAGCTTGGACGGTTATAGCGACGACAATTGGTTCCCGAACGAAAAGGTTACCCGGGTCGAAGCTTTAAAAATGTTCACAGAATGGGCCGCCTACGCTGCGTTTGAAGAAAAAATTGCCGGTAAAATTGAACCCGGCATGCGCGCAGACTTCACCGTGTTTAGCAAAGACATCATGACAATCCCCGAAGCCGAAATCCTAACGGTGGAACCAATTATGACGATAGTGGATGGGGAAATTATTTTCAGCAATCTCCCCTAATATCGCCTACCCACGATTGGTATAAGGCTTAAGCTCCGTCCGGGCTACTTGCATGCGGTGAACGGCGTCTGGGCCATCGGCTAGGCGTAGGGTTCTTACGCTTGTCCACATATATGCGAGCGGGGTGTCTTGGGAAACGCCCAGACCGCCGTGCATTTGAATGGCTTCATCGATCACATTAAGCGCTGTGCGCGGTGCTGCGACTTTAATCATGGAAATATAGGGGGCAGCACTAGCATAATCGCCTTGATCCATCATCCATGCGGCTTTCAGGCACAGCAATCTAGTTTGCTCAATTTCTATCCGTGCTTCAGCGATAATATCGTAGTTTGCGCCGAGCTTAGCCAATACGCGGCCAAAAGCAACGCGTTCTAACGAGCGTTTGCACAACAACTCCAAAGCCCGTTCGGATTGGCCTACTGCGCGCATGCAATGATGAATACGACCAGGGCCTAGGCGGCCTTGGGATACTTCAAATCCGCGTCCTTCACCGATGAGCAGAGCATCGGCAGGAATACGGACATTGGTAAAGCGGATGTGCATGTGGCCGTGGGGCGCATCGTCGTGCCCGAATACCTGCATAGGACGTAGAATTTCTACACCCGGCAAACCAGCATCCAATACGAACATAGAATGGCTACCGTGGCGGGGGCCATCAATTTCGGTTCTAGCCATCAGGATATAGACGGAACAGCGCGGATCGCCCGCACCACTAGCCCAATGTTTTTCACCGTTAAGCACCCATTCGTCGCCGTCTTTGACTGCGCTGAACATAATATTGGTCGCATCTGATGAAGCCACGCCGGGATCTGTCATCAAATAAGCAGAACGGATTTCTCCGGCGAGCAATGGTTTTAGCCATTTTTCTTTTTGCTCGGCATTGCCGTAACGCTCCAAGACTTCCATATTGCCTGTGTCAGGCGCGGAGCAATTGAACACTTCTGGCCCCAAAGTACACCAGCCCATTTCTTCAGCCAGATAAGCATATTCAACTGTGGTCAGGCCGTAGCCTTCATCGGAATTTGTTAGCCAAAAATTCCACAATCCCGCGGCTTTGGCTTTGTCTTTCAGACCTTCACGGATTTCGTTTTGACGGTCTGTAAATTCAAACCGGTTACCGGTTTTTCCGACCTCTGCATGATACTCTGCATCAAGATCCAATATCTCGTCTTGCATCATTTTCCGCACTTTTGCGATCAGTGGTCTGACTTTATCTGTTACACCTAAATCCATGATATAATTCCTTATTTTGTTATTTGTGCCATGTGAAAATCAGCATCGCCTAGTAATTCTTGCGCCACCCGAATACGCTTTAAATACAGCCCAATATCCAGCTCGTCCGTCATGCCCATTCCGCCGTGAAGCTGTACGGCTTCGAGAGCGGCAAGCTTGGCAACCGTCCCTAATTTTGCCTTAGCCATAGAGACAAACGGCCCTGCGCTTTTAGGGTTGTTATCAAGAGCCGTGAGCGCAGAAAGAACCGCAGTCCGTGCCAATTCCAATTCACAATATAGATGTGCCAAACGGTGTTGCAGTGCCTGAAATTCACCAATGATCTTGCCAAATTGTTTGCGCTCTTTCAGGTACTCATTGGTCGCTTCAAACACTTGCGAAGATGCGCCTAGCATCTCTGCGGCCAGAACCGCCCTGCCCGCATTAAGCACTGCGTTTAGTATCTCTGCGCCTTTATCCACTTCGCCGAGCACCTGTTCACCAGTTACCTCGACATTATCAAAATTCATACGCGCCGCATTGCGACTGTCGACCATGATTGTGCGCTCTGTATCCAAACCCTTAACATCTGCAGGTACAACAAACAAAGTCAGCCCATTTTCGGTCTGTGCAGCAACAATGATTTGATCCGCTGCATGGCCGTCGACAACCATTGATTTTTTGCCGTTTAGTTTAAAACCGTTGCCTGAAGGGCTTGCGGTCATTTCAATACCGTCCGGGTTATGCTTACCGCCTTCGTCAACGGCTAAAGCCATAGTCACTTTCCCACTGACGAGCTCTGGCAATAGCTTAGCTGCTCGTTCATCACCGGCATGTTTTAGGGCTGTTGCCGCTAAAACAGATGTCGATAAAAACGGTGATGCACTAAGATTGCGTCCCATTTGCTCCGCAACTAATCCTGCAGCCATAAAGCCCATGTCAAAACCGCCGTGGTCTTCAGGGATCAGGACACCTGTGAAACCCATTTCGGCCATTTCTGCCCAGAGTTCTTTTGAATATCCGGTCGCGTCCCTATCGTCGCGTAAAGTCCGTAATTGCGAAACCGGTGCTTTGTCTGCGAAAAAGCCTTCGGCGCTTTCTTGCAACATTTTTTCGTCGTCTGTTAACAAAAGTCCCATGCCTAAGCTCCTCTATGCCGAATTCGGCAGTTGTAAAATGTGTTTGGCGATAATATTGAGCTGGATTTCGGACGTCCCACCCTCAATAGAATTACCCTTTGTCCGCAACCACAAACGCGCAAGACTACCATCATTAGAGCGATCACTTTCCCATTCCAGACCATCATAACCAGCCGCGTCCATCATCAACTCATAACGCCGCTTATTAAGCTCGGTGCCAAAATATTTAAGCATAGATGATTTCGCCCCAAGGCTCGCGCCAGCTTTGGCCTCAGCCAACATGCGGCTCATAGTCTGTGCGAACGCCCATTCATCAATCGTAATTTCTGTGATTTTAGCCTGCAAAGCAGCGTCAGGTGTGACACCCATTTCGGCAATCATCTGCGCTACAGGTTTGAGATTACCACTATCGCCGATCATTTCGCGCTCATGTGTCAACAAATATTTGGCAATATTCCAACCTTTGTCGCGCTCACCGACCAAATTTTCTTTTGGCACTTTCACGTCTTCGAAAAAAGTTTCGCAGAACGGTGAGCGRCCAGATATAAGCTTAATTGGCTTGGTGCTGACGCCTTCGCTTTCCATATCAAACAATACAAAGCTGATACCGTGGTGTTTTTTGCCAGTATTATCCGTCCGCACCAGACAAAAAATCCAGTCGGCTTCATCCGCATAACTTGTCCAAACTTTGGAACCATTGATAAGGAAGTGGTCTCCCCCAGAATCAGAAATGTCTTCACATTTGGTAGCAAGAGCCGCCAAATCAGAACCTGCATTCGGTTCGCTATAACCCTGACACCAACGGATTTCGCCTCGGCATATTTCGGGCAGGTAGCGCATTTTCTGCTCTTCGGAACCGAATTTTAAAAGCGCAGGGCCAAGCATCCAGATACCAAAGCTCACAAGCGCAGGACGAGCGCCGATCTTCTTCATTTCTTGCTGCAAAACTTTATCTTCAGCGCGGCTAAGTCCAGCACCACCGTATTCTTTCGGCCAACTTGGAGTTGTCCAGCCTTTGGCCGCCATACGTTCCAACCATATTTTTTGATCTTCGCTTTGGAACACCCAATTGCGACCRCCCCAACAGGCATCGGTTTCCCGGTTCATAGGYKTGCGCATTTTGGGCGGGCAGTTTTCCTCYAGCCATGCACGGGTTTCCGTGCGGAATTGTTCTAAATCAGACATTCTCTTTCCTTATATTCTGGCCTCATATTTTGGCCTAAATTTCTCCATCACGGATTCGGTCCCGAGCGACACCGCCCAGAATATTGACCATCGGGGCATACATCTTAAAGCGCTCATCTTTGGTCTGGCCGTGATAATAACGGTAGTAAATCTGCTGCAAAATCACAGCAAGACGGAAAATTCCGTAGACATAGTAAAAATGAAAATTGCTAACATCCGCACCCGTTTTCTGAGCATAATATGCTAGGATTTCTTTGCGGCTCAGCATACCAAGTGCAGCGCTTGGCTGGCGCGACAAAGCGTGCATAGGCGCAGGATCACTCGCTTCAATCCAATAGGCAAGGGTATTGCCAAGGTCCATAAGCGGATCACCCAGTGCAGAAATTTCCCAATCAAGAATAGCGTTGATTTTAGTGGGATCATCCACATCCAATATCAGATTATCAATACGAAAGTCTCCGTGCAATATCGCCGCACCTTTTTCAACTTTGGGTCTGTTGGCATCGAGCCAATCGCGTACATCCTCAAACGCATCTACATCAGGTGTTAATGCCTTTTCGTAACGCTTATTCCAACCCAGAATTTGTCTTTCCACATAGCCAACAGGTCGGCCAAAGTCTTCCAGACCAATTGCTTTATAATCAACCTGATGTAGTTCGATCAGTTTATCAAAAAATGAAGTGCAAAGCTTGCGAGTTTTGGCCTCATCCCATCCGTAATCATCAGCCCAATCTTTCGGAATTTTCTGATGGACGAGATGTCCCTCAACCCGTTCCATGACGTAAAATTCTGCGCCGATAACGGCAGTATCATCAGTGTAGTAAAGTGTTTTTGGCACGGCGGAAAACACTGGTTTAAGAGCCGTCATCACACGGTATTCGCGGTGCATATCATGGCCGGACTTTGGTTTTGTGCCAAATGGTGGGCGGCGCATTACCAACCGCCTGTCCGGATAGTCGAGCGCATAGGTCAAATTGGACGCACCGCTAGCATATTGCTTGACCACTGGTGTACCGGACAACTCCGGCACAGCAGATTTCAAGACTTGATCAACGGCACCAATATCAATTTCTTCGCCGCCTCTAACATCTATGGTAGGATTGGTGTCCATCTAAATTGTCATGCCGCCATCAACCACAATACATTCTCCAGTGATATAAGACCCTTCATCACACACCATAAGCAAAACCGCGCCAACCATTTCTTCCGGTTGYGCCATGCGCGCGATAGCAAGATTTTCTTGCATAAAGCGGTCCATGCCCGGCATTTCTTTTAACGCACTGGCAAGCTTGGTATCAGTAAATCCTGGCAATAATGCATTAACGCGTATGTTTTTACGGCCATATTCTTTGGCATAGCCTTTGGTCATATTAATGACAGCCGCTTTGGTCATACCGTAAACGGTGCGCAGCAAGCCAGGGTTAAGCCCGTCGATACTGGCCACATTCACAACCGCACCACCGCCGCCTTTAATCATCAACGGAATAGCCTTTGCAGTTAGAAAATACGGCCCCTTAACATTAACTTCCATAGTCTTGTCATAGGCGCTTTCCGGGCATTTATGAGCTGGCCCGTAAAACACATTGGTCGCACCGTTATTAATGAGGATATCGAGCCGACCATGTGCTGCAGCAATACTAGCGATGGCATCATCAAGGTTTTGCATAATGCCCAAATGCAAAGTCATTGCGCTGGCCTTACCGCCGTTTGCAATAATTTCGTCCGCTACTTTCTGGCAGTCCTCTACCCTACGCGATGCACAAATTACATGGGCGCCCTGCTCCGCCATAGCATGAGCAATTGCTGCACCAATGCCCCGGCTTGCGCCCGCGACGAGTGCTACTTTACCCGTTAAATCAAACCTTGCCATAATGTCTCCTATAAGTTTGGGATATGTCCCTTATCCATTGTTTTCACCCGGTAAGCCATACCGCCAATATATTGGTCATGGCTAGCCGCTTTTGCCTGAAAATAATCTTTAATCACAGGGTGAGGCAGCACTAAAAACTCATCCTTTGCCATTGCCGCAAACAAACTATCGGCGACATCGGATGCTTCCAAATGCTTGTCCGGCCCATCTTTAACTTCGGTCATGCCTTTAGTCATATTGGTTTTGACATATTGTGGGCAAACGCAGTGCACTTTAATGCCGTCGTTCTTATGCATAATCGCCATATATTCAGCAAACCCAACCGCCGCATGTTTGGTAGTCGTGTAAGAGCCGGAGTGCACTTGCACCAGTAAACCAGCTGCAGATGCGACAATAACAAACCTGCCTTGTCCGCGCTCTTTCCACCCTGGGATTAACGCCCGTCCAGCGTAAACACTGGACATAACATTGATCTGCCAGCTCAGTTCCCAACTTTCATTGGAGCCACCTGCCGCATGCCCACCAGGTTCATCGGGAAACCCGACACCAGCATTGGATACAAATACATCTACAGGCCCATGAGCGCCCTTCGCGCCTTTAATGAAAGCAGTTATGGCCTCTTCACTCGACACGTCGCATGTAAATGCCACCGCGCCGATTTCGGCAGCCGTTTTCTCTACCAGTTCAGTATTGATGTCGGAAATAGCGACCTTTGCACCTTCGGCTATAAATTTCTCGGCCATAGCCCGGCCTATGCCACCTGCCGCGCCGGTAATCGCGATACTTTGTCCTGAATACATTGTGCAGTCCTGTGNTTTTTTTGCTATGCTAGGCTATAGAGACGTTAGGCACAATCTTTTTATATGCAATTAGTTGCTTATAGGCATTTTTTTAATCGGGGAATTTATGAGCACGGATTTAGGCGAAACCGAAGAAGGTATAATCCTCGCTGTTGCAGTCTCTGGCGATAAAAAACCCGTTCCTGAAAAAAACACTTCTGAGGACTGTAAATCCTGCGGCACTAAGATTGAGGATATATATTGCGGCAATTGCGGTCAAAAAAATGATGACCTGCGGCGGTCATTATGGCGACTTATCGGAGAAAGTCTCAGCGGTTTATTTGCTTTCGAAGGGCGGATGTGGCGTACTTGGGCAGATCTATTACTCAAACCAGGCAAAGTTGCTCATGCATATGCCAATGGCGCGCGCACTATTTATTCTCCACCTATTCGGGTTTATCTGGTTGTCAGTTTTATGTTTTTTGGATTTCTCGCCATCTCCGAAACAAATCTCTTTGCCTTATCCATTCAACCAAARGMAAARRTKGAAGCTRCMGARCTTAARAARRTCGAAGACTTAGYTAMYGAAGGCRYCATAYCRCCACTRATAATCGAAGGTRTTACCAGTGAGAAATCAATMTCRTTTCTTAATGATCATAGTATCAAACCTTTGTTCTTTCAGTCGCAAAAAACCTTTGAACGTCTTTCGGATGAAACAGTTACGGGAAATTTTCTCAAAACCATACAAGCTGAACGTAACTCAGAAGATCCGAATGTGGATACTACCTCACAGGAAGAGCCGCTAAAGGCCTTTCAAATTTTCTTGGAAAACCCCAAAAAATTTAATGCAGCCTTTAATACGTGGTTGCCGCGCGTGATGTTCTTTATGGTGCCATTTGCAATGATTATGGGTGCCATATTTATCCGAGGCCCAACGGCACTTCTCTACGACCATCTTATCCACGCTATGTATATCCATGCCGTATTTTTTATGACCTTGTTGTTCGCAGTAATTTTAGCAAAAATTATTCCAGGTAGCATCGTCGCCAAAGCCTTGGTGATTATGTTTATAGTCTACCTACCATTATCACTGAAGCGCATGTTCAATCGGGGTTGGTTTAAAACCATCATGACAACCGTAATTGTTAGCTCGGTTTATGGTATATTCTTGTTATCTGCCATTTTACTGATCAGCATATTTTCGATCGCTAATTTATCAGCTTAAGAATCCGGGCTTTGGTTTTGGCGCCCGATCACCAAACCACCACAAGGTTGCTGCAGTTGCTGCGAACACAGCCGCACTGGCTATGTCTCCGTTCTGGGTGCGGGCAAATATCCAAGCGGTTATCAACCAGAGTAACAATGTCAATGATGGTCGCACGAGGCGCAGGATATTGATCACCCACTGTGCCGCAACGCCGGTATTTGCATCTGCATCAAGAGATGCCTTCAAACCGTCCCAAGAACCTTTTTGTGCAGCGATAGCCAACTCCATCTCGGTTTCTTGTTTGTTGGCGCGCATTTGTAGTTCGTGCAGCCTAAGCTCATGCCCCCAACGTTTTTCTTCTTGGGCGAATGTTTGCTTGCGTTCGAAATAGGATGCGGCGCGGCCCAGTGCCGTACCGATGATACCAAATGCACCGCCTGCCATTGCGTCTGCGCCGAAGCTTAGTAAATTTGCCATAATTGTTTTGCCTTTGTATTGCCGTACCAYGACCGTCTTCGGCCTAGGTCCATATGAAGAAATGTTTGATAGAAACCAAAACCCGTAAAGCCAGCCGYYTTACAARCTTGATAAAGGGCATGTGGATYATGTCCYGAGAGGCCAATATCCACCGCCAGTTTCACATGTTGCGACAAGGGCGCACCRCCGACACGGGCATTGTGTAATGAACATCTGTGCGCGGAATGGATATGAAAYGGCCTTGCCGCCAAAACTCGTGCTTGCTGCAAACGGTCCATGAACTCTGGCCAGTGATAAATCTCACCGCAATGGCGACAGGCCATTTCGGACGGCGAAAAGTTAGGCCAACGGGATGTGCCCCATTGCATATGGGTGGTTTGGAGATGTGGGTTTTCTACCATGTTGCAAGGATACTGCACTTGTGGAAACCATGGATAAGTTTTTTATCGGCAGCAAAATTCGGCGATCATACATAATAAAAAAGCCCACCAAAACGGCGGGCTTTTATAATTTTTATCGGCGTAAAGTTACCGTCTATTTGAAGACTTTCATCTTACGTGCAGATTTCGCACACAGATAATAGAAAGTTACACGGTTCTTAAAGCGTTGCCCTTTCATCTGAACACAAACGTCTTTGACAAGCTCCTTTTGACCTTTTGTCATGCCAAGTTTCTTCGTACAGAAACCAGTTGCAACTGTATTTAATTCTTTCTCGTCTGAACATGCGACCAACGAAGAATCACGGCTACGCAGAGAAATACCGCAATATTTGACGATACTATCAACGACTGCTGCACTTGCTTTTGCATCATATTTGCGAACTTCAGCCAGGTATTTAGCGTTTGGAGATGCGGCCTTTTTGATTGGCGCTTTTTTCGCAACAACCTTTTTAGCTGGCTTAGCTTTGGTTGCTTTCGCAACGACTTTCTTGGCCGGGGCTTTTTTAGGTGCAGCCTTCTTCACAACTTTTTTGGCAGCTTTTTTCTTGGCTGCTGGCTTAGCGTTAGGTGCATCGGAAATACGGCCTTCAAGGTATTTTACCCGAGCAGCCAAATAACGATTACGCCATTCAAGAGCATATGTTTCGTCGTCATCACTGGCAGCAGATGTAGCTGTACTCGGTGTTGCATCCGAAGACGCGGTAGACAATTTACCTTTCAGATCGCCTGCTTCAGCTTCAAGTTCATTAACGCGTGCACGAAGACTATCAGCCTCTGCACGGAGTTGACCTTCGCCTTCACTCGTTAGGTCGCCAACAAATTTCTTGCGCCCCCAAATGATCCAACCAAGTATCAACCCGATTATAGCACCAACAAGCAAAGGCCAAATGCCGCCGCTCGTGATATTCTCTAAAATATTAGACATAAAATATCCCTTTCTTGGAATGATTAGTAATACACGGCAATTGTTAGCCGTTTTATCTGTTATTGCGTTACGCTCAATTGCACGATTTTAAAAAATGTCCTCCCTCAAGGCCATTAGCCTAAATTGCYAATAACAAATAACATTAAATGTACAAAAAATGCAATGGCGAAAGCTGTGCTATCCTTAAAATTTAACAGTYTCCARCAACACTATTTTGATGGCAAGGTAAGAAAACGTAAGTTCTGACCGTTTTCATWGATAGAAACTTAGCCAATACTCAAACGCTGCTTAGCGGCTTCRTATTCAGATTTCAGATCAGCAACGATATCGGCTACACTTGGCGCGCTATGGATACTGCCAACACCCTGCCCTGAACCCCAGATATCTTTCCAGGCTTTAGCATCGGATCCGCCAGAACCAAAATTCATTGCCGACTTATCTGCAGACGGTAAATTTTCAGGATCAAGACCAGCCGCGCTCACAGAACCTTTTAAGTAGTTACCGTGRATGCCAGTGAACAASGATGAATAAAYAACATCCTGMCCGGMWGAAYCGATAATCATCTGCTTATAGGCWTCCGGYGCATTGGCTTCCTTACAAGCAATAAACCGTGTGCCKATATATGCCAAATCCGCGCCAATAGCTTGCGCACCCAATATACTACCRCCTGTGGAAATAGARCCGGAGCACATCARAGGTCCATCATGGAATTCACGAATTTCCGGYAYCAAYGCATAAGGTGATAACAAACCCGCATGRCCACCAGCGCCAGCRCATACGGCAATAATGCCGTCCGCACCTTCGGATAATGCTTTCTTGGTATGACGAATATTGATGACGTCATGCAACACGATGCCGCCGTAGGAGTGCACCGCATCRATAATGGCTTTTGGYGGGCGTARGGATGTAATGATAATAGGCACCTGTTCACGCACACAAGTTTCCATRTCTTBYTGCAAACGTGTATTGGACATRTGRCAAATTTGGTTGACCGCAAATGGBGCRACTTTYTTATCCGGATTRGCYTTTTGGTATTCGGAAAGTTCGGTTTTAATCCGCCTTAYCCATACTTCGAGCTGATCRGCYGGCCGTGCGTTYAGCGCTGGAAATGAACCAACAACACCTGCTTTGCACTGAGCAATTACCAGYTCAGGGCTAGATACAATAAACATAGGTGCSGCAATAACAGGTAGTTCCAAATTTTGCAGTATTTTGGGTAAACTCATTGTAATTATTTCACTYTCATTAAATCAAGYGCAGCAGCAGACATWGCTGCCACTCCGGTTTYTATTGTYGGYTCATAGTCCGGTGCAAAGAACGGCGAATGTAGAGACGGTAGAGTTTYACCGTCTTTTTTTGCTTGATCAATAACGTCCTGGYTAACTGCGCCAAGCCAAAATARRAAGCTTGGGATTTTTGGGTCACCYCGACCAAAAGCACCRAAGTCTTCACCGCCCATAACGGGCTGCATGTCCTTGACATTGTCAGCGCCAATCTCTTCGCYAATYGCAMGTTTTACCGTATTGGCAAGTTCGGGRTTGTTATAAGTTGCAGGCGTAAACTCTTTATCCCGCACGGTTACAATCGGCAATTTATCATCCGGCAATCCTGCCGCACGACCAAGGCCRTCMGCTATACGCTTAATAGAATTTATCGTATTCATCCGCACTTCGTCCTTATAGGAACGCAGCGTGAGCTGTAGTTTGACTTCATCGGAAATAATATTGTGCTTCGTGCCSCCGTGTATTGACCCAACAGTWAGAACCGCTGATTCTAGAGGCGAGGTTTCTCGCGAGACAATCGTCTGAAAAGCAACRACCATTTGCGMAGCGAGTACAATCGGRTCTTTGGTGGTRTGCGGATAAGCKCCGTGSCCACCAATGCCRCGCACTGTRATATCAACGCTATCAACATTRGCVARMGCATAGCCAGGRACAATRCCAACTTTTCCGGATGCAAGCGYCGMATTATCGTGAAGAGCCAAATTRTAGTCAGGTCTTGGRAARCGTGTRAACAGGCCATCTTCCAGCATCATGCCMGCACCGAGACCCARCTCTTCGGCGGGTTGCAAAACCAGCACCAGTGTCCCCGACCAATCKGCTTTTTCCGCAACCAACCGTTCCGCAGTGCCGATTAGCACCGTCATATGAATGTCATGACCACATGCATGCATGGACGGTTTTTCTATGCCGTCCCGATTTGGCGTAATTGTTGTGCTGGCGAAAGAAACACCAGTTTGTTCTATAACAGGAAGTCCGTCCATATCCGCACGGATCAAMACCGTRGGACCATCACCGTTTTTCATGACGGCGACGACACCGGTACCACCYACTTTTTCCGTGACTTCAAAACCCATGTYTTTCAACTTGCCAGCCAASAGAGAAGCCGTTTTCACTTCCATCAAAGATAGTTCAGGRTTTGCRTGTAAGTATCTGTATARTTTATTTAAATCTTCTGCGTTTGCRCCTGTYGACAAGAGTGTTGTTGCCAAAAGAAYAGCCGYAAKTTTTTTTGAAAASCGCATGGRGTTTCTCCTATTATTCATCTCTAAAATTACTATCAGATTCTGATGCTAGCCAGATCAAAGTAGCAAAAGCGGCAACATTTTGTTGCATGGCTTTTGGATCAATTTTATCAAAAGTATCGTCCGGYGTATGATGTAAATCAAAATAATCAGTGCCGTCTTGATTGAGCCGCACAGTCGGTACGCCCGCATTGCTGAGCGGACCAATATCCGGCCCGCCATTGGTATCACCGTCTTTGGGCTGAATGCCTAAATATCTGAACTCTGACGCCATAGCAGCAATTGCAGCTTTATTGGCTGCGGATTTACCGGACTGAATTGCGTAAATTTTGCCCGCRCCAAAATCTGATTCTGTTGCCAGTATATGYTTATCAAGTTCATCCGCATGGGCTTTRGCATAAGCAAATGCTCCAACAATGCCAATTTCYTCAGAACCATAAAGCACAACACGRATTGTGCGYTTGGGTTTAAGYCCAGAYTSCATCAACACTTTGGCCGCGCCCATCACAAYWCCAACGCCTGCCCCRTCGTCTATRGCRCCTGTCCCCATATCCCAACTGTCCAAATGTGCACCTATTAAGATRATTTCGTCCGGCTTCTCAGAGCCGCGWATCTCAGCCATAACATTAGCRGAAGTTTTTTCGCCGAGATCACGGGTGTTTAAGTGCAGTTTGATTTCCACHTCTTGTCCCATATTAAATATCCGGTCGAGTTGATCTGCGTCTGGGSCKGACAWSGCGGCAATRGGAATTTTYYTAACYGYATCRTCATACCGCATTTGCCCTGTGTGCGGCATACGGTGGGAATCTGTGCCAACAGAACGTATAAGAACAGCCAATGCACCACGTTTTGCTGCTTCGGTAGCGCCACTTCTGCGCTTTTGATTGGCCGGGCCATAACCGGCACCGTCTCGGTCTTTTTTCATGCGTCCCGATATGTAAGCAATCTTGCCATCWAGACTGCCYATAGGTGCCGCAACCAAGGCCTCAWAACTTTCAAAATAAGCCACAGGTGCTTTGGTGCCWGCCTYGGGTGTCGCAACAGARCCGCCAAGTGCTGTGATGACTAGGCTTTGTGGATAAGGCTTGGTGATTTGYGCTGTTTCMAGACCGCGCATCCAYCCCTTAATTGGAAATGGTTCCGTGCGAATGTTYGTGAAGCCAAGTTCTTTGAATTTATCCCGCGCCCACTGTCGTGCTTCAGMTTCCYGARGGGTTCCCGCCAAACGCGGCCCTATTTCCGTAGTTAAAGAGCGGGTAATATCATAACCGTGACTGCCATTAAGAGCTATATCAGCCAATATTTTTATTTCAGAATTATCAGAAACACCCGTCATTACTATTGGCGCGAGGTCAATTTCAGCATTTCCCCTCGACTTATCGACTTCACATCCCGCCAGTAATAAAGTCGTTATAGATGTCGTGATTAAAATTCGCCGTGAGAGATGAAACATAGGAACCCTTATTATTATTTGTTTTAATTGCCAGCACATTACCCATGAGAGCATCCGCCGCAAGAAATAATTTAAAAATAGCAAATGCTGGGCCATACTCAAACATCTCTCTTGCCAAACCTGTGAAACAAGSGCACTTTCACCAAAATMAAATTGTCARTTTAATCATATTAACCGGGGGAATAAATGACCTTTTCAAAAWCATCTTTTACAACGCTTYTTCTAGCGACCACRACTTTGGYAYTCATAAGCTGTTCRCCGTCACAACCGGAAATTAAAACACCTGAGAAACCATCCATCTCTGCAGCAGATATTGGCAGACGCATTGAAAATCTGGCTGATGACCGTTTTGAAGGCCGGGCTCCGGGTACAATTGGTGGTCAAATGGCTTCTCAATATGTTGCCGATGAAATGAAAGCGGCAGGCATCGCTCCCATGGGTAAGGACGGTACATATTTTCAGCCAATCACCCTGACCGAAACTACGGTTRCTGACGGTTCGTTCATGACTATTGGCGAGGTGGAATATGAGTTYCAAAAGAACTCTGTGTATTGGACTAAACGTTATCAGGACTCCGTCAGTGTTGAAGACAGCCAGTTGGTTTTTGTCGGTTATGGTGTCGTTGCACCTGAATATGACTGGGATGATTATGCTGACATAGATGTCAAAGGCAAAACGGTTGTTATGTTTGTCAACGACCCAGGATTCACCACTAAGGACGAAGCTYTATTCAACGGCAATACCATGACATATTATGGTCGCTGGACATACAAATACGAAGAAGCTGCACGGCATGGTGCAGCTGCCGCCATTATAGTTCACGAAACAGAAGCAGCGAGTTATGGCTGGAATGTAGTCTCCGACAGCTGGGCCGGCGGTCAAATAGATTTAGTACGTCCAGACAAAGGCGCATCTCGTGTAGCTGTGGAAAGTTGGTTGACGATTGATGCATCTAGGGATCTATTCAGTGCTGCTGGCATGGACTTTGATGCCATGAAAACTGCGGCATCAACCAAGGGCTTTACGCCTGTTGCTATGGGTGACCTCAAGCTCAACGCCAAAATTAACAACAAAATTAGCACCGTAGAAAGCCGCAATGTTGTCGGTGTCGTCAAAGGCACCAAATACCCAGATGAATATATTATGTATATGGGCCATTGGGACCACCTTGGTAAAAAACCTGCCTTGGAAGGTGAAGACGGCATCTATAACGGCGCAGTGGATAACGCTACGGGCACGGCGGCCATTCTAGAAATCGGCGAAGCCTTTGCAACTGCACCTGCAGAGCGTTCTATACTTATTGTCGCTGTGACTGCCGAAGAATCAGGTTTACTCGGTTCCGCTTATTACGGCGAAGACCCAATAGTACCGCTCAATAAAACCGTAGCAGGTATCAATATTGATGCCATACTGCCCTTGGGCCGGACCAAAGATATGGTGGTTGTCGGTCACGGTGCATCTGAACTAGACGGTCTATTAGAAGCGGTCATAAAACCACGCGGCATGTATATTATCCCTGACCCAAAACCGGAAGCTGGCTATTACTACCGCTCTGACCATATTAGCCTCGCTAAAAAGGGTGTACCGTTTTTATATGCGGATGCAGGTATTGACCATGAGGTTAAAGGCAAGGCATACGGGGAACAATTTGCTGAAGATTACACAGCAAATCGCTATCACGCTCCTGGCGATGAATATGACAATAGCTGGGATTTGGCCGGTATCGAGCAAGTCACGGAAATTTTCTACGAACTTGGCTTGGGTATGGCCAATTCTCGCGACTGGCCGAACTGGAATGAAACCGCAGAATTTCGCACCTTGCGCGACGAAATGATGAAACAAGACGACTAAGTCGTCTAGTCGGACATAAAGGCATCTGGAGAACCTGTTGCAAACCATAATTTGTATGAAATGGGGCACTCGCTACGGCTCCGAATATGTCAACCGTCTATGGGCAGCTATTAGGCGGCAGACCAACCGCCCCACGCGGCTGGTCTGTTTTACGGATGACCGGACGGGTATAGACAAAACCGTACAATGCGAAGATATACCAGACATCAACTTACCGCCTAATCTCATTAACCTGCCATGGCGCAAATTGGTAATGTGGAAATATCCGCTGGCTGATTTGGAAGGTGATGTATTATTTCTAGACCTAGATTTAGTGGTAACAAATAATCTCGATGCCATGTTTGATTATGAGCCCGGCCGATTTTGTGTTATCGAAAACTGGACGCAAATAGGACAAAAAATTGGTAATACGTCCGCATTTCGGTTTCCTGTAGGCAAATACACCCATATATTTGATCGCTTGCAAGAGAACCCTTCAAGTGTTTTAGAAAAATACAGAATTGAACAACTATATATCTCTCGTGAAATCGAAGATATGGTGTTCTGGCCAGCCGATTGGTGCGTCAGCTTCAAACATAATTTAATGCCGCCTTGGCCACTCAATTTCTTCAAAACCCCCAAACTTCCACCCGAAACGTGCATTGTAGCTTTTACGGGTAAACCGGATCAGGACGAAGCGGCACGTGGTGAATGGCCCGTCAGGCGTTGGTACAAAAAAACCTATAAACATGTGCGTCCAACAAAATGGATTGAAGAACACTGGGTCGAGGATAACTGCTGATGACCACTCCTTCTGTTGGCTTAGGCGTACTGAGTTGGCGCGGCAACCACTCTCTGGACGCCGCCTTGGCAACTTATCAAAAAGCTGATTTTTTCAACTTGTTTGACGACTGCATGATTTTCTTGCCGGATCCAGATAAAGACGTGAAAAACATAGCCGCCAAATACCCATTACGCATAGAAGAAGACCCTGCTAATTTAGGCATTCTAGTGGGTATGGAAGAGATAGCAAAACGTCTAAAAACCGACTATATTTTCTTCACAGAAAATGATTGCCCTTTGCTTGAACCCCGCGCAGAAGCAGAGCGTCAAATAAAAAAATCTTTGTCGCTACTCGTCTCTGGGCAGGCTAAAATGGCGCGTATGCGTCACGTTAAGAAATACGGTGAAACCTTTAATATCATTGATAAATATTATCGTTACTTCCCCAAACCTGATACAATGACCGCTAAATTACGCAGACTATTTAGACCAGAAAAAGCACAGCGACTTAGTGGTGCGGCCATATATGGATGCGACAACCCTGCACAAAAGTTTCCCAAAAACATTACAAATGTTGGCGACGGATTTTATCTGGTAGACGCAGCCGTTATGCCGTGGACAAATCAGTCAGTTTTGATTGAGCGCAATTTCTTTTTGGACACTATAATCCCCTATTGTAAATCTATACCACTTGGCCGCAATATTAACGGCTTTCGCTCTATTGAAATTGAGCTCAATCGGTCAAAATTTTGGACAAAATCTGGTTGGAAAATTGCATGTGGCCCAGGTTTACTCACGCACAGAAGAGCAAATGACAGAGGGTATTAATTTGTCACCTATTTGTGAACAAAATTTAATATACGTTTTTTAGAAAGCACACTAGTAAAGCAAATTAGTATTGGGGAAAATATGAACAACAACATCATTATGGGAAATAAAATGGGAACAATATTCAAAACTGTACGGTACGGCACTTTCACAACTATCGCCGCAACACTTGCTCTGTCGCTTGGTTCACAAGCCTTTGCAGACGGCCCAGCGGGTAGTAAAAATGATAGTGCGGCCAAATTCAGGCAACTTGGTCAAGAATTACCAACACCAAATGTTTACCGCAATGCATCAGGCGCTCCTGGGGTCAATTATTGGCAACAACAAGCTGATTACAAAATCAATGTGACCCTCGACGAAGATAAGAAGCAAATCATTGCTTCAGAAAGCATCACCTACCACAATAATTCTCCCGACACTTTGAAATATCTGTGGGTACAACTTGACCAGAACCGTTTTAAAGACGGTAGTATTGCCCGTATGAGCGAAATTGCTTCTGCAGCTGGTAGCCGCCGCGACAGAGCCGGTTCAGGCGATAGTTTGAGCTACAACGCCCTACGCCGCATTCAAGCTTTTGAAGATACCGAGCACGGTCACAAAATCACAGCCGTATTAGGCGCTAAAGGCAAGCCCCTAAATTACGTGATCAATGATACAATGATGCGTATTGATTTACCTGTACCGCTTGCGCCTAACGCACGCACCCAATTTTCTATTGATTGGCAATTCAATATTATCGATGAAGCCGCTATTGGTGGCCGGGGTGGCTACGAACATTTCCCTAAAACAGATACATATTTGTATTTTCTAGCCCAGTGGTTTCCACGTATGGCATCCTATACGGATTACACAGGCTGGCAGCACAAACAGTTTTTAGGACGCGGCGAATTCACACTGGAATTTGGCAATTACGATGTTAGTATTACCGTGCCTTCTGATCATATTGTCTCATCCACAGGCGTACTACAAAATCCTGCAAAAGTTCTAACCCCAATACAACGTCAACGCCTCAGTGAGGCTTCGGCCACAAAGCAAGTGTTTGTTGTTACACCTGAAGAAGCTCTTGAAAATGAGAAAAGCAAGGCGACAGGCACCAAAACATGGCGCTTCAAGGCTAAGAATGTTCGGGATTTCTCTTTTGCAAGCTCCCGTAAATTCATTTGGGATGCCAAATTGCATGAACAGGATAGCAAAAAGGTACCAGTGGTTACCGCTATGTCGTTCTATCCCAATGAAGCCGAACCGATTTGGTCTAAATATTCAACGAACGCCGTTATCCATACTATGGATGTGTATTCCCGTTTCGCATTTCCCTACCCTTATCCAACATCCCAGTCTGTAAACACATGGGAACGTGGTGGTATGGAATATCCAATGATTACCTATAACGGTTACCGCCCAACTACAGACGAAAAAACTGGCGAAGTCACCTATTCGCGCGGCATCAAGCATTCTCTCATAGGTGTTATCATTCACGAGGTCGGCCATAACTACTTCCCGATGATTGTTAACTCCGACGAACGGCAATGGACTTGGATGGATGAAGGTCTCAATTCATTCTTAGAATATCTTGCAGAATATGAGTGGGACAAGGACTTCAATATATTGGGTGGGCAAACCAACCCGCTGGATACTATTTCCAACTATATGCGGAGTAGCAACCAAGTGCCAATTATGACGCAATCAGATTCGATTGTGAAGTTTGGACCTAACGCCTACTCCAAACCCGCATCATCACTCGTTGTTTTACGCGAAACTGTTATGGGCCGCGAATTATTTGACCATGCGTTTAAAGAGTACGCACAACGCTGGATGTTCAAACGCCCAACACCTTCCGATTTCTTCCGCACTATGGAAGACGCTTCTGGAGTAGATCTAGACTGGTTCTGGCGCGGTTGGTATTTCGGTACAGATTATGTGGACGTAGGCATTACAGGCATGCGTGAATATACTATTGCGGATCAGGACCCAGACGTTGAGTCCGAAAAAGAACGCAAAGACTACTGGCGTGACAATCCTCAGCCTCTCACTGAGATTCGCAACAAAGCCGAAGGCCGCAAGACTTATGTGGAGCGTAATAAATCCTTAGAAGATTTGTATTTTGAAAATGATAAATTCACTGTCACTGATAAGGATAGGAATAGCCATAAAAGCTTCCTGAAAGGCCTAAACACATGGGAACGGGAAGTCTATGACCGCGCAATTAAAGACGGGCATTACATCTATTTCGTCGATTTTRAAAATATTGGCGGACTGGTAACACCATTACCGCTAACTATTAATTTCCGAAATGGCGACACCGAAGAAATGATGATACCGGCAGAGATTTGGCGGCTCAATTCTAAAAATRTCACTAAATTGATAGTCCGYAAGCAACCCATTGCATCCATTGATTTAGACAATGCCCACCAAACGGCAGATGCTAATTATGCGGATAATAGCTTTCCRGGGAAAGTTTCCCAATCAAGATTGGAAATCTACAAAGGCAAACGTAGTGGCCGTAGCCTAATGGCAGATATGCTGGTTGAACTAGARAACGAAAGCAAAGATGAGCCAGGGGAAGCTGATGGCAAAGAAGTGCCGTTAAAAGCYRCMGATAWAGAACCTGCTGGAGAAGAGTAAATCTTTRCTAGGCTTTYAATGTTGAACAGACGTACATTTTTTAAATCCGTGCTGGGAGGTGCCATAATCACCTCCCTACAYGGCCKTGCATGGGCRCACCGCCAAAAGCAGGCACTCAGYACAATTGAATGGAATGCACGTACCAATACCTTGGAAGTCACTCACGATTTGCATGCCCATGATGCTGAACAAGTTTTGGCAAAATTRGGMTTRATYACATCMCCGGATTTAACGRRTTTACGKGCTCGTGCSCGYCTTGCATTRTATGTGAARSARMAYTTCCAACTCAGCACAYTARAYGGRCARGCAATWGATYTAACYATTWTAGGYGCRGAAACRGRCKCAACMTATRCYCAYGTSTATATGGAAGCCGARYTGWCAGAACCWCCAKCYGGACTRCTYATCACYRAYACTWTGTTRCARGAYGTGTTTGTTGATCAGRTWAATCAGGTRAATGTMWCYCTCTCRRACACRYTRCRYTCRGTCGTATTTGTCGCRGGMGATRGRCAAAAGAAAATACTTGCCTAAGTCGTCAAACACGTCGATATTTARCCCATGATTACTTTGCATCATTTGAACAATTCCCGCTCCCARCGTGTGCTGTGGTTRATGGAAGAACTTGAGCTTGAATACAAGATCAAGCACTAYAAACGCGACCCGAAAACTGGACGCGCVCCAACCTCGCTAAARGCRGTGCACCCCTTGGGTCGTTCTCCAGTBATTGAGCACGGCGAGAACATTRTCGCCGAAACYGGTGCCATCATTGAATATATCATTGAGGCGCACGGTAATGGYCGGCTAATRCCCAAGABCGGGACACCGGAATATTACAATTACATACATTTTCTGCACTACGGCGAAGGCTCAGCCATGTTTCCAYTGCTGTTGTCCATGTACACATCCTATTTGGGCGAGGCGGCAGCACCCCTTGCRCCAGTTATCAGCAATGAAATGAAGACCCATTTTGACTATATTGAATACCATCTTACTGGGCATGAATATTTCGCKGGCGATGAATTGACYGGAGCYGATTTTCAAATGATTTTYCCACTGGAAACTGCAAAAACTCACGGACGATTGCTCGGTTATACGGCCTGCATTGAATTCGTTGATAAAATGCAAGCCCGCCCCGCCTATTTGCGCGCCTTGAAAAAAGGTGGGCATTACGATTACGGCCCGAAGATTTAGTCAAAGGAGCCTATTWTGCCTCAAGTCCAACCRTTYCAYCTAGCAATGCCCATTCGGGATTTGGAAGAAACACGAGYATTTTACACACARATTCTTGGCTGTASTGTTGGTCGTGAAGACAAAAAATGGATAGATTTAAATTTTTTCGGGCACCAAGTCTCCTTCCACCTCAAACCTGAAGCATTGRCMKCCCAAGCYACRAATGTCGTAGACGGYAAGAATGTRCCRGTTKCCCATTTTGGYATAATTTTAAAGTGGGATGAATGGCATGYACTRTCGGACAAGTTGAAAGCCCATAATATAGACTTTATCATCGAACCTTATATTCGTTTTGCAGGTAAAACTGGTGAGCAAGCAACAATGTTTTTCCTCGACCCAAGCGGTAATGCCCTRGAGTTCAAATCCTTCAAAGACCCATCACAAGTTTTTCAAGCCTAATTACGAATAAATTATTCCAACTGAATACAATTAAACGTTTCTTTTTAGATTTAATTTGCTAATAAGCCCGCAGTTCACCGAATCCTCCTTTCGGTATATATGGTAATGAATGGGCAATCTCATGAGCACTGTAGAAACTACAAAAAGTTTAGGTATTCCCGGCTTTGAARATCTTGATAACTTCCACTGGAATTTAGGGCCTGCACGGTTATATGAGGCCGCWGTYKCRAGCGGTGAAGGTAAAATTGCCAAAGGTGGCCCATTGGTCGTTAAGACCGGGAAACATACCGGCCGCTCTGCCAATGAYAAGTTCGTGGTACGCGACGCTGAAACCGAAAATACCGTATGGTGGGAAGGTAATGCTTCCATGACACCTGAGCAGTTCACCGTTTTGCGCGATGATTTTGCCGCACATATGDCADGHAARAAACTGTTCGCACAAGAAACYTTTGGCGGCGCTGATHDRGVTBDCVGBCHNSSTVBKMAHVWHATDRCYVAABBWRSMHGDCRTTBTDBVTTCGTGCGGCACTTACTGCGCATGCCTACGGCTGATGATTTGGCGAATTATGCAGCAGAATTTACCATCATCAACCTACCGAGYTTCMATGCCGAYCCTRCCCGCCACGGCACYAATTCCGAGACCGTTATCGCCGTAAATATGAGCGAGCGACTAATACTTATTGGCGGAACTTCTTATGCTGGTGAAACCAAAAARTCTGTGTTCAGCATWTTGAACTATTTACTGCCCGCCAAACGGGTGATGCCGATGCATTGTTCGGTCAATGTAGACGACAATGACAATGCAGCCRTRTTTTTTGGCCTGTCTGGCACAGGTAAAACTACACTGTCCGCCAATCCAGAACGTACTTTAATTGGTGATGATGAGCATGGTTGGTCTGAAAAYGGCCTRTTTAATTTCGAAGGCGGCTGTTACGCCAAGATGATAAAAYTGTCCCAAGAGGCCGAGCCTGAAATTTTTGCMACSACRMARATGTGGGGCACAGTGCTTGAAAATGTCGTTATGGACGAAACCACGCGAGAGCTTGATCTCGACGAYGGYACACTGGCYGAAAATTCACGCGGCGCWTACCCRCTCAGYGCYATCCCGAATGCACGTCTRGATTCCCGTTGTGGYCAACCTAATAATATCATTATGCTRACCGCCGATGCATTTGGCGTWTTACCSCCTATTGCTCGSTTGACCCCGGCTCAGGCTATGTATCATTTCTTGTCTGGCTATACTGCAAAAGTAGCCGGTACAGAGAAAGGYATTACCGAACCAACCGCAACTTTCTCTGCTTGCTTTGGCGCACCATTTATGCCGCGCCATCCTGCTGTTTACGGTGAATTACTTCGCGACTTGATCGCTGAGCACAAGGTCGGYTGCTGGCTTGTTAACACTGGYTGGACCGCAGGMCCGTACGGCACTGGATAYCGCATGCCGATCAAAGCTACCCGTGCTATGCTCAATGCTGCCCTTAACGGTAGCTTGAACAAGGGTGAATTCCGTATGGACGAAAATTTCGGCTTCGAAGTTCCTGTATCCGTAGCTGGAATTGATGAYGCTTTATTCCARCCRCGCTCAACATGGTCGGACGGAACTGCCTATGACGCCCAAGCGCAAARACTCGTYGGCATGTTCATCAAAAACTTTACTAAATTTGAAGAGCACGTAACCGAGGATGTCAAAGCATCTGCGCCTRTCTTGGCTGCTTAGGMTTTATTCATCTGGGTCGGCACTTCTTCAAAAACACCATCCTTGTCGGCAAATAGTAGTCTGCCTTCGATAATGCTGAAATAAGCGCCTAGCAGAGACAAATCACCTGCSGATACGGCTTTTTSAACAAATGGGAAACCCATCAAATTCACYAAMGATTGGCGCACGCCCGCATATTCCATTTGTCTCTGGCTATCGGCATTATCAGCATCTGTTTCCATTAACCGCATATGAGCGGTATCTAGAATTTGGATCCAGTCATCCAAAAACGAATGCCCACATTCTTGTTTTGGTTTAACATCCGGTTCATCCGTTAGGTTGGAAAGATACGCCGTTATACCACCGCAACTTTCATGTCCCATCACCATAATGGCATCTACCTTCAAAACTTTCACGGCAAATTCAATAGCCGCGCTAGTGCCGTGAAATCCGGCACTGAGATCATAAGGTGGCACAATGTTCGCAACATTACGCAAGACAAATATCTCGCCCGGATGTGCATTAAAAATCGCGGATGGGTTTACGCGGCTATCTGAACAGGCAATGACCATAACATCTGGTTTTTGCCCGTACTTACCAAGCTCTTCATATAAATCTTTATGTCGCTTATATGGCTTGGTTCGAAAATTCTGATAACCAGTTATCAGGTTCTGCTTCCACTTAGGTACTTTCATTTGGGGCACTTTCATTTGAGGCCTTTTCAAGTTCCGCATTTATGCCTCCAGCAACTGCTTGTGATTTGACACTACATCCCAAGTCTATAGTGTCCTAATATATAAACAATCCTACATAAAAAACGGGATACGGGGAAATAAAAATGAAACTCTTACCAACACTCTCTCTCATATGCGCACTAAATATGGTCTCCACCGGAAGCGCAGCTCAGGAAACAACGATAATAGCACCACCTTCCGAGGTCATGGCGTTGTACGACATCGCCACAGTACCGTCAGCGGTACGCATTCAAAATGACATCCAGACTTTGGTGGATTTTGGCACCCGTCATACCTTGTCTGAAGCCAAATCCGATACGCGCGGCATTGGCGCAGCAAGACGTTGGATATTTGCCGAGTTTGAGAAAATATCTGATGACTGCGGCGGCTGTCTTGAGGTTATCTATGTGTCTGAAACCATAGAAGGCAAACGCCGTATCCCGGAGCCAGTCGAAGTGGTCAGCGTCCTAGCTATACAGCGCGGCAGCCTCGATCCGAACCGTTATGTAATGATGAGCGGCGACATCGATAGCCGCGTCACCGACCCGCTGGACGGCACGTCCGACAGTCCGGGCGCAAATGACAATGCATCCGGTATGGCCGGAGTTCTTGAAGCCGCACGGGTGTTGTCCAAGCAAAAATATGCAGGTTCGATTATATATGCGGGTCTATCCGGCGAGGAACAAGGATTGTTCGGCGGCGAGATTGTTGCCGCCCATGCTCTCGAACAAGGTTGGCAAATCAAGGGGGTTCTTAACAATGATATGATCTCCAACATCACAGGCATTGACGGAGTGACCGACAACTCAACAGTTCGGGTTTTCTCCGAAGGTACGCGCGATAATGAAACCAAGGCCGAAGCACGGGAACGTCGGTTCAGAGGCGGTGAGGTTGATAGCCCATCGCGAAATCTGGCACGCTATGTCAAAACTATGGCCGACCAATATATGACCAATTTGGACGTGATGATGGTGTATCGTCTCGACCGTTTTGCACGAGGGGGTCACCACCGTCCGTTCAATGCCGTCGGCATTCCAGGCGTCCGCATCATGGAAGTCCACGAACATTACGACCGCCAACACCAAGATTTGCGCACTGAAAACGGTATCACATACGGCGACACAATGGACGGGGTTAGCGCCGCCTATGCTGCAAAATTGACAGCTCTAAATGCACTAACTATGGCCGGCATGGCGGGTGCTCCGCCCTTCCCGACCGAAGTTGAAGCTGGCGGTGCTGTTCAAGCTTCTGCCACTTTGAAATGGGGAGAAATAGACGCGGAAACAGCTGGAAACCTCATGGGTTACCGCGTCCATTGGCGCCGCACCACAGAACCGGAATGGACACATTCGCGTTTTGTTGGCAAAGTTAGCGAATACACCTTCACCAATATGGTGGTCGACAATTACTATTTCGGTGTTTCTGCCGTTGCCAAAGACGGCAGTGAAACCCCGGTTGTATTCCCCGGCGCCGCAGGCAGGTTTTAAAGTTCCGCCGGACGTTTCTAATGACTATTTATACCTAACAACAAAAAAAGGAAAAACATGTCTAAATCCCTCAAAATCGCTCTGGGCGTAAGTCTTACCGCCATATTTATGGCTACATCACCTGTATACGCCAAAGAAACCGCAAAAAAAGATGAAGCGAAGTGGGATGTCTCTAATCCGCCCGGGGAAAAACACGATGTTAATATAGACACTAAGACAGGCACATGGATGAGTTTGGACGTCAGTCCTGACGGTAAAACAATCGCTTTTGACCTGCTCGGTGACATTTACACAATGCCCATAGAAGGTGGTAAAGCCACTGCAATTGCTTCTGGAATGGCTTGGGAAATTCAGCCTAGATTTTCACCGGACGGTGCACGCATAGCCTTCACTTCAGACCGCGGCGGGGCAGACAACATTTGGACTATGGAGGCGGACGGCTCAGATGCTGAACAAGTCACCAAAGAAAAATTCCGTCTACTCAACAACCCGACATGGTCACCGGACGGCCGTTTCATTGCTGCCCGCAAGCATTTTACAACGAGCCGTTCATTGGGCACGGGCGAAATCTGGCTTTACCACACTAGCGGCGGAGACGGAGTAAAGTTGGTCAAACGGCCCAACGAAAACTTCCAAAAAGAACTCGGCGAGCCAATGTTCGCACCGGACGGAAAATCTATTTATTTCTCCAAAAATACAACATCGGGTAACCGTTTTATTTATGCTCAAGATTCCAACTCAACTCTATTTGAAATCCTCGAATACGACATGGAAACAGGCGAAACCAGCACCACTGTCAGCGGTTATGGTGGTTCTGTTCGACCTACGCCATCACCGGACGGCAAAACAATCGCATTTGTTCGCCGTGAACGGGCACAAAGCAAACTATATTTGAAAGACATAGAATCCGGCAAAGAATGGAAAATCTATGACAATCTTGATCAGGACATGCAAGAGACATGGGCTGTGCACGGCGTTTATCCCAATATGGATTGGACACCTGACGGGGCGGGACTGCTCTTTTGGGCTGGCGGCGGCATCCACCGTTATAATACCGAAGACGGTAGCGTTGACCCTATCCCGTTCCATGTCAAAGATACACGCTCCGTTGTTAAGCCACCACGCCCTCAGGTGGAAGTATCGCCCGATAAGGTCGTTGCTAAAATGGTCAAATTCACCCAAGTCTCGCCGGACGGTAAGCACGTAGTCTTCGAAGCCTTTGGGAAATTATATTTAAAATCCCTGCCCGGCGGGAAACCAAGCCGCCTTACAGACTGGGATGACGACACCCGCGAGCTGCACCCAAGTTGGTCACGCGACAGCAAAACCTTGGTATTTGCCTCGTGGAATGATGATGAGCTAGGCAGCTTGCATGCGCGTAATATCAAAACCGGTGACACCAACAAAATTACGAACGCCCCGGGTCATTACAGACACCCTGTATTTTCCCCAAGCGGTGACACAGTCGTATTTGAGAAAAGCGGTGGAGGATATCTAACATCAGGACAATGGTCCAGTGCACAAGGTCTTTACCGTATGCCAGCAAACGGCGGCGACATGGTTCGTTTCAGCAAATCCGGTTCCAATCCACATTTTGGACAGACGAATGACCGTATTTATTTCACCAAAGGCCAAGACGATACCCGCTCTTTGGTGAGTACGGACAGGAACGGTGAAGCACAGCGCATACACACATCCTCCAAACTTGCGCAGATGTTTATAATATCACCAAGCGGTGAAAACATTGCTTTTAGACAGAACTATAATCTGTTCGTTATGCCAGCACTCAGTGGCCCGCAAAACATTGGTACGGGACCAAAGGCCTCTGCCCTACCCGTTACCAAAGTCAGCAAAAATGGTTCACAATACCCCAGTTGGTCAAACAATGGCGATACAATTAACTGGAGCCTTGGACCGGTTCTGTATTCCGCAGATATGAACGATGCCATCGCCAATGAATACTATGAGCCACCAACCAAAGGCACAAAACTAAAAGCCAGCCGTAAAGCTGACAGGCCAGATGGTGTAATAGTCATTACAGGTGCGCGTATCGTAACTATGGAAGGTAAGGGCGGCGGTGTTATTGAAGACGGGGTTATCGTGATAAAGGATAACCGTATCAAAGCTATTGGCGCGGCAGCGGATATCGCTATTCCTGCTGAGGCTCAGACATTAGACGCGAGCGGTAAAACCATCATTCCTGGTCTTATCGATGCCCATGCACACGGCGCCCAAGGTACAAGCGGCCTCATCCCTAACCAGAACTGGTCAGCGATTGCGCATTTAGCATTCGGCGTCACTACGGTACACGACCCATCTTCACAGGCTGAACATATTTTCGCGGCCTCGGAAATGCAGCGTGCAGGCATGATATTAGCCCCGCGTACTTTCTCTACGGGTGAAATTATTTACGGGGCCAAAGCTCCCGGTTTCTTTGCCAGTATCGACAGCGAAGATGATGCCAAAGAACATATTTCGCGCCTAAAAGCCCAAGGCGCCTATAGCGTCAAAAATTACAACCAACCACGGCGCGAACAGCGCCAGCAGGTAGTAACAGCAGCCCGAGAAGCTAATCTGGCCGTGGTCGCCGAAGGCGGTTCTTTGTTTCATATGGATTTATCCATGGTCGCAGACGGCAATACAGGCATCGAACATAATCTGCCGCAATCAGAGCTTTATGATGACGTTATCCAATTTTACAGTCAGACGGGCGTAGGCTACACGCCAACATTAATCGTGAGTTACGGCGGCATTAGTGGTGAAGATTATTACTACCAAAAAGACGATGTCTGGAAGCACCCACTTCTATCCAAACATGTTCCGCCTCATGTTTTACAACCCGCTTCGGTACGCCGCCAAAAAGCCCCTGATGCAGATTATGTTGACGCGACGAGCGCTGCCACAGCTAAAAAACTATCCGAAGCAGGTGTACCCGTCAGCATCGGTGCTCACGGTCAACGTGAAGGCCTTGGCTCCCATTGGGAGATGTGGAGCTTTGTACGCGGCGGCATGAGCCCTTTACAAGCATTACAAGCCGCGACGATTACGCCTGCTGAACATCTTGGTTATTCTAAAGACATAGGGTCTTTGAAGGTCGGAAAATTAGCGGATTTGATCATCATAGACGGCAACCCTCTAGACGATATTCGCAACTCTGACCATATTGAGCACGTCATGCTTGGTGGACGCTTATACAAAGCAGATACTATGGAAGAAGTTTTGAGCGGGAATAGCAAGCTTGCCCCTTATTATTGGGAGAAGTAAGTTTCAAGCCTTTCCTTCTTACTTTTTTGGCGGCGGTGTTCGGATTATCAGGTTTCTTATCTCGGTCATATCTTCCATGGCAAAGATAATACCCTCTCGGCCTAGGCCGGAATCCTTGACGCCGCCGTAAGGCATGTTGTCAACACGGTAGCTTGGAACATCGCCGACGACGACACCACCAACCTCTAACTCGTCCCAGGCTTGTTGGATTTTATAAAAGTCACGGGTGAATATACCAGCTTGCAGACCAAATTTACTATCATTGATCATGTGCAAAGCTTCGTCCCATGTACGAAATTTTGACAGGACTGCAACAGGGCCAAAGGCTTCCTCAACACAGATTGTTGCATCCGTTGGCACATTTTCCATTAATGTAGCCTCAAGCATGGCTCCGGCCCGCTTACCGCCGCATAGAATTCTACCGCCTGATTTTTCAGCCGCCAATATCCATTCATGTAAACGCGTAGCCTCACTTTCAGAAATCATCGGACCGATGAATGTAGCCTCCTCTTTAGGATCTCCAGAAACCAGTTCCTTGGCACGGGTCACCAACATGTCTCGCATTTCATCATAGATATCTGCATGTAAGAATATCCGTTGAACCCCAATACAACTTTGCCCGCTTTGGTAAAAAGCACCGACAATGATACGCGCAGCTGCATCTTCAAGATTGGTATCTTTATCAACAACAACGGCGGCATTACCGCCCAGTTCCAAAACCACTTTCTTCTTGCCGGATTTAGCTTTGAGAGCCCAGCCTACGTCCGGCGAACCAGTAAAACTCAGCAGTTTCAAGCGGTCATCTTCGGTGAACAAGCCCGCGCCCTCGCGCGAACATGGTAGGATCGAAAAAGCACCTTTAGGCAAATCCGTTTCGGCTAAAATTTCACCAATCATAATGGCACCCAGCGGCGTCTTGCTCGCTGGTTTCATCACGAACGGGCAGCCAACAGCAAGAGCAGGCGCGATTTTGTGCGCAGCCAAGTTAAGCGGAAAATTAAACGGCGAAATAAAAGAGCACGGCCCAATTGGCACACGCTTCCACATGCCCCGATACCCATGTGCGCGAGCGGAAATATCCAGAGTTTGCAACTCGCCTTTCATCCGTACAGATTCTTCGGCTGCGATTTGAAACGTATCGATTAGCCTGCCCGTTTCGCCGCGCGCATCTCGTATAGGTTTGCCAGCCTCTATACACAGCGCATAAGCCAGCTCATCATAGCGTTCTTTGAACCGCGCTACACAATGCAGCAAAACCTCTTTGCGCTTATAAGCCGGCATTTTGGCCATAGGCTCTGTAGCCGTTACAGCCGCCGCAATCCCTGCGTCAATTACATCTGGACTTGCCAAAGCTACACGGGTCACTACCTCGCCCGTATATTTATCCGTGACAGRCAAATCTTCATTWGCGTAGACGGCTTCGTTCGCTAGATAATATGGATAAGTGTTTTGTAAGCGCATTGGGACAGCCTTGACCTTATGACCAATCCACACCCATGACTGCCTTGGTTTCCAAATAATCCTCGAAACCCTCCGCTGACCATTCACGGCCATTKCCWGAGCGTTTATAGCCRCCGAAMGGCGCATTGATGTCTGTCGGTGCCCCGTTGACATGGATCATGCCGCTGCGGATTTGTCCCGCAACACGTTTSACGCTCTCGGGATTGCTGCCCGAAATATAGCCGGACAGGCCGTAAACSGTATCATTAGCAATAGAAACTGCGTCATCTTCRTTTTCATATGGTAAGATACACAATACAGGGCCAAATATTTCTTCGCGGGCTATGGTCATATYGTTATTTACATTACCGAACACAGTCGGRCGGACATAATARCCACGGTTSARRTKYTCRGGRCGYCCYAGMCCRCCWGCVRCCAAWGTYGCGCCCTCGTCTATRCCTTTTTCAATMAGGCTTTGGATGCGGTTRTACTGBAYTTCWGAAACYACYGTMCCCATDGCCATRCCGTCMSWKGTWGGGTCWGCRACTTGTACRGCGTYCGCWGCAYCYSCTGCCGCTTTGATAGCAGCRTCCATACGGTGWGCAGGTACCAACATRCGBGAMGGYGCRTTACARTTTTGCCCVGARTTCATMRYCATRGACTGCATRCCGCCTGCCACAGCTTTGGCAAAACCTTCRTCGTCCAGATCATCCATGATGATATTGGCAGATTTTCCGCCGAGTTCCTGCGTTACCCGCTTCACAGTCGGCGCAGCCGCCTGCGCCACCATCACACCTGCCCGGGTTGAKCCYGTRAACGACACCATATCAATRCCYKCGTGGGCAGAAATAGCTGCACCAACMKTAGGRCCGTCGCCGTGAACCATGTTAACAACACCCGCCGGWACGCCMGCRTCATGCAGAATYTCCATAAGAATATCAGCACTRAGMGGAGAAAYCTCRCTSGGTTTCCAMACCACAGTRCARCCMGTKGCCARWGCKGGKGCCAGTTTACAMCCGATTTGGTTCATGGGCCAGTTCCACGGTGTRATRAARCCRCAAACCCCGATCGGTTCTTTTTGGATATGTGTMCCGCCGCGCTGTTCYTCAAATTCATATGTTTCAAGCGTCTTGGCCGCCGTCATCAAATGCCCAAGACCTGAGCCAGCATGACCGCTAACCGCCAACCATTTCGGTGCGCCCATTTCCGTGGTCATTGCTGCAGCCAAATCTCCCATACGGGCTTGGTATCCRGCAATCACTTTGCCCAGCAGTTCTAACCGCTCGGCGCGGCTTGTTTGCGAGAACGATACAAAAGCTTTACGCGCCGCCGCGACGGCCAAATCTACATCGGCGGATGAACCAAGCGACAATTGTGCGCACGTTTCTTCGGTTGCAGGATTAACAACGTCGATGACCTGATCTCCACTCGGTGAAGTCCAGTTTCCGTCAATATATATTCTGTCTAACTTTTGCATGTAGCGCTCCCTTTGTTTTCATAAATATAATGCATTTTTTAGAAATTGCGAGCCTTAAGGGTTATCTTCGAAACCCTAAAGAGACCCATCAATCAATTTCATGATCCCTGAGAAATCCAGATCGTCTTTGCCTGCGCTTTCCATCAAGGCGTAGAGCGCTTCGGCTTGTGCACCTAGCGGCGTGGCAGCTTTTGCCGCCGCCGCAGCCTGTTGCGCCAAGCGCATATCTTTTAGCATCATTGCGGCGGTGAAACCCGCTGCGTAATCACGGTTAGACGGTGCAGAGGGTACCGGCCCTGGCGCTGGGCAATAGGTTGTCATGGACCAGCTTTGGCCAGAGGCAGTCGAAGAAATATCGTAGAAAGTTTGCGCATCAAGACCAAGTTTTTCCGCCAGCGCAAACGCTTCGCACGTCCCGATCATAGTAATCCCGAGCAGCATATTATTACAAACTTTAGCCGCTTGACCATTACCAGCCGCACCCGCATGAAAAATATTTTTGCCCATTTGCTCGAGATAGTCCTGAGCTTTGGCGAAAGCGGATTTCGTACCGCCAACCATGAAAGTCAATGTTCCTGCTGCTGCCGCCGCTACGCCGCCCGATACAGGAGCATCAACCATAGCAAGCCCTTTGGCCTGCGCAGCTTCGATAACAACGCGGGCGCTGTCTATGTCGATGGTGGAGCTATCAATTAGCAAAGTTCCGTCAGTAGCATTGGCAATGATACCATCGTCGCCAAGATAAATACTGCGCACATGCTGACCAGCAGGCAACATAGTGATGACAACTTCGGCGCCGTCTAGTGCGTCCAAAGTAGATTTCGCGGCTATACACCCTGCTCCAACAGCACGTTTTATGGCATCATCAGACAAATCAAATGCCCGTACTATATGTCCGGCTTTGGCCAAATTAGCAGCCATACCGCCGCCCATATTACCAAGTCCGATAAATGCGATTGTACTCATGATGGGCTCCTAATCTAAAAACTTTAGCTCTTTTGGCGCTTGCGAAAATGCGGCGCGAATATCGTCGAAATTTACGTCTTCTATACTGGCTGCTGCCCATTTTGGGTTTCTATCTTTGTCGATAACCGCAGCACGAACACCTTCAATAAAATCCGGTATGTGTAGGAAATTTAAGGATAAATCCAATTCTTGGCGCATAGTTTCGCGAAAATCAAAACCGCCACCACGGCGCAAGGCTTCGTATGTGATATAAACGGCCAACGGTGATTTACTCTCTAGGAATGCAAGCTGTTTTGCAGCCCAATTAATATTCGCCTCATTGTCCTTGTTGACTTTCATATTTCCGTAGGCACGTAGCGCCGTATAGATTTCCGGCAATGTATGCTTATCAAACGCCGAGATTGCCGCTGGTAAATTATCCGGCATGTCCGGCTGTTTTACATAGTGCTTAATCACGTCCATGACAGGCCCGTCGAGCCCGTCCAAATCAGCTTTCCCAAGCGCAGTAATAAAAGCTTGGTGCTGATCGCTCGGGATATAGACATTGGCAATACCGAGAGCACAAGCCTGCTTGGTTTTCAGGCGCGCACCCGTCAGACCCAGCCAGTTACCGATATCACGACCCAAACGCGGCAGAAAATATGTGCCGCCCACATCCGGGAAATACCCGATACCTGTTTCCGGCATAGCGAATAATGTGTTGTCCCCTGCTACCTGCAAACGCCCATGTACAGACAGGCCAACCCCGCCGCCCATGACGATACCGTCAATCATGGCGATATAAGGTTTCTTATAACGGTGGATCAGTTCATTTAAGGCATATTCCGTGCGCCAAAATTCTTCGGCGCGACCATCTCCACTCTTAGCGCTTTCCTGCAACATAACGATATCACCGCCCGCACAAAACGCGCGGTCTCCGGCACCCTCAACCAGCACCGCGCCAATACGGTCGTCATTCTCCCAAGCCTGCATAGCCTTAATCATCGCTTTGCACATTTCTGTGGTCAGAGCGTTTAAGGCTTTTGGGCGGTTCAAGGTAATCTTTCCGAGATTACCGAAAACTTCAAATTGGACTTGATCTGTCATGTTGTGATTATCCTTGCGCATATTATCATATGTATCTCTAAATTCCGCTCACTCCCGCGAAGGCGGGAGCTCAGGGCGATATCTGACTGGATCCCCGCCTGCGCGRGGATGAGCGGGGTGTGAGGGGTGGTTTTGATGATCACCGCAACAAACTCCGTGAAATAATCACGCGCATAATTTCATTGGTGCCTTCCAGTATYTGGTGGACACGTAAATCACGCACGATGCGTTCTATGCCGTAATCGGCCAGATAGCCGTAGCCGCCGTGCAGTTGCAGAGCGTCRTTGGCAATTTTGCTRCCCATGTCTGTGGCGAAGCGTTTAGCCATAGCGCAGGCACTTGATTTATTCGGATCGTTTTTGTCGATCATGTCCCCAGCGCGGTAGATCATCAGGCGCGATGCGTCCAATTCTGTTGCCATATCAGCCAGTTTAAACTGGGTRTTTTGGAACGCGGATATGGGTTTTCCGAATTGGTGGCGCTCGCCCGTGTACTGAATAGCTGCGTCCAATGCTGCCCCAGCCCCACCGAGGGAACAGGCACCGATATTGACACGCCCGCCGTCCAGACCAGCCATTGCGAATTTAAAGCCTGCGCCTTCTTCGCCGATGCGGTTGTTGGCCGGAATACGGCAATCCTCAAGAATAACTTGCGCCGTAGGTTGAGCATTCCAGCCCATTTTTTTTTCTTGTGCCCCAAAGCTTAACCCGTCCGTGCCGTTCTCAACCAAGAACGCACTTATAGACTTCTCGCCCGTGCGAGCCATTATCAAGTAAACATCAGAAAATCCAGCACCGGAAATAAAGGCCTTGGTGCCGTTCAGAACATAGCTATCGCCGTCCCTAACCGCTTTGGTTTTCAGTGCCGCCGCATCGGAACCACTGCCCGGCTCGGTCAAGCAATATGAACCAATTGCTTCCATGGTCGCGAGTTTGGGTACAAACCGCGCGCGCAGTTCATCGTCCCCGAATGTATCGACCATCCATGTGACCATATTGTGTATGGACAAAAATGCTGCCGTAGACACGCAGCCACGCGAAAGTTGCTCAAAAATCAAAGCAGCATCCAGCCGCCCCATCTCGCTGCCACCGTGCTCAGCACTTGTGTATATGGACGCAAACCCCAGCTCTGCCGCTTTGGTCAGTACATCTCGGGACATAGATTTCTCTTCGTCCCACTGCGCCGCATAGGGTGCCAGCTCGGCATCACTAAATTGCCGCGCCATATCGCGTATCATGACCTGTTCTTCTGTGAGTGTAAAATCCATTAGCCCAACCGCCTAAAAAGTAGGGATTACGAACGCGCTGTCTTCGGACAGTTCGTCGCTTTCCAGCCATCTTTGGGTGACGGTTTTGGTTTTTGTGTAAAAACGCAGCCCTTCCATACCGTATTGGTTGATGTCGCCAAAGGCCGAGCGTTTCCAGCCGCCAAAACTGTGATAGGCCACAGGGACAGGGATCGGCACGTTAATACCGACCATACCGACCTCTACGCGGTCAGCGAATTCGCGGGCAGCGCGGCCATTAGCCGTATAAATCGCAACACCGTTACCATATTGATGCTCGCTGGGCAGTGCTAAGGCTTCTTCGAAAGTATCTGCACGGACGATCTGTAACACAGGGCCAAAGATTTCTTCTTTGTAAGTCGTCATATCAGTGGTGACATTGTCCAGGAGAGTAGGCCCTAAGAAATATCCGTCCTCATAGCCTTGCAGCTCGAAACCTCGGCCGTCCACCAACAACTCTGCACCTTCTTCTATGGCCAGATCAATCATGCTCGTTACTTTGGCTTTGTGAACGGCTGTCACTACCGGGCCGTAATCTGCGTCCGGATCGTTGGACGTGCCAATTCTCAGAGTTTCRATAGCAGGCAACATTTTCTCTAGGAAYTTTTCCGCAGTCCCCTCGCCCACAGGCACGACGACAGGAAGCGCCATACAGCGTTCGCCTGCTGAACCAAAGGCCGCGCCGAGAATATCTTTGACGGCTTGGTCCATATTGGCGTCTGGCAGGATAATACCGTGGTTTTTCGCGCCGCCCATACACTGCGCCCGTTTGCCGTTTTTCGTAGCTTCATGGTAGACATAATGGGCAATATCGGAGGAACCAACAAAGCTGACCGCTTTGATGTCTGGGTGTTGTAAAATTGCATCGACTGCCTCTTTGTCGCCGTTGACTACGTTAAGCAAACCAACCGGCCCACCCGATTCGACAAATAATTCTGCAAGCCGCATGGGCACGCTCGGGTCTTTTTCAGACGGCTTCAGGATGACCGCATTACCCGTAGATATGGCCATGCCGAACATCCACATAGGGATCATAGCTGGGAAGTTAAACGGGGTAATAGCAGCCACTACGCCTAACGGCTTACGGATAGAATAAACATCAATCCCCGGCCCGGCGCCCATTGTGTAGTCGCCCTTTTGGTTTTGCGGTACACCGCAAGCAAATTCAATCACGTCAACACCGCGAATGACATCGCCGCGACTATCAGCCAAAATTTTCCCGTGCTCAGCGGATAATAATTCGGCCAACTCGTCCATATGGGCTTCGACCAATTCCTTAAACGCAAACAAGACCCGTGAACGGCGTTGGGGGTTGACCCGCGCCCATTCGGCTTGGGCTTTCACTGCAGAAGCAACCGCTATATCCATCTCGGACGCAGTCGCTAAACTGACCTGTGCCTGCACTTCACCCGTGTTTGGGTTGTAAATATCGGCACTGCGACCGGATGTACCAACGACTTTTACGCCTTCGATAAAATGACCTATTTGTTTCATGGAAACCTCTCGTTATTATTCCGCATTACCTTAGTATATCATAGCTGAAATTATTTGCTATATATAGACCTTGTACGCAATAAAACTCTCTAAAAATTCATAAAATACCTATGTGATTTCAGTGAATTGCCATAGACGCGACTCAAATGCCGCGCTATGCAGACTAAAAATAAATTAGGTAAGCATGTCGTTTTTCAAGTCAAACTTATATTTGTATTTCTTTGCCAGCCTACTCGTTTTGTCTGGAGCTAGCCTCGCTAACTTTGCGGATGCACAAGACATTGCCGTAACGACGGCGCAAAAGGACTTAAAACTTGCAGAAGACAGCCCATTTCGCGATCCAGACGTCATCTACCTCGAAGCTGATGAATTAGAAAACGACGAGATTAATAATATCATCATTGCGCGCGGTTCGGTGGATGGCCGTTATCAAGACAAAACCATTATGGCCGACGAGGTTCGGTATTTTGTCAATACCGGCGAAGTCTTTGCTATTGGTAATGTTGTCCTGGTTAACGCAGACGGTTCTTCCCAGTATGCAGACAAATTGGAGCTGTCGGATGAGCTGGAAGCTGGTACAGCCACTAATTTTCTGGCGCGTTTCCCGACTGGCGGACAAATGGCCGCTGCGTTTGCCGCTCGTAAAACCGATTCCGGCGTTGAGCTTTATAACGCATATTACACAGCTTGCGAAGCTTGCAAGGTCGACGGCAAAACCAGAAAACCAACTTGGCGCCTTAAAGCCCGTAAAGTTGTACAAGACAAAGATAGCAAGTCTATCCGTTACCGCGATGCTGTGTTCGAGTTTAAAGGCATTCCCTTTTTCTATACGCCCTATCTGGCACATCCCGACCCGAGTGTTGGTCGTGCTAGTGGTTTTTTGATCCCCTTTGTCGGTGTATCTGGCAGTAAAGGTTTTAACTTTAGAACCCCATATTATATTGCGCTGTCTGATTATTCTGAACTCACGGTAACGCCGCGCATTTTCCAAAATGTCAATCCGGTGTTGGGTGCCCAGTACCGCCGCAAGTTTTTCTCCGGTGAATTTAATTTCGAAGGCAGCTTCACCCATGCGTCGTTCTTTGACAATAAAGGCAACACGCTTTCCGACCTAGATTTCTTCAGAGACCCGACAGAAAGCTTAGAGGGCAATAAGTGGCGCTCGCATTTCTTCACCAATGGTTTGTTCAATATCAATGAACAGTGGAAATGGGGTTTTCAAGCCGGTTACGCCACAGATGACAACTACCTCAATCGATACGATTTTGAAGAGAAACGGCCCGATTTCGGATTGTACCGAGCAGATAGCCGCCGTTTGATGCAGCAATTATTTGTCACTGGACAAAATGATACATTTCGCTTTTCTACCAGCACCTTTGGTTCCGTTAGCCTACGCACACGGGTAAACAGAAACATTGATAATACAGACCCGTTACTTAATAATTACAACGAATTACTGGTCAGCCGTGAAAATGACAGTATTCTCCCTGTCATCGCACCCAAAATTGAACTGACTAAATATTTCAAAGACCCTCTCCTCGGTGGCCGCTTAAAATTTTCTGGTGATGCAACCATGCTCACCCGGGAAATTGGTACGGACTATACTCGCGCGACGGCCAGTCTTGACTGGAAAAAAACATGGGTCGCGCCTGCTGGGATCGAAGTCAAACCATTTGCCATGGGACGGTTTGATTATTTCGAACTGGAAGCTGAAAACATAAACTTAACAGCCGCCCAACAAGAGGCTTTTGACTTCACTCGTTCTCTTGGGCAGATCGGCGTTGATATCCGCTGGCCATTCCTGAAAGCCGGAAAGAAAGTCAATTGGATTATCGAACCACGTGTTCAAGTCACACAGAATTTTGGTGATGGCAAACGCGATAATTTCTTAATGACCGACACAAGAGGTCGTGCCGTTGAACTGTTTCAAGATAGTCTAGACATTGATCTTGACCAAGCCTTGATATGGAATCCCAATAAAACCACGGGCTTCGATCTGTGGCAAAAAGGTTTTAGGGCCGATATAGGTGCTTCAATTACAGCCGATTGGGGTGATTACAGCCGCGCCAACCTTTTTATCGGTCAAAGCTTTCACGGCGATGAAGACCTTGATGTATTTGGTACGACATCAGGTCTGGGCGGAAACGATTCGGACGTGGTCGGACAGCTTGAAGTTAATTTGGGTAAAAAGTTCAGCACCTCAACTCGCGTTCGCTACAATCCAGACAATGCTGCATTTCGCCGCCTAGATACCAGTTTCAGTTACCGTGGCACGCGTATCAGTACCAATGCTCGTTATTATAGACTGGATAGCCAAACCGCCTTATCGCTACCCACGGACATACCATCTGAAGAAGTTTCCGGGTCCGTTACCGTCAAATTAATAGATAATTGGAGTACTAAATATTCCCTGTTCCGTGATCTTGATAAGCAAGTCACAACACGACAAAACCTGTCTTTGGTCTACAATGATGATTGTACGCGGATTGAGCTTATCTACACCAAAGAAGAAAATGACCTTGGGTTGGTCAAAAAATCCAATGGTTTTGGCATACGTATTTCACTGCTCACATTGGGTGATTTTTCACCGGAATAATCACACAACAGTCAAAGCCCAAACAGCCCTAAGCCCTTGACATTTCCTGCCTCGCGTACCAATGCGGGGCTGGAATTTTACCAGAGATTAAATACGAGAATTTATAAGAGAATATTATGCACGCTTTTCGCTCCCACAACTGTAATGAACTTCGCGCTGACCAAGTCGGTGAAACTGTCCGCTTGTCAGGTTGGGTTCACCGTAAACGTGACCACGGCGGGTTAATGTTTATCGATTTGCGCGACCATTTTGGTTTGACCCAATGTGTTATCGAACCTGAAAATCAACATTTTGCAGTTCTAGAACGCTTGCGTGTCGAGAGTGTTATTACCGTGACAGGTAAAGTCGTTGACCGTCTGGCTGATGCAAAAAACAAAAACCTGCCAACGGGTGATATTGAACTCGTTGTCGAAGATCTGGATATCCAATCCCGCGCCGAAGAGCTGCCTCTGCCCGTATTTGGTGAGCCAGATTACCCTGAGGATATCCGCCTGAAATACCGTTATTTGGATTTGCGCCGCAAAAAGTTACACGATAATATTATTTTGCGTGGGCAAGTGATCAATTCAATCCGTACACGGATGATCGCTCAGGGCTTCAATGAATTTCAAACACCAATTTTGACAGCCTCCTCACCCGAAGGTGCACGGGACTTCCTCGTGCCTTCGCGTTTGAGTCCGGGCAAGTTCTACGCACTACCACAAGCCCCGCAACAGTTCAAACAACTGTTGATGGTGTCCGGGTTTGATAAATATTTCCAAATCGCACCCTGTTTCCGCGATGAGGACGCTCGTGCTGATCGCTCGCCGGGCGAGTTTTATCAGCTCGATATGGAAATGAGCTTCGCGACCCAAGAAGACATTTTTGCAGTCATTGAGCCTGTCATGGCTGGAGTATTTGAGGAATTCGCAGATGGCCGCGCGGTTACCCCTACTCCGTTCCCGCGTATTCCTTATAAGGAAAGCATGCTGAAATACGGCAATGATAAACCGGACTTGCGTATTGATATTATCTGTTCAGATGTATCAAAGTTTTTCATTGAAGACGGTGTTGAGTTCAAAGCTTTCCAAGGCATTGTCAACGGCGGCGGTACAGTTCGTGCCATCCCTGCCCCAAATACCAAAGACAAACCACGTTCATTCTTCGATAAAATGAACGGTTGGGCCCAGCGCGAAATGCAAGCCCCAGGTCTTGGTTATATTCGTTTTGAGGACGGCGACGATGGTTTGGTCGGTAAGGGGCCAATCGCTAAATTCTTCCCCGCTGATGTGTTGGTGCGCATGGCGGCCCACGCCGACGTTGGCAACGGCGATGCGCTATTCTTTGCTGCTGGCAAAGAAACTGATGCCGTTAAATTGACCGGGGCGGCCCGTGCCGAAGTTGGTCGTCAGCTTGATATGATTGATGACAACGTGTTTAAATTCTGCTGGATTGTCGATTTCCCGATGTTTGARTGGGACGAAGACAACAAGAAAATYGATTTTTCTCACAACCCRTTCTCTATGCCTCAAGGYGGTATGGAGGTRCTWCAAGCAGCYGACACRAACGAAAAGATTCTCGATATTYTGGCCTATCAATATGATATTGTCTGCAACGGTATCGARCTYTCCTCAGGCGCTGTACGTAATCACCGCCCCGATATAATGTACAAAGCCTTTGAAATGGCKGGCTATGATCAAGCCGCTGTAGACACAGARTTTGCTGGGATGATCACGGCGTTCAAATACGGCGCACCTCCGCACGGCGGTATTGCACCAGGTATTGAYCGTATTGTCATGCTACTCGCTGGYGCAGAAAACATCCGCGAAGTTATTGTCTTCCCAATGAATGGTAGTGCTCAGGATCTCATGATGAATGCACCAGCAGAAGTGCCTTCAAAAGCTCTGCGAGAATTGCATCTACGTCTGGATTTACCGAAAGAAAAATAAATAATTTAAGGTGGGTTGTGCACTAAAGACTTAATCCACCAACTCTGTTTATTTTCGGTGATCCCCTACCTGTGCTTGAACCACTTCCAGCCTCCTTCGCGTTTTCTCCAATTTTACGCGCGTTGGGCTGTTCATTGGCAAATCGCCAAGAGCAGCGTCAATATCACGCATAATATCGGCAAGTTCTGTTGAGCGAATAGAAAGCATTTGGCTGCGCCTTGGCAGACGTGTAGTCATCATCTGGCGCGGCGGTTTTAGTGTTAACACGATGCCAACAACGGGTGGGGATGGAATGGGCGTAGCCACGRCAGCATTTGCCTGCATAGCAACTTTTRGCGGGCAAACACGCATGCTAAGACCTTCTGGCAACTGCGTTTCTTGGGAACCRCAAGCCACGTYCAATTGRCCTTGSGTCAAGCCAGTAACATCATACATTTCAGCACCGCTAAAGTCAGCCCCGGTAAAATTAGCGCCCTCGACTATGGCGTCTCCGAATTTGGTATAGATGAACGTCGCATCTGAAAAATCGGAACCGGTRAAATCGCCGTGATCTAATTTTGCTTTGGTAAAGTTAGCCCGCACAAAAATTGCACCCATAGCGTCTGTGCTTTTTAAACGAGCTTTGGAAAAATTACTGCCTGTAAAATCGCCACCAGTCAGATCTGCTTTATGCAAATCAGCAGCAGTGAAGTTGGAGGACACCAAACTAACATCTGACAATGTAGTGCCKCGCAAAATCGATTTATTGAGGTTCACGCGCACACCTTTAACACGCATCAAATGRGCTTTATAAAACGAAGTGTCATYAAGGTTGGCTTGGCTTAAGTTTGCACCAGCAAGRTTMGAGTGGGAAAAATCACTGCCCGTAAAATTCGCACCTTGCAAAGACATTCCCGGCATAACMCGCCGYGATAAATCGCAWTTAGMRCAWGASCCAGAAAGGTGCACACTCGTACTCACCGGTGTCTGCGCTAACGCAGCGTTAGCCCACAAAAACCCAGTTGCAACGAGTCCGATAGACRCYTGCTTAACCATAATTTGTATTTTCATARCCGCTTTATAGCGCAAAATWGTAAATTTTGCGAGCGGTTTTGCATTAAAATACAGTCACCTTTGACTTCAGATTGGTTTTAGGAGCAACCGGTCGTCGAACCACAAGTCTCACATTTAAGGCAAGTCCCGTTGCGAACCAGTGTGAAATGTGCACAAGTAGGACAAGCATCRCCCGTATAACCCTTAAATCGYGCTTCTTGCACCGTTACACTACTCTYCGAAATCGTATTTGCAGGRCTWGAGGTTGWYGMACCYGCACTGGAGATTTCCGTGCGGTCTAGCATTTCAGCCTCATTTTCTTGCTTATCTACRRCYACTTCCTCAGTTTCGGTTTCGGWCGAGCGGTGAAAATGCACAATATTATCAGCATCGCCGCCRCGCAGGAAACCTTTGGAGTAAGTCACTACYGGAGCTTCKTCGAGATTAGYCATYCCGCGCTCATTATCACCGCTTCCCAGAGCRTCAGGCGTAATGGAATTTGGATCTACATGAGCAAGATCATCCCAACCAAGATACGARATCCCAAGCTCACGGAAAATATAATCGAGGATGGAGTTTGCAAATTTAATCGTGKCATTACCTTTGACCGGCCCGGAAGGCTCAAAGCGTGTAAAGATAAAGGCATCAACAAATTCTTCAAGCGGTACGCCGTATTGTAGGCCAATAGATATGGCGATGGCAAAATTGTTCATCACAGAGCGAAACGCTGCGCCCTCTTTGTGCATGTCGATAAAGATTTCGCCCAAAGATCCATCTTCAAACTCACCCGTATGCAGATAAACTTTGTGTCCACCAACCGAAGCTTTTTGGATATAGCCAGTACGTCTGTCCGGCAATCTGTGGCGTTCCGCAGGTTTTTCTATGATGCGTTCAACAATCTTCTCGACGATTTTTTCTGCGCCTACACTGGCCTGCGCCGCTGCAGATTGCTCTTTGGTTTCATCGAGCGCATCCATAGCCGCTTCGTCGAATAGAGTGGAGTTCAAAGGTTGTGATAATTTTGACCCATCACGGTAAAGGGCAATGGCTTTTAACCCTAAATTCCATGCTGAGTTATAAACTTCAGTACATTCATCTATGGTTGCCGTACTTGGCATATTGACGGTTTTGGAAATCGCACCCGAGATAAATGGCTGCGCTGCAGCCATCATCAGTATGTGCGCATCAACGCTTAAGCTACGTGTGCCAATACGGCCACACGGCATAGCGCAATCAAATACGGATAAATCTGCGGCTTTCAAATGCGGTGCGCCTTCAAGGGTCATTGCACCAGAGCAAAATACATTGGCTGCTTCGATATCGTCTTGTGAGAAGCCGAGTATAGGTAACAAATCATTGCCGGAAGCTTCTAATTGTTCTGTTGTCAATCCAAGCACATCTTTGCAGAACTCCTCACCCAAGGTCCAACGGTTAAAGACAAAACGAATATCAAAGGCATCTTTTACCGCACCTTCAACTATAGCAAGGCGTTCGTCGTCAAATCCGCGCGATTTCAAATCCTCTAGCGAAATAGCAGTGGAGCCTGATAACGAACCAGAGCCTAAGGCATAGTTTTCAATATCAGCGACTTGGCGTTTGGCGTAGCCGAGGGCTACTAAAGCACGCGGTACAGAACGGTTGATAATTTTGAAATGCCCACCGCCCGCTAGTTTCTTGAATTTAACCAGCGCAAAGTCCGGTTCGATACCCGTTGTATCACAATCCATAATCAGGCCGATCGTACCTGTCGGGGCAATCACAGACACCTGTGCATTACGGTAGCCATGTTTCTTGCCGTCAGCTTCGGTGCGTTTCCATCTCTTCACTGCGGCTTGCGTCAATCCACCGTAGGGGCAAGCGTCGACATTCAGTGCTGGCGGCGCAACACGTAACCCGTCAAAGTCTGTCCGGCCTTCGGAAGCCCTGCGGTGATTTTTAATGACACGCAACATGGGTTTTTTGTTTTTATCGTACTCGGAAAACGCACCCAAATTTTTGGCCATTTTCGCTGATGTGCCGTATGCGACAGCGCTAAGCAATGCCGCCACTGCACCGGCCGTCGCCCGGCCTTCTTCACTGTCATATGCGATACCACTAGCCATAAGAAGCCCACCGATATTGGCGTAACCAAGCCCAAGCGTGCGGTACATGTAGGATTTTCGAGCAATTTCCTTGGACGGGAATTGCGCCATYAATACGGATATTTCCAACGTAATCGTCCAGAGATGACAAGCATRTTCAAAGGCGGGCACATCAAAYGTMACACCTTTACCCTTGAATTTAATCAGATTGATCGAAGCCAAATTACAGGCAGTATCATCCAAGAACATATATTCTGAACACGGATTKGATCCACGAATTTCCCCAGATTCTGGGCAAGTATGCCAATCATTGATGGTGTCGTGATATTGGATACCCGGATCAGCACTTGACCAACTGGCCAGTCCTATTTGGTGCCAAAGATCACGCGCCCGTACGGATTTGGCTACAGCGCCATCAGTACGGCGAATRAGATCCCATGTTTCGTCCTCTTTAACCGCACGYAAAAARTCATCACTGACCCGTACAGAGTTATTAGCATTTTGCCCAGCGACCGTMCGGTAAGCCTCAGAGTCCCAATCAGCGTCCAGTACAGGTACTTCTATGGTGTCGACACCTTGGCGGGCCAAGTTCAAAACGCGCTCTATAGCGCCGTCTGGCACCCCTGCCCGCTTAGCCGCGCGTATTTCGCGTTTCAGCGCCATATTTTCTTTAGGGCTGAAGCAATCTTCATCAGACCCTGAGCAATTGGTGCAGGCATTGAGAATGGCGTTCAGATGTTTTTCGAGTGCTTTTGAGCCAGCAACCAATGCTGCAACTTTCATTTCTTCGCGYGTTTTCCAYCCAATAAAYTCTTCAATATCAGGATGGTCAATATCRACAATCACCATTTTGGCGGCACGGCGTGTTGTCCCGCCGGATTTGATTGCACCAGCAGACGTATCACCAACTTTGAGGAAACTGAGCAAACCGGAAGACGAACCACCGCCTGACAAACCTTCGCCGCCRCCTCTRATAGACGAGAAGTTCGACCCRGTGCCGGAACCATATTTAAACAGGCGCGCTTCACGCGACCAAAGATCCATAATCCCGCCTTCGGCSACCAATTCATCACCAACGGATTGAATAAAACAGGCRTGCGGTTGCGGRTGCTCATAAGCATTGGTCGATTTTTTCAACTTACCCGTCTTAAAATCYACATARTGATGCCCTTGGCTCTTGCCCGTCARACCATAAGCCCAATGCAAACCAGTGTTAAACCACTGCGGTGAGTTGGGGGCAGCAATTTGTGTCACCAACATATAGCGCATTTCGTCAAAATAGGCGCGAGCGTCTTCTTCGCCGTCGAAATAGCCGCCTTTCCAGCCCCAATACGTCCAGCATCCTGCCATGCGGTCAAATACGGCRCGGACATCTKTTTCGCCCACATCTCTGTCSGCTTTATCCARCTTATTTAGGGCCTTAGTATCCKTCTCTTTGCGCCATAACCATTCGGGRACATCATCCTCTTTTACTGGYTTTAAACAGGCTGGTATTCCTGCTTTACGGAARTATTTYTGGGCCARAATATCACAGGCCATTTGCGACCAAGCCRTAGGCGCAKTAAATTYACCCGTACCCGAAACCAAAGCACCATCAGGGTCTCGTATCTCGCTCGATACAGTTTTAAACTCCATATTTGCATAWGGATCCCCAGAATGAGTAGTGTTTTTRACGGTATAATGGCGGTCGATTWGCATGTTTGKCCCTYYATWWGMAKGYGASTCGGCCTAGCAACYTAGGCCTCTGWTTTGYKRKGRGCAAGACTTGCGTGGAAATAAAAYGAATGTGCGCCATAATGCCGCCATTATAAGACGATATTCCACAGTAATTATACTGGACGAMTMCTGYCTTTGCAGTCATATTGCGCCCAAARTAATAGTRAATTAAAGTGATGGACAAAATATGTTTAAATTTATCAAACGTCTTGTGGCCTGGTGGGACGGCGCGACTTTGGGAACTTTACTGACCCTAAAGCGGCGGGCGAAGTTTGTGTTCGAAGACGATTTWGGYRAKWWWKAKYRSRRWKAKARWWWAKRKAMYWMYSAWSKSSKMAAGCGCCGCTGGGTTACCTATAAAGGTTATGCGGATGCTTCTAAAGTACCGCCGGAATGGCATGGCTGGTTGCATCATCTGTACGACCAGCGCCCGAATGAAGAGCCTTTACACAAGCAAGCTTTCGAGAAAGAGCACCGTCCTAATATGACCGGCACCGTACATGCATGGCGGCCCAAGGGCAGTTTATGGAACGGCGGTAAACGCGATGCGGTAGCGAGCGATTACGAAGCTTGGTCCCCAGATGCTTAGATGGATGCCTAGATGGATGCTAAGAAAGCTTTCTATTGTTTTTTTGGCCGCATCCATGGCTATACCTGCATATGCCGCCAACCTTGTCGGCGATAAAGTTGTCTTACGCGCACTTGATAAAGTTACCGCAACCACTGAAGATTACACGGTCCTAGTCGGTGAGAGTTTACTATATGGCTCTTTGGAAATCAAAGTACATCACTGCGAAAAGCGCCCCCCCGAAGAAACACCTGAAACATTCGCATTCTTGCAAATTTTGGATGCCAGAATGGACGGCAAGGGCGGAGAAAGCGAAGCAGCTAAATTATTTTCCGGTTGGATGTTTGCCTCGAGCCCGGCCCTGTCCGCACTTGACCATCCTGTTTATGATATCTGGGTACTCGACTGTTTGACACCCGCTTTGGACGACCTTACCAAT
>NVTC01000010.1 GCA_002732905.1 Robiginitomaculum sp.
TTGCAGCGCAGAGCCGGGACCTCAATGCCCAACCAAAACGACGAGGTCCCGGGTCAAGCCCGGGATGACAATGGTGTGGGTGGAGACAAAGGCGAAACCCACTTCATCCCGCCAAATTGGAAGAAGACATGGGATCAATGGATGAACGACATCCAGCCTTGGTGTATCTCCAGACAACTCTGGTGGGGCCATCAGGTTCCGGCTTGGTATGGGATTAGTTTAGAGGGCATTGAAAATTATGAAAGAGATAGACAACTTTCAAAAGAAATTTTTGTCGCAGAAAATGAGGTTGATGCAATAAAACTAGCGCAGAGTTATTACGGAAAATCTGTCAATATTAGTATTGTAGAAGATGGTGTCACTCTTCATTGCCATGATGAAGATGAAAATCTTTGTTCGATAGAATTGGTACGCGACCCAGACGTCCTGGACACTTGGTTCTCGTCCGGCCTGTGGCCGTTTGCCACCCTCGGCTGGCCGGAACAAACTGACGAGTTTGACCGCTTCTACCCGACCTCTACCCTTGTTACYGCCTTTGATATTATCTTTTTYTGGGTRGCGCGGATGATGATGCAGGGYTTGCATTTRACCGGRRAAGTSCCGTTTAAGGACGTGTATATYCAYGCRCTKGTGCTGGAYGARCACGGCCARAAAATGTCCAAATCCAARGGCAATGTGGTYGACCCGCTTGTCCTGATCGAYAAATACGGCGCMGAYGCYCTSCGGTTCTCTCTCGCKGCMCAAGCCGCCCAAGGCCGCAATATYCGMCTAAGCGAACCYCGCATYGARGGCTATAGAAATTTCGGCACCAAATTATGGAATGCCGCAAAATTCATAGAAATAAACGAATGCGCCCCTGACCCAGACTTTGATTACACAAAATGCACACTTGGCTATAATTTATGGGCCATTGCTTCCGTCATTCAAGCGCAAAATTCTGTCACACGGGCTATAAAAGATTACCGTTTTAATGATGCTGCGGACGYGATTTACAAATTCGCATGGGGTTCATTTTGTGGCTGGTATCTAGAGTTAAGCAAACCAATTTTGAACGGCGACAATCAAGAGCATATATCTGAGACCCGCGCCGCTATGGCTTGGGTATTTGATAATATTCTCAAACTCCTYCACCCGTTCATGCCGTTTATCACTGAGGAACTTTGGCAAAAAACAGCCGTTCGGGATATAGATTTAATCCTCACGCCTTGGCCTGAATATAATTTAAGAGGTGCCAATCAAGACGCTTATAACGATGTAGATTGGTTGATAGAACTGGTTACATCACTACGTTCAGCGCGAGCAGAAATGAACATYCCACCGTCCAAAAAAGCCCCGATGWTCATAGTCGGTGCCAATGATGAAACACGCGAACGGGTCAAGCTATATTATCCATCCATCGCACCCCTTGCCCGTGTCGACGGATTCGAATTTGCAGATATTGTCCCTGAAGGCTCGCTCCAAACAATCGTCGAAGARGCCACATTCGCGCTGCCCCTCGAAGGCCTCATMGAYYTRGAYGCWGAACGYGCCCGCCTGTCCAAAGASAYGGMCAAGGTAGAGATCGAGATCAAGAAAATCGACGGYAAGCTCGCCAACAAAAACTTCACAGACCGCGCCCCCGCAGCAGTCGTAGAAGAGCAGCACACAAGACGCACAGCVTTTGCGACRGAGTTRGARAARCTACAAGCAGCKCTGGATAATTTACCGGGTTAGCCGTGAACRAAAGCCTTAAAAATTGACTGAAGTTCCTAACAATTGCACATGAAARATGAGCGGTGTATTGCCCGGAATGGAGCCTTTGCCGTTTACACCATATGCTAAGCTAGACGGGATATAAAATGTCCAAGCATCACAAGGACGCATCAGGCCAACGCCTTCTGTCCAACCTCTGATAACTTTGTCCAGCGGGAAGCTTATATCTTCACCCCGATCAAAAGAACTATCAAAGATATCRCCGCTGAAAAACAGGCCGTGATAATTAACCCGCACAGAYTCGCTCAACTGGGRAACATTTGTTTTTATCTTGCTCGCTTTGTTGACACTATATTGTAGGCCAGATGCGGTGGTAACCACGTCTTTGCGTTTTCCGTTTRCTTCAAACCATTCGGCTTGCCCYAAGCTCGTGTCMCCAAAATCACTAGAGAAGCTGGTGATATCCTTAAGGACACTTGCCGTCGGACATGAGCGGTACTTTGCGAGTGCTTCAATGTATTCAGCTTCGGTGGACGGGGCATTGTTATTACAGGCACCAAGAGTGATGAGCGCAASSGRTAGTCCAGCCAATAAAAGTTTATTCATGTGTGTCTCCAATGGAATGATGTTTTGCAGTTATTTAGCTCATCTCTTAGCCAACCARAAATACTAAGTCTAGGCCTGCCTGTGTAAGRTTACTATTTCTTCAGAATTTCWACACCGGGGAGMGCCTTGCCCTCCATCCATTCTAGRAATGCRCCGCCTGCTGTCGAAATAAATGTGAAACCGTCCGCAGCACCCGCATGTTTAAGAGCGGCAACCGTATCGCCGCCGCCGGCCACAGCTATTAGGCCGTTATTCTTGACCCGTTTCGCTGCATATTTCGCAGCCTCTACCGTAGCCGTATCAAAAGGCACYAGCTCGAACGCACCTARCGGCCCGTTCCAAATAAGGGTTTTGCTGGCATCGATGGCGTCGGCCAACCTATCGACCGTTGCCGGYCCTGCRTCCAAAATCATTTCRCYGTCTGCCACTTCGTCGAGRCCRCAKACGCGGCTTTCTGCRCCAGCCTTAAAYTCTTTGGCCGCCACCACATCRACGGGAAGAAGTATCTCGCAATGAGCCCGCTTGGCATTCGCCATGATTTCGAGTGCCGTATCCTTGAGGTCGTGTTCACAAAGCGAGGCCCCAACCCCGTGACCCAGCGCAGCCAAAAACGTATTGGCCATGCCGCCGCCAATGGCCAATGTGTCGAGCCTGCTGACCAAATTCTTCAAAAGATCAATTTTGCTGGAAACCTTGGCACCACCAACCAGCCCCATAACGGGCCGCCTCGGAAYATCCARWGCTTGRGACAGATGGTCTAGTTCYCGCTCCATAGCCAAACCGGCATAGGCAGGCAAATTAGCAGCCATGCCGGAAGTCGAACCTTGGGCCCTATGKGCRACAGAAAATGCATCATGGACAAAAATTTCACCGTGGGCTGCAAGCGCTTTAGCAAATGCAGGGTCATACCCATTTGCGCCGTCCGCAGTATGGGTTTCACCTTTATGAAAACGGGTATTCTCCAGTAAAAGCACATCGCCTGCACCCAGAGCCGCAACGGCCTTCTCGGCCGTATGACCAATACAGTCCGGCGCGAACGGGACATCCACACCCAATAAACCGGACAATGGCCCAACCAATTTCATCATGGAAGCACTGGTTTCGCGCTGTCCGCCGGGGCGGCCAAAATGGCTGATCAAGATAATTTTCGCTTTGTGCTCACGTAAATAATTGATGGTCGGTAGAGCTGCAACGAGGCGTGTATCATCAGTTACAGTACCCGCATCGTCACAAGGCACATTGAAATCAACCCGCACCAAGACGCGTTTGCCCGCTAGGTTTATGTCTTCCAGTCTACGAAAATCGACCATATTCCCCCACTTATATTGCTATTTTTGTGCGACCTTCATGCTTTTTGCCACATCGATCATGCGGTTCGCAAAGCCCCATTCATTATCATACCAAGCAATAACTTTAACCAAATCATGGTGCAGAACTTCGGTCAGTGGTGCTGCATAAGTACAGGAATGGGGATCGTGGTTGAGATCAGAAGACACTAGAGGTTCTTCGGTATACCGTAGCACACCTTTCAAAGRRCCTTYGGCAGCTTCTTTGACRAAGGCATTAAGYTCTTCAACACTCGTCACCCGWTCCGGTTGGAAAGCGAGGTCAAYCAAGGAYACATTYGCCGTCGGCACGCGAATTGCTGAACCGTGCAACTTGCCCATCAACTCTGGTAATACCAAGCCAACAGCATTGGCTGCACCCGTGGATGTCGGTATCATATTTTGAGCCGCCGCCCGTGCACGGTACATATCTTTGTGAGAACTATCTAAAATACGTTGRTCAAGCGTGTAAGAATGGATGGTGGTCATAAACCCGCGCYGRATACCAACGGCATCCAAYARTACTTTGGCCAAAGGTGCYAAGCAATTGGTBGTGCATGAWGCACATGATACVATCAAATCTTCGGCCGTTAAATCAGCTTCGTTAACACCGTAAACGATAGTTTTATCGACCCCTTTYGCTGGAGCAGAAATCAGAACACTTTTTGCACCACCRTCCAGATGKAGTTKATTACCTGCVCGGTCACGGAAAAAYCCTGAACATTCCATCACCACATCAACATCAAGAGCAGCCCAGTCAATGTCTGCCGGATTACGTTCATGGGTGATACGGACTTTGCCTGAGCCAAAATCCATCTCGCCTGGTTTGATTTTGACTTCACGTTCAAACCGGCCGTGCATGGTATCATAGCGCAACAAATGCGCCATCATTTCCAGCTYTCCCGGCGAATTGATGGCGACGATTTCAACATCTTTCATGCCGTATTCAACGACCGCGCGAACAACCAAACGGCCAATACGGCCAAATCCATTAACAGCAACACGTAAAGTCATAATCCCTCCCATAGGATACCAATAAGATGATGTGTCCGAATCCACCTCAAACACATTGAATTGGGACTGATATATAGGCAAAATATTATGAAAATCTAGCCAATTCCRCSSRATTAGATAAATCTGTTCACCACTTAACTATAATTATCACTTGGCGTTGGCAGTTTATTGTTCCATTCTAACACATAGTAGTAGATTCGGCGCGTACCATGACACAAGTGACCACAATTAAAGATGCCGCAGATCGTTTACAGCGGGCACTAAAAAACCTTAAAGTTTCCCTAGATCCTTTGGTTGACCGTATCGGTACGCTTGAGCAGAAAAATACTGATGCCAAGAACAACGATGCTGATCGAGCCCGTTTAGCGGGGGAGTTGGACGAGCTTAAATCCGAACAYGATAGCCTTAAATCCCGTGAAGCAGAGTTYACCAAACTTGCCGGAGAAACCACACAAGAACTGGACGCCGTTATTTCGGAAGTCATGCGGGTTCTTGGTGAYRGTGCCAGTAAYGGGGGGSGCGCATAGCKATGGCAAAAGTAAACCTCGAAATTAATGGCCGYAAATATGCTCTTGGATGCGATAACGGCGAAGAAGAGCGTTTGACGCGCCTTGGACAAAAACTTGATGCCCGTGTGCGYACCCTTGCGGATCAATTCGGGCAAATCGGRGATGTACGTTTACTTGTGATGGCCGGTATCACCATGACAGACGAAATGGAAGARATGCGCGAAAACTTGGAAGGCCAGGCTGAAACRGCYACATCCGAGTTACGTAAAGAAACGGAAGAKGCYCTAGCTTCTGCTCAAAAATCCGAAGTCAGTGCCGCCGATGCCCTTGCGAATGCAGCAAAACAGATCGAACGCTTGGCAGAAAAACTTCAGCAGAATTAGTATTTTTTCTTCCCACTTGTAATCCTTCTCRCAAAGCCTCACATTAGTCCTGACGGTTGCTGCGGGTTTTGTGAGAAACACGTAACCTAGGGACCTTAAATTAACCTCAGGGAGTTACCTCTGTCCGGATCGTGGTCCGGTTATGCGACGCCCACCTGTACATCAGGTTCATGAGGCTTACACCGGATCCACGGANTTTGCGGTGACCGTCACTTTTCCTCATTACYATTTTCARCTGGCATTGCCTCAATCCATTCGCGGATCAATGCGACGCCCTCTTTATGTGCCAAGGTGCGGCCAAGTTCTGGCATGGCTATGCCTGGCTCGACCGATTGCATGCGGTGAACCATAATGGAAGTATCCGCATTACCGGGCGTAATCACCGTCAGCAAACCAACCGATCCGCGCCCTGCCGCAGTTGGGTGCTTGTTAATGCCGATGCGGGTCGGGTCAGTTTCACCCCATTCCAGCATCAGACCGGAATTAGAGGCAGAGCCGTCCGGTTTGTGGCAGTGCGCGCAGTTGATATCCAGATAAGCACGCGCACGAGCATTCAGAGGAAATGACCTATCATGGGCGGCAGGCACTGTCGGTAGGTCTTTCGGTAGGCCGCTTAATAAGCCTTGTTCGCTCAAATCTTCCAATTGACCATTGTGGTTCAAATTACGAGCTTTCGGGCCTATGGGCAGAACATCATGGCCTGATTGGTGGCAAGTTTTACATTGATTTGCATTAGGGACAACGTAACTAAAATCCAGTTTTTCACCGTCCGGCGCAATCGTCTGTATTTGCAGGCGCGCACCGACGGGCGCATAGCGCGCTTCGGTCTGTTCTTTGTTCCACACATAAGGTGCGGCCACCCAACCCTCTATTTTGTGGATTAGCAATCTGGTCTCGACTTTATAAGCACCGATATCAGGTTCACCCATGTCGGGCGCATAGCCAAAAGTTTTCACCAGCACTGTGCCCACAGGAAAATCTAGCGCATCGGCGGCATTATAGCGTGCGCTTTTGCCTTTTGGTATATAGACGAAACGGTGCTTGTCGGCATAATCGGTAAACAGAGGATTGACCAAATCATAAGCGTGCACACGCTCAGCCGCTATATTGGCGCCGACGTCTTGGAATAAGCCGTAATCCGCCAAAATTGGTGCGGGTTTAGCCGCCAAAATGACCTGCATATTCGGGCCGGATTGGCTACATGCTGTGACCAGAAATATTACGCATAACAAGAAAGCCCGCATGTTTTTTACTCTTCATTCGTGAAATCATGRGCCAGTTTAATCTCTGCTGGYTCTGCCTTGGCTGTACCTTTGGGGCGATCCATGCTCGGCCTTATTTTCATTGGATCTAGCGGATAACTCCCTAGGCCTAATGAAACAAAACCGACAGTGTCTCGTTCATTGATGGACATATTTACGTCTGTTTCCGCACCGCCGTCCCACGCTGTCACGCCGTCCCAAACAAGTGCAGGCAATTGACCGCCGAGCCCAGCAGCCAAAACGGCCATCAATCCTTGCGGATCATCACCACCACCAGAATAACTGTTATCCCGCACCACAATATTGCGCGGCAACGGATTGTATTTATCATCGTCAAATGTTTCTTGATAAGCACTAATTGCAATCTGTACTGTGCGGTTATTGGCAAAACTATTGCCAAAAACATGGACGTTTTCATTGGCCATGATAATGACACCTGTACCTGACGGAACGGTGGCAACAATGTTTCCGGGTGGTGCAAAGTTTACGGTATTATTATCATGGATAGCATTGTTAAACACGCGGGTGGAATGACCGCCCATTATAGGCAGGTTCGGTAGATCAAAAATCAATATGCCGCCTGCATTATACCGAGCCGTATTGTCGTAAACATCTGCATAGGTAGAGTTTTCAATCTCTATCCCCGCAACGTTATATTCAGCCAATGAATTGCGGACAATAATTTGGGTGGATTGGCCCACATATATCCCGGCGTCCGAAGCCCCGCGCACCGTAACCCCGTCGACCAAGACATTGCTGCTCTCAACCGGATAGACACCGTAAGCCCCATTGTCCGCGTCCGGCTCGCCCGTCCATTCTACGGTCAAATCACGGTAGGTGATATTATCTGCACCTTTGGATTTTATGCCGTCTCCGGCCGTATCGCGAATGGTGAAATCTCTAAGCGTCACGCCCTCGGATGTCACTAACAAGCCCTCGCCGGCTCCTTTTTGGCTAGAGAAATCAAGAAATGTCTCACCCTGGCCTGCACCGCGTAATGTGATGCCCTGTACATCCAAAGACAAACCGTCAGAAAATGTAAACGTACCTRYGGGCAKAAAAATTGTAGTGTYTGGATCTGCGGTAATTAATGCAGTTTGCAAGCGTACCGCAAARYCTKCRCCTTCGGCTATCTCAATAATGTGCACGACCTCTTGTTGAGAAATGTCATCATTCCAGCCACATGAAGCCAACAAAACACCTGCTGCCCCTGCCAATAAAATTCGTTTCATCATAGTCTGTCCCCTTTATATTTGTTGTCAGCAGTTTACGTTGGTTTTATGCTATGAGCAAGAGATGACTGCCTCACAACTCCGAAAGTCAAATAAATATCATGCCCCGACCACATTTTGATCTGACATATACGTATCTGCCGGACGGGTTCTATACCCCGTATCAGCCCGAACCCGCCCCTGCAGCCAAGACCGTATTGCTCAATCATGACCTCGCAAAAAAACTTGGGCTGGATGAAAGCTGGTTAAAGTCAAAACATGCTCTGGATTTTTTCTCRGGTCGTGCACMCGRCGAAGATYAHRCNCSYATTNCYATGGYATATGCRGGGCATCAATTTGGCGGATTTTCACCGCGCCTCGGCGACGGACGGGCAGCGCTTATCGGCGAGTTTGTAGACGGCGCAAATATCCGCTACGACATGCATCTCAAGGGTAGCGGGCGCACCCCGTATTCACGCGGCGGTGACGGTAAAGCGGCTTTGCGCGCCGTTCTCAAAGAATATGTATTTTCAGAAAGTCTGGCTGCGCTCGGCGTCCCGACAACCCGTTCCCTCGCGGCCATTACAACGGGCGAAACCGTGATGCGGCAAAAACCGCATCCGGGGGCTATTTTGGTGCGCACCGCACTGAGCCATATCCGTGTTGGCACTTTTCAATATGCCCGCCTGATGCAAGATGATAGCGCTCTGAAAGCCTTGGCTGATTTCACTATAGAGCGGCTCTATCCTGAAATCGGTGATACAAATCCCTACGCACAATTGTTGGCAAATGTCATAGACAAACAAGCCAAACTTGTCGCAAAATGGATGAGTGTCGGTTTTATCCACGGCGTTATGAACACAGATAATATGGCACTATCCGGCGAAACTATAGACTTCGGTCCTTGTGCTTTCATGGAAAGTTTCCGCCCCGATCAAGTGTTCAGTTCTATCGACCATCACGGGCGTTATGCGTGGAATAAACAGCCCGAAATGGCCTATTGGAATTTAACGCGCTTCGCCGAAAGCTTGCTACCGCTTCTGCACGCGGACGAAGACAAGGCCGTAGAAACGGCAGAAGCAGAATTAGCAAAATTCTCGGCCGGGTTCTCAAACACATTTAACGGTTTGATGCTGGCGAAAATCGGACTTACTGCAGACACGGAAAACGCACCTGAGCTATTGCAAGACACCATATCCCTATTGGCGACCACTAGGGCTGATTTCACCCTGTTCTACAGACGCCTTACGGACAGCGTTCAAACGGGTGATGACAATGCATTTTTAGATCTATTCACCGAGCCCGCACAAGCAAAGGAATGGCTAAAAACATTCACCAAACAAGACGCAAATCCAGAAATAATGGCAGCCAGCAACCCGATCTACATCCCCCGTTTCGCACAGACAGAGGCGGCACTGGAAGCTGCAGAAGACGGCGATTTAAGCAAAATAAGCCACATGCTAGCAGCCCTAAAAGACCCGTACACAGAACAAGAAACCTATGCAGACCTAGCAAAACCCGTTCAACAAAAAGATATCCCCCAGCAAACATTTTGCGAAACTTGAGTTAGGCGTAAGAATACTACCTCTCCCGCTTTTATCCTTTAGGGCATTCCCGCCTGCGCGGGAATGCCCTAAAGGATAAAAGCGGATTATTGGGTGAGATTAGTTTTGCTTAACTAATTAATTTTGAGCCACATAGGTCTTCGTAATTTGTGTTAAAGCCAGTACGTGTAACAAATATTCCTTCTTTATCTTGAACAGTTTGCCCGCGCGAGTTTTGCAACAAAAATCGGTTGGTGAATTTTTGACTGTACGCTTTTTCCGGTCGCCCATCCTTGATAGCTGGGCTAAATTTCCATTTTTTTGATGCCTTAATTGATGGGCGTTTAAAATTAGAATCGGTACAATAAGATGTTCTTATATTTTCAGGCTCTCCTTCAGCATTAACATCAATGAGCATGCAACAATAGCCACTCCGTTTAGCATTTGGAGGCATTTTAGGCGGAACACCGGTTTTGAATGATGCTGTATTTTCTGTTGGTTGAATTTGGTCTTTAACTGGTATTTCAACTGACCTCTCTGTTTTAGGCCCTGCCAGAGTACTTACTGAAAGGCTTGCGCATATCGTCGTCAGTAGAAAGGATGTTAGCAATCTCATTTTAATCCCACGGTTTTTGATTAAACCAACCATACATGTACAATTACAGTTTGCAATGTTTAGTAAATTATATGTCGTAAAATGAATTAGGGATTTTGAATGCGGTACAGCCTAACTAATAACCGCAGCTAAACTTCCGTCTGCGTAGCGTTTCGCCATGTCGGCCATTGGGATTTCTTTAATCTTTGATGCGTTTCCTGCTGTGCCGAAGCGTTCGTAGCGGTCTATGCAAAGATCTTTCATGGCGGCTGTGGACGGGGCTAGGAATTTTCTGGGGTCGAATTGTTTGGCATCTTCGGCGGCAACTTTGCGGAATTGTCCGGTGATAGCGAGACGGCAGTCTGTGTCTATGTTGACTTTGCGGACACCAAATTTAATGCCTTTGGTAATCTCTTCAATAGGGACGCCGTAAGTTTGCGGCATACCGCCGCCAAACTCGTTGAACAAATCTTGCAATTCTTGCGGCACCGAGCTTGATCCGTGCATCACCAAATGCGTATTGGGCAAGCGTTTGTGGATGGCTTCTACCCTGTCCATAGCCAGAATATCGCCCGTCGGTTTTTTGGAGAATTTATAAGCGCCGTGGCTGGTGCCCATAGCAATGGCCAGTGCATCACACTGGGTGGCTTTAACGAATTTCGCGGCTTCGTCCGGGTCTGTAAGAAGCATATCCATGGACAGTGCACCTTCAAATCCGTGACCGTCTTCGGCTTCGCCCATACCGGTTTCTAATGAACCAAGACAACCAAGTTCGCCCTCTACAGACGCACCAACGTCGTGGGCAACATCCGTGACATATTTGGTGATATTTTCGTTGTACTCATAAGACGCTGGTGTCTTGGCATCGGCTTCCAAAGAGCCGTCCATCATCACAGAGGTAAATCCGGCTTGCAGAGCAGAGAAACAAGTCGCACCATTATTACCGTGGTCTTGGTGCAGGCAGATCGGGATGTTTGGATACATTTCCTCGGCCGCTTCAACCATTTTGACCAACATAATATCGCCCGCATATGCCCGTGCGCCGCGTGAAGCTTGCAAGATAACGGGTGCGTCAACTTGCTTGGCCGCTTCCATAATGGCCAGTACTTGCTCCATATTATTGATATTAAATGCCGGAACGCCGTAGCTATATTCAGCCGCGTGGTCGAGAAGTTGCCGTAGRGTAATGCGTGCCATAATTCTTTATCCTTTTCTGGACTTCTACCTTAAAATGCCGCGCACTTTAGTTTCCAAGGCTTTGGTAGTGATACCAAAATGCTCAAATAGTGCGGGTGCCGGAGCAGAAGCTCCGAATCCTGACATCCCTATAAAGTTATTTGCATTATTTGTATAGCGTTCCCAGCCAAAACCTACAGCGGCTTCTATAGCGAGACGCGGGGCGCTTCCCAGCACCTGATTGCGGTAGCTTTCCTCTTGGCGCTCGAACAATTCCCAGCACGGCATAGAGACAACGGCGGCTTTGATACCGTCTCTCGCTAGGTTTTCCGCCGCTTCTACGGCCAAATGCACTTCGGAGCCTGTGGCCAGTAAAGTAATATCGCGCTCACCGTCCGTGTCGCGTAATACATAAGCGCCCATACCCACAAGGTTTTCGTCGTTACGCTTCGTGCGTAAAGTCGGTAGACCTTGACGTGTCAGAACCAGAGATGTCGGCGTTGTAATTTCGCCCAGAGCACATTCCCAAGCTTCTGCCGTTTCTACGGCGTCGCACGGACGGATAACATTATGGTTTGGTAGTGCGCGTAATGTCGCCAGCGTTTCTACCGGTTGATGGGTTGGGCCGTCTTCGCCGAGGCCAATACTATCGTGGGTCAGCACATAAATAACCCGCAGACCCATCAAAGATGACAAGCGCATAGCACCCAACATATAACCTGCAAACACAAAGAACGTACCGCCGTAAGGAATAAACCCGCCGTGAAGGGCCATGCCGTTCATAATCGCCGCCATAGCGTGTTCGCGCACACCGTAATAGATATATCGACCAGAGAAATCATCGGCGCTGATAATACCCATACCGTCAGTGAGTGTATTGTTGGAACCCGTTAGATCAGCCGAGCCACCTATTGTATGATCGCAAATTGCATTGACGACTTCCAACGCATTTTGTGACGATTTTCGAGTGGCAAGTTTTGGCTTGTCTTTGTTAATCTGGGCTTTCAGTTCGTTAATGCCCGTGTGTAGTTTACTAGATAAACCACTACTATTACCGGCGTTGAATTCATCTGCGCGGCCAGATGCCGACATCCGTTCGTACCAATTTGCATGCTCGCCTTCGCTGCGGGCCCCTGCTGCACGCCATGCGGACAGGATATTATCAGGAATTTCAAATGCTGGCGCATCCCAGTTCAGGGCTTTGCGCGTGGCTGCGATTTCTTCCGCCCCAAGCGGTGCACCGTGGACTTTGTGTGTGCCCGATTTATTGGGTGCGCCTTTGCCTATAATAGTCTTAAGGGCAATAAAAGATGGCTGGCTGGATTTCTTGGCACTTGTAATAGCCGCGTCAATAGCTTCGGCGTCGTGGCCATCTACGGCTTGCACATGCCAGCCCGAAGCTTTGAAACGTGCCAGTTGATCTGTGGAAGTAGACAGATCGGTCGAACCGTCAATKGTGATYGAATTATCGTCCCACATGACAATAAGTTTGCCCAGYTTGGCATTGCCCGCATAATCAATRGCTTCGTGGCTAATGCCTTCCATCAAGCAGCCATCACCCACCATAACATAGGTATAATGCGAAGCTAAATCGTCACCGTAACGCGCATTTTGCATCCGCTCGGCCAGTGCCATTCCGACCGCAGTCGTGATGCCCTGCCCGAGTGGCCCGGTTGTCGTTTCAACACCGTCCACATGACCATACTCAGGATGACCCGCCGTGATTGCACCGAATTGACGGAAATTTTTGATCTGCTCAATGGTCATATCTTCGAAGCCGACCAAATAATGTAGGGCATATTGCAACATCGATGCATGACCTGCTGAAAGCACAAATCTATCACGGTCTGGCCATTTTGGATCGCTTGGATCTATCCTTAAATGTCGTGTGTAGAGCACTGTCACTGCATCGGCCAAGCCCATAGGCGCACCCGGGTGTCCGGAATTTGCGGCTTGAATTGCATCCACCGCCAAAAAGCGAATGGCGTTGGCCATTTCATCATGTGTTGCGCTCATATTTGTGTCCCCTCTAAGGTGCTTTACGGCTTTGGCTCACCAGACGGTGAATCATTGGTGTCAGTATTAATTGCATGGCTAGGTCGGTCTTGTCACCCGGAACTACAATAGAATTTGCCCGGGACATCCAGCTACCATCTATCATGCTGGTCAAATAAGGAAAATCGATACCATTAGGGTCCCTAAAGCGAATAACAGTCAAACTTTCACCCGCAGTTGGAATCCAGCGCGCGATAAACGGGTTGGATGTATCAACCACCGGAACCCGCTGAAAATTGATGTCAGTATTGGAAAACTGCGGTGTGATCACATTTACATAATCATGCATGCGGCGCAGAATAACATCCGTAATGGCTTCTGTGGAATAACCCCGTTGGTTTTTATCGCGGTGATGCTTTTGTATCCACTCTAGATTGATCACAGGAACAACCCCGATTTTTAAATCCACATGGTCAGCGACATTGATTTTATCAGTTTTTATTGCGCCGTGTAGTCCTTCGTAAAACAATACATCTGTGCCCTCTTCAAAAGGAGCCCAATCGGTAAATGTGCCGGACGGCGTACCATGGATTTTGGCTTCGGCGTCATTGTGGACATAATAGCGCCCCTTGCCGTTTCCGGTCTTGCCGTAAGTTTCAAAAATATCCGCAAGCTCGTTCAAGATATTGGCTTCGGTCGAAAAATAACTAAAGGTGAGATTGCCCACTTTCTTTTGTCGCTCAAATTCTTTCTTCATGGTCAGGCGGTCGAACTTATGAAACGCATCGCCCTCTATAGTGGCAGCCTTCACACCCTCACGGCGGAAAATTTGGTTGAAAGTGTGCTGGACTGTGGAAGTGCCTGCGCCAGATGAACCCACAACAGAGATTATTGGATGTTTTACAGACATGGCTTTTTCCTTTTCTTATTCGCGGGTCCGATTAACGGAAAAGGCCGCGTTTGTTAAACAATTGCGAACTGTCGCTTTTGACCGATTTTTTATGATGATAACTGGCAACCATTTGCACAGGCCTCTCTGACCCGAACACAAAAGGCACCCGTTGATGCAGGCTTTCTAGGGACATGCCCAAAATCCGTAGCGCGCCATTGGTGGCAATACCGCCAGCCTGTTCAATAACAAACGCGACCGGATTTGCTTCGTAGAGCAAACGCAAACGTCCTTCTTGATACCCTTTACGGTCATCGCCCGGATACATGAAAATACCGCCGCGCGACAATATCCGGTTAGCGTCCGCTACCAAAGACCCGACCCAGCGCATATTGTATTTCTCGCCCAACGGCCCGTCCGCCCCCGCCAAGCAATCTTCGATATAAGACCGTACAGGCGCTTCCCAGTGGCGGTGGTTTGAAGCATTGATGGCGTATTCTGTAGAAGCTGGCGCAATTTTCATATGGGCAATTGCTAGCTCGAAATTTCCTGTGTCCGGGTCAAGCACATATGTCTCTGTTCCTGCACCCGCCGTAATCACCAATGTGGTTTGCGGTCCATAAACAAAAAACCCAGCGCAAATTTGCTCTGAACCAACACGCAAGAAACTGCTGAGCGCATCTTTTTTAGCGGTATAGATAGAAAAAATGGTGCCAATGGAAACATTGGTATCAATGTTGGAAGACCCGTCTAGCGGATCAGATGCCACTGCCAATGGTTTACTCGCATCCAAAGTCACCACATCATCTTGTTCTTCGGAGGCATAATAGGCTACGGGTGCTGTTTCCAGTGCCGCCGTGACGATTTCGTCCGAACGGACATCCAAAGCCTTTTGCGCGTCGCCGTCAGAATTGGCACCGCCCGTTGCATCACCCAAGCCGCTTTCCAAAGGTCCTCGGGCACAAATATGAGATATTTGCTTAGCAGCCACACAAAGCGCTGACACAGTTGCACGGATTTCAGCCCGCCTGGCATCGTTTTGAAAATTCTTCGCAAAACCGGAAGAAAAATTAATAGTCCCGGAAGAAAAATTACTAGTCATAGTCTGTCCACCACTTTGCCCGCCAACTCTGGGAATGTAACGCACTGAATGTGCGCCCGCTTGTCCCTATCACCTCTRGTTTGTTATGTCGCGTTCAATGAGGCTTGATTGTCGGTATTTGTTATCTGGTTTGAAAGTTGACGATTTTACACAAAAATAAAATTGAAAAAAATCTTTTATGTATTAAGAAAAACTTATGTCCTTTGTACGCGACCTGACAATAAAACAAATCCGAGCCTTTGAAGCCGTGGCGCGCACACGCTCCATTACCAAAGCCGCAGAAGAAATATGCGTCACGCCGCCTGCAATTTCCTCTCAGTTAAAAACTCTGCAAAATCTTATTGGTGCAGATATTATCAAGCGGGAAAGTGACGGCCTTAGACCCACGCAAATAGGTTTGGAAATCCTTGCATTATCCGACCATATGGAAGCCGCCATAAATCTATCGGCCCGTAAGATTAAAGCGGTTAAAGACGGTAAATCCGGTACAGTTGGCTTAGCCGTGGTGAGCACAGGGAAATATTTTGCTCCCGCCATTATCGCAGCTTTCATGAACGCTTATCCGGGCATTAAACTCAGACCCGTAATCGGCAATCGGCAGATAGTATTAAAAGCACTGGAAACCAAAGCCGTCGATATGGCCATAATGGGTCGCCCACCCGCAAGCCTTGACGTCGTAGCCCATACATTGGGTGAACACCCAAATATCCTTATCGCACCACCCGGACACAGGCTGGCTGGCGTACAGAAAATTAAACCGGCCGACTTGCTGAAGGAAACACTCCTGACCCGCGAGCTTGGTTCTGGCACCCGCACTTTAGCCATTCAATATATGGACAGAGTTGGTGAAGGCCTTGGCTATCCAACCATGGAGATCGGTTCAAACGAATCAATAAAACAGGCCGTCATGGCCGGACTCGGGATTGCCATGATTTCAGCCCACACCGTTATGGCAGAGCTTGAACAAGGTCGCCTTATCACATTGAACATGCCGGGCCTCCCCATTATCCGCCACTGGATTTTGGTGCATTCCAAAAATAGCCCCTTAAGCGGTGCAGCTAAATGCTTTCATGAATTTTTGCTGGAAAACAGGGACGACTTCATACCGCAATACGTTCACGCGCCGAAGTAGGCTTATGTAGTTTTGCCGCTTGTTGGAGGTTTTGTTGGCGCGGGTGAATTTGCCTGATCTACCAGTGTGTTAAACTTCACCTTTGCGATTTTTTCCATGTCTCTACACAAATCATCAGTTTTTGCATGTTCACGTTTTAAAGCGGTAAGACCGGCCTCTCTTGCCTCAAATAATTCGGAAAGCTGCACATTCAGTTTATCTGCTTCTTTTTTTGAAAGTTTAACACCTCTGCCCAAAGTATTTTCAATAGAAGCAATGTCTTCACTGCTTTCTATCAAGGCTTCGATTGGAAACGTTTCGGTTAGAAAATGTGAGTGTATACGTCCGCGTAAATCCATATCCAGAATATCAAACAACCGCTCCCTGTTGCGTTCATAAACCTCGGCTTCTTTAAGCGCGGTTTTGAACAAACGTATGGATACCCCACCCCATTTATCACCTATACCCTGTGAGTGAAAAGCGAAGCTCAGAATTTGGTCAATAGACATAAGGATATCACCAAAGAAACGAGCCGCATCACGTTCACGCCGCTTACGGTTCGTACGTTCTTGAATAATTTCTGCCAATAGCGCACCACCTGTTGCCAGTCCTGCGCCAATAAACACGGCCAATAACGTATCCAGATTGCTTAAAAAATCAAAAGCCGATGTCCGCATTTAATCCCCCTTGATATACTTTATTTTTTCAGCGGACGCCCGTACAATTCCAGACGATGGTCAATGAGTTCATAACCAAGTTTTTTAGCAATACGTTCCTGCAAACGCTCAATTTCCACATCAACAAATTCAATCACATCGCCCGTCGACAAATCGATCAAGTGATCATGGTGATCATTATCTGCGGCCTCATAGCGGGCACGGCCATCACGAAAATCATGTGATTCGATAATACCGGTTTCGGAGAACAAACGCAAAGTCCGGTAAACMGTTGCAAGAGATATTTTCTTGTCAATGCGCGAGACGCGGCGGTAAACCGCTTCTGCGTCGGGGTGGTCTTCGGCTTTTGAAAGCACGCGCGCAATAATCCGCCGCTGTCCGGTCATACGCAGACCTTTTTCGACACACAAAATCTCTATGGGGCTATTTTCAGAGTTATTTTCCATATTTGAATCACTCTAAATGTTAACTAGGCGAGTTTCAAGCTAAATGCTTTTTATAAAGGAGCGCATCTATACGGCCAATTTTTCCGTTAATTTCGCGGCGGTAATATCTAGGGCGCCTGCCGCATTGGTGATAACCCGCATTTTCGTACATTGCGGAAGCCGCAGAATTATCGGCGGCCACCTCTAGAAACATGATATCAGCACCGCGTTCCCGAACACAGGCTTCTGCCCTCTGTAATAAAGACCGCCCCAATCCTTTACGTCGATGCGCAGGCGCGACGACGATAGTGAGTATTTCCGCCTGATCAACTGCGGTTCGTGTAATGGCAAACCCGTAAACTTCACCGCTTTCAACAATATCAATAACATCATCAGATGCCAAATCTATATGCGCCGCAAAATCATCTACCGACCAACCGGGCGAAAAAGCGCTCGCGTGAATTTCGACCAATTGCGCAATATATTTGCTTACCAAACTATCCCCCATGATGACCACCACTGAACATAGACACACCAGCCAAACCAGCTGCGCCGCTGCTGAATAACGCCAATGCCGTTTCAGAGGAAATCCCGCCCAGAGCAATGATCGGGACACTTGCCTTGGCGACCATGTCAGTCAATGTTGAAACCCCTATAGGCTTGCCCGCACTTTCGCTATCACTGGCAAATATTGGCGATAGAATGGCCGCGTCCATTTTATTATCAGCGCATATTTTTATTGCCCCATATGAATGCGTTGCGCCTGTAATGAGCCAGTTTGGATAGTGTTGCCGCAAACCTGCACCGCGTGCCAATTCTCGCTCCGGTAAATGCACACCGTCCGCACCAACCAGTACGGCGAGTTCAACGTCCTGCCCAATGAGGAATTGCAGATTGCGCGCAAATGCGGTCTGGCGCAATGCTGTCGCGGTTTCTACTTTATTCTTATCACCAAAATGACGGTAAATCAGTGTAGCGCCCTTAGGCAATATCCGCGCCGCAGCTAATATATCAGGCACACGCTGTGGGTCACTCATGAATACAAGCGGTGATATTTTGCACGGTTGCGCCCGCTGCTCATAAAGCCGCGTTGCCGCTCTTGCGAGCTTGTCATTTCCAGTATATGTCCAGCTCATGAGCACCTATATTTCACAATTACACGCGAATATCCTAGACCGGATAGAAGCCGCCGCCAAGCGTTCAGGACGCACGGCCGCAGATATATGCTTGACCGCAGTGTCCAAGCAGCAACCTGACAACCGCATCAAAGATATGTTGGCCATTACCCATTCTGGGGGACAAACTGTATTCGGCGAGAACAAGGTACAAGAAGCTCAGGGCAGATGGGGTGCCAAAGAACAAGGAAGCTTCGCGGACGCCCGCGCCAATATCCAATTGCGCATGATCGGCCCCCTCCAAACCAACAAAGCTGTGGCTGCCTGCGAATTGTTTGACGTGATCGAAACTTTGGACCGTGAAAAACTGGCCAAAGCTCTCGTCAAAGCCATGGATAAAACCGGCCGTCAACCAGAACTCTTCGTACAAGTCAACACGGGCGAAGAACCACAAAAAGCAGGTGTTGCGCCCCATGATTTAGACGGGTTTATAAAAACCCTGCGCACAATTTATGGTCTGCACCCAGTTGGCCTCATGTGCATCCCCCCTGCTGGCACACTCATATCCGGCCAAGCCCCCGGCCCCCATTTTGCCCTCCTTGCCAAGTTAGCCGCCCGAAACGGCATCCAAAGCTTGAGCATGGGTATGAGCGGCGACTTCGAGATAGCCATAGAATTCGGTGCAACGCACATACGTGTCGGCAGCGCGTTATTCGGCGCGCGCGATTAAATCCAACCAATATGTGCCAGAACGGCACATATACATGAGCAAAAACAATCAAGCTTAAAAATTATGGCATGGGACTGTCCTGCCACTCCTTAATTGCCACATTTTACCAGCTTTAACACTCCAAAATGGATATTTTTCCCTTATTTAACCGTCAATTCAGCACTAGGCACGAAAATTGCTTTGTATCGTTACATAGGGCGGGTCCAGAGATGGATCGTTGAAGAAGGAATAAGGTTTTGCGTATTTTAATAGTAGCAGTAGCATCTATCTCATTATCAGGTTGTTCGTGGTTGGGGCTTACCCACAGCCATAAAAGTAAAAGCGGTAGCTCATATAGCTCTAGCTCTTATTCAAGCGGCTATAGTTCTGCGTCCCGCAGGAACAATAAACCCGGTAAATTCTCTATATCAGGGGGGCTAGGCACAGAGCTTGTAGTGGGCGGCAATGTACTATCTGCTGAAAACACACCATTTGCAAATCCAGTGCGCATAGAGAATAGGTCTATGAAAAACGCCTATAAGCTTGGATGGCGCGGTGAACTCGGCGGCGCTTACAGGATTGGTAAAAATCAAGAAGTTACTCTTAACGGGTTTTACCAAACCGCCAAAGGTAAAGACATGGTCATTGGTACAACCGCGGTCGGTGAAGTCACAGGGCAATTATCTGCTTACAAAGCATATGGTGTAGAGGCTGGCCTTCGTCACAATATGAGCACAACAAAATTACCGCTATTGCGCAGTGTTGCCCCTTATCTTGAGGGGCGCGTTGGCATGGCCAATGTAACCGACGTTAGTTTGCAAAACGTGTCGGTTAATGGCTTACCGCCTGTACCTGATCTAGCATTTTATAAAGGTAAGTTTGGCGTCACAGCTTCCGCTCTCGTTGGATTTGAGAAGCCTGTATCCAAGAAAATGAGCATTGGGTTTGAGACAGGCATTCGCTATATGGGCGGCCTCAGCGGCGATGATACAGATACCGTAGGTACTTTCCTTGAAAATTCCAATCAAGGTGGGTCACGTTGGTCNCRTTNNGGTACANNTTCGCGKACGNTWATCGCDTCTAGGATAATCCAATCTGGGATAATCCAATCTGGGATAATCCAATCTGGGATAATCCAATCTGGGATAATCCAATCTGGGATAATCCAAAATATATATTAAAACGCCCGGGTTCGCTCGGGCGTTTTTGTTTAACTGCCTAAAAATTCCCAAAGTTAGGCGGTAATGTCTATTACACTATTTTTRTCCAATAGGGCTAACAAYGCCAACATGTCTTCTATTGAAACTGCGACACATCCCAAAGTCGGCGCATAGTTTTCTCTTGCAACRTGCAGAAAAACGGCACTGCCCATATTTGGCACAGGCGGGCTGTCGTTATGACCAAGCACAAGTATGACATCATAAACATGACTGTCACGCCAAAGCGCCTCTGCACTGGCTGGATTGGCTGGATTGGCAGCAGGGTACGGGAGAGASACAGGGCGGTTATAAGCAGGATCGSYCGGCGTATCACACCAACCGTCTTCTCGGTGAATGCGCCAAAATRCAAGCTTGGTTTGCGGCAATGTTACACGATCAGCCCGGTACAGGCCGTAGCGTATTGGGTAGGTRCCAAGCGGGGTTTTACCGTCGCCTTCGCGGCCATCCGCTTGCGGTACTACGCCGTATTTGCCGATTGCGCAGGGATATTCCTGTTCACCTATGCCTAATATCCGCTTGCTGGTATCAACCCATATTTTCATTAAGATATCYCTGTATTCACGCACACCCCACGAATTTGTGATAGAGTRCTRGYYAAAWGGCATTAGATTCGCATCYATTGCAAGCCTATAAAGCCMACCACATAAGGAGGCACATACACANTGAGYGTRAAAAARAGRATATTACTGGTTGATGAYGATGATGATCTAAGGGTTGAATTGGTCGAACAATTTAATTTATACGACGAGTTTGAAATCGACGATGTCGGAACAGCAAATGCGGCAATCGCTGCGACCAAGGCAAAAGACTTCGACCTTATTTTACTCGATGTTGATCTACCGGACATGCTCGGCACAGAAGCTTGCCAATTAATTCGCAAGGGCGGTGTCGCTGCACCCATCGTCATGTTGACCGGCAACGACGGCGATATGAACGAGATTTTAGGACTTAACTCTGGTGCCAATGACTATGTCACCAAACCGTTTCGKTTCGCCGTGTTACTGGCACGCTTGCGCGCACATTTGCGTTCGTTCGAGCAAAGTGAAGATGCCGTGTTCCAAATAGGGCCTTACGCCTTCAAACCTGCGTTTAAGAAAATGGAGCGTGAGGGCGAGCGGGAAATTCGTCTAACCGAGAAAGAAACCAATATCCTGAAATATCTATACCGAGCCGGCGGCAAGCCCGTGGCGCGCGAGGAGTTATTACATGAAGTTTGGGGTTATAATTCCGGTGTCACGACCCATACACTTGAGACACATGTCTACCGTCTACGGCAAAAAATTGAACCTGAAAGAGGCACAACAACATTATTGCTGACTGAGCCCGGCGGTTACAGGCTACAACTAGGATAGTTTACTAGGTGAAATTCACTGATCTTTTTTTGAACCACAAGCGAGCTTTATAATTATTTGTTCGCTTCCAGGCGCGCACGCGCACGCGATAAAACCTCTGGGTCGACATTGTCGTCCAATCGTTTCTTTAACGCGGCGCGGGATTGGTCGTATTCTGYTATAWSRGAAACRCYCRTAGCTTYTTCGGCTCTTAACAACCAATAATAGGCGTCTTCAAAGGACTGCGGCACGCCCTCCCCTTTGGCCAAAGTAAATGCGTATAGGAACTGGCCTTCCGGGTCACCGTTTTTCGCGGATTTTTCAAACCACTTTGCCGCCGCTTCCATAGAACGCTCTATGCCATTACCCTGATAAACAACCAGACCAAAATCAGCTTGAGCTTTCGGAATTTTAGCATTTGCGGCCTGTTCTAGTAATTGGGCAGTTTTTGCAGCATCCGGTTTAATCTCGTAATTTTCTGCGTACATTATGGCAGCAATATATGCTGCTTGCGCGTCACCACCAGCCGCCGCTTTTTCGTACCAAATTACGGCTTCATTGGGATCGGTTTCGAAATATTGGTCGCCAAGTTTATGCGCGGCCGCTGTATCGCCGTAATTAGAGGCTTTGACCAACCACTCGCGCCCCATAGTTTGGTTAGGCGCAGTCCCTTTGCCTTGCAAATAAATGTCTGCAAGTGCGCGCATAGCATCAGAGCGACCTTTATTCGCGGCTTGGCTTAACCAATCTACAGCGTCCGATGCAGACAAGCCGCCGTGTGAGTTTATGGCCAATTCGCCTAGTGCCACCATAGCATCCGTATTGCCACCAGAAGCAGCCTTCAAATACCATGTAACAGCATCACTTTTATCTGCCCTACCGCTTAGGCCATTGGTCAAAATATGACCGACCAAAACCTGGGCTTCTGCATTGCCGCCAACACCGGCCAGCTTCCCGAATATTAAAGCATTCGCATAATCGCCGCTCTCAAATGCAGACAGCGCACTTTCGTAACTCGTCGGTGTATCATCCGAGGCCGCCGCTAAACCGTTTAAACCTGAGGTGGCCGTGTATGACGCGCACATAAGTCCGACAACCGCTCTGCGGCCAATTCGGGACCATCTGGATAATCCCAAACCCCTGAAGACAGCGCGATAAAGTCTGCGCCCGCCTTGATGACTGCTTTCGCATTGTCCACCGTGATGCCGCCTATTGCAACACTCGGTATTTCCATTGTTTCGTGCCACCATGTCAGAAGCTCCAAATCTGCCGGACGTGCATCCGGTTTTGTTGTACTTTCGAAAAATGATCCAAAGGCAACATAATGTGCACCATCTGAACCTGCTTTAAACGCCAAGTCTTTTGAATTATGACAGGTTACGCCGATGATGGAACCCGGTGATAGCATTTCTTGCGCAGATTTAACATCCATTTTTTCTCGCAAATCCGATTGCCCTAAATGCACCCCGTCCGCACCGATTTCAGCAGCAATTTCAGGATCATCATTGATGATCAGTGCCGTATCATTGGCCTGCGTTATCGGGAGCAAGGCTTTAGCAATTTCAACAACCCGGTCATACGGTGTGTCCTTAAGCCGGAGTTGCAAACAACCGACAGGCGCAACAGCCAAGACCTGTTCAAGCAGTTCTGCGAATGCGGCCAGATCATCTATCTGCGGCGGGGTTATTAAATAAATCTGACAAAAATATGGTTTTTTACTCATGACGGCCTTATAGGCTAAATATCAATAGTGGAAAGAAAATTTGATATAAGTGTAAATTTCTTTCGGCTCTGAACATCCCGCAAGTCTCAAGACACTTTTTAATGTGCCGAAAACAAGAGCGGATACAGTGATGTCAGCAACAACAGTGACATGACTATATTGAAGACCCGCATACGGAGTGGGTTTGTAAGGAAACGGTGAATTTGCCGTCCTACGAACATCCAGATACTGCAAGAAGGCAAATTAATTAACCCGAATATTAAAGCAGTCGTAACAACTGCGGCAACACTATTTGACGGGGAGTAAACAGATATAGCCGTTAATGCCATTGCCCAAGCCTTTGGGTTAACCCACTGAAATGCCACCGCTTGCAGGAAAGTCATTGGCTGTCCAACTGTCCCCGTCTCGCCCAATGGGGCTGCATTTGCAATTTTCCATGCAAGGTAAATTAAAAAAGCAACACTGAGTGTTTTCAAAATTTTGTAAATGACTGGGAACATCTCGAACACATTCATCAAGCCCAGCCCAACCACGATAACCATTACTGTAAACCCGATGCCGATACCCAGCCAATGCGGGACAGTCCTTCGTATCCCAAAGTTTGCACCTGATGCCATAAGCATTAAATTATTTGGCCCAGGTGTCGCTGAGGAGACAAAACAGAAGGCTGCGAAAGCAAGGAATACATTAAAAGTCATTCTGGTACTTTATTCAACATTGTTCCGAATTATCTTGCTTTTTTCAGCAAATAATCATTAATTTGACGCATATGAAGCATATTGACCAAAAAAATGACGAAATATTGCAAATATTGATGGGCGAAGGACGGATTAGCAATGCTGAGTTAGCTGAACAAGTCGGAATGTCTCCCTCTACCTGCTTGCGCCGCGTACAAGAGTTAGAACGAAGCGGAATAATAAAGGGCTACCGCGCCGTTGTAGACCGCGAGTTACAAGGCGTTGGGTTTGCAGCCTATATTGCAGTTGGCCTATCCGAGCATTCTAAAGCTGCGCAAAAGGCGTTTGAGCGCTCCATATCGCGTTCTCCCGAAGTTCGCGAATGCCATAATATCACAGGGGCGGTTGAATATCTTCTACGCGTAGAGGTACCGGATATTACTGCCTATAAACATTTCCACACCAACGTCCTCGGAAACTTGCCGCACGTTACAGCGATCACATCTTACATCGTTATGGCTTCACCAAAGGATGAGCGCGCATAAAGAATAAAGCTTCTCTACCTCGCTCGTCTGTTCGTAAGTTTTAAGGCTGAGCGCGGTCTTATCTATCCCGCTTCTCTATGTGGATCACCAGATTTCCAGTGCTTACGGCACACGGATGCATAGACATCATTGCCGCCGATCACCACCTGTGTTCCGGCTTTGACCGCATTGCCCGTACCGTCCATCCGTAGCACCATGGAGGCCTTACTGCCGCACCAACATATGGTGCGGATTTCCCGCAAATGGTCAGCAAGTGCCAACAAAGCCGCACTGCCCGGAAAAAGTTCACCCATGAAATCCGTCCGCAAACCATAGCAAAGTACAGGGATGCGCAACTCGTCCGTGACCCGCGACAATTGCCAAACTTGGTCAGGACTGAGGAATTGTGCTTCGTCGATCATCACACAGTTAATGTGCTTCTCTTCGTGCCGCTCTGAAATAGAGGCGAATACATCTGTGCTTTCTTCGAATAAATCCGCTTCTTTTCCCAAGCCGATACGAGAGGTAATTTGCCCAACTTGCGTACGGTCATCAAGGGCCGCCGTCATCAACAAGGTATGCATGCCCTGCTCATGATAGTTATGGCTTGCCTGCAAAAGCACTGTGGATTTCCCTGCATTCATAGCAGAATAATTAAAATACAATTTAGCCAATTGGGTGCTCCGAATCTAAACAGAGCCCCTCATATCACACCCATCCCTCACTCAAAAGCCATAACACCGTCGTCGAGCTTGCCCCAGCGGATTGTTTTGTAGTCTTTGAGGTAATTTTCCGGGTTGCGCCACGGGATATCTGCACCTTGCTTGGGCAGTGCGTCCAAAGAGCGCAGAAAATAGCCGGATTGTAGATTGACCAATGGCTCTGTGCTCATAGTTTCGGGGAGCATGGGTGTGGCGCTAGCGTAACCGTGCTTGTCCATATAATTGAGCAAACGCGCCACAAAACCACAGGTCAAATCTGCCTTTAGGGTCCATGATGCATTGGTATATCCAAATACGGCGGCCATGTTCGGCACGCCGCCGAACATCATACCTTTATAATTGAGCATATCGGCAACCACGAGGGGCTTACCGTCAATGCTGGCTTCTATGCCGCCTAAAAATTGCAAGCTAAGCCCGGTGGCTGGTACAATTATATCAGCGTTGATTTCACCGCCTGATTTTAAGCGCACACCCGTCTTGGTGAAGCGTTCTATATGGCCTGTGACAATAGACGCGGAACCGTCTTTGAGCGCCTTAAATAAATCACTGTCAGGGACAAGGCATAACCTTTGGTCCCACGGGTTATAGCTTGGGTTGAAATGTATATCGACATCGACGCTAGCGCCCAATTCTTCCTTGGTCATATTGCGCAAAAACTCGCGGACTTTCTCGGGCTTATTGCGGGCCCTGTTGAACATGAAAATATTCAGCAAAATATTTTTTGTCCGCGCCAAACGATATGCCAGCATATTGGGTAAAAACTTACGCAAAGTATTGGCAATTTTATCCTTTGCGGGGCGTGTGAAAACATAGGTCGGGGAGCGTTGTAACATGGTGATATGCTTGGTCTCTCCYGCCATGGACGGYACCAAWGTAATAGCCGTAGCACCACTACCGATGACCAGAACRGTTTTGTCTTTATAATCCAAACCTTCCGGCCAAAATTGCGGTTGGACAAGTGTTCCTTGGTAGTCATTATATCCTTCAAACTCWGGCAAATAGGCTTTGTCGTAATCATAATAACCCGTGCAAGTGAGCAGRAATTTRCAGCTCATTTGGAARCTACCCGCCCCGTTGGTTATATCAACTACCCAGTGTTTATCCGGCGTRGACCAATTTACTTTGGTGACACGGTGCCCATAGCGGATTTTCTTATCAACRCCGTATTCTTCGGACGTTTGCTTGAGATAACGTATAATCGAGCTGGCGGAAGCAATGTCCTTACCCTCCGTCCACGGACGAAAGGCATAACCAAATGTATACATATCCGAGTCTGAACGAATACCGGGATATTTAAACAAATCCCAAGTACCGCCAAGCTTATCTCGTCCTTCCAAGATAGCAAAAGTCCGTTTCGGGCTCTTCATWGTCAAATGGCAGCCCGCCCCAATACCGGATATACCGGCACCAATAATCAATACGTCAACATGTTCCATGCCAAAYGTATATGTGCATTTATATGCATATGAAAGCTCTTTATTAGCTTGGCACAACTMGCGAGCCTGCATAAGCAGCATACAATTATGCATGAATTAYKGCTCTACCAAGGCAGTTCATAACCCTCTGCGTGCCAGAAAGTGCCTGTCGTTTCTAGGCTGAGAGCATCCATGCGTTCTATCAATCCGGCGGCRGCAGTRGCCGTGTCTGTTATGCCGTTGCCGCCYGTCATATTGGTGCGRACATAGCCCGGATGCAGGAGCGCTACGGCCACACCTCGCGGRCGTAAATCATGTGACARRTTAACCCCGGCCATGTTGGCAGCGGCTTTAGACATACGGTATCCATAATTACCACCGGACGAATTATCATCCATAGACCCAACACGGGATGTGACGACGCCGACTTTAGCACCTGTACCTAGATTTTCCTTCAACGCATGCGTAACCCGCAAAGGCCCTAGAGCATTGACTTCGTATTGCGCGCGCATACGGGCATAATCAAGAGCRTCAAAACTYTCGCTGGTTAARATCCCGGCATTGTTGATCACCATATGGAGCGAACGATCGCCGACCGCYTGCGCCATTGCGGCAAYGCTTACATCATCAGCCACATCAACATTTTCAAKKATTKCGCAGCCGACCGCGCGCAATGCAYCGCTCGCCGTTCGGCATGTSGCAAGCACTTCATCACCRCGCTGCGTGTATTGCTGTGCCAACKCAAGGCCTATGCCTTGGTTAGTACCTGTAATAAGAATTCTAGYCATAATATTTCTCCAAAAAACGGAACATAGATATKYCAGYACAGCAAAARATAACAATATCBTTATCAATGAATAGTGRCSTTATRGCCTTGGYTRCGYGCTATGATTTCCCTARACCCGTGCGTTTGGCCAAGCGGGAACGCTGCTTGGAATAATTCGGGGCCACCATGGGGTAATCAACTGGCAGACCCCATTTATCTGTATAAGCTTTCGGGGTCATTTCGTGACTGGTTCGCAGGTGCCGCTTTAAAGACTTGTATTTTTTCCCGTCCTCAAGACAGATAATATAATCGTCGCTTACAGATTGATCCGGTGCAATAGCGGGAATAGGTTTTTCGCCCGYAGCACTKKCRTCRCCGCTCAGCGTTTCTTCCATAGCCTTATAAATAGATTTTATCAAAGCCGGCAATGCTTCGGGTTCTACCGTGTTATTACTGACATAGGCGGCGGCGACTTCTGTGGCCAGCTCAAGAATATATTCYYTATCCGGCATTACAAAAAGTAGACAATGAACAAGGCAGCAGCCAACATACCTGCAATGAGAACTGCCGAAATTCCGCTCGGTGCGTCCTGACTAAAAGCACCYGCCGGGCTAAACACCTGATACAGACGTTTGCTRATATTCCCAAATAAGCCGCGCAKKGCATRGAKAATCACAGCGCCGAGCCGTGTCCACATAGCATTGCCCCACTGCAATACTGACAGGCCGAGRCGCCTATAGACCCAGTCAGAATCCAGTATCTGCGCACGGCGTTCCGGCGGATACAGKCCGATGCGTTTCAGCAAGGTAAAGGCAAACATGGCCGCCATAATGATCTGCATCTGRAACACCATATGATCGCCGGTATAGGGGTTAAACGCWGCMGCCCCCGCTACTTCGCTTGGCAGTAAGCCGTATAGATATTGCATGCCGCCAAACGGCCCCGGCATAGCCAGGTAAATGCACAAGAACGCGGCAATACCCATAGCCGCTAACATATTCCACGGCGCTTCTTTGACCCGCTTGCCGCTATCGTGGGCAAAGAAAGCAAAATACGGCACTTTGATACCGCTGTGTTCAAGCACACCAGCTGAGGCGAACAATAACATCAAGAACACGACCCAATGCTGCTCTTCAAACACGGCCGCTATAATCATGGATTTAGAAACAAAGCCRCCGAAGAACGGYACRGCCGAGATAGCCGCCGCMCCRACCAAACAGAATATTGTTGTATAAGGCATGGAACGGAACAAGCCGCCCAGTTCMGATGCTTTRGTGGTACCAACACGGTGCAGCACTGCGCCCATGCTCATGAACAAMAGRCCTTTAAACAAAATRTCGACAACAACGTGAGCCGCRACGCCGTTCAGGGCCAATTGYGARCCAATACCAATACCGCAAACCATAAAGCCGAGYTGGTTATTCAGACTGTAGGACAGAACTTTGCGCAAATCGTTTTCCATCACCGCGAAAAACACCGGGAACACGGTCATAACCGCGCCAATATATATAAGCATTTCCGTACCAGCAWAACCRCGYATCAGAGCATAGATAGCSAGCTTGGTCGTGAACACGGACAGRATAACTGTACCCGTCACACTGGAACGCGGATAAGCATCTTGTATCCAGTTATGCAGGAGCGGGAATCCGGCTTTGATACCAAACGCCAACAGCATTAATTTACCGCCCGGCGCATCTATGCCAATATTATTAAAGGCATAGGAACCTGTTGCCCGTCCGTAAATAATCAAACCCGCCAGCAACAATACGCCGGATAAAATATGCATAGCCARATARCGCATRCCYGCCGGATAGGATTTAGGCCCACCGCGCCAGACTATGAATACGGACGATAAGGCGAGAAGYTCCCARAAYATAAACAGGGTRATMARRTCSCCCGCAAAAACCGCACCAATACCTGCGCCTGTATAAATAAGCGCACTGGTATCTGTGATTTTACATTTTTCGTGCAGGCCAAAAATACCGTTGAGAACACCCGCCAAGCAGAAAATATAACCCCAAATAATACTGAGAATATCTATGCGCATGGTGGTCAGTTCAATGCCAGCAAACGACACCTTGCCGCCGAGAAACGCATTTGCATCTTGACCGTAGAAAATAACATTAATCAGCACCAATGCCAAAGCCGGCGCACCGATTAGCATTACTTTGCGCACGCGAGACGAAGGCATGAAGGCCGAAATTATGCCTGCTGCAATCAGAATAAATGCAGGACTGAACGAGGTCAGGAAATCAAACATTATTGCTTTCCCTTCTTATCGCTTTTGGTATCGCTTTTGGCATCATCACCATCTTCGCCGTAATAGTTTTCCGGACGGGACAAAAGCTTAAACAACGGCCACGCGGCCAGCACGACAAAACTATAAGAGACGAAACCAATCACAGTGTAAGAAGCCCAAAAATCCCAAGGAGCGGGATGGTGCGGCGGATAAAAATACCCGAGAACAGAAAACAGGATCATGCCAAACAATGGCACAAAGATAAAATTCCTCTGCACCTTGGCACTCCCAAGCCACAAGAACGGCACAGCCATAGGATGGGCTTCGGCGCGTTCTTTAATCTCTTTGGCGCTTAATTTAGGCTTATCTAATTTAGCCATCACAGACCTCCCGTCATATGCACCGGTAGGATCGGTTTTAAGTAATTAACCAACGGGCCAATAGCAAAGAACAAGACGAAAGCACCTGTAGCCGTAAACACGGGCGTAAACCGAACAAAGCGGTGCTGGCTCATTATTTTTGCCACTTTAGCGTCTGCTTTGGGATCATCCGGCGGCAACAAAAATGCGCGCATAGCGACAGGGATCAAATAAGCCACATTAAGAATGGACGACAATATCAGTACACCAAGCAAGAACTTTTGCCCCGCGTCCAGCGCCCCCGCCATCAAGAAGAATTTCGGCCAAGACCCACCCATAGGCGGAATACCAATAATCGACAAAGAACCAACTAAAAACGCACCAAACACCCACGGCATAGTGCGTCCTAAACCATTGAACGAACTTATTTCTGTACGGTGTGCCACAGTATAAATTGCACCCGCACACATAAACAAAGTTATTTTACCCCATGCATGCATGATAATTTGTATGCCGCCACCGACAATGGCGAAGGATGTCGCTAGCATGGCGCCAAGGGTAATATACGCCAGTTGACTAATCGTAGAATAAGCGAGGCGCGCTTTGAGATTATCTTTGCGCAAAGCAATGATCGAGGCCAATACAATTGATATAGCGGCTATCCAGACCAACATCGTACTGGCAGGCGTTTTACTCATGAGGTCGGGGCCAAATATATAGACCGTGACCTTCAGCATGGTGAACACACCCGCTTTCACCACGGCCACCGCATGTAAAAGCGCACTAACCGGGGTCGGCGCAACCATAGCATTGGGCAACCAAGGATGGATGGGCATCAAGGCCGCTTTACCGATACCAAATGCAAACAAGAACAACAATATGCCAGCGGCCGTAGTCGAGAAGCCCGCAGGGAAGATGCCGCCGACTTGGAAATCCGTAGTCCCAGCAAGGACATGTGTTCCCATCACTGCGGGTAGAAGAAGACCAAGGGATGTTGCCATCAAAACCAGTAGGTATATCCGTCCGCCTTTTTTGGCCTTAGCATCCCCTTTGTGGGTAACGAGCGGGAAGGTAGACAAGGTCAAAATTTCGTAAAACACAAACAACGTAATGAGGTTAGCCGCGCTGGCGATGCCCATAACGGCAGCTATTGCGATCGCTACACACGTGTAAAACCTTGTCTGGTTTTTCTCTTTATTGCCGCGCATATAGCCAATGGTAAACACCGTATTGACCAACCAAAGCGAACTGGCAATAGCAGCGAATATCGCGCCCAAAGGCTCTAGTTTTAGTTTAAGTTCAAAGCTTCCTGCAAACTGTATCAAGAACAGTTCAGGACGGTTATCCGGAGACTTTCCCACATAACAAACCAGCCAAATTACTACGGCTAGCAAAGAAACAGCAGCTATTATAGAAACGCCTTCACGCACATTCTGCCAGCGACCGACCAAAGGTATGAGCACGGCCGCACAAGCCGGGATCAGCATTATTAGGATAAGAGCCAGTTGCGCCGTCATATCAATGACCTCCATCTACAGTGGGCAAAGTGGGCACAGCAGGCACAACATCGTGAGCGCCCGGAATAATCGTATTGGGCCCCGCGTCTAATACATGCGCCGCCGCTTCGGCCAGCGAGGTCGTCCATTCTGCATTAATCCCAAAAGCAACCGAGGCAAGCGCCATAATCCAAAGCGGAATGAGCATGGTATAGGGGGCTTCGTTGCGGACGACGGGCTTGCCGCCGACTTCAGGGACTGCCTGAAAATAGGCTTGTTCAATGATACGGCCAATATAAATGATGGCGAGAATAGAGGTTACAACAATAACACCTATGGCCCACCACCATCCGTTTTCAGCCGCTGCGCGCACCAGTGTTAACTTCGAGACAAATCCGGCTGTCCCGGGCACACCGATCAATGATATCCCAGCCACGGTAAATCCTGCCATAGTCCACGGCATGGTTTTGCCGAGCCCGCGCATATCAGAAACTTGGGTAATACCGAAACGGTACCAAAACGCGCCTGCGGCAATAAACAATGCACCTTTCATCATAGCGTGATTGAGCATGTGCAAATATCCGGCAGTCAGTCCAAGCGTTGTCGCCATGCCAATACCGAGCAACATATACCCCACCTGCGCCACAGAAGAATAGGCCAGAACACGCCTCAGATCGTTTTGGAAAATGGCTTGCAAGCTAGCCGCCAACATACCCAAAATCCCCATACCCGCCAAAAGTATCATCAAAGCGGTCGCGATAAAATCCCAACTTGGATCAAAGACCGTAAAGGTAAAGCGCAGGAGTAGATACAGTGCTGCCTTGGTCGCCGTGGCGGCTAGGAAAGCGGTAAAGAAACTCGGKGCATAGGCATAGGCCCCCGGCAACCACATGTGCAACGGGAACATGGCCAGTTTCAGCCCCAGACCAATGACAATAAATGCAAAGGCCAATTGCACGACGCGATCATTCGGCCCGATATCCTGTAACACACGGGCAATATCCATCATGTTAAGCGTCCCCGTTTGCATATAGAGGAACCCGATGCCAATAACGAAGAACGTCGCACCAATACTGCCCATGATCAGATAATTAAAACTGGAGGCCAAAGCACGGCGATCACGGCTCGCCCCCATACCCACCAACACATAGGTCGAAATACTGGAGACCTCGAGGAACACAAATACGTTAAACGCATCCGCAGTTACCACCATGCCCAACAGGCCGGCAAAACTGATGAGGAAAGCCGCGTAAAACGGCCCACTTTTCTTGGGTTCAACCTCTGCCGCCACACTTGGTAGGGCATAAATTGTGCATAAAAATGCCATAACAGAGATCAAAAGCAGGATCGGTGCATTCAGACCGTCCACATAATACCCTATGCCTAAAGGCGGTTGCCAGCCCCCCATATTGTAATGGATGGGGCCGTGGGATATGACCTGCAACAGCAAGCCCAAAGACGTAAACACACAAACAGCCGTAACAGCCAGAACGGTAGCCCAAGCTATTTTAGCATGGGTATTCAGTGCCGTCAGAACTGCCAAYATCAAGGGCACRACGACAAGKGATGCAGCSCCGTGGGTTAAANGCCACTCGGGGAAAATCGTCAAAAAAAGAGACATTAATTGCATTAYTCAGCCGCCCCTTCCGAATTGATCGCATAATCAAGAGCGTCGATTTCGTCTTCTTCTATSGTRCCGTAGGCTTCACGAATGCGGACAACCAAGGCCAAACCAATGGCCAATGTCGCCACGCCGACTACAATGGCCGTTAGGATCAACACATGGGGCAACGGGTTAGAATAAATAACGTCTGCGGCCTGATGCGCGCCGTCAGCTACTGCATCATGACCACCGCTTACGGCACTTGAAGCACTTGAAGCCCCGTGCAAATCTTCTTCGGCTATGATTGGCGGTTGACCACCGCTGACTTTACYCATGCTGATATACAGCAAAAAGACAGAGGTTTGAAATACCGACAGTCCAACCAGTTTCTTGATCATATTATTGGATGCAAAAACCACATAAAGCCCGACCATCATCAAAACAATGACAACGGCAAAATTAAAATGCTCGAACAATTCGCTCATTACCAGTCCTCATCCATCAATTCAGGTGTACGCGATCCAAAAGCATAAAATATCGCGACCATAGCGCTTGTCACCGTACACAACACACCAAGCTCAACTGCGAATATGCCCCAATGTTGACCAGCAGCATGGGTGCTTTCAGGCGCAAAATAAGTATAATTCAAGAACTCACCACCGAGTAYCCATGTAGCCACTCCGGTGCCGCCGTAAATCAAAACACCTAATGTCATGCCGACACGCACCCAAGACGGCGGCACAGCGCGCTTAGCCTCGTCGAGGCCAAAAATCAGTGCATAGAGAATAATCGCAGACGCAAATATCACGCCCGCCTGAAACCCACCACCCGGGCCAAAATCACCGTGAAACTGCACATAAAGTGCAAATAGCGCAATCAGCGGTATGAGTAATTTTGAAACTACCCGAAGAATTACATGAGGGCTCATAGCTTATCTCCCGCATTGCTATCCGTGTTGCTATTAACGTTGTTGCTATTAGCGTTACTATTAACATTGCCGGCAACATTTTGGCCATTCGGCTGCGCGCGCCATTTACCGGCATTGCCGTTCAGTCCGAGCAAGAGCAAAATACCGAGCCCCGCCATATAGATAACGACAACCTCGCCGAATGTATCGTACCCGCGAAAGCTAGCCAAAACGGCGGTCACAACATTGGGCAAAATAATGTCGTTCTTAGTCGCCGCAATATAATCAAAACCTACATATGCATTGGCCGCAGAATGCGCATCACCAAATGCCGGCATATCACCAATGGCGTAAAACAAGGCCAATCCAGTCACTGTCACAATGAATAATGAACCTAGTTGTTTTTGCAGAGCAACAGGCTTTGCTTCCCGCTCTGTCAAAAGCATAGCGCCGAGCATAAGCACAGTGGAAATCCCCGCACCAACGGCCGCTTCGGTAAAGGCCACATCCACCGCATCCAAAGAGACAAACCAAGCGGCAGACAGCAATGAATACACGCCTTGCAACATAACAATGGCAAATAGCGAGCGCAGGCGTACAACCGCAAATGCCACGACCAAGAGCATGGCKAGYAAGCCCATATCGAGAATTAATGTCGGCGGAATATTGCTCATTACTTCGTTTTCTTCTTTGCTCTAGGTTTTGTCTTTGGTTTCGTCTTAGGCTTAGCTATTGATTTTGGTTTGGCTATTGATTTTGGCTTGGCTCTAGACTTTGGCTTGGCTCTCGGTTTTGGTTTAGCTTTTGTTGGCTGCGCTTCGCCAGGCACAGGCGCGCTGTATTTACCCAACTTTGGTTTAAGCTTGGCATGGTGGGCCGCACCGACAACGGCGTGGGTCGCCGTCGGGCTGGTCAAAAATAATAAAAAYGCAATCAAGGCCARYTTTAAACTGGTTTGYGAGAAACCCGCTTGCACCATAAGCCCAARAAGTATCATCTCGGCACCCAGTGTGTCYGTCATACCRGCYGCATGCATGCGCGTGTAAAAATCCGGCAACCGCAAAACACCTACCGCGCCCGCAATMACAAAAAAYACGCCGCCAATCATKAAAATCGCGCTTAAAGAAAACTGGCCCCACTGGAGAAGTTCGGCGCTCACGATGCCTTCTCCTTTGAGGTATCGCCCAMCCCCTTAGATACATGYTCCATRGAAACATCAAGCGCGCTATAGCGGAAAAAYTTSARCACAGCGATCGTAGCAATAAAGTTCATCAAGGCATAAAGAATAGCAATATCAATGCCGTCCTGACGCCCTATAATCAAAGARAAYACSGCCAAAAAYAATACCGTTTTAGTGCCAAAGGAATTGACCGCCAAAACSCGGTCATACAATGTCGGCCCGCTGAGCAACCTACAGAGCAACAACGCCATGCCTATCAGCAAAAACATCGCAGAACCGACATTCAAATAATACAAAGCCGCTTCCATTTATGGTTTTCCTCGCGCCGAACYSTCTTGTTCTATATTATCTTGCATGGGATCATTGACGGCTCGCCCTGCCCGCTCACCCATTTCGGCAAACCCRCCWGCGGCWGTCATTTCTGACAAGAGTGCATGCACAAGTATTGTGTCATCACACATTTCAACAGCAATAGTGCCGGGTGTCAGCGTAATTGAATTCGCAAAGGTCACCCGCCCCAAGTCCGTAGACTGYTKCATRGGAACCTTGGTGATTTTGGGGGAAATTTCCATATTCGGACTGAGYACCGCTTTGACCACAGCCATATTGGCCTTGATTATCTCGATAAATAACCAGACAAAATAACCAAGCGCTTTAACATTCATATAAGGCGCAGTTTCCACATCCAGAATTTTCATCCGAACAGAAAGGCCAAGTACAGTTAATATGGATATTCCGCCCATAATAAGGAGAACTGGATTATGTAAATACCCTGACAACATGAGCCAATAAGCAACCAAAATAACCAGCAAAACTAGCGCCGATCTGATCATAATCTCTRTTCCTTCCCCWAATTATGGAGAAAGCATAGCGACAATATCRRGATAGGCCAAGCATTACCGGAAACATTTTTGTAAAAAAAAATCTTGACTTGCARGAAAGCTTATCAAYGATTCCCAAACACCAATGCRGCGGTGACAGCAGCAGCACCAAACTCTTCCTCGCCCGGCACAACACCGCGCTTGATATATTGAAGYACTTCCGGTGTTAGMGATGATGTCAGCGACCAATTCCARTACCGCAGAACCGTTTGCGCACTGTCAGTAGAAATAGCGTCATATACTTTCACKGCTTCTTCAAGAAATGGATTTGGTGACCCRTCRTGCATKGTTTCRGGCCGCTTCAAAGCGCGCCATAATTTATAAATATGCTGACGGCGCAACCCCGGCGCTTTACATAAAATGGCCAAAGCCTCACCAGTTTTATCGGAMAGTATYTGTGCTCCAGTTGCRGGYTTWACACCCGCAATATAAGAAATTTCATCRGCAAGCTCCCTGGTCATACCAACTTGCTCAGCTTCATCAACTGCRGCTTCAAGAGAYGAAAATTTCGACCGCGCCAAAGCTGCTCTATTACGCTGTCGCCGCTCAATAAATTGCAAGGCTTGACGCGCCGCAGGATCATTCCACCCCTCTGCAGCAGCTTGCGGGTATAGATCCGCGCAACTTTGCTGCAAAACCGACCGCGAAACACCAAAACGATTTAAAATCAMTTTTCTGTTTTTGGCATCAGCCCACCAAAACATTGTGAGRCCRTGAGCTGGACGCGTTTCAACRCGTTTTRCYAAYAARCTAACATAAGGYTGATATTGACGCGAAACCGCCAAAATGCGCTGCAATGCCGTTTCAGAAAAATTGGCACCTTTGTTTTTTAGAAGCGTTTCAACAACATCCTCTTCAAGAAACTCAGCCAATACATCCACCACGGCATCAGAAATATGGCGTCGTTGTGCCATCATGAGGCGGTGTTCGGTCTTAACTTTTCTAGCAATTTGAATAAGGTCTGAATCMGTCAAACTTTTACTGTTTKCCAACACATGTTTAGCGACTTCAATTTCGTCTTTRGCAAGAATGACCAAAATAGTTCGCGGTGCTTCGTTGAGCATAACCAAGCGTTTGGCAACACTGGCGCGCAATTTCAAATCCGCATCACGCAACATCTCCACTAACACATCACCTGCCATATGGCGTTCTTGMGGTGGGAGTTGACTGGCCGGKATGCATATTACATCCGACAAACGTTTTGCCARMGAACTMCGKACMGTGCTTATTGGCACTGCTTGTGTTTCYGCTTGTTCCGTCAGATCAAGTGCTGGCTCTTCAAGTGCYRRCACTGGTGCCGGCTCTTGCGRGATMKCATGTTGCAATACTGTAGTTGACATAATYGGCCYTTGATCCACATAGATTCTCTGAAAGCCTAGTGACATTCTATTAACCAAGTGTATATGAGCACACACTTATTTTGATACCCACCGAGAGTAATTTATGCCATTTTCAAGCAGYAAAACAACACCGCCRACAGCCGAWAAAAGGCCGCAGACCAYCRYACAATTGGGRCRYGAAAGGCACGATAATTACGCATGGCTCAAAGACGCAAATTGGCGCAAGGTTATGGACGAYCCAAGCCTGCTRGAYGCGGATATAAGARCATATCTGGAAGCAGAAAAYGCTTACACTGAAACCTTGATGACAAATTCAAAAGACCTGCAAAMCCAAATTTTCGCAGARATGAAAGGCCGCATTAAAGACGATGACAGTACRGTRCCYKCYCCGGACGGCCCGTGGGCCTATGCACACCGTTACCGTCCCGGYGACCAACACGGCGAATACTACCGCACGAAAAGGRACGATATAGACGGCSCTGACAGCAAAGGCGAAACGTTACTCGAYGCTGACGCTTTGGCTTTACAATCAAAAAARCAGGGGTTTTCATTTTTCGATATAGGGTGTCTCAGTCATTCAGACGACCATAAGTACTTRGCTTATGCAATCGATGTACAAGGCGCAGAGCGTTACGACATCAYTGTGCTGGATTTGCAAACCGGAATGCCTGTTGGSAARCCWATTGAAAAYACCGCAGGRGATTTGGTTTGGGCTGATGATGAGGCACATAACAGCCTGACCTTATTTTGGGTTGAACGCGACGAGAATAACCGCCCCAGCAAAGTCTGGCGCAAAAAYATTTTGGACGACAGTGCCAGCCCCGTCGTAGTTTACGAAGAACCAGACGCAGGATTTTTTATCTCTTTGGGCGGCAGTGATACGGGCGGCTATGTCGAGATAAACTGCCACGAYCATACAAGTGCAGAAACCTGGATTATTCCTGCCAARACGCCCGAAATTGCRCCCATWTGCGCCGAACCACGTMWGCGCGATAGRGAATATGATTTRCATGAYCACGCAGATGATTTTTATGTTTTAACCAATGCAACCACTGAYAAWGSAAMCACTGGCAATGGAGAGARGGCRACAGATTTCAAAATTATGCGCACCAAGMKAGCGCAACCCGGTGCAAAACACTGGCAGGAATTTATTGCCCATACSCCVGGCACTCTAATTCTCGGCATMGAAACTTATAAGGGATACCTAGTCAGRCTGGAGCGTATCAATGCCCTGCCGCGYATTGTYATTCGCGACTTAGGCACAGGCACGGAAAAYACTATCGCATTTAATGAAGRCGCTTATGCRCTCGGTCTTATGGGCGGGTATGAATTTGACACGAAATGGCTTCGCTTTGTCTATTCTTCCCCGACYACRCCKCGTCAAATTTTCGACTACAACATGGAAACAGGTGAACGGATTTTGCGTAAGACCATGGAAATTCCGTCSGGGCATAATCCTGAAGATTACATGACCAAGCGCATCCAGATTRAAGCCCGCGACGGTGARWRCRTTNNMSYKTCNNASKCWGAWCAKRCGKGNYRGMTTTCAANYRWGMCGNNAAMGSSMYKWRWYWRYKKWWTRGSTACGGTTCTTACGGTATCACTATTCCGGCCGGATTTCGCACCAATTTATTGTCACTCATCGACAGAGGCTTCGTTTATGCCATTGCTCATGTTCGCGGCAGTAAGGCCAAGGGCTATGACTGGTACACCAAAGGAAAACTGGCCACCAAACAAGCCACATTCGACGATTTCGTTGATGTAGGGCGCGGGCTTGCGGACGGGAACTACACAAGCGAGGGCCACATCATTGCCCACGGCGGCTCGGCGGGCGGACTACTTGTCGGCGCAGCTCTCAACCAAGCACCCGAATTGTTTGGCGCTATAATTGCTGCCGTACCGTTTGTAGATGTACTCAACACAATGAGCGACAAGAGCCTACCTCTAACCCCGCCTGAATGGCCGGAATGGGGCAACCCACTGGTCGACAAAGACGCCTACGACAGCATTGCCAGCTATTGTCCTTACACCAATACTAAAGACGCCAACTATCCGCCTATCCTAATAACGGCAGGCTTGACCGACCCGCGCGTGACATATTGGGAGCCGGCAAAATGGACGGCCAAACTACGTGACCACCAAAAAGGTACCGCACCCATCATGCTAAAAACCAACATGGACGCTGGCCACCAAGGCGAGCCCGGGCGCTATGACAGCTTGAAAGAAACCGCTTTTGAATACGCATTTGCGGTGAAAATAGCGGAAGACTTTTGATTGAGCACTATTTTTACTCTCCTCCTACCGGTAATTCCTACCGGCAATTTCCACCTAACCATTTTACAACGTCACTGGTTAGCGCCAGCCTAGTCCACGAATAGGCATGATCCCTTCAAATATTTTGTGGGTCAGGTTTACGTCTGGCTGCGCTTCAAATGCACCCACCAAAGCTTTGTGGTATATACTGGGCGGCAACACGGTATCGCCTTTGGCCGCGCTTAGGTAGACATTGCGGCCAGCAAATTTATCCGCCTGCTTTGCGACTGCAAATACCTCTGCATTATCTTCTATTTCCGCGAGCAGCCGTTTACCGCTTGTCCCTTTAAGAGGGCCGCTTCCTAACAAATGTTCGCCGTCTACATAAGCAGAGAAACCAGCGCGGGCTTGCGCGGCCGCGTCGCCCGCAAACATACCACTGCGAATGCCGTAATCTGCTGGCGATAGTCCAGCCACACAACCAACATGTTCGTCCTGTGCCCCAGCCGCCAAAGCTGCAAATCCGCCCATTGAATGCCCAATAAATGTTATGTGTTCAGGGTCTATACGGTACTGAGCAACACTGTCCGCGCTGCGCACAAACGCACTGGCGGCACGTGCATCTTCGACCACATGGGTCATGGAGAAATCACCTTCACTGCCCCATGCACCTCTATAGTGAAAAAATAACACATTAAACCCTGCACGACGAATGGCCTGCGCAAGATCGAGGTTTTTCTCGTATCCTGGAAAGCCGTGCAACATGATAACGGTCGGATGCGGTCCCGCCCCATTTGCCAGATAAAAATGCCCATTTAGCGCACTACCGTGGCTAGCAAAATCAAGTTCAACTGCCCTTGGCGGATACTCTGCATCAATGGAAACCGGGTCCGTTGTAACGGGGTCTGTGCTGTCGTCCGAAGATGTATGGTCGGAAATAATGACCCATTCACCGTCCCTCTTATTGAGTAAAAGTGTAAACAGCCCGCCCGGTTTATCGTGTGCACGGGTCAGCTCCCACCGGCCGAAAACTTGCGCAAAATCAGGTGACAAAACTTTGACTTCCAGATTTTGAAAAGCCAGCGTGCCCATAGTTGCTTTATCGGGATAGCGGGTTTTATATCCGTCCAAAGTCGCTTGCCAACCCCTATTTATTTTCCCGCCCGAAGCAAAACGGAGCTCTTCGGTGGCCAAATAATAAGACATAAATCCGTCAATATCGCCTGCGTTCCAAGCCGTATCTTGCGTATGTAGCATCTGAATAATATCGGTTTTTATTGCGGCTTCATTGAAATCTTTTTGCCCCGTACATCCCGCTAAAGCCCCCGCTAAAACCCCCGCAAAAGCCAAAGCCCCTATGGCCAGCGTAGTCCCTATGATTTTTCGCATAATCCCCTCTTATAATTTAAACCAATGCTGCAATTGCAGCCAAGCTTTTCATGTCTAGTCCCGCACCGCCGATGAGCGCGCCTGCTACATCTTTCAGCGCCAGAATTTCTTTGGCATTTTCTGGTTTGACAGATCCGCCGTACAATATCTGGATTTTATCGGCAACTTTCGCACCAAAGCGTGTGGTGAGGCAGCCGCGTATATGGTCATGAATAGTGGCTATGTCTTCTATGGTCGGGGTCAAGCCTGTGCCGATAGCCCAAACGGGTTCATAGGCAATGACCAAGTTACGACCGTCCGCGTCTGCAGGAATTGACCCGGCCAACTGACTGCCGACAACTTCTTCAGCATGTCCGGCTTCGCGCTCAGTACGGCTTTCGCCGACACAGACAATTGGCTTTAGTCCGGCTTTTTGCACCGCACTGGTTTTGGTCGCTACCCAGCTATCCGTATCGCCGAAACTAGCCCGACGTTCCGAATGGCCAAGAATAACATATGTCGCACCGGTTTCTGCTACCATGGCGGCGCTCAACTCCCCAGTATAAGTGCCTGTAGCCTGATCATGACAATTTTGCGCACCTACGGAAATATCCAACCCTTCACTCGCACGGGCCATAGCTTCCAGCATATGGGCGGGCGGGCACAACAATATGCTGATATTCTTACTTTTGGCCGGAAACAACGCCCGAAATTCAGCCGATTTTTGCACCCAGGACAAATTTCCATGCATTTTCCAGTTGGCTGCTATCAAAGTCTTCATATTGTTACCCATATCTACTTTTTTTTCAGACGATAGAGTGTTTAAGAGTTTACGCCTACCCCCTATATAGGTATTGCTATGCTCATGTCGTTTGGCGCTCAATAAGAAAAGTATTATTAAAGGTAAATTATGTCGCAGTCTATTTTTGGATCTTTCAAAAAAGTTTTTGTTGGGTTTTTCTTTGCACTCCTTGTGGGCATGCTGCTTATTGGCTTGTCCATGTTTGGTGTGACCGATGCCTTTACGTCCAAATCCAAAGATGCCGCCGCTACGGTGGGTGAAGAAAAAGTTTCCTTGCGCGAGTTTGATAGTTTTTTCCAACGCCAGCTTAGCGAAATCAACAAAGGGGCTCCAGAACGCCTCACAACCAAACAAGCTTATCAACGCGGGTTGCACAGCCAAGTCCTCAACACCTTGATAACTGAAAAATTGATACAGATTGACGCACAAGATCTCGGGGTTGCTGTCAATACACGCGACGCCATTGAATTGATGGAAAACCTGGAAGTCTTTAACAATGAAATTACCGGCAAATTAGACCAAAATAAAATACTGGAAGTTTTGTCCCGTATTGACCGCAATAAGTCTGCAAAAGAATTAGAGGCAGATGTCCACAACCAAATTCGCCGCGACCAGACTTTGGAGAGTCTAAAAGCCGGTCTGGTTGTCCCGAATTTATTCGCCGACCAACAATATAAATTCATGACAGAGCAACGCACAACCAAAATATTACGCTTGAGCCGGGATGCTATCACTGCACCCGCCGACCCGAGCGACGAAGAATTACAAGCCTTTATCAAAGACAGCCCCTCAGGATATATAGCACCAGAGTACCGCCGTTTTACTTTGCTGCGTATGGAGTTGGAAAACGTATTGCCAGACATTGAGGTGAGCGAAGAAGAAATTAAAAAACAATTTGAATACAAAATTAAAGCCGGACAATTGGGCACACCTGAAACCCGTTCCTACCAACAATTGGTCGCCACCGACAAAACGCAGGCCGATGCAATAACAGCGGCAATAAACGGAGGTAAAAGCATAGATGCGGCCATAGCTGAATTTTCTTTAGAAGTGCCTCTTGTCTATGACAATGCCCTGCCCGGCGCCAGTAGTGATCCGACAGCAGGTGAAGCTGCATTTGAAATGGAACCTGGCACAAACGATATAACTGCCCAGACGGTTGCCAGTAGCTTTGGTAGCTGGTTCAGCGTGGTTCTGACTGGTATCACCCCAAAAACCATTCCCGATATGGAAGCTGAGCGGGCAAATTTAATCGACGAGCTTCAAACCAACAAAGCCAAGCAGGTTCTTTACGATGCCTCTACAACCATCCAAGACGGCATATCCGAGGATAGTTTGACCTTGGAAGAAGCGGGCTTGGTAAGCGGTATTTCTGTGGCTAGCTACGATTTTATCTCGCGGCTCGGCAAAACCGAAAATGGTCAAAAACTAGAAGGTTTATCCTTTGCACTCGGCACGGCTACTGATGATTTGTTGTTGAAAGAAATCTTCATAGCCGACCTCGGATTTGACGGCGATGTGTTTGAAACAACTGCGGGCGGCATTGCTGCTATCCGTGTTGACCAAATCAAAGAAAGCGCGCCGCGCCCTTTCGCCGATGTTCGCGAACAAGCCCTAGCCGCATGGCATCTTAAAAAATCTGACGAAGCTTTAGCCATTTTGTCTAATGACTTGGTAAGCAGAGCCTCCGCAGGGGAAAGCCTTGAAGATTTGGCCAAAGAAACTGGAGATGGTGCTGAGGTAATTGAAACACAAATGATACGCGCATCGCGTACACCGGGTCTTGGCAATCAGGTGATTGTCCGACTATTTGAGGCACGCATAGGCCAGACTGTACGCGGTGTGGCCGCCAATGGCCTTGACCGGGTTATTGGACAGGTCGTAACGATTACACCCAACGCCGACCCTATCATAGGTGCCATCACAGATACCTTGAGCGAACAGGCAAAACAGGCGATCAATGCAGATATCCAACAAGCCTATCATGCGGCGATTTTGGCAGAAAATCCGGCACAAACTTTGATCGCCAACATCGAGAGAAGCCTCGGTGTTGATCAATAAACATGAGTGTGCGCCGTGAACCCTGAACTAAACCCTTGTTTTGACGGCTTTGTGGCAACCTACAAAAAAGGCCAACCGCAAATCGTCTGGATGCGTCTGATCAATGATCTCGACACACCAGTTTCAGCATTCTTGAAACTAGCAACAGATAAGCCGTACGCCTTCTTATTCGAATCCGTTCAAGGCGGCGAACAAAGGGGCCGCTATTCCGTACTCGGTTATGCACCAGATCTAATTTGGCGGGTGCGCGGGGATGATTGCGAGATGTCCATTGACGGCGGCGCATTTAAAACCCTGAGCGACAAACCTATAGACAGTTTGCGGCAAATTCAGGCAAGCACCAAAGTTGATATTCCGGACGAACTCCCCCCTATGGCAGCAGGCATATTCGGCTATTTGGGATATGATATGATCCGTCAGGTCGAACACCTACCGAGCGATAATCCAGACCCGATCAACACGCCTGATGCGATCATGACCCGCCCAACTATCATTGCGATTTTCGACCAAATTGCCCAGGAAGTGATATTGACCACAACTATGCGGCCAAGCGCAAAACTATCTGCAAAAGATGCGTACACAGTTGCCGAAGAACGGCTCATGGAGGCGGCCAACGCACTGGAGAGCGGCACATTACCGCTGCGCCATCAACACGTCACACGCGACGTTCACGCGCCTACGGGCGGTAATGCACAAGCGGATTTTGCCAAAAAAGTAAAAGCGGCTCAAGATTATATCAAAGCTGGGGATATTTTTCAGGTCGTATTAGGACAGCGCTTCGAAGCCCCTCTACCAGAGCCGCCATTTGCGCTCTACCGTGCACTGCGCCGCCTCAATCCGTCGCCGTTTTTGTATTATCTAAACTTTGACGACCATGCGGTTGTTGGCTCCAGCCCTGAAATTTTGGTACGGCTTAGAGACGAAACTGTCACTATCCGCCCCATAGCTGGCACTAGACCGCGCGGGAAAACACCTGCTGAAGACAAAGCGCTGGAACTGGATTTATTGGCCGACGAAAAAGAAATGGCAGAGCATTTGATGTTGCTCGATTTAGGACGCAACGATATGGGCCGTGTTGCCAAACCCGGTACGATTAAAGTTACGGAGCGCTCTATTGTCGAGCGTTATTCCCACGTCATGCACATTGTCTCCAATGTTGAAGGCCAAGTTAGGGATGGTCTGGATGCAATCGATTGCTTATTTGCAGGCTTCCCGGCAGGCACGGTCAGCGGCGCGCCTAAAGTCCGTGCCATGGAAATTATCGACGAATTAGAAGACGAGAAACGCGGTATTTATGCCGGTGCTGTTGGCTATATTTCTGCGAGCGGTGATATGGATACGGCCATTGCCCTGCGTACTGCCGTGGTTAAAGACGGGGTGATGCATGTACGCGCAGGGGCAGGTATTGTTCTAGACAGCGATCCTAAATCCGAATTTGAAGAATGCCGCAACAAAGCCATGGCATTGTTTTCGGCGGCTGAACACGCGCCATATTTTAACAGGAACTAGAGGCTTTAACAGGAATTGATATGCTGCTGATAATAGATAATTATGACAGCTTCACCTATAATTTGGTGCATTATGCTCAAGAATTAGGTGCAAACACCCATGTCATACGCAATGACATTATGAGTGCTGCTGAAGCGTTAGCGCTAAAGCCGCAAGGCGTCATCATATCGCCCGGCCCCAAGACGCCTGACGCAGCCGGCATGTGTTTGGAGTTTCTTAAAACGGCGCCAGACGATCTACCGATTTTCGGTGTTTGTCTTGGCTTGCAAGCTATCGGGCAAGCCTTTGGCGGCAAGGTTATTCGTGCAAAATCTATTATGCACGGCAAAGTCTCACCTGTTGTCCACGACGGTACGGGTGTGCTGGCGGACATCCCCTCCCCGTTTAATGCGACCCGCTATCATTCGTTAGCGCTGGACAAGGACAGCCTGCCAGACTGTTTGATCGTCAACGGCACGACTGCCGACGGCGAGATTATGAGCGCCCGCCATAAAACCCGCCCTATTCACGGCGTGCAGTTCCATCCAGAGTCCATCGCGTCTGAACATGGTCACGACATTATCGAAAATTTCCTCCGCATTGCAGGCATAAGTAGTGCAGATATTAGTGCAGGCATAAAATGACAGACGTTTTCAAATCAACCTTTGAAACCATGATCAGTGGTCGCATGTCCGACGATGATATTTGCTTCTATCTTAAAGAATGGGAAAAGAAGGGTATATCAGGCGAACAATTAGAAGCCGCCGCCAGAGTATTGCGCCTCCGCATGACACCTGTAAGCGCACCCGAAGGCGCAATGGACATAGTCGGCACAGGCGGCGACGGGCTTAAGACTTATAATATTTCAACCGCCGTGGCTTTTGTGGTTGCAGGTGCAGGCGTACCCGTAGCCAAGCACGGCAACCGAGCGGTGTCTTCAAAATCAGGTGCATCTGATGTACTGGGCGAGCTCGGCGTAAAGCTTGATATATCCCCTAAACAAACCGAGACCTGTATTCGCGAAGCCGGGGTCGGGTTTTTGTTCGCGCCCAACCACCACAAAGCCATGGGCAATGTAGCAGCAGCGCGGGCAAAACTAGGCACGCGCAGCATCTTTAACCGGCTTGGCCCTCTGTGTAATCCGGCCTCGGTTCAACATTATTTGCTCGGCGTTTATGAAGACAGCCTTCGGGATGTATATGCACAAGCCTTGATCGGGCTCGGCGTTAAACGCGCCCTGATTGTTCGCGGCTGTGACGGCATGGACGAAATAACCACCACAAGGGCGACCATGATAACCGAGGTTAATGGTAAAACCATACACCAGCATAAAATCACGCCTGAGAAGTTTGGTTTGGTGCGTGTGCCTTTGGCTGAACTTGAGGGCGGAAATGCAAAGGAAAATGCTGATGCTTTAAAGGATATTCTCTACGGCGAGCAAAATGCCTATAGTGATATTGTTGCCCTAAACGCAGGCGCAGCTTTATATGCATCTGAAACGGCTCTATCCATTGAGCAAGGTATAAGTATGGCGCGCCAATCTATTGGCTCTGGTGCCGCGCTTAATGCATTATCACGTTTGGTCGAGTTTTCTAATGCCCAAAAATAAAGATGACGTTTTAAAAAAAATTGCCGCCTATAAACGCGGTGAAGTGGCACCCCTGCACGCGCAGCGCAGCCAGTTGGAAATGTTAGCAGCAACCCAGCCAGAACCACGCGGGTTTACAAATGCACTTAAATCCGCCGCCGCTACTAGCCCTGCCTTGATCGCCGAAATAAAAAAAGCAAGCCCGTCCAAGGGCCTCATCCGTGAAAGTTTCGAGCCGACCAAAATTGCCCGCGCCTATACGGACGGCGGCGCGGCATGTCTATCCGTGCTGACCGACGCGCCTAGTTTCCAAGGCTCACTGCTATACCTAAAGCAAGCCCGTGCCATTTCGCCCCTGCCCGCCCTGCGCAAAGATTTCATGATTGACCCCATTCAAATTATTGAAAGCCGCGCTTACGGTGCCGATGCTATTTTGATCATCATGGCCATGGTCAGTGATCAATTGGCCAGCGCATTGCTGGACGAAACAAACCGCCTCGGCATGGACGCTTTGGTCGAAATCCATACGGCAACTGAACTGAAACGCGCGGTTAAGCTCGGTGCGAAACTCATCGGCATTAATAACCGCAATTTAAAGACTTTCAAAACCAGTTTRGACACMTTCAAACGCCTAGCACCCCAAGCGCCAGCGGGTACATTCCTAATAGCAGAAAGCGGTATCAACACACCAGATGATATCCTCGACCTTACCAAGCACGGCGCTCAAGCATTCCTTGTCGGCGAAAGTTTAATGCGCCAAGACGACGTGAARYTGGCRACMCAAAAACTATTGGGAAAYATTGAATAACCCAMYCTTCTTGCCCTATTTCARCTTCACCACACTTTCGTGCAACACTTGCAAAAATTTTGATCTATCGGCATTTGTAAAKGGMGGYGGRCCRCCTATATTCTCGCTACCKGCACCTGCGCGTAAATCAACCATTATAGCGCGCACGGCTATKGCCGARCCTATACTATCATTGGTAAARGGCTTGCCGTTTGGTGCGATGGTCACCGCGCCCGCATTCAGGCAACGCTCGGCCAGTAAAATATCTGCYGTGATRACGATGCTTTTACCGTCCGCCYTCTCRGCAATATAATCATCTGCCGCATCRAAACTATCATTRACRATGATACGCGAAATCAGTGSGTGCTGTAATACCCGCAAAAACGAATTGCTGACCACGATGACTGGCACATTATGGCGCAGGGCAACTTTATAGGTTTCCTCGCGCACCGGACAGGCGTCTGCATCTATATAGATAGTCGTCGACATAGTTTTCCTTCTTTGTGYCYTGTCTAGCAAGGTACGCCCAATTGTCGAGTGCATGATTTGTTCTTGACGCAGRTGCGGAACAGGACTAGAACAAACATAAAGTGAACATTGATTCGWAGCCAATATTATTTGGCGTACCTTTATGAAGGAATCTGATATGCTGACCCAAAAACAACACGACCTTTTGATCTTCATTGATAAGCGTTTGAAAAAAAACAGCATCTCCCCTTCTTACGACGAGATGAAAGATGCACTCGGTTTAGCTTCAAAATCCGGCATTCACCGCTTAATAACGGCGCTTGAAGAACGTGGTTTCATTGCTCGTTTRCCGCACCGGGCACGGGCATTAGAAATTTTACGTCTGCCYGGTCAAGCGGCYGKCTCAGCAAAGGGCGCACCTGAACCTGCTAATGACAGTGTCTCTGTACCCCTAGTTGGTAARATCGCGGCGGGCGTGCCGATTACTGCCCTAGAACAATCCGGCCCACGCATCAGCATTCCCGACGGCATGATTGGGCGCGGGGATCACTTTGCTCTTGAAGTTGAAGGCGAGTCTATGATCGGCGCAGGTATTTTGGACGGCGACATCGCGGTTATCCGCGAAGCCAATACCGCCCGCAACAACCAGATCGTAGTTGCCTATGTTGTCGACAACGAAGAGGCAACTCTGAAGCGCTTGTATAAAACTGCAGACGGGATCGAGCTCATTGCTGAAAACCCTGACTTTCCCACCCGAACATACGGCCCAGACCAAGTAGAAGTACAAGGCGTATTGGTTGGCCTGATCCGTAAATACTAGGCTCGACTACGCGTCTCTCTTGATTTTGCATTCCTGTTAGAACTCTATAATCATGGCCTATGACACTGAAAATCAATAACCGTGATGCGCGAAGACTTTGGCTACAGAGCCACGGTCTCGGTCGTGCGCCAACCGGGGATTTGGATGTGTTGCAAATCATCAAAAACTTGGGGTTTGTGCAAATTGACAGCATTCGTAATGTTACGCGCGCCCACCATCACATCCTTTGGTCACGCAACCAGAATTACCGCGAGCCCATGCTCTGGCACTGTCTATCAAAAGATAGATCCTTGTTCGAGCATTTCACCCATGATGCGTCCATTATTCCAATGGAATATTACCCCATGTGGGCGAAACAGTTTAGGCGTATGAAAAAACGGCTTGATGCGTCTAAATATTACCGCGCCCTACCGAGCCCGCAAGACCGCGAAACTATTAAACTGCGTATCCGAAATGAAGGGCCGCTGTGCACCCGTGCATTTGATACCAAGGTTCCAGATACAGAATTCAAAAACGGCAAAAAACAAATGTGGTCACGCCCACCCCACAAATTGGCGTTGGATTATATGTGGTATATCGGTGAGCTTTCCACATCCCACCGCACAAATTTCACCAAGTTTTACGATTTATCAGAGCGTATCGTCCCGCGCGAACACCGTGTAGAAAACCACACAGACCACAGCCAAATAAACTGGCTTTGCACTGCGGCGTTGGACCGTATGGGACTGGCTAACTTGCGCGATATTCAAAAATTTTGGGAAGCCACAACAAACGCTGAAGTTAAAGCGTGGGCAGAACGTAATTCGAACCAACTTATCCCCGTGCACGTACAGGCCGCAGATAAAACCTGGCACCAGATGTTTGCACCAGCCGACATTAAAAACCGCCTGGCGCGCGCCAACACTGCCACATCGCGCCTGCGCATCATCAACCCATTTGACCCAGCCATTCGTGACCGAAAACGGCTGTTACGCTTATTCGGATTTGATTACCGCATAGAAATTTTTGTGCCTGCCGCAAAACGTCAATGGGGGTATTATGTTTACCCTCTGCTAGAAGGTCATAAATTTGTTGGCCGTATAGAGCTAAAAGCCGACCGCAAAGCTGGTATTTTGACGGTGGAAAATCTATGGCCGGAATCTAACGTCAAATGGACTGCGGCTCGTGCCAGCAAGCTATCATCAGAGCTTGCCCGTTTCGCACGGCTTATTGGTGTGAAAACCATTGTATGGAAATGCTCCCAGAACCAAAGCTAAACCCAAAACTAAACCGAGAATATCTATGCACTAAACAGCACTGAATTTATCTTTCTAGGTGAGCAATGTTTTACAAATAGCTTCCAATGCCGCTTGGTCGACCGCACCGAATGTAGAAGGTTCGGTGCTGTCGATATCAAGCACAGCGGCTAAATTGCCGACGCCGTCAAATACGGGCACCACTATTTCCGAACTTGTTTTACTGTCACAAGCAATGTGGCCAGGAAATGCATGTACGTCATCAACGACAGCCGTTTCACCTGATGCTGCAACCGTACCGCATACACCCCGACCAAACGGAATACGTAAACAGCCAAGCGTACCTTGGTAAGGCCCGACCACGAGCTCTTTTGGCTTTAGAGGATCGACCAAATAAAACCCAGTCCAGTAAAACTGCGGAAACGCTTCATTGAGCAAACAACAAGCCGTGGCATAGCGGGCAATCGCCGAGGTTTCGCCGTCGTTGACGGCTGCTATTTCTTTGGCAACCCGTGCATATACTGCTGCTTTATCCATTAAGCTTTTAACCTTTAGCCATCGCCTTACCGACGAATTTCTCCGATTGCTGGAACCCTTGTGTGAATTCTTGCGCATTCGTAGTGTCGTTRATTTTGTCCATTCCCGCCATRACATTTTCTGGCGTCTGGTCTGCKGGTGACAAGAAAATACCGTCMGTTTCWGTAATCACAGTGCGGGCATATCCMCCTGCRCCTGCACACAAAATCGTTCGGTTSGGAGARTTTTCTGCCACCAATGTAATCAAACCSGCCGTTACWGAYKCRGGTGTYAGTAATTTCAGTGCTTCTTCAGGGATCAATCCTTCGGTCATGCGSGTATGCGCTACAGGYGATAGTGCATTCACACGAATATCGTATTTTGCACCTTCRATGCAGAGTGTATTCATAAAYCCRACCAATCCTGCTTTGGCAGCACCGTAATTGGCTTGGCCGAAATTGCCGTACATGCCGGACGAAGATGTTGTCATAGCAATACGGCCATAGCCTTGCTCGCGCATAATKTCCCAAACGGCTTTGGTGCAATTMACGCTGCCTGTAAGGTGCACATCCATAACCARTTGAAAATCTTTAAGCKCCATCTTTACRAARGATTTATCGCGCAAAATACCGGCATTATTGACCAAAACATCAATGCGCCCCCAYTTGTCCATAACTTCGCTGACCATGGCTTCRACCTGCGCATAATCRGCTACATTGGCACCACTRACAATAGCCKCGCCGCCTGCTTTGWTGATAGTGTYGGCAACTTCTTGGGCYGGTGTCATAGAACCACCCGTTCCGTCAGCAGCRCCGCCGAGATCATTTACRACAAYTTTTGCGCCGCGCCGMGCAAGTTCTAAAGCGTGTGAGCGGCCCAAGCCAGCGCCAGCGCCAGTGACGATTGCCACGCGATTATTAAATTCAATTTTCATGTGATGTGTTCCTAAAGTGTGGTCTAAATAAAGGTCTAGATAAAGATAAGTGCCTAGACRAAAATCAAAGAAAGCCATTCAGCGACAGCGGCAGGTTTGGCCTCACCTTCGATCTCGATTGTTATGGTATGACAAAGAAGCAATTGACCGGGATTTTTTTCCACGGCTGATGAGAGCGTAAASCGSCCMCGTATTTTAGCACCRCTTGGTACAGGTGATAAAAACCGGACTTTGTTRAGGCCGTAATTCATCCCCATTTTAGCACCYTCAACGCTCGGCAATCCTGTTTCTGCAAAACGTGAYAGCATKGATAATGTCAAAAAWCCGTGRGCAATCGTGCCGCCAAAYGGCGTAAACTTTTTAGCYTTTTCYKCGTCGATGTGGATAAATTGATGATCYTCAGTGAYRTCAGCAAATTGGGATATTCTGTCTTGGGTCATCTCGGCCCATTCAGATACGCCCAATTCTTGTCCAATTTTCGCTTGTAAGCTCTCTAATACGCTCATGACAAACTCCTCTCATATGCATTTTTTTGCATACTAAAGGATTTCCCCGTCAGTGCAAGGACACAAAGTAAGTTAACCTACATTAGCSCKWTTRAGCKCAACTGYCCTAYGCAGATACTMCGTGCGAGGATTTACTTGTCGTTAGTAATTTAGCATGCAAAGTTAGCCTTTGTAATAGACCTTAAATTATAGTTGCACCTCAATGACCGTACAYAATCAACCCCTTAAAGACATCAAAGTTATAGAACTKTCSGGCATAGGCCCGACACCYTATGCYGGGCAATTAYTGGCAGATTTAGGGGCAGAGGTTATTCGCATAGWAAGACCGGGYGCATTTAAWCTRCCCGTGGAAAAYAGRGGYAARACTTGYATWGAGCTTGATTTAAAAACCGGTAGTGGYCGTGATAAAGTCCTCGAAATGCTGCCCACAGCCCATATCGTCTTTGAGGGAAACCGYCCTGGTGTCATGGAAAAATTGGGTCTGGGGCCCGAAGATTGCCACARGGTAAATCCTGCGCTGATATATGGGCGGATGACRGGYTGGGGTCAAAGCGGGCCTTGGGCGGATAAAGCTGGCCACGACATTAATTATATCGGCCTAACGGGSGCGCTTTACGCTATGGGTGAAAGTGACCGACCGCCAACCCTGCCCCTTAATTTCGTCGGTGATTACGGTGGTGGTAGCCAGTTTTTAGTCATCGGCATWTTGGCAGCCTTGTTRCAAGCAGAAAAGRCCGGAAAAGGTTGYGTTATAGACGCCGCCATTATCGACGGTACATTTTCTATGATGGGCATTGTGTATTCRCTAGACCATCTCAATATGTGGTCGGAAACACGCGGTACAAATCTATTGGACGGTTCGCGGCCATTCTATAGGTGCTACCAAACTGGAGACGATGGGTTTATGGCCGTCGGTTGTCTGGAGCCAAAATTTTTCCATGAAATGCTGAGTATRTTGAAACTGGATCCCGAAACCTACGGAGACCAAAACAATCCGACTCTGTGGGCGGAGCAAACCCAACTCCTCACTCATATTTTCAACGCCAAACCCCGCGCTCACTGGGAAGCTCTGTTTGAAAATGCAGACGCCTGCGTCACGCCTGTCCTCACCTACAAAGAAGCCAAAGATCACCCCCACAACCAAGCCCGTGCAACGCATWCGGAACAAAACGGYCTKATTAATCCGGCMGSYGCCCCTCGGTTTACCTAACMCAGTTTACCTAACMCAGGCCTAAACTTGCACAAAAGGCAGGTTTCGCCCTCAAGGGCCATCACTTTCCGCTTTCTTTAATCAATGTTCATGTTATGTATCACGTTACAAAAGGCGTGACGTGAATGCCGGTGAACGACCAGGAAATTTAATGAGCAGTTTAACACATATACGGGTTCGCGGTGCGCGRACGCATAATCTTAAAAACGTCAATGTAGATTTACCGCGCGATAAACTGATTGTTATTACCGGACTRTCGGGTTCAGGGAAATCATCCCTAGCMTTTGATACYATCTACGCTGAAGGCCAACGCCGTTATGTGGAAAGCCTGTCAGCCTATGCGCGGCAATTTTTAGAGCTGCAAGAYAARCCTGATGTGGACAGCATCGAAGGCCTGTCCCCWGCCATTTCCATTGARCARAAAACCACATCAAAAAACCCGCGCTCAACCGTTGGCACGGTCACTGAGATTTATGATTATATGCGCTTGTTATGGGCGCGGGTTGGTGTGCCCTATTCGCCGGCTACGGGTTTACCAATTGAGAGCCAAAGCGTGGCACAAATGGTTGACCGCGTCATGGCGCTCCCTGAAAAAACCAAGCTTTTCATCCTCGCTCCCATTGTGCGTGGGCGCAAAGGRGAATACCGCAAAGAATTTGCCGATTTGATGAAACAGGGTTTTCAGCGCGCMAAAATTGACGGYGAGCTTATCCGYATAGAAGACGCRCCCGCCCTCGATAAAAAATWCAARCACGATATCGATGTSGTTGTAGACCGTGTTGTGGTAAGGGAGGGCTTGGAAACACGRCTTGCYGATAGTTTTGAAACTGCGCTTCGCCTCTCKGACGGGCTKGCKATTGCCGAAAATGCAGACGACGGCGAACGCATAYTGTTCTCGCAAAAATTCGCCTGCCCGGTCTCTGGGTTTACTATCTCGGAAATCGAGCCGCGCCTGTTCTCGTTTAACTCACCCCACGGCGCCTGCCCWGCCTGCGACGGGCTTGGTAATRARCTTAAGTTTGATGCCAAATTGGTCATTCCTGACACGGGAAARACACTWGGCTCCGGYGCCATTGCCCCTTGGTCAAAAACGCCGAGCCGCATGTACCGCCAGACATTGGAGGCATTAGCGACCCATTACGGTTTTGATCTCGAGCTACCGTGGCAAAAGCTTAAAGCACAACATCAAGACATTCTCCTCAACGGTACCAAGGGCGAAATGGTACAATTTGTTTATTCTGAAGCCGGGCGAAAATACGAAACGAAAAAACCGTTCGAGGGTATTATACCCAATCTCGTTCGCCGCTTTCGCGATACGGAAAGTAGCTGGGCGCGGGATTTTCTGGCCAAGTACCAATCCAGTACACAGTGCGAAACCTGCAAAGGYAAACGTCTTCGCCCCGAAGCCCTAGCCGTAAAAATACAGGGCATGGACATTACCGAAACTGGCGAAATGTCGATCAATCACGCCAAAGAACGGTTCGAAAAATTGACCACTGAGCTGACGGGGCAAAGCGCGGAAATCGCGCGGCCTGTCCTTAAGGAAATTTCCGACCGACTATCATTCCTAAACGCTGTCGGGCTTGATTATCTGACATTGGGGCGGGGTTCCGGATCCTTATCAGGCGGGGAAAGCCAACGCATTCGCCTCGCCTCCCAAATCGGGTCTGGATTAACGGGCGTTTTATATGTTCTCGACGAACCCAGCATTGGATTGCACCAACGCGATAACGCACGGCTTTTGGAAACCCTGCGCGGTCTCCGTGATCTCGGCAATACGGTGATTGTGGTCGAACACGATGAAGATGCCATCCTCAGTGCAGACTATGTGATCGACATGGGACCGCTAGCCGGAGTTGAAGGCGGTGAAGTCGTAGCCGAAGGGACGCCTGCCAAAATTAAGGCCAATAAAAAATCTCTGACGGGGCAATACTTAACGGGCAAAAAGAAAATTGAATTCCCAGAAAAACGGCGCCAAGCAGGGCATAAATTCCTTAAGATTAAAGGGGCTAGGGGTAATAACCTCAAATCTGTGGATGTTGATTTCCCCCTCGGGTTATTCATCTGTGTGACCGGTGTATCGGGCGGCGGGAAATCAACTCTTACCGTTGAAACTCTATACAAAGCGGCGGCACGTAAACTGAACAATTCCAGTGTCACCGTCATGCCTCATGACAGCATTGAGGGCTTTGAATATCTCGATAAAGTTATCGATATTGACCAATCCCCTATTGGCCGCACACCCCGTTCTAACCCGGCCACATATACGGGTGCTTTCACGCCGATCCGCGATTGGTTTGCCGGCCTACCCGAAGCCAAAACGCGCGGTTATAAGCCGGGCCGGTTTAGCTTTAACGTCAAGGGCGGGCGCTGCGAAGCCTGCCGTGGTGGTGGGGTCATCAAGATCGAAATGCATTTCTTGCCAGACGTTTATGTGCAGTGCGAAACCTGCCGTGGCAAGCGCTATAACCGCGAAACGCTGGAAATAAAATTCAAGGGCCAAACCATAGCTGATGTGCTCGCTATGAGCATTGATGAGGCTGCGGTCTTCTTCAAGGCCGTGCCGAGCATTCGCGATAAAATGGTAACCTTGCAACGGGTTGGGCTAGGCTATCTCCAAGTTGGTCAACAAGCCACAACCTTATCAGGCGGCGAAGCCCAGCGGGTCAAATTGGCCAAAGAATTGTCCAAACGCGCCACGGGCCGCACACTTTATATTCTGGACGAACCCACCACAGGCCTCCATTTCGAAGATGTCAACAAATTGCTCGGCGTGCTGAATGAACTGGTTGAGGGCGGCAATACCATGATCGTCATTGAACATAATCTAGACGTGATAAAAACCGCTGACTGGATAGTCGACCTAGGCCCCGAAGGCGGAGACGGCGGCGGCGAAATCGTAGCCATAGGCACCCCAGAAGACGTGGCTAAAGTGAAAGCAAGCTGGACGGGTAAGTATTTGAAAGCGGCGCTCGCTAAGAAAAATTAAATCGGGGCTCTACCGTAATAATCTGTTAGAATATAGCGTATATCCGTCCTGATATTTTTGCGTTGCTCGTCAGTTTCTTCTGGTACACGCGGTGTATATCTCCACCGTTTAACGGCAGCAATAGAACTTTTATTGTACATTTTTTCTGGCCAAGAATGTATAATTTTAATATTAATCGGCTTACCATCATCATCWAKATCAAACTTCATAAAGGAGAARCCGGACGTTGWTGCWCGGGAAGGCATCTTCGGTGGYRCYCGTTTTATGGGTTTTGCAATATATTTCACTTCACTRCTTGCAYSATTATAGGGCCAACATTTGCARAGCCCTTTTTTATACGCCTCTTCCTTATCCATATCCGCTAACAAATGCATACGTGTATTGGTCCAGCGACCAATAGTCGTAATACTTGCRGCTTCCTCACGTTGTAAATAYTTYCCTTGGATAGCCATAGTCTTTTGATAGGCCAATGTTGCTTCCAGCCACTCTTTGTCCCGYTCATGRGAAAAGCCAATGAGCTTATAGGCRATGGCGCTGTACTCTGCACGTGCCAGCTTGGGGTTCTTTTCAAAAATTTCTAYAGCCGTGRTCGCATATTTAGCRCTSCGCCAYTGCATGCGGWTMGCAGGYGAYTTTTTRCCCGACCGGATAAGACGGCTAACCCTAGGAGATTTTAATTTTTTAGCTCTACTGTTTGCACTACCTGCAATTAACCTAGCTTTATGCACCATAATTTCGCCTGCAAAAACCGTATCATTTACATTATTCGCCTCGGCAAACTCCAATGCATCATCAATTCGCTGGTGCGCTCTATCTCTCTTTTTAATGGTCAGTAAAATAGTAATTAAAGTCACTTCCCGTTCTAGGCGTATGAGCGCCCCATCTTTTTCAGCCAAATGTGCCAATTCGGCGCTCCGTTCCAATGCTACAGCCACAGATTCAAGATCAGACGTCCGCATTGCCAAAAGCCCATAATTTTGGGCTAAATCTCCGGTGGTTTTGTTGTCCCCTAACAAAGCTTCTGCTTGTTTCCACGCTTCCTTGGAATGTTTGAGAGCAGACTTAAAATCATTGTCTCGTAAAGCCGCGAGAGAAGCTTTGTAGGGTTTCATCACTTCATCAGGAATGGAACCCGCATTCGCRCTMRTGTRWGCCAATGRCACAAAACAAATMATAAWRGYWAATATTATTGYGCGAAACATAGTGAYCTCYCCTTCAGTRGAAGTCACATGTTATAGGAAAATTTACGCGTTACAAGTGTGYTGAAAAATTTANTACARCTAATCGAACACCTCGACACCTGCAGTTTCCAAATCACGTTTGTACAGATCAGTTACGTAAGTGGAAATGCCTGCAATTAAYWGCATCCARATRSCWGCKATRAARAAYAATATAAARCCGGAWATCGTYAGGCCAACCAATGTTGAAGGCTCAGAGAATACGGTTTTGRCAAGYTGCCARACTTCTTCACCGCTAGAATTATCACTAAGRCCAGTAAATTTTCCCATAATACTKCCGACAAAAGCAACGCCGACAATRGCCATAACAAWATAAAARACTATTGAGCYTAYAATATAATGAAAAGCATAAGCGCCYACAGTTGGCCATATCCGGCCTTTAACWACTGGCCAAGCYTSACCAATTGCAAATTCACCATTAGCCACAGATAAAGCYGCMGTWGGTGCAAGGCGCACCAAAAYCCACACCATAAAACCTATACCARCTACGATTAWTCCAAAGGCAAYAATTCCGCCAACCACACCKAATAYAASTGAARCAGATCCCATCAGTGCAGCCAATAATATACCCATGACAAACACCATATAAACWACGAAATACAGRCCTTGRTARCACATATATAAAATSAGTTGCGCCAAAATTGTCCGCCACTCATCAGCACCAAAGCGCCACGGGAACAATCCAGTTGGCCTTTCACCAAGTAGCACGCGGCGGTGCAAAGCGGATTCGATCATTACCCAAATGGCCCAACCGCCCAGCATTATAAGCATATAAGGTAATATGACGCGTCCCATAGCGCCAAACATCTTAACCACGAGCGCTAGTTCTTCTTCATCAGAAGCCGTTTCTATCTCCATTATTACGACGAAAAAATCTTCCATTGGACCAATTAACATCCGTCCAAACAGGGCGAAGAATACAGTCAAAGCCAACGCATAGAACAAGGCAGATTTAAGCACAAAAGCTGTGCTACCCGGGCCGCTCTTAAACGGCAAAAAAATCGCCCTGCCAAAATCATATGGTTGTTTGGTTTGAGATGGTAAATTGTTCATATTAGTTTCCCCATTGGGTTGTAGTTTCCATGTGTGCGCTAAATAAATCAACTAAATTCACTATTTTTGCTTTTAACTCTGCCGGCAGAGCCCTAAACCCCCTCCCATGACACAGCAAAAAAACACAGCGAAAAATACAGTACACATCATCGGCGCAGGACTTGCGGGCAGTGAAGCGGCTTGGCAAGTGGCACAAGCGGGCGTTCCCGTAGTTTTGCACGAAATGCGGCCAGACGTGCAAACGGCGGTTCACCAGAGCGGCGGATTTGCCGAACTGGTCTGCTCTAATTCGTTTCGCTCAGATGACAAAGAAGGCAATGCGGTTGGCGTTCTACACGAAGAAATGCGCCTGTGCGGCTCGTTAATTATGCAAGCGGCGGATACCCATAAACTGCCCGCTGGCAGCGCCCTCGCCGTGGACAGAGAGCTGTTTTCAGACGCGGTTAGCAAAGCACTCCATGACCATCCACTTGTCACCATAGAATACGGCGAGATCAAAGGCCTGCCGCCGGAAGCCCCAAATACAGGAGAATGGGACAATGTAATTATCGCGACCGGCCCTTTGACAACCCCCGCCCTAGCAGAGGCTATATTAGAGGCTAGCGGCGAAGATGCATTGGCGTTTTTTGATGCCATCGCACCGATCATTTACAAGGATAGCATTGATTTTGACATCGCCTGGATGCAATCGCGCTATGACAAAAAAGGCCCTTTTGCAGAAGAAATGGGTGGAGACGGTGCGGATTACATCAACTGCCCGCTCGATAAAGAACAATACGAAACGTTTATTCAAGCGCTTGTGGACAGCGACCAGACCGAATTTAAAGACTGGGAAAAAGACACACCCTATTTTGATGGCTGTCTGCCTATCGAAGTTATGGCGGCGCGCGGCCCCGAAACATTGCGCTGGGGCCCTATGAAGCCTGTCGGCCTGACTAACCCCCATGACCCGATGGTAAAATCCCACGCTATAGTCCAGCTAAGGCAGGACAATGCACTGGGGACGATTTACAATATGGTCGGTTTCCAGACCAAAATGAAGTACGGCGCTCAAACGGAATTACTCAAAACTATTCCGGGACTTGAGAACGCCGTATTCGCTAGGCTCGGCGGCATTCACCGCAATACATTTATCAACTCGCCCAAGCTCTTAAACGACCAGCTACAAATGAAAGCCCGACCGCAATTACGGTTTGCAGGGCAAATTATGGGCGTAGAAGGCTATGTGGAAAGTGCCGCTCTTGGTCTCATTACGGGCCGCATGGCTGCTGCACAAGCGAAGGGCAATGTCGTTTCCGCACCGCCCCTGACAACCGCGTTCGGCGCATTGGTAGAGCATGTAACGGGCGGCTATATGACAGGCTCCAAAGCCAAATTCCAGCCTATGAACATTAACTTCGGCCTGTTTCCGCCCATTGAGCTGGACTATAAAGACGAAGACGGAAAACGCCTGCGCGGCAAGCTAAAAACCCGTTTCCGTAAAGGAAAACTAGCCGCAAGGGCACTAAAGGATATTTTGGATTGGGGTTAGGAATTGCAAAGTAAACAAACCCTCTCCCGTCCGTTTTTATCCTTTAGGACATTCCTAAGTTGACGGCAATCCAGTTAGATGTCTGTTTTAGCGGCAAAAGCAGACATTAGGCAGGTGTCTTAAGCGACCAAATAACGCGTTCGCTATAATCTGGCGGACTTCCTAATTCGGGTTCTCCCCGGCGTCTTTCATGGTTCATTGAGTGACGCTTAATGACACTTGCCTAATCACACTCAAAGTCATCATTACCAACCGCGCGGCAATTCGGGGGAAATCCAATTTCGCGCCAAAATGCTGGCAATTCCTGCTCGATTGCCACATCGCGTATATGCTCTTCAGTTATGAAGTCAAAATAACTGTAAAACAGAATACTAGTTTCAGAATTATTCCGAAAGTTTTCAGCGTCCCTAAACGCTGCCCCTATAACGCCCACTTCCGCAGCACTGCTTCCGATCTCAAAACCTGCGGCCTCTAGACGTTGGTTGAACATTGTTTTTCGTGTCACATAGTCGAAATCCGGATCGGTATAAGCTTCATATAGCTCTTTAATCATCCAGCGTTGTCCAGGGTAGCTCTCTGCTACCATCGCATTTAAACCGTTTAATAAGCCCATATCATCGCGCTCATTCACCAGATGTAGAAACCAAATGTCGCCGTAGTAAAACTGCGCGCCCCTCATCAGTAGTGAACGCTGAAGCGCATGCGCTTGTTCTTCTTCACCCATAAACAGAAGCAATGGCAATTTGTTAAAGTCACAATTGATATAAGAAGGGTCGAGCTTGAGACATGTCTCGATATCCGTATATGCGCGTTCCGCGAAACCTGCACTTTCCCAAAAAAGCGCCCGCCAATTATATAAATTTGGGTCATTTGGATTAAGTTGCATCGCCGTCTCGAAATTTTTAAGGGCTGCAGGCCAGTCAGGTTGTGCTTTTTCGACTCCCTGGTTCGCAAGCACAGCATAAGGCGTAGAGAGTTTTGGGTTAAGCTCAATAGCACGCTGCGCGGCACTGAACGTTAACTGTCCATAATCTCGCGGCGGTAATCCCCAGCTCTCCGCAACCGTATACACGGCAGAGAGGCCGGCCCAACCGCGTGCAAACTCCGGCTCTTGTTCTGTGAGCCGTTCAAACAATGCCATCGCACGTATCAGGTTTTCACGACCCCGCAAAAGAAACAGGGCGTTCGCTTCGTAATACAGGTCCAACGTCGCAATATCCGAAGTATCGGCTGTTATAGAAACAGGTACTGCAATATTTGTCAGGCTCAGTCGATTAGACAGCTCCCCCACAATGGATTTGGCGATCTCGTCTTGGATTGAGAACACATTTTCCGCACTCAATTTCCGGTCATATGTCTCGGACCAAAGATGTTCATCGGTTTGCGAATCGATCAGCTGTGCCGTGACACGGATGGTTTTGCCAGAGCGTCTTACGCTGCCCTCAAGCACATATCTAACGCCCAGTTCTCGGGCAATAGCGGGAATACGTAAAACTGTGTTTTTATAAGCAAAGGCCGAGGTGCGAGAAGCGACTCGTAAGGTATTTAGTTTGGCCAATACATTCAAAATTTCTTCGGACATGCCATCCGAGAAATAACCGTGATCACCTTCAGGCGATAGATCGGCAAATGGGAGCACGGCGATGGAAGCATCTTCGATTGCTTGCTTTGGTTCAGGTGCGAGCACCACTTGGGGTTTGGGCATGATAGAAGGTGTTTCGACATTACCCGCAGCGTCTCTGAACACCACATCCGGCTTCGTCATTTGCTGGTAGGCACCGAGTGCCAACACCCCGAGCAGACCCGCAATAATCAGGCCATCCATTTTACGGCCAGTAGATGCAGTTTCACCGTCTAATGTTTCCGTTCGTTTGACACCTTCGGGTGTCGTTTCAAATGCCCATGCCAATAAAACAGCGATGGGAAAACCCAATAAAAGTGCCGCAGTCACCACACTGTCAAACCATGGGGGCAAATGCATTGAGTTTTCAAACAGAGCCGCCGCCTGCATCAACAACCAACCCACAACCGCATATAGCCCCGCAACACGGAACACATTTCTGCGCTTTAGCTCTGAAAATAATTTATTCATGAAGGCCCCTGATTATAATGAGAGAGGCTAGAGGAATTTAAAATAATTGCCAGATGTTTATGGTGTTGGTTTATTCGACACATTTTGATCATTTGAGTGCCCTAATAATAGCCTAAAGTAAGACACTGAGCTAATGTCCGCTTATGGGTGTGAGTTCAACTGGTCGCCGCAACACATTGGCCGAACCGTTCGGCCGGTGTTTCATAATCGAGGGTCTTTCTGGGACGCGGGTATGCCCTAAAGGATAAAAGCGGAGTGTGGGATATATTTATTTGCGCCTTAGCGCAATACGCTGCGTCCGGCGTAAATTGCTTGGCTGCCCAACTCTTCTTCTATACGGAGCAGTTGGTTGTATTTAGCGAGACGGTCTGAGCGGGCCAAGGAGCCGGTTTTTATCTGGCCGCAATTTGTGGCGACCGCAAGATCAGCAATTGTGGTGTCTTCGGTCTCGCCTGATCTGTGCGACATGACGGATGTGTAGCTTGCATTTTTAGCCATAGCGACGGCTTGTAAGGTCTCCGTCAGCGTGCCGATCTGGTTGACCTTAATCAAAATAGAATTGGCGACGCCTTCTTCTATACCGCGCCCCAAGCGAACGGGATTGGTGACAAACACATCATCCCCGACCAATTGGCAAGTACTGCCGATTTTATCGGTTAGTGTTTTCCATCCAGCCCAATCGTCTTCGTCCATACCGTCTTCGATGGAGGCGATTGGGAAGTCTGCGGCTAATGCGGTTAAGTAATCTGCAAATTCCCCCGACGACAGGACTTTGCCCTCTCCGTCCAGATGGTACTGGCCGTCTTTGTATATCTCGCTGGCCGCTACATCGAGAGCCAAGTAAACATCCTTGCCAGCTTTATAACCCGCAGCGTCAATGGCGCTCATGATGTATTCAAGCGCAGCACGGCTTGAGGCAAGACCCGGTGCGAAACCACCTTCGTCGCCAACATTCGTATTGTGACCGTCGGCTTTCAGTTTGGCCTTAAGTGCGTGAAATATTTCCGCGCCCATTTGCAAAGCTTCGGCGAATGTTTCCGCCCCGACTGGCATGACCATAAATTCTTGGATATCGATAGGATTGTCTGCGTGTGCGCCGCCGTTGATGATGTTCATCATGGGTACGGGTAAGGTCACAGCACTGACACCACCAACATAACGGTAAAGCGGTGCGCCTTGGGCTTCGGCCGCAGCTTTGGCAACGGCTAGCGATACGCCTAAAATAGCATTGGCGCCAAGGCGGCCTTTATTGGGTGTACCGTCGAGGTCGATCATTATCTGGTCAATGCGTACTTGTTCCGTAGCATCAAGACCGCACAATGCGTCAGCAATTTCTGTATTTACATTCAAGACGGCTTTACGCACGCCTTTACCGCCRTAGCGTTTCTTATCACCGTCCCTAAGTTCCACAGCCTCGTGGACACCCGTAGAAGCACCGGACGGCACTGCGGCACGACCAAACGCACCGCCTACCAGCAGGACATCAACTTCGAGGGTTGGATTACCGCGACTGTCGAGGATTTCCCTTGCAAAGATATCACCTATGGCAAAGATATCGTCTATTTCAGTCATTGTATCCTCGATGTTGGGAGGTGTTAGTCTTGTAGCTAGTCTTCTTGGGCAGGTAGAACCTGACGGCCATTATACATACCGGTTTTGAGGTCGATATGGTGTTGACGACGCAATTCACCAGATGATTTGTCTTCTACATAATTGGCAGCAGACAGTGCATCATGGGAACGGCGCATACCGCGACGTGAATTTGAAATTTTACTCTTTGGAACAGCCATCAAAGCCTCCTATAACTGGAATTCTATGTACCCGGCACAAGAGGCCGGAAAATGTGCGCTGGCTTTAGCCTAAACCTCAGGGCTTCGCAAGTGTTGAATCGAAAGAAAAACAGGCGCTTACTGCACGGATTTCATATACGCCAAACGCGCCTCATACCATTTATCCAGCATATTTTGCGCATTGTCGAAGTTTTGATCAGGYARCCAGTCAGCAACTTCGTCYAYAACGCCGCAAGCAAAGTATATCACGCCYAGGTCGGTRTCGTAATCCTTAAAATTTTCCTTGGGCTCGAGACGATAATCCATTTCTAGGAATGTCGTAGTGCGGAAGCTATCACGGACACAATTACGTTCATTTACATCCAGACCATTTGCCCAAGACGGTACAGGCGTAACGTCTTTTTTCGCACAGACATCAGCCATAATATTCACCGGCACACTGGCACAAACGTCCAAAGCCGTAAGGGTTTGATCCAAAACCGTAACATCGTTTGTGGGTTTTTTGAACATATCGCTAACCCACCCCGGGTTCTTACTGGTGGTGTAACCCCCCAAAGTTATTGCACCAACGAGCAGTCCGCCCAGCACTAAAATCAGTCCAGATTTTCTATTCTGTGCCTTGTCGGTCATAATACCCCCTTATGCGCAACAATCATTGCCCAACTGAATTGGTGGGCACGGTACATCACCATAAGAACAATAGACACAACAATCGCCTTTAAGCGGTTTTAAAATTTTGCCGCACCCCTTGCAATCATAGAGATACTGGCATTGGTCCGTCGGCATAACATCTGTGGATGCATGGCCACATGTTGGGCAAGTGAGTGTCGAGCTGGTGATAAATTTGGTGTTTATTTTCGTATCCATTGCTGAATAACCCCCTCATATGAAGGCAATACAAGAGCAATAATGACCATCAGAACAGCTATTGATAGCATAATTTTCGTTTTAAGTGTTGGTCGGTTACCAGACCGAAAGGCGTAGAAAAYACCAASGCTAATCAGCAAKAMWGCYAAYCCCAAAAACCAATACCTGACACGGCCAACATAGCCTAAATAACTAACAACGGCGCCACTCATCCCCAAATTAATAAGTATGAGTGGCAACACGCAACACGACGAACCGACCAATGCAAAGAAGCCGGCAAATGCCCCGCTCGGTGCAACCCATTTATTTTCGTTTACTTTTTCCATGTGTGTATGTTAGCACCTGTAGTCACTACAGGTTCAAGAGGTAATTTAGGTATGCCCATCACAAATACGAGAGGCTTTGTAAAGCGCGGTAAACTTGCCAAACTCGCGGCATGTAATATAGAAACCATCCGTTATTACGAGAACATTGGCATTATGTCACAACCGGTGCGCACGAAAAGTGGCCACCGATTATATGCARAGCAAGAKCARGAACGGCTAAAATTTGTCTTAMGRTGTCGCGGCCTCGGGTTTTCCTTAACTGATATTAGATATCTACTCGGCATGGAAGAACAGCCGCTGAACTGTGAACAAGTCTATGCATTAACCAAAAACCACCTGCAAACCGTTCGCTCTAAAATTTCTGATTTAAAAAAACTAGARGCCACTTTGGCGAGAATGTCCGCCAAATGCGAACGAGGGGTAACGCCGGATTGCGCAGTAATTACGGCGTTAGCAACCAGCTAAATTTGCCCTGAACGATTTCGTTTTCGGTTGGCTCACTACACATCCAAAACACCGCTCATACCCAACCCCGATTGGGAATTCAGTCCAAACAATAATGTAGCGGATGATTCTATTCTGAATTTTCATCTTCGCCGTTTGCTTCGCGATGCATACGGGATGATGCGTAAATATGACCGTCAGAACGTCCGTTGCCAAACAGATCAATAATTTCCCCCTGCAATGCTTTGGTATCTTCTATCCATTGGGTGATAGAATTGAAATCTACTGCCCGCTCATGCATAAAATTAGTACCCACGGTTTCATCTGAAATATTGGTTACGAATAACAATCTGTTTTTCCTATCAACTCCGCCAAAATGGTGTGCTAGCATGTTTCTGTTTCGTGAGAGGTTTTTAGCTCTTTTCATTATTATTAAAATTTTGGAGTTCAAGTCATCGTCAGCAAATGTAATGCTTAGTTGTTCGAGAAGTCGTCGTTTTCCTTCAAATGAGCGGATCGTAGRCAGTAAGATTCGAGACCTGAAGTGGTCTATGCCAAGCAGTGGACTAAGTGCCCATGAAAAAACTTCTTCTAATTGCGCCCATTCGCGAATAAACTCGCCGACTCTACGGTAAAACTCTAAATATTGATCGTCTACAGATTCATTTGACGGCATAATATGAAAAACTCCCAAAACAAATTTTCAAGAAACTCTAAAGCGGATGCTAAGTACACCACCTAAAGAGAACCAGCCGCTAAAGGGCACTAAAGATGCAACATGTAGAGACTAAAATAAAGAGGATAGAAGCAAAAATTGACGGTGGTCTGCCAATGCAAGCCACCGCCCTTTATGTTGCTAAACAGTCGCTCCAATGGGCATTGAGCCCAAAAAGCTATGCTTCACCCCCATCTATGATCGATTGCAAACTGGAAGATTGAGGATATTGTTGCCCAGCAACCCGTCTCCAGAAGTTTTTAAATATGGCCTACCTAATGCTGATGTCGATTCAACAACTTCCGACACTATGCCGTTATATGAAACGTAGAGAGAGTTTTCTGCCGCCCTTAAAAATTGAATGGCCTCATCTAATGAGTAGTAGAGGCTGTTAAATCCTACTCCTTGTATTCTTCGATCTGAATCATTGTTGTCGGGGGTGTAACAAGTTACTTGATGTCGTGCCATTGGAATCTCCATTATTGGCGTTAAAGAGACGAGTTGACATTTGATTCAAATAATACATTGTGTACTCCTTGTTGCTGTTTCTGCACTCGTCTCAAAAATAGAATGCAGATGCTACAAAATTAAGGTCACATGGTGTTAGCGCACCGTGTGACCGTTTATTATAGCAGTCACCTACCATAGATGCAGAAATCACCGATTCGCGCAAGGGAAAAGATGGTGGYTTACGTTCTTTTATTGTTCTTTTACACAGAAAAAAGTGTGTGTTTACATAGGGGTTATGCTTACGCTACTTTACTAACCCGCCGATAGGTCAGGCGTTTACCAGAAATGCCCTCTAAAGCCTTGTCGCGGCGTTCGCAGTCATTCATGGCTCTACCGTTGTAGCGGACAAACTCGGTCACATAGCGTTGTAAGTGAGCCTCACTACAATGCTGATATGTGCCAACCATGCCACGTTTAAAAATGGAGTAATAACCCTCTGCCGCTTTAATACTGATAATGGTTAGTCGTCTCTCTTATTAATCATCCCGCCCTGGTTTTTTGCGGGTGGTTTTTATTTGGCCTCTTTGGCTCTTTTTTTGTAGGCGGCGTTTTATAGCCCCTTTGGACGGTTTTGTCGGGCGGCGGCGTTTTACGGGTTTTAGGGCAAGCGCCAGCATTTCAGCCAATCGGGCTAAAGCGGCTTGCTTATTGCGCATCTGGCTCGCCGTGGATTGCGACTTGATAATAATGACGCCGTCGCCCGTTAGGCGTCGGTCGGATATGGCCAATATTTTTTGCTTTTGGGCATCGCTCAAGCTTGATGCCGTGACATTAAAACGCAAATGCACGGCGGAATTGGTTTTATTGACATGCTGCCCGCCCGGGCCTTGCGCCCGCACGGCGGTAAATTCTATCTCYGAWARMGSGATTTGCGTATGATCATTTAYCCGAAGCATCTGGATTAAGTAGCACAGGCTCGCCGTAACCTAAATCTTTTAAACGGCCAAACTGGGTCTGCGCATCCCCAACGACCAGATAAAACATAGCGTCTGGTCGCAGGTAATTGTCCGCAAGCGCTTTAAAATCAGCCAAGGTCAGTGCATTAATGCGTTTAGCATTTTGGGTACGGTAGTCGTCGCTATAGCCGTAAGAACTGATTTCAGACACCATGTTAAGCTTGTCGCTCAAGGTTTCGTTTTTAAGGGCTTGCCCGCGCAACAGCGCTTCTTTCATGGTCGCCAAGTTTTCATCGGTAAATTTAGGGCCGTAATTATTGACGATATCGCGTATGATGGTCAGGGATTCCAACGTAACATTAGAACGTACACTCGACCTGACACCAAATGTACCCCTGTCTGCGCTACCGTTAAAAGACGAGCGCACTCCGTAAGTATAGCCTTTATTGACCCGAAGTTCGGTCATGAGTTCCGATGTGTAAATACCGCCTAGCGGAAAATTAATGGCCCGAGCCAAAGGATAATCAGCATGAACGGCGGGGAGTGATGGTCGTTCTATGCGCAGCACAGATTGCTTGGACCCCGGCACATCGTAGAAATAAATCTTCGAGGCCTCTACKKCGGCTGATTGCGCCAAGGTTACATCTTTGGTCTCCGCAGCCGTCCAACGCTCGGCAATGCCTGAAAAGGCCTGCTTAACGGCATCCTCGTTAACGGCGCCAACGACACGCAATTTGGCACGGGCTGGCGCATAATTAGCCGCGTAGAATGCTTTCAAGTCTGCAAGTTCNACGGCTTCCAGTCCGGCTTTATGGCCGTAGGCAGTATAGCTAAACATATGATCAGTCGGATACCGCAGTTTCAAGGCTTCGCGTGCTGCAATAGCATTTGGATTGCCCTCTGCTTGTATAGTCGCGTCAATCCTCTCCGCCTTGAGCAGCGAAAATTCTTCAACATCCCAGCGCGGCGCCAGCAACATTTCTTCGACCAAAGCTATGGTCGCGTCGAAATTTCGCGACAATGTATTGCCAGAAATAATAGTCTTTTCGGCACCTGCGCTCACATTAATGGTCGAACCGAGCGCATTTATGGCGTCTTCCAATTCAGCCGTGGTTTTATTTGCAGTGCCTTTTTCTAGCATATCAGCCGTTAAATTGGCCACTGCCGGTTTAGCAACATCGCCGCGTTCCCGCCCTGCATCTATGGCTAAAGAGAAATAAACCAATGATGTTTCATTGCTCTCGATACCGTAAGCTTCAATACCGTTGTCAAAACTGGTTTTCCAAATATCCGGTGTCGGCAAATCATAAGATGCACCAAAGATTGGCTCAATGGTACGATCAAAACCGGAAGCCGTGCGCGCAAAATCGCGTTTATCTTCGGAGTCGGGGACAGTTTTCTCTGCACCTTGAACAACTTTTTCTTCAATAATGTTGGCGAGCGTCGCACCGTCCAATGTGAGTGCGGCGGCACCTTTCGGTACGATGGATGTCATCACGCGCGGCTTGTCTTTGATATAGGTATTATACACACGCATCACGTCCGCAGTTGTCACGGCTTGCATGTTTTTAAGGTCCTGATTGATGAAACCCGGATCGTCCGTAAACACGTTATACTGGCCAAGCTGGATGGCTTTGCCGAGGGCACTTTGCAAATTGTCGTAAAAACCGACTTCCTGCGCCGTTTTGATCATATCAAGATCGTCTTGGGAAATACCGTTTGCTTCAAAGCGGGCAAAGGCTTTGCCTATACCGTCTTGCAGGCCGTCAATATCTTCGCCTTCTTTAGCGTCAACCAAAACATAAAACTCGCCAGCGACTTCTGCAAAATTTGTGAATAGTTGCACAGACGACGTAACTTTTTCTTCGTCGATCATCACCTCGTTAAAGGGTGCTCGCTTGCCATCACCAAGATAGGTGGACAGGACATTTAGGGCGTAAGCATCCTTATGGTATTGAGGTACGGTAGGCCAAGCCATGCTGAACTCTGGCACTTTGGCGAAATTGTCTTCGTAGTAAAGTGAAGCCGTTTCCGTAATGCCGGATGGGCGCGGTGCTATGTTAGCCACATCTTCGCCGCGCGGAATTTCTGCGAAATATTTATCGATCCACTCTTTGGCCTGCGCTACATCAAAATCACCGGTGAGGGTAACCGTGACATTATTGGGGACATACCATTTCTTGTAAAAATTTTGCACGTCCTCAAGCTTGGCAGCTTCCAGATCAGCCAGTGAGCCAATCACCTGCCAATTATAAGGATGGTCATCGCCGTAAAGGGCTTTGCCGACAATATACCARCGGTGGCCRTAAGGTTGGTTGTCRACMCGTTGGCGTTTTTCGTTTTTCACCACCTCTTTTTCTTTGTCGATAACCGGTGTGGTGACGGTATTGATAAAATACCCGATTTTATCGGCCTCAGCCCAAATGACTTTTTCTAGGGCGTCTTTGGGAACAGCCTGAAAATACTGGGTCATGTCATTGGTGGTAAAACCGTTCGTACCCTCGCCGCCAATGCGGGTGTTCATGAGATCAAGCCCGCCGTACCCAAGGTTTTCGGAATCCATAAAGAGTAAATGCTCGAATAAATGGGCAAACCCTGTCCGCCCCGGTAGCTCCCGCGAAGATCCAACATGCACGGCAAGGTTAATCGCGACAATCGGATCAGATTTATCCACATGCAAAACAACATCAAGCCCGTTAGCCAGAGTGTATTTCTCGAACTGAACTTCCGTTGATTGTTGTGTGGTATCTACCGTATCCCCTGTACACGACGCCAATGTAAACGCGGCGACTGCCCCGATAAAGTATTTTCCAAAACGCATTTGCTTCCCCTTAAAACGACAATTGTCCTAAGGTGCGACACGGAGGCCTACTTGTCCACAATGTTATTGATGAATTTTTTGTAAGGTAGGATATGCTTTGCTACCTTGAAAGCCCTTAACATCTTACCCCCTCACCTCGCTGTCGCGCGCCTCTCCCCATGGGAGAGGCTAAGTTTTCCTGACCTTCGTTATTTGTTTGAGATTGCAAAGATAATATCAGCATCGTCTCCTCTCCCCCCCCCAAAACAACAATGCGGGAGAGGAACAAGGTGAGGGGGTAAGATGTCGGTGGAAGCCTAAATAATTAAACCAACCGGCTTTGTTTCAGCGCCGCCGCAACGAAACCAGCAAAGAGCGGGTGCGGGGCGAAAGGCCTGGATTTTAGCTCGGGATGGTATTGAACGCCGATGAACCAGGGATGGTCAGGAATTTCTATGATTTCAGGCAAGATGCCGTCCGGAGACATGCCGGAGAATTTAACGCCGACCGCTTCCAAACGGTCAATATAGGCATTGTTGACCTCGTAGCGGTGACGGTGACGTTCCTCGATATGCGTACTATTGTACATTTTTGCCACTAGGCTGCCTTTATCCAGAACCGCAGGATAAGCACCGAGCCGCATGGTGCCGCCGAGGTCAGTACCAGCATCTCGGGTCTGTTTTTCGTTACCCTTGAGCCATTCTGTCATCAGGCCGACAATAGGTTCATCAGTTGGGCCAAATTCAGTTGAGCCAGCCGCTTCAATTTGGGCCAAATTACGCGCCGCTTCGATGACCGCCATTTGCATACCAAAGCAAATCCCGAAATACGGGACATTGTTTTCTCGCGCATAGGTTACAGCCTGAATTTTGCCTTCTGCCCCCCGCTCACCAAAACCGCCCGGCACCAAAACGCCGTCCATACCAGAAAGCACTTCGGAGCCACTTTTAGAAAACTCTTCGCTTTCAATCCATTTGATATTGACCTTGACCTTGTTGGCGATACCGCCGTGGACAAGGGCTTCGGTGATGGATTTATATGCGTCGGGCAGAACCGTGTATTTGCCGACCACGGCAATGTTCACTTCACCGTCCGGATTGTGCAGGGTCTCAGAAATTGCGCGCCAGCGGCGTAAATTAATCCGTTTACGTGTCTCCATGCCGAAATGGCGCAGAACTTCACTGTCCAGACCCTCAGCGTGATAAGCGAGCGGCACATCATAAATCGAACGTGCATCCAGACCCTGAATAACTGCACTTTCACGCACATTACAAAATAGAGCGATCTTGCGAATATCACTTTTGGAGATTTCCCGATCAGCACGACACAACAAAATATCCGGCTGAATACCAATAGAGCGCAGCTCTTTAACACTATGCTGTGTCGGTTTGGTTTTCACCTCACCAGCAGTAGCAATGTAGGGCAGCAAGGTAACATGCATGAACAAAACTTGCTCACGTCCCAGTTCTTGACCGAGCTGACGCAGGGCTTCGAAAAACGGTAAGCCCTCAATATCGCCGACCGTACCGCCGACCTCGCACAAGACAAAATCTACATCCTCGCCTGCGTCCGACAGGACAAAGTCTTTGATTTCGTTTGTCACATGGGGAATAACCTGAACCGTCGCGCCCAGATAATCGCCGCGCCGTTCTTTTTCAATGATGTTGGAATATATCCGACCAGTGGTGATATTGTCGCTTTGGTGGGCAGATACGCCCGTAAAACGCTCATAATGCCCGAGGTCGAGATCGGTCTCCGCCCCATCGTCTGTCACATAGCATTCGCCGTGCTGATAGGGCGACATAGTGCCCGGATCTACATTCAGATAAGGGTCTAATTTGCGCAAGCGGACTTTGTAGCCGCGCGCTTGCAACAACGCACCAAGAGACGCAGAGGCTAACCCCTTGCCCAAAGACGACACAACACCGCCCGTAATAAAAATATATCTTGGTTTGCCAACCTTGCCCGTACTTACCTTACTCATGACCCATTTCCCAATATCAGGAAAACGGTATAACTTTTGAGGTTTCCGTTAGTCCTGAGGTGTTTCTTCAGTTTTTTCCTCAGGTTGTTCCTGAGGGTTTGTAGCTGATTCTGCTGTTTGAGAATCTCCTACCAACGGGGTCGTATCTTTGTCTGAAACGGCAGGCGCATTCAAGTCATTATTTTGACTATTTTCACCCACGACTGCTTCTGGTGCAGTTTCTGTTGCCATTTCTTCTTGTGCAGAACCGGCGTTGAACGGGCCACTGTCTTGATTTTGGTAGTTAAACGAGATGGAAATCAACAGGCTGACCAGCAAAAATGCAGCGCCAAAGACGGCCGTCATACGGGATACCAGATCAGCAGTTCCGCGGCCAGACATCAACCCACCACCGCCGCCGCCGCTACCCCCGATACCAAGCGCCCCACCTTCGGAGCGTTGAATCAGGATAAGCCCGATCAAAATAATGCTAATAATTAGCAATATAACAAGTAATACATTGGCCATAACGGGTCTCTAATATGTGTCTTTAAGGTCTATTTGAATAGCCAATATGGCCACTTTTGCCGCGCTTTACAAGACCGCGCACAATATTACCAGATATTTTATCTTGTTTACCCTAATTAAAGTTAAACTTGCATTTTCCAAAACTTGCGAAATGTGCCTGCACCCTTTTATGGCACCCTTTTATGCCCCTTTCAGGTTTATGCCCTTTTCAGGAGAATTGCGTTTATTCTGCGCCCATTTTGTTTATTTTAGGGTCATGCACATGAATTTAACAACTGCAAATGATAATATGCCCTTGGGGGACAATTTCCCTGAAGGTATAAACCTTGAGCATAGTGCACGACCGCCGTTGATTTTGTCCACTATGTCTACGACGCTCAGACCTATACTAGCTTCGACTGCTGGACTGGCTTCGAGCGTTGGACAGACTTCAAATGCAGGCAGAAAACCAAAGCACAAAAAAACCGGAGGGCGGTTTCCGGTATATGCATTACTCCTGCTTTGGCTCATCATGGCTGCGACGATTGCCCGGTTTGCCGCTAGCGAGAACAATAATTTACTCAGCGGCGAAAACTTGGTCATGGCAACAAGCGGATTTGGCTTACTGTCACTATGGCTAGCGTCGTTGGCAAGACGGCGTCATGCAAAAATAAGCCACAGTTTCGCCGTAGCAGGCGCTTGCATCAGTGTGGTTGGGCTTGCTTGGTTTTATTTCAGTCCGTTGGCAAATTTTGCAGTTTCACCCGAATTAATAGTCATGGGCATTGCAGCGCTCAGCCTTGTTTTTGCCAAGCTATGGCGCACACCATTTCTTTTGCATTTATCTGCATTCTTGATGATCGGCTGGAGTAGTTATGTATTCATCAATGTGCGTATTTCCGATTACGTGTGGCTGTTTCCAGCACTTTGGTCTTTGCAAATGTTTCTGGCCGTGGAGGCTCGCATCAAACGTACCATTGCGCTCAGTATTTTCTCTGGATTATTCTGGATAGGCGTGAACCTGATTTTACTCACCTAGCGCAACATACATCAATGTAGGGATTACCTCTCGACAACAGGGCAAAATCACCTAAGTTTCTTCCCAAGAATCAAATAAGTATCAGTAAAGCGTTATGCTTGCTGGTTTGGGCGATAATTATGTTCTTTTGGGCATATTATTTTGGGCATGTTATTTTAGGGTCATTCATGCATTGGTATGTATTTGTCGAAAATCAGTCTTACGGCCCCTACTCCGATGATCAAATGCGCGGGTTTGTCGCCGAAGGTCGTATTTCGAACAGCTCATTGATTTCCAATACGCCCCAATCCGGATTTTTCAGTGCTACAGAATTTGATGCTTACAATCTCTGGTCCGGCGACGCTCAACAAAACATGTTGTCGTCAGTTGCCGCAGCAGGTGCCGTCTCTGTGCAAGCAACAACGGCCAATTACGCACCCATACAGCCCATACAAAAGCAGCCCGTACAGCCGCAATATGAGCAAGCACAAGCACCACAAAGCACACCAGCCGTTCACAGCAATAAATCCTGCGTATTCCTGGTCATGGCAGAAATTCGGTCCGGCGGGGAAATGGCATTTTTGCAAACACTAAGGGGTTTTGGCCAAACCCAACGGGTCGGCGATACGGTCTGGCTCGTGCGCAGCACGTATTCGGTGGAGCAAATCCGCAACACTTTGTCACAAACCTTAAACCAGCAAGACCGCCTCTTCATCCTGAACAGTCATGCAGGTAAAACCGCATGGTTCAACATAGGCGCCGACCTGGACCACCGTATCAGGGAATTGTGGGATGAGGACGAGGGTTAGTTGAATGGAAAACAAGCACACATTTGATCAACACGTCCGCAAAGAAATGATTATCAATGTCGTGATTAATGTTTTGATTAATTGCACAATTATTTGGCTTCTTAATCGGCACAAGGATACAATTTCCGCCTTTGGTGATAAAGGGTTTCGTGTTGATATTTTTGCGACCGCGTTCCTATTATTCTTTTTAATGAGTTTAATTGTGATGAGTATTCATCGGGCTCAGCATAAAGCAAACAAACTTCCAAAATTTCACATAAGTTCGCAAAATAAGCGCCACAAATTGTTTGGCCGATTGCCCTATTCTGTGTGGGTATTGGCGTTGGGGTTTGGGCTGTTCGCCCTCCTGGTTTTTGCGCCCTTAACGGTCGGGGTTTTAGCGGCATTTGGCATTACAGAGTTTTCGCCTATAGCTTACACCGTTTTCAAAGGGTTTTGGGTAGCCATTTTGGTGGCGGCAATGAACCGAACAATCATTGAAGCGGCATTAATAAAACCTGTGCCGCACAAATCCTAAGCCAACAAAACAGGCATTTCCGCCTCGTTATTGAGATGTATCCTTGATTTATTTGCGCTAAGTTTCGCATTAAACTATTGTATTTATTGAGTATTATTAAATAACAACATAATTACATCCACGGTTCTCCGGCCTATGTTATAGTGGTGATGTTCTCTTCTTTGGGACAGGCAAGTGCACGTTGACTAGCTGGAGGAGAGACGGTGTCTGTCGGT
>NVTC01000030.1 GCA_002732905.1 Robiginitomaculum sp.
ACACCGCGGTTGATCACATCACAGCAGCCTTTGGCCGCGTCTTCGCCGGAAACTTCAGGATTATTAACCCAAAGCTCTTCTCCGGTTTTTGCATCCAAAGCATAAACAATAGACCAAGACCCGGTCACATACATGACACCGTCTAAAACRATCGGTGTTGCTTCTACACCCCGGCTTGTTTGCAGRTCATAGGTCCAGGCAACGCCYAGGTYTTTGACRTTKTCTTGATTGATTTGTTTGAGGCGGGAAAAMCGYTGTTCATCGTAAGTGCCGCCGTAACTCAACCAAACCTCCGGTGTAGCGGCCGCATTGGCAATGTGCCCAGAGTTTATWGTAGCYAGAGTTGGAACACTATTTGTAATGTCTTTGGCGGGCTTATCTGTACATCCGACAAGCGCCRTGGATAAAGCCAGCATAATTACGGTAGACTTRATTCCTGTARAYTKGARTTTCATTTGTTTCCCCTTATTAACATCCCCTGTTAACACCCCTTGTGGTGATCTTACATCATTCACTAAAAGATACTAACGCAGAAAATTGTTTTTTGAAGTCAAAACCGACTTCAAATATCAATTGTCGYCAAATGGAGTGCTGAGATTTAATGACACGCCAATGGTTAGGCAGCTATTGAGCTGATCACAAATTTATACTTCACGATTTGTTTAACTAAACCACACTTGCATAAACCGCAGAGGCTGATAATGAGGCTCCCAGAAAATCAACCCAGTAAGGATGTTTTATGACCAACCCGCTTTTTAAACCGTTTTCCTGCCGTAGCCTTAATATGTCTAACCGCATCGTTATGGCGCCTATGACGCGTAGTTTTTCACCAGACGGTGTGCCGGGGGATAATGTGGCTGATTATTATGCCCGCCGCGCACAAGCRGATGTTGGTTTAAYCTTGACCGAGGGCACKGTCATCGACCGCAARGGTGCSKCCAATGATGCAAATATCCCGATGTTTCACGGCGAAGCACCGCTTAAGGGTTGGGGCAATATTTGCGATAAAGTCCACGCGGCAGGCGGTAAAATCGCACCGCAAATTTGGCATATGGGCATGGTGCGCAAACCTGGTACGGGACATTACCCGGATGCAGTTTCCGATAGTCCGTCCGGGGTTATACATACGGGAAAGCAAGTCGTGGAAGCGCCGCCCGAACGTGACGTTGAAGACATGGTAGCATCCTATGCCCGCGCCGCAGGCGAAGCGGCTAAACTTGGTTTTGACGCAGTAGAAATTCACGGTGCGCACGGGTATCTTATTGATCAGTTTTTCTGGGATGCAATGAATGTACGCGAAGATAAATACGGCGGCGGCTTGGCCGAGCGCGCTACATTCGCTGGAGAAATCATTGCTGAATGCCGTAAGGCCGCCGGGGACGACATGCCTATCATCCTGCGCTTCTCCCAATGGAAACAGCAAGACTACACGGCTAAGCTGGCTGAAACTCCGGCAGAACTAGAAGCCTTCTTGCAAGTGTTCGTCGATGCGGGTGTAGATATTTTACATTGCTCCCAGCGCCGTTACCAAGAACCAGAGTTCGAAGGTTCCGATTTGAACCTCGCGGGCTGGGCCAAAAAGCTCACGGGATTGCCAACAATCACAGTTGGTTCAGTAGGATTATCCAGCGATTTCTTTGGTGCATTTGCAGGACAAGGTTCCGCCGCATCTTCTTTAGACGATCTGTATGAGCGCATGGAAAAAGGCGAATTTGACATGGTTGCCGTCGGGCGCGCCCTTCTGCAAGACCCGAACTGGGTCACTAAAGTTAAAGACGACAAGATGGATGAACTGATGGATTATGATGCGGCGGCACTAGCGACTTTGAGTTAAACCTACCTGCCTGTCGCCGCCTGTATCATGGCTTTTGAACGGCCCGTGAGCGTTGCATCGCAGGCACTGATTTGCATGTAGCGGCGCCTGACTTTGCCGGGAATGCGACCAATTTTCCCGAGCTTGCTTTCGCCGAAAGCCTCTAGTCCGCCGTATAGCTTTGACAAAGCGCCCGCAGGGCCGTTGACGGCTATAAACCCTGAACAGGCGGAAATATCTTCGCTRGCATAATGRCRYTTATAACCGTCTATGCCTTCGCCGAGRTCAATGCGCTTATAGCCCAAATTATCTGCTTCGTCGATCAGCGCCTCGAGCAATTGTATGCCCGGTGCCAGATTGTAAAAYTYGCTATTATAAGCGAYCATCCAGGAATGGAATGTGGTGCCGTCCGAAAGACCTAGATCAATGGCAGCCAATTCGTCGCCGAAATACATGCAGTGCATATGGGCGCGAAGCTCWGCATYGWCGNCCYTTTNCCCATAAKCCSAGTAGTAAAGCACKTGTCCAATCTGCGCTTAAAAYATCATATTTGCCGCTTTCGGCGAATTGCTTCCGTTTCCATGCCTTAAGCTGATTAAAAACGGCTTTGTCGTTTGAGTTAAATTCAAAACGGCGAGGGCCCAACGCTTCGGCTTTACGGATACGGCGGCGCGTACTTTTAAGGTGGCGGCGATAACTGCTATCTCGCCCAGTGCGCCAGTTTTCTGCACCCATAGATATATCCATAACCGTACACGGTGTTTCATCACGCACATAACCGAAGAACATATTGCCACTGTCAATTAATGCGGAAAAATGAAATGCCCCAAACTCGGCCTGCTTAAGCACAGCGTGCATGTCGAAACGTGTATTCGGTGCACATATAAATCCGTGATAATCCGTCATCGGCGTACCAACGGGTCGGGCAAAGCCAATTTTCCCCGCAGAGTTTATGCGCGCCTGAAACGGTAGGAAAGCCAGCGGTTTGGCGTCTTGTTCTACCACTAAAATATGCACATCACCGCACAACCTACTGAGCAATTGTGTGTAACCAATATGAAAATATGGACTGTACAGAGCCGCGTTGACAGCACGGAACTTTGTCCACGCTGAAACGTGCTCAGGTGTCAATTTTTCTACTGCTAAAATATGTGTCTGGATGCCGTTCACTCACTTACCTTGTTGCCCTCTACAATATTATTGAACGGGACATAACAGGATTTGGTGAAAACAGGCTTAATATGTTGGTATAATTATAAGGGCGGTACCGCTGAACTAATAAGATTTAACGGTAAAGCCGTCGTGTCTTTGGCTTGGCGCAGAGCAATACGCGACTGCACGTCTGAAACCAGAGAGAATGACAGTAGTTTTTCCCGCAAAAACCGGTCATAAGCGTGCATATCTGAGGTGATGATGCGGAGCATATAATCAACAGCACCTGTCACTACGGCGCACTGCACCACTTCCGGCATTGTCTGGATGGCGCTTTCGAACTGCTCCATGTTTTCCTTGTTGGGCATAGCCAGTTTAACGGCAACAAAGACTTCAAAATCTAGCCCGAGTTTTTGGCGGGATAGTCTGGTCACGCGCTGCTTGATAATGCCGTCTTCTTCCATGCGTTTGATACGGCGCCAGCACGGCGATGAAGAAAGGCCAACCTTGTCAGCGATTTCTGCCACCGAAAGTGCCGCATCGTTTTGAATGACGTGCAGTATTTTGGCGTCAATATTATCAAGCTTTATAGACATAATATTTCTCTTTATTCACAATAAACGTAATTTCATGCCTATATATGTGCCATATAAAGATTATTTGCAAACATAAATGCCGGATAATCAGGTAATAATTCCCAAAATTACCCCTACAATCAGGATAATATCTATGACAAGTCGTAAAAACACATCTAACTTGCATGTACCAGAGCCTCTGAACAGGCCCGGTACAACGCCTGATTTTTCAGATCTGCATATGCCGGACCTTGTTTCTGATAAAACCCATACCCTACCGCGCCCTGATCCAATGGTGGATGCTTACGAAACCGAAAACCTCGCTTCTGGGCTTGTGCGCGTCTTGACGTTGGACGGCCGTGCAAAAGGCCCTTGGAACCCAAAGTTAAGTGCAGATACAATGCGTCTTGGTCTGCGCAATATGATGCTAACCCGCAGTGTTGATAAACGGATGTTCACCGTACAGCGCCAAGGCAAGGCTTCCTTTTATATGAAAAGCCTCGGCGAAGAGGCTATCGCCGTTGCTGCGGCCATGGCCCTCAAGGATACGGACATGGTGTTCCCGTCCTATCGCCAACAAGGCTTGCTGTTGTCGCGCGGCTATCCTTTGCGCGATTTGATGTGTCAGGTTTTATCCAATGCAGGCGATAAACTAGAAGGCAAGGCCATCCCGATTTGTTATTCATCGCGGGAAAAAGCATTTTATTCTATTGGTGCGTCTTTGGGCACACAAATGAGCCACGCCGTCGGTTGGGCCATGGCTTGTGCCTACAAAGGAACGGACGGTGTTTCGTGCTCGTTCACGGGCGAAGGCGCGACTGCGGAAGGCGATTTTCATTACGCGCTTACTTTTTCTTCTACTTACCGTGCGCCTGCCATTATCAATATCGTCAACAACCAATGGGCAATTTCGTCTTTTCAGGGTATTGCAGCGGGACAAAGTAAAACCTTTGCTTTTCGCGGCCTTGGCTTTGGTTTGGCCAGCTTGCGGATTGACGGCAATGATTTTCTCGCGGTTTACGCCGCTATTTCTTGGGCTGCGAAAAGAGCCCGTGCGGGCGGGGGTGCGACGGTTATTGAACATTTCACCTACCGCAAAGAAGGACATTCGACCTCTGACGATCCGAGTAAGTACCGCGCTAAGGAGGAGCCAGACGCCTGGCCGCTCGGCGATCCGGTTGACCGCTTGAAACAATATTTAATCCTGATCGGGGAGTGGGACGAAAAGCGCCACGAAGCGCAAGAACAAGAACTCGATGCCTTTGTTTTAAAGGCCTATAAGGAAGCAGAAAGCTTTGGCACATTGACAACCGAAACCGGTATCAACCCGCGCTCTATGTTCGAGAAAGTCTATGAAGACATGCCGTCCCACCTCAGACGGCAACGCCAAGAATTGGGGATATAGACAATGCCCAAAAATAATAATGTTAAGCAAATGAATATGATCCAAGCGATTAACTCTGCTTTGGATGTGAAGATGAGCGAAGACCCGGACGTATTGGTGTTCGGCGAAGATGTTGGCTATTTCGGCGGCGTGTTTCGCTGTACGGCTGGCCTGCAAGAAAAGCACGGCTTGCACCGTTGTTTTGACGCACCCATATCCGAAGGCGGCATTGTCGGCACAGCCGTTGGCATGGGAGCCTTCGGCCTGCGCCCGGTTGTTGAAATCCAGTTCGCTGATTATATTTACCCGGCGTTTGACCAAATATGTTCCGAAGCGGCGCGCCTGCGCTACCGTTCTAACGGCGAYTTTACCGCGCCGATWACCATTCGCTCGCCYATGGGCGGCGGCATTCACGGCGGCACATCCCACTCCCAAAGCCCGGAAGCTTTGTTCACGCATATTGCTGGTATAAAAACCATTATTCCGTCTAACCCTTATGACGCCAAAGGCTTGTTGATCAAAGCGATTGAAGACAATGATCCGGTGGTGTTTTTCGAGCCCAAACGGCTATATAATGGGCCGTTTGATGGCGATCTCAACAAACCCGTAGATAGCTGGGCCAACCACGAACTTGGCCAAGTACCTGAAGGTCATTACACCATTGATTTCGAAAAAGCCCGCATGCACAAGCAAGGCAGCGAGCTGACTATATTGTGCTACGGTACTATGGTTTGGGTGGCCGAAGCTGCCGTGCGCGAAACCGGGGTCAGTGCAGATATTGTTGATTTACGCTCGTTGGTGCCGCTTGATTTGGACACGATCGTTGCTTCCGTCAAAAAGACGGGTCATTGCATGATTTTGCACGAAGCTACACGTACGTCAGGCTTTGGTGCAGAGTTAAGCGCATTGGTACAAGARCATTGTTTTTATCATCTTGAAAAACCGATTGTCCGCGTTACAGGTTGGGACACACCCTATCCGCATGCGCTGGAGTGGGAATATTTCCCCGGCTTAGAACGGGTGAGTAAATCTATTATCCAAATGATGGAGGGCTAGAACATGGCCGAATATATTTATAAAATGCCGGACATCGGCGAGGGCGTTGCCGAAGCGGAGATCGTAGTTTGGCATGTGAAGGTCGGCGATAAAGTGGCCGAAGACGCACCGATTTGCGATGCAATGACCGATAAAGCCACGGTGGAGCTCACTGCGCCTGTCGCCGGAACTATAACCCAGGTCGGCTGTGCTGAAGGCGAAATCATGGCCATTGGCGGCGCACTTGCTATTTTTGATACGGGCGGAAAGTCTATCTCGCAAGAGGACAGCAAACCTGCGCCTAAAAAACAAAGCCCAACCCCAAAACCTGCACCAAAGTCAAAGCCTGCGCCGAAACCTGAACCTACACCAATAGCTAAACTTGCGCCTGCTGTCACTTCTATGCCCGGTACTAAACCTTTGGCATCYCCTGCCGTGCGTCGACGCGCCGAAGATCAAGACATTGATCTGCGTTTGGTGCCTGCGTCTGGTAAAGCCGGAGAGATTACCCATGCGGATTTGGATGCATATTCAAAAGGCGGTGGTTCTCGTTTGCAAAAACTTGCGGGCGGCACGGATATAAAAGTTACGGGTATGCGCCGGATTATTTCTGAACGTATGAGCGAGAGTAAACGCCGTATTCCGCATTTCACCTATGTCGAATCGATCGACATGACAGAGCTGGAACGCACACGCGTGCATATGAATGCGGCGCGCGCGGCCCATCAACCCAAGCTAACCTTGATGCCGTTCTTTATGCGCGCCATAGTCAAAGCGGTGAAACTTTGGCCGCAGTGTAATGCTACTTTTGATGACAACCCTCAAGGCGGGGGGGCAGGTATTATCACCCAGCATAACCCCGTACATATTGGTATGGCCGCACAAACACCGGGCGGGCTGATGGTACCGGTTATCCGCAATGCGGAAAGCCAAGATATCTGGCAGCTYTCGAMCGAAATCGCCCGTATTGGTGARGCGGCTAAAACCGGGAGCATTGCACCWGCAGAATTGTCCGGCTCGACCATCTCTCTAACATCCCTTGGYAAGTTGGYRGGTGTTATGGCAACACCCGTGATTAACCGCCCGGAAGTCGCCATTCTGTGTCCTAACAAAATTGTAGACACGCCCGTCATAGAAAATGGCCAGATGGTCGTGCGCAAGATGATGAACTTCTCAACCAGTTTTGATCACAGGGTTGTTGATGGTTTCCACGCCGCCGAGATGGTTGCCTATATYAAGGGATTGCTTGARCATCCYGCGACACTTTTCATTGATTAGAGGAATATATGGCTGAACATTTTACATGTGATGTGCTGGTTGTTGGCTCGGGACCCGGGGGCTATGTCGCCGCTATTCGGGCTGGTCAATTGGGATTGGATACTATGCTTGTTGAAGACGGYCGYCTCGGCGGCACGTGTTTGATACGCGGCTGTATTCCGTCCAAAGCCTTGATYGAGGCTGCGGARAAATTTGAACAGGCGGGTATTAACGCTAGCGGTAATTCCGTAATTGGTCTTTCGGCTGACAAACCCAAACTGGATTTCAAAAAAACCATCGCATGGAAAGACGGTATTACCGAGACGCTTAGTTCTGGTGTTGCCGGACTTTTGAARGCKGCAGGCGTGCGYGTTGTYTCTGGRTGGGCAGTGTTTGAAAATGCTAAAACCTGTACGGTTGGCGACGACAAGATAACGGCGAGCAATGTTATTTTGGCGACGGGCTCTAAAAGTGTGGAGCTTAAGGGCCTGCCTTTCGCCAAAAACGGAGAAGGCGTCGTGATTTCGTCAACCGAAGCGCTGGACTTAACATCTGTGCCTAAAAAACTGGCCGTGGTCGGCGCAGGCTATATCGGCATGGAGCTCGGCATTGCTTACCGCAAGCTCGGCGCCGAAGTGACCTTTATCGAGGCTGCAAAAACCATCTTACCGGGTTTTGACAAGCAATTGTCAGCACCCGTATCCAAATGGTTGCGCGATCATGATGTCAAAGTTCACACAAGTAGTTTTGCCCAATCTGTAAGCACTAAGGCCGTAAGCACTAAGGGCGGCAAACATAGTTTGACCTACACGGATAAAAACGGCGAAGAAGCGACGTTAGCTTGTGACAAGGTTTTGGTTACGGTTGGGCGTATCCCGAACACTGAAGGCTGGGGTTTGGAAAACATGGCCGTCGACATGGACGGCATGTTCGTCAAAGTTGATAATAAATGCCGTACCGCTATGGGCGGGGTTTATGCCATTGGCGATCTGGTCGGCGAACCAATGTTGGCGCACAAAGCCTCCGCACAGGGCGAAATGGTAGCGGAGATAATTGCCGGTAAAAAACGCACATTTGCGCCTGAGGCAATTCCGGCGGTTTGCTTTACGGATCCAGAAATTATTTCTGTTGGTTTGATGCCGAACGAAGCCAAAGACAAAGGTCTTGAGTTTACGCAAGGTAAGTTTCGTTGGGCTGCCAATGGTCGGGCCTTGACCACAGGTACAGCAGACGGCGGCGGTTTTGTCCGTATTTTGGCGCTTAAAAGCACGAACCGTATCATCGGCATCCAAGCCGTTGGTCGTCATATATCAGAGCTTAGCGGTGAGTTCGTTCTAGCCATAGAAATGAACGCCACCCTTGAGGACATGGCGGGCACCATCCATGCTCACCCAACTTTGTCCGAAGCAGCTATGGAGGCCGCGCTTTCTGCCCTTGGACATCCCATACATTCCGTGTAGTCATACCCCAACAAAATTGGTTTAGGATAGATTATGGGTGGTAACACACTAATAGAATTTCGCATGCTTGGCTTTGATATCAAGCTCGATACCAGCTGGCTATTTATTGCCGCATTGATCACATGGTCATTGGCAACACGGTGGTTCCCAAGCGTGCTGCCTGGATATTCACCAATTGCTCATTGGGTGCTTGGTGCCTTGGGCGCTTGCGGGTTTTTCATCTCTATATTGCTACACGAAATGGGGCATTCAGTCGTTGCGCGGGGTTACGGTATTCCCATCAAGGGCATTACCTTGTTCATATTTGGCGGCATCGCCGAGTTGGGGCATAACCCTAAAACACCTAAACAAGAATTTATGGTAGCAGCCGCCGGGCCGTTTGTTAGTTTTCTTTTGGGTTTGTTGTTTTTTGGTCTCGGCGGGATGATACAGTCTGCTCATATCAGCATTCCTCTAGCCGCCGTATTTCACTATTTATTTGTTATCAATATTATTTTGGCGATTTTTAATCTTGTACCCGCTTTCCCTTTAGATGGGGGAAGAATATTTAGAGCTGTGCTTTGGAAGGGTTTCAATGATTACGGCAAAGCGACCCGTTGGGCCGCCAAAACTGGCATGTTTTTCGCGTACGGATTGATGGCTTGGGGTGCTTGGGATATATTCCTTGGCCATTACATTTCCGGCATGTGGTCGTTTTTTATTGCAATATTCTTGCACAATGCCGCTAAATCAATTGCGGCGCACTATCCAAAGAAATAATATCAAAGATATCGCTTAGGCGTATTTCTCGCCCAGATAGACACGGCGGACATCTTTGTTGGCGCGGATCTCGTCCGGTGTTCCCTCGAACAATACATCGCCTTGGAACATGATGGAAGCACGGTCAACGATATCCAAAGTTTCGCGCACTCTATGATCGGTTATGAGAATGCCRATGCCGCGTTGTTTAAGATAGCGGATCAGATCAGAAATGTCGTTAATCGCAATTGGGTCGATACCGGTAAATGGCTCGTCCAGCAAAATAAAGGAAGGCCGCGAGGCCAGTGCGCGTGCAATTTCGACGCGGCGACGTTCCCCGCCTGAAAGCGCCAAAGCCGCACTGTTGCGAATATGCCCAATGTTAAGCTCGTCCAATAACGCATTAACATTGTCGTCGCGTTTGGAGCGGTYTTTTTCAGTGAGCTCAACTACGGCKCGGATGTTTTCTTCTACGGTAAGGCCTCGAAAAATGCTTTCCTCTTGAGGCAGATATCCAACGCCGAGGCGCGCGCGTTGATACATGGGTAGATCTGTAATGTCGTGCCCGTCTAGCATTATTTGTCCGCGGTCAGCTTCGATCAGCCCCATAATCATGTAAAAGCTGGTTGTTTTGCCTGCGCCGTTTGGCCCCATCAGGGCAACAATTTCGCCGCGCTTTACGGATAGAGTAATCCCCTTAACAACGGCACGGCCCTTGTAGGATTTACCGATGCCAATGGCCGACAACCCCTCAGTAGAAATTTGGCCCTCAGTAGAAATTTGGCCTTGCTGCGGGTGCTTATTTTTAGTGTTTGCCATAAACTATGAATTGCTATCTGCGACGTTTTGCGCATTTTTAATTAGAATGTTCACGCGACCTTTGGAGCCGCATTTGCGCCCCTTACAGCTACCGATAACTTGAGCGTTTTGTGTACTCAAATTATAATACAATGTATCACCTGAAATGATGCTGCCGTCTTCTTGCTTCATGATGACATTTCCAGTYACCACGAATGTATCRTYKKTGCGYGTATAGACRCCCTTTTCRCCGCGYACACTTTGGTCKGGYGTYAAATAATAAAAATTTCCAACGGCAAYAATCCGCGAAATATCGCCCTGGCCCAAATTRCCACCGCYMGCCGTAAAYACGGTCATTTYATCTGCCAAAACACGCACATCACCTTGGCGTACATCTACGCCGCCCGTTAAGATAGATTGACCATCCTGATAGGCTACATTGTCTGCTGTAATATTTACAGGGGAGGTGCCGCCCGATACAAATTGAGCATGCGCCGCGTTTGACCACATCAGAGCCCCTGCGAGGAGGCCAAAGAATAATACTATGAATTTTGTGAATTTTGTGCCGTTTTTTACAATTGTCATTTTGCGTTCCTAGTTTTTCTTGATCTATTTTGTCTTTCTTGACCTACTTTTTGCCACCAATGTTGATCTTTACCCGGTCATTGTTCTTGCAATTTCGTCCAGTACAGTTTCCGCCAACTTTAGCGCGGTTGGTATTGAGATCGTAGATCATCGTATTACCGGTAACCGTGTTGCCATTATTTTGAACAAACTTAGCATTGCCTGTTACCGTGATAATCTCTTTATCGCGCTCGTAAACCCCTTTATCACCAGTTACACGGTTTTCCGGTGTGATATATACAAAATTTCCAATGGCGACAATGCGGTTGATATTGCCCAATTTTATAGATCCTTCGTCGGCTCCAGCATTGTCTGCCTTAGTTTCGCTGCGGTGTAAATCCATGCGGTCTGCCAAAATTGTCGCATCTTTTTGTACGACACGGACATTGCCGGTTAAGATGGTTTGTGCCCCCCGGTAAGTTGCCCGGTCCGCCCTGACATTAATTGGGCTGTCATTGCCGAAGGACACTTGTGCTGCAGCCGGGCCCGCATGTAAGCTTCCAAAAATTGCGCTGCTCAAAAGGGCAGCACCGACGATAAATTTTTTCATTATTGTCCTCCCCGTAGTGGCGTCACAGTATCTTTGGGCTTGAGCATGTCATCAGCTTTTTCAGGAATAATAAGAGCCGTCATGTTGCCTTTGAACACAAATTCCGCAAAATTATCGTTAATCTCATAGGCGCTGCCGGCCACGCGRCCAAATCTACCMATACAGGCAATCGCCTCATCRCCTTCAATCCGCKTTTCTTTGACAAAAATGCGGGCGTGGCTTGTCTGGCAATCATAGCCATCGTCAGTTTTTAAATGTACATCTTGGTTTAGTTCAAGCACCTGAGTTTCTGAATTATATAAACCGTTTAAAGCCAAAACCATGCTCTCCTCAACTTCTCCGGAGCGTAGAAAATTTAAAACTGGATTAAGCAATTTGGTCTCGTCTGGGGTTTGTAGAAAACGCACGGCTTCAGCTGCGGTAATACGGAACGGGAGATTATCTGCTGTGCGGCCTTTATATACCGGGTTGACCATCTTGACGGTTTCATCTGGATTGTCTTCTTGCGGTTTGGGTTTAGGGGCTGAAATGAAATACCACAATAAGATCAACAGTAAAACACCTGAAAATGCCATCAGTACAAGACGCGCACGCCGGATGAATATACTGTGACGTTTTGCTGCATCTAGTGACAAGACGTGACGTGGTTCCCAATGTGCCAAAGCGTGCTTAGAAAGGGCGTGGCCGTTGCCGCCGTTCTTGTTGGCTGGAATCTCAGCATTGATTGTTGTCATAATTTTTCACATGTGCGTTAAAATTGGTTCTCTATACTATAAGCAAACCAAAAATGCGACATTAGAATGCGGACAATTGATTACAGTTTGGTTAGCGAAAACTATGGGTAAACCCTATTTAAAACCCTTACCTGAAACCCTATTTAAAACCCTTACCTGAAACCCCTATCTGAARCTATGAGAGAAAATATCCACATCATTCCAACCCGCCAAGTCTAGTCCGGCGCGGGTCGGCATAAACTCAAAGCAGGCTATGGCGAGGTCATACCGGTCTTCGCGCATCAAGCGTGCCGTTAGTATTCGTTGTAGCTGATGCAGATACAAAACATCCGAAGCCGCATATTCCAATTGGGCTTTGGTTAAGCCGTCTGCGGCCCAATCAGAAGATTGCTGTTGCTTGGACAAATCTACATTTAACAGTTCTTTGCACAGGTTTTTMAGTCCGTGAGCATCCGTATATGTCCGCACCAGAGCCGAAGCGATTTTGGTGCAATATATTGGTGCGCAATCAACCCCTAGGTTTTGTTTGAGCATAGCCACATCAAACCGAGCAAAATGGAAAATTTTCTCGACTTTGGTGTCGGACATGAGCGTTTTTAAATTAGGGCAATCATAAGAGCTACGGTCCATTTGCACAATATGGGCATCGCCGTCGCCTGCTGATAATTGCACCAAACACAATTTGTCCCGCACCAGGGACAGCCCCTGTGTCTCTGTGTCCACTGCCACAGACGTACCAAAATCCAATCCGTCCGGCAGGTCACCCTTATGCAAATGTATCGTCATAATTTCCCCCAATTATATCTGCGAAACTTTCGTCGCCAATTTACCAAGCATCTAATAATGCCTCTTTGTCAAATCACACTGTCTGAATGTATGGTGCTGAATGTATGGTGTTTTAGCCTTCTGGCAAACAAAGTAAAACACTATTTCAATTCCCCTCTGAATTGGGCNGCNMMRAAAYTWTRGWGGNTTGCNYWSCWYTGMRYYMARTATRYMMTKGNMGTGWAYRKATAAMRRYMARGNTRYWYSATRMAARTCRWSAMWRRANWKYMMGCCWRCNMGKKWWKKAKCNGAKTTKRRWRGSSGTKAWRRKWRATNYATNRTARYRRKRWATGCAAGAGAAGCCGTGGCAATATTGGATGGGGTATTTACCGAAGCCAAAGATATGGATGATTTTGAGGGGTAGTGAGTAGGGTCAGTTATTGTAAAAATTACCTCCTCGTATTCCGCTCATTCCCGTCTCCGCTCACCCCGGCGTAGGCCGGGGAGGCGGGAATCTAGTTAGAGTTTTGTGGCTTGGTATTAATGGCGCGGATGATAAATCTTATCCATGGTTCTCAAACCTATGTTATAGTGGTTAAGTTCTCTTCTTTGGGACAGGCAAGTGCACG
>NVTC01000031.1 GCA_002732905.1 Robiginitomaculum sp.
GTATGTTTCTGTCTCATCACTTACTCCTAAGATGATGATGAACAAAAACTCTCTCTTAGCACAGACCTAAATCTGTGCCATAAGCGCTGACGTCAGACATTTATGTATTTACACATATCGGCCTATCATTTGTACTGGCCGCTATGTTGGCGACGCCCGGATGTGAAATGCGCGCCGCCCATAATTTTTATTCAAAATTATCAGGCAAACCAACAAAAGAGCATCATTGTCCCGTTGGCCCTCTCAACAATATTGATAAATGGGAGCATGCTCGAATTTCAAAGTAATGGTTAGTTTTGACTTTAGCCTAGGGTTTACCGCCGCCACCTTACCAAAGAAAAAATTTATAATTTCGATACCACACTCACTAATTTTGCACGCGCCCGATGAATACGCGTTTCCACTGCTTTGGGGCTGATTTTTAGGATTTCCGCAGCTTGTTTATGGCTCATATTTTCGATTACGCAAAGAATAAGTGGTGATTTCAAGTTTTCAGGAAGTTGCGCAATCGCTGTGTTTACGACTTCAAGCCTGTGTTTATTGTCTATGATGTTTTCGAGATTTTCTTGTGTTTCAATACTGGCAATTTTATTTTCTATCAACGGTGTWATRCGGTGTATAAAAGATCGTGTCTTRCGCYTACGGCCCAAATCTCGGCACTTGTTCATCGCTATTTGAAAGGCCCATGTAGAAAATTTATACTTCGGGTCGAACTTTGATAGGTTTTTATAGATTGCTATGAAGGTATTTTGGACAATATCTTCGGCATCATCTTCATCCCCCATATGGCGACAGGCAAAGCGGTAAAGGGGGGATTTATATTTACGCATGATAGTGGTGAAAGCCGGATCATCACCGGCWGCCGCTCTTTTGACAAGGGCTTTATCTTCTTCATCGCTAGCCGGCGTAAACATTATCGTAATGGCTATTTAGCAATGYCGGAAAACGAACGCTGAATAATTTCGTCAAACTTAACGGCTTGTTTTTCATTTAAAAGGTTKCGCATAATAAAAATGTGCTCRATCGTAAGGGTTTGAAGTTCGTCTAATACTTGCACATATTCTTGCTTAGCGCCAACAACTTCCGGTGACATTRTATGATCTTTTTGCATAGCSGCACTTAAGCGTATATTTGCTTTCTTCATACGGCTTTCAAGTTCAGATTTTCTTATCGAAAAATTTTCCTCCTGCTCAGCTAGATTCGCATCTTGCACTACGTCGAGAGCAAGTTCACTGTGTATCTGCTCATGAAGTCCAATAGTTTTTCCTGCATTTGGCATAATATATTTATGCCCGAGCAAAATACCAATTACGCCCGCTATAAAACTCAAACYAATAATMACGGTGGCACCGCGCATCTCTTTGCTAATCACAACAGGGCACCATGATGTTAWTGATGCTGTAAGAAGGCGYGGCAGAAAAAAYRTCCARATCATGTTTTACCGGRTTTGCACYYGCTCCCACCATACCGCCAATCAGTAATGTTGTKGCGAYAGGYAGGTTTTTGATCCAAATCGGAAGRKYWGMAAAATAGGCGTATGATTGAGCAGTTTCAATACGCTTCCAGACCCGTGCTTCCAAACCCACAAGTTTTTGTTCGTCAGGATTAGGTAAAGCCTGCAAAAWTTGTTCAAGTTTATCRGTCATAGAACTCTCCTCCTTAGCTTCAAGATGTATGAAGGTGGGCTATTTTCCAAGCGCCATTTGTTTTTTTAAGTATGGCGGTGCCGTGCTTGATAAAAGCCTTGTCTTCATTTTTATAAGTATAAGCCATGTTTATTGAAAARGTAGCCGTTGCCAAATCACCCGAAACATTGGTTCTGTAGTCGGTAAACTCATATTTGGTAAACACCAAATCTTCATTACCAAATTCAGGCGCAAGGTGATTATCTCGATAATCGGCCCAACCAATATTCGTACCTTTGCCTTCAAATATCGTGAAGTCCGTTCCAGACGCCAATACATAGCTTTCCATAGAAGCTAGGTTTTTTGCRGTAATCTGCAGAGAATAGTTATTCAGGRCGGCTTYAATACTTTGGTTTTTCTGTGMYGTGTYAGATGTGTTAACGGCMMTGCTCTGCATTGAACCGTCATGGGAATGTCCATCACCCATATGCTCAGTTGATTGCTGTGCTGAACACGAAGCCGCCAACATGCCTAATGATAGTGGTATAATAATTGTTTTTAATAATCGTTTCATAATTGTTYTCCTAAATTTGTTTTACATTATTCCGGGCATAAGGTGCTTCATRCCACCGTGGGCCAAAGCGCCACCCAAGAACCCATTGATCGCAACACCKAGCGCCATAGCAAACAAAAGCACGTTAAACACAACGTGTTTACTCATACCGCCTTCGCGCGACTTGGCTTTATTCATAATAAAGGCCGTTAATAGGCCRCCTACCAGTAAGCTGGTGCCAATCCACCGGTGYGATGACATGAYTGTGTTTTCATTTATTTGTACAGGCCCCGAATGTGCCCAACCTAACAAACCTGCGCCCAATGCACCCAAAGCGCCAAGCCAAACTAAAAGCACAACCGTTTTATCGTAAGCTCCAGTTTTGGATCTAATATTCAAGATTTGCGCAAATGCGGCCGTTAAAAACAATGCGATTGGGAAGTGGACTATGAGTGGGTGAAATTTTCCGTATGCGGCCATAGTTTTTGCAAATGGCTTGCTATCGGGACTAATGCCCCAATGAGAATGCCCGTCTTTGCTGCCAGTCGCTTCGTCATTGCCGCTGTTCTCATTRCCGYYGTTCTCATGGCYRYNGTTCWMMWGSCTKYGYWCMAYAGCCTCAGCATCATCTTCTTTATTTTGAGGCACAGTTTCATCCAGCCGAGACGGCTCTTGGACCATTTTCTCTTGGGCAATTTGCTCTTGGACAGTTTGCTCTTGAGTGGCTTCATCGTGTAGATTTGGCGGATGAGCAAATGAATTTTGTGAACCCACAATGCTCGCCAAAGTGAGTATAAAAGTTAATATTATGTATCGCATGACCATAAACGTTTCCCCTGTTTTTAAATCATTATGTATAATACGTAAGCCGCTTTAAATTCCCTTGCAATTTATTCTATTTTTATTTCGTATTTAAGAAAACCAGCACCAGGCACCAATAAATAATGACTAATTTTGGAGCCCTCAGGGCAAATCACATGATAAACACGGTGAAAAGAGCGTGCCGCTTTTATATTAACCAACTTTTGTCTCTAAAAATCAATCCTTCCATCTGCTTACAAATGAAAGGATTGATAGCTACAGATATAGCACGCGTAGAGATATTATTTAGCTTCGAAACTACCCCGAATATATTTTAGAACTTTTTTTATATCTTCTTCTGTTAGCTCATCATTGCCGCCCAAAGCCGGCATTTCCATTTGTGAACCTTCGCTTTCATAGCCTTCAGTAATATTTACGAGAAGCGTCTCATCGCTTTTTGCTAGCGGGCCTTTCTTGCTTGTAAAGTCTGGCGTGATCCCGGGGAAAGCTCCTTTGCCGTTTTCACTATGACAAGCCGCACAATTTTCTTCATAAATATTYTTACCGGTCTCTGGACTGCTAGCAAGGGCAATAACGCTTGCGAACACCACAAAGGATGCTGTGACACCCACACCGATAATGGCAATAAATTGCTTCATAATCTTCTCCTAAATTTGAACTAGTTACTCTTTTGCAAAAATACTAATATATCGCGGGTATCCTGGCCGCTCAGCCCAGCACGAATGCGCATGTGCATCATTGTCGCTTTCCATTCGCTATCGGTCAGATCTTTGGGCGCACGAACATTATGACAACTTGTACAGCGATTAGCCCACAATTTAGCGCCACGGGCAAAGTTGCCCTTTTTGGATTTTTTTACATTACTTGTTTTCTCAATTTTTACATCGGCTTCGACTTGGTTTTTCTTGGCATAGCTCGTCTGAGGAATGCCGATCATTGCGAAGGCTACAGCCATGGCAAAAATTGTATTTTTCGCGGTTTTCATAATCAATCTCCTAAAAACCATATGCAAGTTGCAACAAAAACCTGTTGGCATCGGTAGAGGGAACGCTTCCCTCATTAAGCTCATAGGCAATCTTCGCGATAACCTGCGGCGCAACTAAATAGTTCAGACCAATGGCCCACTGTTCTTGCTCTTGGCTTGCATGGGGCGAGCTATAGTCCGTGTATCTTACAACACCTTCAAAATTGGCGGGCAATTTGTATGCGCCTTGCATATACCACGATTCCCATTTCCATAAATCAGGCGCGACACTGCTGGCCAGTTCACCGACTTTCTGGCTGATATACTCGCCGCGCAGATCAAATCTGCCATATTTATAGGCAATGTCCGCACCAAATATACGGTAATCCCTGTCGTCTTCACCGACGATTGCCGTATTCCCAAAAGCTGACGAAACGCCGAGTTCCAACTTGGGTATCGGGATAAAACCAACCCTGCCGCCAACAACCTTATTGCCGTCAATATCGCGGCCAAACCCTTCCGAGACTACACCGTGAATTTCCGTTTCACCGTCTTCAATCTCGAGTTCAAGTTCTGGACCATTGCCGACATAGATCGCATAGTTCAGGCGCATATCACTATTCCCCGTAGGCACAGCTCCACGAAGCTGCATCCCTATTTCAGCCGTCGGGGCTGCACCGTCATGCCCAAAACCCGATGGCGCTGACGGCAGTTTATTTATCCAGGAAGGATGAATGTTTTGGCGAAATTGGCCAGTAGGGCTAAGAAATTTGCCCACGAGCAATGTTGCATAGTCGTTCAAAATCAAATCTACAGTGAGATACTCCAACGCAACATCAGTACTTCCGTCTTCATTCAGCTTGAATTCAATCTCACTCTCCAGCAGGACTTTATCCTTATATTGATAATGGAAAATAGGGGCAAATTGTACTTGGTCAAAGCGGCCATCCGACATTTGTTTATTCGTATAGCCCGCCGATGCATATCCTGCCAGATGGACAATGGAATTAGAATTTTTCCACTCCTCAGCACTCTTGGCGGTTTTGGCAACTTTCTTGATCGCCTTTTGCGCTATCGTTGCCGTCTCTATCGCATCATCAGCCGTTTCCACTGCGGTAGCCGCTTTTTGCGTAGATTGTTGTACAGCAACCCGTAAAGCGCCAAGCTCCGACTCTAGTCTTTGGATACGCTCTAGTAGTTGTTGATTGGTTTGATTGCCGTCCGTTTGTGCCAATGCTGGCACAGCAATTAATAGGAGAACGGCAATAGCGGAGGTTCTAAGTAGTTTATTTTTCATGTCACACCCTCATTTTGTGATTACACAAACACCTTGTGTTTATTAGTACGCACAGCACTCTCGCATCCCTCAAAATTACTACCAAAATATAAGGGCCAAAATATAAGGGGTAGAACATCCGCACGCGTATAATTAGAAGAATGGGTTTTAGCCTTGAAAACGCATAGGAAGCTGACATGCTCATGTTTATGNCAGGGCTTGTGTTNTTGGGCTTGTGTTYTTGGTGGAACGGGCGTYGATTAACAAACAAGGGAAAGTTTTMMCATGAAAGATATTAAAAACCACAGCAARGATACAYCATCTTCTGATAATTATGATAARGTCCCSACAGATTTTAAGGGTGCKRTATATGCTTGCCCTATGCACCCCGAAGTGCGCGATGTTAAAGCATCSTCCTGCCCCATTTGCGGTATGTTCCTGAAGCTGGAAGCTGATATAGCGAGCAATAARAATGCCCATGAAAACCATGATKGCTGCGCCGTAGATGARGCTARMGCTGCKRCGCCYGCTGGTAAGCACAATAAAGTACCTGAYRGTTTTGACGGCATGGTCTATACCTGYCCCATGCACCCAGAGGTACGCGATGTTAAAGCATCGTCCTGCCCYATTTGCGGCATGGGATTAGAGCCMGCAGGGATTGTTCRCGGCGAGATCGAYACAACAGARCTYGATGATTTTACGCGGCGGTTTTGGGTCGGGCTGATACTGGCTATTCCCGTTCTAATTTTGGCGATGGGACCATTTCTTGGCCTGCCTATTGAWAAGRTAATTCCAAAGCGCATAACAGTTTGGCTTGAAYTTAYTTTAGCAACRCCAGTTGTACTGTGGAGCGGCTTGCCGTTTTTCCAACGCGGATGGGCTTCCGTTATTAACCGTAGTCCCAATATGTTCACCTTGATAGCGCTTGGCACAGGCGCAGCATGGATATATTCGGTCGTGGCGACATCCATGCCCGGCATTTTCCCTGATGGTTTTCGGCAAGAGGACGGTACAGTTGCGGTTTATTTTGAAGCTGCCGCCGTCATTATAGTTTTGGTCTTGCTCGGTCAGGTATTGGAACTAAGAGCACGAGAGCGCACTGGCGGCGCAATCCGTGCCTTGCTTGACCTTGCCCCCAAAATGGCGCGTATCGTACATGCGGATGGCCGCGAAGAAGAAATTCCTTTGGAAGAGGTTAGCGTTGGCGACCATTTACGCGTGCGCCCAGGCGATAAAGTTCCCGTAGACGGCACAGTCTTTGAAGGCAGTTCAGCCGTCGACGAGTCTATGTTGACAGGTGAACCACTGCCGATCAAAAAAGATGCGGGCGATGATGTTACGGGCGGCACCATTAACGGTACAGGTAGCTTTATTTTAAAGGCCGTGCGTGTCGGCGGGGATACAACCCTGTCGCAAATTGTTAATATGGTGGCGGATGCGCAAAGGTCACGCGCGCCCATTCAAAAAATGGTCGATAAGGTCTCTTCGTATTTTGTTCCCCTTGTTATCCTTGCTGCCATTACCGCATTTATTGCCTGGGCAATTTGGGGGCCAAGCCCRGCACTTGCCTATGCGTTAATCGCAGCCGTCTCTGTTCTTATTATTGCTTGTCCGTGCGCACTCGGCCTCGCCACACCTATGTCGATTATGGTGGCCACAGGCAAAGGTGCATTGGCGGGTGTTCTTGTAAAAAATGCTGAGAGCCTCGAAAATTTTTCAAAAGTCGACACACTCATTGTTGATAAAACCGGAACGCTGACTATGGGGAAACCTGCTTTGACAGATGTTTATCCTGTCGACGGTCTGGACGAAAAACAATTCTTAAAACTAACCGCCTCATTAGAAATGGGCAGTGAGCACCCACTTGCAGAAGCTATTGTACGCGGTGTTGAAGATCGCGGTATCAAGCTCTCTAAAGCCAAAGACTTTGAAGCCGTAACAGGTAAAGGCGCTAAAGGTGTTGTCGACGGAAAATCCGTAGCACTTGGTAATGCCCGTATGATGGAAACTCTGGGTCTTGATCCATCAGATTTGGGCCCACAGGCGGACAAATTACGGAGCGAAGGGAAAACCGCTATGTTTGTAGCTATAGACGGTAAGTTTGCAGGCCTGATAGCCGTCTCAGATCCCATCAAGGAAACAACGCAAGAAGCCATAAATGATTTACAGAGGGCAGGTTTGAAAATCATCATGGCGACAGGCGATAATGAAACCACCGCCAAAGCCGTCGCCGACAAACTCGGCATTGATGCGGTACGCGCCGATATGCTCCCTGAGCACAAGGCCGCTCTTATCAAAAAATTGCAAGCTGGTGGTGCCGTTGTCGCTATGGCTGGCGATGGTGTTAATGATGCCCCAGCCCTCGCACAAGCCGATGTTGGTATCGCCATGGGTACAGGCGCAGACGTGGCAGTAGAAAGCGCAGGCTTTACTCTGCTCAAAGGTGATTTACGCGGCATTATACGCGCCCATAAATTGTCAAAAGCCACCATGAGTAATATTCGCCAAAACCTGTTCTTCGCCTTTATCTACAATGCCGTTGGTGTCCCTATTGCCGCCGGCGTGCTGTTTCCTGTTTTTGGCATTCTTCTCTCCCCCATGATTGCTGCCGCAGCCATGAGCATGTCCTCTGTGTCTGTTATTGGTAATGCGCTCAGATTGAGAAGCCTGAAACTTTGAAGTGGTCATACCTTTACAAAGAGACAGAACAAACTCTAGCCCATGATTATGAGAAACTGGGTATTATGAGAAACTGGGTTTGCCACGTTAATTAACTATTTTCAGTGTGATAATTATTGGCTATTYACTGACCATGAACTTTCCTCTGACACCACCTATTCTGGAGCTATTATGTCATCATTACTCACTATATTTTTAAGTGTTTTTTTGGCGGAGCTTGGTGATAAAACMCAACTTGCCTCAATCATGTTTGCAAGCGATAAAAACAACAACCCTTATATGGTCTTTTTTGCCGCTTCATCTGCACTCGTCGCTTCCACTTTTATTGCCGTGTTGCTCGGCAGTGCAGCAGAAAAATGGTTRGCCGTCTTCCCGYTAAAGCTCATTGCTGGAATTGGTTTTGTRGCAATCGGRTTTTGGACAATCTACGGMCATTTCTCTGGAAACTAATGATCTAGCTGGTTGACCACACAGTTAAAGCTACAAGCCCACAATCACTTTAATCACTAACCCTGCCGATGGTTTTGAGAATTTTTCTCTCCTTGAGATGTAAGGTGAAGAGTGAAGCCTGCCTCTTGTGCAAAAACTCTCGCTTAACCCCAGCTTAAATCTGTCTCATAAGCGCTGACGCCCGACAAGTTTATTAATTATTAAGCATGTTCGCTTTAACGTCTGCACTAATTAATATGCGCGCCAGTTAGATATTTAAGTGCAGCGCTCACAGGCAGAATAAACTTTTATATTCGCTGATTAATTAAAGGGGAGCGATGCGTAGAATTTACGAAACCTTAATAATGGAACACGATGTAGCATTGGTTTTATTTGCTGCACTTATTTGTATTCTTACTTCAATAACCGCCAATTTACTCCTTGAAAGACTGGGAGAGAGAAATGGTTATCGTAAATACGCTTGGATTGCTGGATCTTCGCTGATAGCTGGGGGGGGCGTTTGGTCCACCCATTTCATTGCGATGCTTGCCTATCACGAGAGTGATGGTCACGGTTTCAATGTGCTTTATACGGCATTATCACTCTTAATTGTGCTGCTGTTTACCACCGGCTCTTTCACGCTTTTTGCATATTCTAAATCAAGGATATTACGTATAATTGCTGGAGGTGTGTTGGGCGTCGGAATTGCGTTGATGCACTACTCAGGCATGAAAGGGTGGATGCCTTTTGGTACAATGGTTTGGGATGGGCAATTGGTAACAATTTCAATTATTATAGGTATATCGCTATCCATGTTATCAATGGAAGCACATCGATGGCTACCAACTGTAAAGGCAAGTTTTGTAGCTGGTTCGATTCTAGCAATTGCGATCTGCTCTCTTCACTTTTTAGGCATGAGCGCGATGACAGTAACTCATATTGACAATGGCCTTGTAAGTGCATCAGGGATTTCTTCCTCCGTTTTAGCGACAATAATTGGTGGAGTAGCCTTGGCTATCATTCAACTAGGCCTCACCGTGGGGTTTTTTGATTTTCATATGAACGAAAAAACGCAACAACATCAAAATACATTGAAGTATAAATTGGAACATAAGTTGGAGCTCCAGCATTTACAGAAAATTTCAAAGCTCCAACTTGGCAATACTACAGATTTTTATAAGCGTATTTTAGAATATATACCTGTCGGTATTGTTGTTTTTGATAAAAAGCACAAACTCGTTTTTTCAAACAAAGTCTATCAAGATTTTGCACCCTTTATGGTCTCCAAGATAAGAGAGGGAATGTCCTTATATGAGTTTGTCGAAGGTTTTTACCAAGCACATGCAGGCGTGACAACTGAAGATCCTGATATGGATGCGCTTCACATTTCTGATAAAGAAGCGTGGATACAAAAACGTATGTTATTGTACCAAACAAGTAAGGAGTTTGATCACAAAGATGATAAAAGGTGGGTTAGGGCTATTGATCGCCGCCTAGAGGACGGTACATTTATTGGTTTACGCATTGATATTACAGAACTCAAAGCTCATGAGGCCGAACTTTTGGAGGCACAAAAGGAAGCGGAGGTATCAAATGTAGCAAAGTCTGAGTTTTTGGCAACCATGAGCCATGAAATTCGCACCCCTATGAACGGCATCCTAGGCATGGCCCAACTCTTAAACCAACGCAAATTAGGAGAAGAAGAGAAAAAGTTTGTAGATGTGATATTAAAATCTGGCGATGCACTGATTGAAATCATCAATGATATTTTGGATTTTTCAAAAATAGAGGCCGGACATATAGAATTGAGCTCTGAACCATTTTCATTACGTGAGACTATAGAAGATGTCATAACACTCTTAACGCCAAAAGCCGAAGCTAAAGGGTTAGATTTACGCTTATCTATAGATCACAATTTACCCACTTTTTTTGTCGGTGATATGGGTAGAGTTCGGCAAATATTGGTGAACATAATCGGAAATGCCGTAAAATTTACTAACAAAGGTCACATTTTTACGAGGGTAACTGGAACTGTAAAAGGTAAAATAGTCAATCTAAATATTGCGATTGAAGACACAGGTGTAGGTATTCCCGAATATCTACTTGATAATATTTTCGATAAATTCACCCAGGTAGATCAATCATCAACGCGACTTTACGAAGGTACCGGGCTCGGATTATCCATAGTGAAAAAAACTGCCGTACTTATGGACGGAGACGTTAGTGTAGCAAGTGAATTGGGGAAAGGTTCTACCTTCACAATCAATATTCCACTTCCAAGCCATCAACACCTCACAAAAACTAAAATAGGTATCAAAAAAACAAAGGCTTTACCCTTCGATATATCTGGCATGAACGTAGTTGTAGTTGATGGTAATGGGAGAAATTTGGAAACTTTAAGCAAACAATTCCAAGCTTGGAATTGTAGGTGTATAACCTTAAGCAGCGGAGAGAAACTCCTCAGAATGCTGGGGGAAATATACAGACATGATCATAAGATTGATTTAATTTTACTGAACGGTCAATTGCCCAAAATCAACGGTGAAGCGCTACTGGTTTCTTTAAAATCGAGTAAGATGTTTAAACAAATACCCGTTATTATGTTAACGGCGCTCGACAAAAGCAATCAGGCTGCACGACATAAAAGTCTCGGGGCAGACGGTTRYTTGGTAAAACCAATTTCGGTRRCATCTCTCCGGACGCTARTTTCTGAAGTTACCKCAGCAATACCAAATACWGAAAYACCAAATACTGGCGACATGGAAAACGACTGTGGATTAGACGGCTCGGCTGACAAGCCTGTACCCGTTGAAGAAAAACCTGTCAAAACCCTTGAAGTGGAAGATGAGAGTATATCTGACGAATTGGGCGAACACACAGATACCAAATTATTGGTTCTTAACCCAAAAAACCCAACACTAGATATTCTCGTTGCCGAAGACAACGACATCAACCAGCTGTACATGAAGTGTATTTTAGAAAAGCTGGACATCACTTTTAAGATCGTCAAAGATGGGCAACTGGCCGTTGATGAATATAAAAACTCTGCCCCAAAGGCCATTTTAATGGATGTTTCAATGCCTATTAAAAATGGCTGTGAAGCTACTCGTGAAATTCGCAAGCTAGAAACAATATCAGGAACAAAAACCCTCATCATTGGAATATCWGCSCATGCTTACAAGAAGGATAAAGATCAATGCTGTGAGGCAGGTATGGATGAATATTTGACCAAACCTTTATGTAGTGAAACGTTGATAGCGCTACTCGAACAACGGAACATAATCCAGAAAGATGGCAGAAAACAAAAAGTTGCATGAGTAGTCCATAATARGGCATTGTCATGTCTGGACGTCGCCCTGCGCTCAAAGGTTAATTGGGTGTTTTGAAGATACCGGGTGCGGTCATGTCTCCGGCCTTTGTCTGTGATGTTTTATCATTGGCCCTGATGTTTATCCGCTTGTTATGCTAGCCCCTATCAGAGGATCGCGCTTGATGCGCTGGCAATGCCGTTTCTCAAGTTTAGTGTTGCTCATGACAAAGGGTTTTTACTTCCTGTAAACTATAGTGCTACCGTGTTCATTAAGCATTTTCTTCTAGAGTGAGCCCTTCAAGTTATAGAGAATTAGGGCATGCGGCGCACTTTTAAAATTCATAACGCGGATGATTTATCCAGTGAAACATGGAACGGCTTCCGTAGTTTACGTGCAAATCAAGAGGCCTATAAAAGCGGATTTCTTGACCCTGATTTTGCCCGCCTTATTGCCAAGGTTCGCCGTGATGTCTCGGTCACAATTGCAGAGGATGAAAACGGTTTATTAGCCTATTGGCCCATGCACATAGGTATGGGGAGGTGGGCGCGGGCAATTGGCTTCCCGTTCACTGACATCAACGGTCCTATTGTACGCTCTGGWGAGATAATTGATATTCCAGAGTRTYYGYMKKNATATRARMWKKSMYRGRTTTARRWCKSCWSKAWKARWGMKYTKKSWYMMSKTTRYYRWWWRWYMTGCGRTTGTTAYGAATACTAATATTGCRAATTTAGAAGAGGGRTGGAGCCCATTCATTGCYCAGCAAACGCGCMTTTATCCTAAGTTTTTTAAGAAAATAGCYCGCTTGGGGCGAAARYTAGACAAAGAACATTCTGAAATCGTATTTACGTTTGACGATAAATGTGCGGAAACATTTCACCAGCTYATTRCCATGAAACGTGAACAATATGCYCGYACAAAATTGCATGATGTTCTYAGRCCAAGCTGGGTGAACMAAATGTTGGACATGCTCAGGCACGGCGAATGTRAAAAYATCAACACCATATTATCTACACTCCGTGTTGATGGGCAATTAGTAGCAGCRGAATTTAACATGCAGAGCGGYAATWTGTTAAATGGGTGGCTCACGGCTTATAATCCTGAATTTAGTAAATATTCRCCKGGTYTGTTGCTMACTCAGCACATTATTAAAGCCATGCCGCAGCACGAGCTTACCCTTTATGATGCKGGATCTGGTAATTCTCATTATAAAAAATATTTTACCAACCAACTGRGCCCRTTAGCGCAAGGCCCCATWTTTGCTAAAACGAAAGTTATGAATCCAATAGGTATTATGGGCGCAAGTTGGTCATTTATGGAGACACACACCCCTTCTGGTATTTCCAACAATTTGACTCGGATACGCAGGCGCTCGGATCAAATCATAGGCACTGAAACCATGCTTGGGCAACGTGTCCTGGGCTTTTCAAAAGCAGCGCTACCGTTTCTTTAAGAGGATATAAAATGACCAAACATACAGTTTTAATTATCGGTGACGCGAGAATGGCATTTCCTGTTGTGCGCGCACTTTCGAGGGCAGGTCATACGGTTCACGCAGGCGTGTCTATGTATAGTAATTATATGGAATGGTCACGTTATGTTGACGCTTCTTTTTGGCACGCACCACTAGAGCCCGGTACTGATGAACCTTTCGAACGTATCCGTGATTGGCTTTTGGCGCACCCCGAGATC